>CAMDCE010000049.1 GCA_945889625.1 Asaia bogorensis | reverse complement strand
AGCGTCTCGCGCTTGATCAACGGGTCCTTCTCCTGCTCGAACGGCGTGCCCGCCTCGCCGAAGCCCTTGCGGCCGCGGCCCGACATCGGCCGGCCAGCCAGCGCATTGGACGGCATCTCGTCGAAGAAATACGACACCGGCACGTCCAGCACCTTGGCGAACTCGAACAGGCGGCTCGAGCCGATGCGGTTGGAGCCGCGCTCGTACTTCTGGATCTGCTGGAAGGTCAGGCCGACGGCGTTGCCGAGCTTTTCCTGGCTCATGCCGAGCAGAGTACGCCGCTGGCGCATCCGCGCCCCCACGTGGACATCAACCGGATGCGATCTTGCCATGGATCCTGATCCTTCTCGGTTTTGGTCCTATGACGATAATGCCGTTGGGCAGATAGGGTCTCAGACACGTCAAAATTGTGCCCCGCAAGGTAAGTTCACTTGTGCAAAAATGCATATCTGCACGTCATAGATGCATATGACATTACCCCCTCTTCCGAATAATGCAAGCGCAACCTCAGGATGTTGAATCATCGAAGAGATTTATGCATTACCCGTGTCGGTTCTCGACCTCCTCGCTGTCACCGAGGCACCGAGCACGAGGACCATTGCCAGTACTGTCCAGTCGCCCCATCGGCTGTAGGGCGTGGGGGCTCGCGCGGCCGGAAGGGCATAGTCGATAATGCCCTCGCGATTCATGTCGAGCGATGCAAGCACGCGGCCATAGGCGTCGATCACTGCCGATACGCCGGTGTTGGCCACCCGGATCATCGGCAGACCCTCCTCGATCGTCCGCAGGCGGGCGCTGGCGAGGTGTTGATAAGGCCCGCTGGACAGCCCGAACCAGGCATCGTTGGTCACGTTGAGCAGCCAGCGTGGCCGCGCGACCGGCCCGGTGACGGCCCCGGGGAAAATCACCTCGTAACAGATGATCGGCGAGAAGGACGGCAGCCGGGGCAGATCCAGGGTCACCAGCGAGTCGCCCACTTCGAATGAGCCGCGGCCGATCATGCCGGACACCGGGGCGAGTTGCTTGTGGAACGGGATGTACTCGCCGAGCGGCACGAGGTGGACCTTGTCGTAATGCGCCACGATCGCGCCGTCGCCGTCGATTGCCAGCAGCGAGTTCCACACGCCGTCTTCGAGCCGATCCGTGGAACGCGCAGTGCCAGTCAGCAGATAACCGCCCGGCGGTACGGCCGTGGCCAAGAGTGGTAGCACCGCCGAAGTTGGCGTGACGATGAGCGGCACCGCCGTCTCCGGCCAAATGACCGCGGCGAGGCGATCGAAACCGTCGCGCCGGCTCATCTCGATCAGCTTGCCGAGATGGCGCGCTCTGGTGTCGGCCCGCCACTTCTCCGCCTGCGGGATGTTGGGCTGCACGATACGCACTAGCGGGCCGCCCTCGCCTACCGGCGGCATCACCAGCACGCCGCCTGCCCCGGCAAGGACGAGCACGACAAGCGCCGCGAGGGAGGCGCGCCAGCCCGCCGTGGGAGCAGCGAGGACGAGAAAGGTGAAAAGTCCGAGGCCGTAGACCCCAAACAACGCGGCACTCTGCACCAGAGGCGTTGCAAAGACCCAGACGTGGCCGAGAGGGTTCCATGGATAGCCGGTGAAGATATGGCCGCGCAGCCATTCTGCGATCATCCAGGCGATCGCCAGCACGACCAACCGGCGATAGCGCCCGCCAAGCGCGGGCCGCAGCAGCACCGCCCAGCGCGCTGCCGCCGCGGCGGCCCCCGGGAAGAAGCCGAGGAGGGCAGCCAGCCCGAGCACGATCGGCAGGCCTGCATATTTGAAGTCCGCCGGCGGCACGAAGAAGGCTTCCAGTATCCAGTACGAGCCGACCGCGAAATGGCCGAGCCCCCAGACCCAGCCGACAAACAGCGCGGCGCGCGGTGTCGGCGCAGCCTCCCACAGCCAGACGAACACCACGATGCCCAGCACGGCAAGCGGCAGCAAATCGAGCGGAGGCATGGCCAGCGCCGCCAACGCGCCGGCCACGAAGGCCGCGCCCCAGGCACGCCAACCCCTGCGCCATTCCTGGCGCCATCCCTGGAGCTTCATTGCGACGAAGCGGCGATCAGGCAGCGGACCGCGACGATGTCGGCGGCCGCACGCGCAGGCGGCGGATGCGCCGCGGATCGACGTCGAGCACTTCGAACTCGACGCCGGAGGGATGACGAACCACCTCGCCGCGCTCCGGGATGCGGCCGAGCAGGGAGAAGATCAGGCCGCCCACGGTGTCGATCTCGCGACGCTCGTCGTCGGACAGCACGCGCCCGATCTCCTGCTCGAGAAGCTCGATGGTCGTCCGGCCGTTGACGTCGATCGTGCCGTCGACCCGGCGCGCCAGAGTCGGCGCCTGGGCGACGTCATGCTCGTCCTCGATTTCGCCCACGATCTCCTCGACCAGATCTTCGATGGTGAGCAGCCCGTCGGTGCCGCCGAACTCGTCCACCACCAGGGCCATGTGCGTGCGCGAACGGCGCATGTCGAGCAGCATGTCGAGCACCGGCAATGTCGGCGCCACGAACACGACACGGCGCAATATGTCGCGCAGGTTGAACTTCTTGGAGGTACCCCAGTAGGCCAGCACGTCCTTGATGTGGATCATGCCGATCACGTCGTCGAGCGCCTCGCGATAGACCGGATAGCGCGAATGGGCCTCCGCCTGGATCAGGCGCACGACCTCGTCGAGCGGCATGTCGGCGGCGATGGCGACGATGTCGACCCGGGGCACCATGACGTCGGCCACCGTCTTGTCGCGCAGCTTCAGGATGTTGGCCAAGAGCTCGCGCTGGTCGTCGCTGATCGGCGTGTCGCTTTCCGGCGCCTCCTCGATCAGCTCCTCGATCGCCTCGCGGACGGCCTCGTTCTTGTCGCGGCGGCGCAGGCGGCGCAGGAGGGCGCGCAACAGGCCGCCATTCGCGGGAATATCGGCGGCAACTGGCGGGGCCGGTGGCGGCGGCTCTCCCGCCGAAGCCGGACCGCCGGAGCCCGGCTGCGGACCGCGCGCTGTGGAGTCAGGCATGGCTCTTAAGATAGGCTAAAGGCCCCGCGTTGCAATCGTGGATGTTCATGATGCGTTCATGTGAATTGCCCTCCGGCGCAACCCTGCCGGTGTTCGGTCTCGGCACTTGGCGGATGGGCGAAAGCGCCCGGCGGCGGGGCCAGGAGCTCGACGCCCTCAAATACGGGCTCGATCTCGGCTACCCGATGATCGACACCGCCGAGATGTATGGCGACGGCGGCGCCGAGGAAATCGTGGGCGAGGCGCTGGCCGGCCGCCTGGCCAAGCCCGCCATCGTAAGCAAGGTCTACCCGCACAACGCCACCCGCAGCGGCACGATCGCTGCCTGCGAGCGCAGCCTCAAACGCATGGGCATCGAGCGTATCGATCTCTACCTGCTGCACTGGCGCGGCGGGGCGCGGCTGGAAGAGACCTTCGAGGCGTTCCACCGCCTGCGCGCGGCGGGAAAGATCGGCGACTTCGGGGTCAGCAATTTCGACGCCGCCGACATGGAAGACGCCGCCCGCCTCGACAAGGGTCTCACCGCCAGCAACCAGGTGCTTTATTGCCTGTCGCGCCGCGGGCCGGAGTTCGACCTGCTGCCGTGGATGCGCAAGCGCGGGGTTCCGCTGATGGCCTATTCGCCGCTCGACCAGGGCGCGCTGCTCGGCAAGGCGGCACTCAAGAAACTGGCCGGCGAGGTCGACTGCACGCCCGCGCAGCTGGCATTAGCCTGGCTGCTCACCCAGCCCGGGATCGTCACCATCCCCAAGTCGTCGACGCGCGAGCGCGTGAAGGAAAATCTCGGCGCGCTCGAGGTCAAGCTCTCGCCGCAGATCCTGGCCGAACTCGACCGCGCCTTCCCGCCGCCAAGCGGCAAGCAGCCACTCGAAATGCTCTAGCGAGCAACGTAGGGATCGGCGATGCCGAGCTTGGCGAGAACGCGGCGCTCGAGACCCTCCATGCGCTCGGCATCCGCTGGGCCCGTCTCGTGGTTGTAGCCCAGGAGATGCAGCGTGCCGTGCACAACCAGGTGGACGAGATGGTCCGCCGGCGTCTTCTTCTGCTCCCTGGCCTCGCGCAACACGGTCTGGCGCGCTAGCACGACGTCACCCAGAAATAGCCTCTCTCCGGACGGATAGGACAGCACGTTCGTCGGCTTGTCCTTCCTGCGATCACGTTTGTTCAATGCGCGCACGCGCTTGTCGTCTGCCAAGGCGACCGTGAGGGATCTCGCCCGAGGGCCGACGGCCGCGCGCGCGGCACGGCGCACCAGCCGTTCGACGCCGGGCAATGCCTTCGTCCAGCCCGGGTCGAGCACGACGACCGTGCAGCTAGCGCTGCTGGACTTTGTTTTTCTTGTCGCGCGCATCATAGGCGTCGACGATGCGGGTCACGAGATCGTGGCGCACCACGTCCTTGGACGTCAGCCGCACGAAGCGCACGCCTTCGACGTCCTCCAGCGTCTCGACCGCGTCGGTGAGGCCTGATTTCTGGCCGCCGGGCAGGTCGGTCTGGCTGGGATCACCGGTGATCACCATGCGCGAGCCCTCGCCGAGACGCGTCAGGAACATGCGCATCTGCATCGGCGTGGTGTTCTGCGCCTCGTCGAGGATCACGAAGCAATGGGCAAGCGTGCGGCCGCGCATGAAGGCCAGTGGCGCAATCTCGATCTCGCCCGATTCCATGCGGTTGGCGATCTGCTCGGCCGGGATCATGTCGTGCAGGGCGTCGTAGAGCGGCCGCAGATAGGGATCGATCTTTTCCTTCATGTCGCCGGGCAGGAAGCCCAGCCGCTCGCCCGCCTCGACCGCCGGCCGCGACAGCACGATGCGCTCGACCTTGCCGCCAAGCAGCAGCGACACGCCCATGGCGACGGCGAGATAAGTCTTGCCGCTACCGGCCGGACCCAGCGCGAACACCATGTCGCGCTCGCGCAGCGCCACGACATAGGCCTGCTGGCCAGGCGAGCGGGCCTGAACGGTCCTGCGACGCGTACGGATGCTTTCGCCGTCGCTAGTTTCCGATCCCGTGCGGGCGAAGCGGACGGAGGCGTCGATGTCGGCCATCTCGATCGACAGGCCGCGCTTGAGGCGCTCGTAAAGCGCCGTCAATGCCTTCTGCGCAATCCTTACGTCTTCGGCCGTGCCGGCAATATCGAGTTGGTTGCCGCGGGCGCTCAACTTCGCGTTGGCGAGCTGCTCGATCCGCACGAGATGGCGGTCATGATTGCCGTAGAGTTGAACGATCAGCATGTTATTGTCGAACGTCATCCGTTTCGTGACGTTCATGCGGCAGCCTCGAACGACGGCGAAATCTCGCCCGCCAGGCTGAGGGCATGGGCAGCGATGAGGCGCACGTCGGTGACCTTGCCGATCATCGCCGCCCCGCCCTCGACATAGACCGACTGCAGCCACGGACTCTTGCCCAGCACCTGGCCCGGCTTGCGGCCCGGCTCGGCGAACAGCACCGGCACGGTGGCGCCCACCTTCGAAACATTGAATTCGCGCTGCTGGCGGCCGAGCAACGCCTGCAGGGCGGCGAGTCGCGCCATCTTCACGCTTTCGGGCAGCTGGTCGGCAAGCGCCGCCCCGGGCGTTCCGGGGCGACGGCTGTATTTGAACGAGAAGGCCGAAGCGAAACCCACCTCGTCGATCAGTCGCATCGTGTCGTCGAAGTCGCCGTCGCTTTCGCCCGGGAAGCCGACGATGAAATCCGATGACAGCGCCAGGTCGGGCCGGATGCTGCGCAGGCGATCGACCAGGCGACGGAAGTGGTCGCGGCCATGGCCGCGGTTCATCGCCTCCAGGATGCGATCCGATCCCGACTGCACCGGCAGGTGCAGATAGGGCATGAGCTGCGGCACCGCGCCGTGGGCTTCGATCAACTCGTCGTCCATGTCGCGCGGATGGGAGGTCGTGTAGCGGATGCGCAGCAGGCCATCGACCTCGGCCAATTCCCGGATCAGGCGCGCCAACGACCACGTCGATTCGCAAACTGAGTTCGTCGGCGCCTCGCCGTGATAGGCGTTGACGTTCTGGCCAAGCAGCGTGATCTCGATAGCGCCTGCCGCCGCCAAACCGCGTGCTTCCCGCAGCACCGATTCGGCAGGCCGCGAATACTCCGCGCCGCGCGTATAGGGCACGACGCAGAAGGTGCAGAACTTGTCGCAGCCCTCCTGGATCGACAGGAACGCCGAGCCCGCACGCACACCGCCGGGCGCCGGCAGATAGTCGAACTTGCTCTCGGCGGGAAACTCGGTGTCGAGCACGCCGGCGCCGGGCCGGCGCTTGCCGCCGTCCTGCCGCTCGGCCGTCTTGCGCGCCGCCTGGGCGAGCAATTCGGGCAGCCGATGGTAGGCCTGCGGGCCGACCACGATATCGACGGCGGGCTGGCGGCGGATGATCTCCGCACCCTCGGCCTGGGCCACGCAGCCTGCCACCGCAATGGTGAGGTCGGCGCCCTCGCGGCGGCGTGCGAGCTTGACGTCGCGCAGCCGGCCGAGTTCGGAATAGACCTTCTCCGAGGCCTTCTCGCGGATGTGGCAGGTGTTGAGCACGACCAGGTCGGCCTGCTCGGGATTGTCCGACAGAGCATAGCCGAGCGGCCGCAAGACGTCGGCCATGCGGTCCGAGTCATAGACGTTCATCTGGCACCCATAGGTGCGGATGAACACGCGCTTGCGCTGCCCGTGGATGCGGACGTCGGTCATCGGTCTCCGTTGCTGGAACGGCGGGTTTCTAGCACCGGCGGCCATCGGGGTCGAGAGGCGCTACGCCGCTGCGGCCGGCGGCGGCAAGAGCTCGAAGCGGCCGGTATTGGCCGCCTGCACGCCCGACGAGACCTTCCCGAAACAGTACTCGGCAAGCTTCTTGCGATCGCCCAGCCGGTCGATGTCGATCGGCTCGAAGAATGTCACTACCGCCTCGGTTTCGCCCAGGCAGACCATCTGCCAGAGATGGGGCACGAGATCCAAGTCGCCGAACCAGGCGAACAGCGGACGCCAGTAGCGGCCGAGCGGAATGCCGTCGAGGCGGGTGTAGGAGATCGCCACCGGTTGCACGACGATCGGCCTGTCGTCGCGGCGCAGTTGCGCCACGGCAAACAGCGCGCTGCGGAAGGGCAGCACGCGCGTGCCGTCGCTGCTGGTGCCCTCGGGGAACAGCATAAGATTGTCGCCGGTGTCCAGCCTGCGCATCATCTCGTCGCGACTGAAGCTCGTCTTGCTGGTGCGCCGCTCGACGAAGATGGTGCGCTGCGCCTTGGCCAGCGTCTTGAAGAACGGCCAGGTGGCGACCTCGGCCTTGGCGACGAAGCTGCCCGGCACCAGCCCGCCCATCACCTCGATGTCGAGATAAGAGACGTGGTTGCAGACGAAGAGCGTCGGCGTCACGCCCGATCGCCGGCCGTACACGCGCACGCGAATGCCCAGGATCACGCAGACCATGCGATGGTAGATCACCGGCAGCCCGTTCATGACAGAGCGGATGCCAAGCATCACAGCCAGCAGATGGAACGGCAGCAGCAACAGGGTGAGCAGAAGATAGCTCGCCAACCGGAACGCACCGCGCAGAGGAGAGCCTATCCACATCGTCGTGACGGATGGGTCAGTCGTCGTGACCAGGCATCCCGCGTTCGTAGTGGCGGATGTATTTCTCCGTCACCAGCTCGGTCTTGACGACGATGAAGACGTCGGTGGTGTTGAACTCGGAATCGATCACCGCACCGTCGCCGACAAAGCCGCCCAGCCGCAGGTAGCCCTTGATGAGTGGCGGCACCCGCGCCATCGCCTTGCGCGCGTCGTAACTGCCGGCCTCCAGCACATCCATCTTCACATAGCGATGGTCGAGCGCGCGCACGCGGATCTCCGGCGGCGCCAGGTGATGGTGGTAGAGGTAGCTCATCGCCTGGGCGTGCTGTGACGGATCGGTGCCGGGGAAGCTCGCGCAGCCGAACATCACACGGATGTCGTAGTGGTAGGCGTAGAGCGCGATGCCGCGCCACAACATCTGCATGGTGGCGGTGTTGCGCGCGTCCTTGGCGATGCACGAGCGGCCGGCCTCCAGCACCTCGCCCGGATAGGCGACCATCTTCTGGATGTCGTACTCGGCCGAGGAATAGAAGCGGCCTATCTTCGCCGCCGCCGAGCGGCGGATCAGACGGTAGGTGCCGACGATGCTCTCCGGTCCCTCGCCGCGGCGACGGTCGAGCACCAGCAGGTGATCGCAAACCTCGTCGAAGGCATCGACGTCGCGCCGCTGGGCGGCGATCGCGGGCGACGGCGGCGCCTTCATCTCCTCGTAGAAAATGCGGTAGCGCAGCGCCTGCGCCGCATCGATTTCGGCGGCGGTCTGCGCCAGCCGAACCTCGAAATCGCCGGCAACAACCTGGACGATCTCCCTGTTCGATATGGGAGGACCAAGGAGTTCGGCTTCGCTGTCAGCGCGGTCGATGCGCATGTTTCATCCGCAGGGGGCCGCCCCAATCATCCGCCCATTATCGGGGTGGCGCTGGTTGCGTCCACTCATTTTTGCCGTCCGGGTTTACCATCCAGCGGCACGCCGTAAAGCTCCAGCCGGTGGCCTACCAGCCGATAACCGGCCTTTTCCGCGATCCGCCGCTGCAGGTCCTCGATCTCGTCATTGTGGAACTCCACAACCTTGCCGGTCTGGATGTCGATCAAGTGGTCGTGGTGCTCTTCCGGCGTTTCTTCGTAGCGGGCGCGACCGTCGCCGAAGTCATGCTTGGCGAGAATGCCCGCTTCCTCGAACAACCGTACGGTACGGTACACAGTGGCGATGGAGATGTTCGGGTCGACCGCCGTCGCCCGCTTGTGCAGCGCCTCGACATCGGGATGGTCCGAGGATTCCGACAGCACGCGCGCGATTACGCGGCGCTGATCCGTCATCTTAAGACCGCGTTCGGCGCACAGCGTTTCGAGCTTGGATTTCTGGTCCGGCATGTCGCGGGACCCTACACCGGCCCGCTGGCGGGGTATAGTTGGGGACATGTCCGCAGAGCCCGACCACACTATCGACATCACCGAAGAAGTCTGTCCAATGACCTTCGTGCGAACGAAGCTGCGGCTCGAGCGTATACGCTCGGGCGAAGTGCTCCGCGTGCGGCTGCGCGGCGAGGAGCCATTGCGCAACGTGCCGCGCGCGGCGAGCGACGAGGGCCACATCATCTTGGGGATCATAGCCGATGGTAGTGACCATATCGTGACGATCCGGCGAGCATGATCAGTTCAGGGTGAGACGCATGACCATGGCGTCGGCGGGCGGCGCCCGCCCGCGACGGTAGTAGGCGGCGCGCCGGCCGACGGCTTGAAAGCCTGCCTGTTCGTAGAGCGCCGACGCGGCCGGATTGTCGACGCCGACTTCGAGGAACAACGTTCGAACGCCGGCCTTGCGGAGGTAGTCGACGATCGCCCCCAACAGCGCGCGACCGGCGCCCAGTCGGCGATGGCCCGGCCGTACGGCAACGGTCAGAAGTTCTGCTTCGTCCGCAGCCGCCCGGCAAAGCGCCAAGCCGATATCCTTCGCATCGGCCTGCAGCAACAGGCCGGTCACGCCCGGCGAGGCCAGTAGCTCGGCAATGTCCTGTCGCGTCCAGACGCGCTCGCCCATCGGAGCGAAGGCTTCACGATGGAGCTCCGACGCCACGTCGAGTTCGAGGGCGCCCAGCGTCCGAAAGGCAAAGCCTTCCGCCATTTCAATCGACCGTCCGTCGCGTGCCATCCGGTGAGGTGACGTTGACGCCGCGCAAATACAAAGGCCGCGGCAATCCTTCGGTACGATTTCGTACACGCCACGCCTCGACGCCGTCGGCGAGCGCCAATCGGGCAACGGCGACAGGGTCGGGCAAAGCCACTTGTGCGATGGCCCGTTCTAGAGACAGCACCAGCGTCTCTGCCTGCGGTCCGACGACGAGGCTGGGCCTGTTCTTCAGACGTCGGGCAAGTTCGGCCGTCGATGCCAGGAACGGCCCCGACTGGCCTTCTCCCCCATCTTCGCCAAGGGCGCAGAACCAGTCGCCGAGGCGGCTGTCGATGGCGGCGGCGACGAGGCGGTCGCGCCGCCCCGCCTGGGCCAGCAGGGTGGCCGTAGTGGCAACGCCCGCGAGCGGCACGCCCAGCGCCACGGCAAGGCCCCGCGCAGCGGCCAGCCCGACCCGCACGCCGGTGAAACTTCCCGGGCCGATCGTGACGGCAATCAGCGACAGCGCCCGCCGCTCGACGCCGGCCTCCTGCAGCACCGACGCAATGGCCGGCAGCAACCGCGCCGCCTGGTCGCGGCCTTCCTCGCGATGGCTGGCCAGACAGACACCGTCGCTTAGGACGGCGACGCCAAGGCCGCTGACGGCGCAGTCGAAGGCAAGCACGAAGCTCACCGGGCGCTCATGCGCGGCTGGCGCTCGTTTCGACGGCTGGGCATGGTGCGGTCATGAAGCTCGACTTGGTTGCAGCCAATCTAGTGGCAATCGCCCCGCCCGACTTCGATGTCGACGTGACGCTGGCCTATGCGACGGTGGCCAATCTAACGGGACGGCCGGTCTATCGGAATGCCGAATGCTGGCTCCATCGCGCGGCGGCCGAGAAGCTGGGCCAAGCGATCGCGCTCGCCCGACCGCTTGGCCTCAGGCTGCGGATCTTCGACGCGTTGCGACCGGTGGAAGCGCAATGGGCCTTGTGGAACGCCAATCCCGATCCCGAGTTTCTCGCCGACCCGCGCCGCGGCTCGCCGCACTCGCGGGGCGTGGCGGTGGATCTCACCCTGCTCGACGGCCAGGGCCGCGCCCTCGACATGGGCACGGAATTCGACGCCTTCACGCCGCTCTCCCATCACGGCCGCACCGACGTGCCGGCCGAAGCGCAGCGCAACCGGCTGCTGCTGATGGGCCTGATGACCGCCGCCGGCTGGGATTTCTATCGCAACGAATGGTGGCACTATCAGCTCTTCGACGCGCGGCGCTATGCGCTGGTCAGCGACGCCGACCTGCCGCGGCCGATGATGTGACGGGCCACGCTCTGGCCCGTCATCCCGAACGAAGTGAGGGTTCTCTCAGAAGCTCGACAGCCGCGCCGCGTCGAAATCGGTGAGCTTGTCCTCGCGCATCACCTGACGCACGAACCGGACATACTCCTGACCGAGCTCGGAATAGCGCAACAGCTGACCGATCAGTTTGAACCCGTCGAGCGGTTCACCGCGGCCACGCATGGCGGCCCGCTCGGTGCGGAACGCGGCATAGGCGGGATGAGTGTTGAGGTTCACGACATAGGCCTCGGCAGCCTCGCCGACATTGGTGAAGGGCTGCGGCATGCCCGCACCCGGCTTCCACGGCACCGACACGGAGTGGCGGCCGACCGCCTGGATCTGGCCGAACAGCGCGTTGCCGGTGCGCGCGGCAAACGACGTGCCCCAGCCCGATTCGATGCCGCCCTGGGCGATCGCCATGGAAGGCGGTACTGAATCTACGCGGCGCAACAACTCGTCGAATTTATCGGACGACGTCTCGTAGCGCTCGGCGAGCTGCTCAAGCCACAGGCGCTCGATCACGCTGATGTCCCCGAATGCGGTCGCCAGCTTTTCGCGCAGGTAGAGAAGCTGCTCGCGCTCGGCCAGGACGCGTTGATTGACCTCGAGGATCACCGGCAGAAGGGCGGTGATGAACAGCGCCTTGCGCTGAAGGCCGTCCTTGGTCGAGAGGTCGCCGGGCACGCGCTCGACCTTGATCGGCGGAACCGCCTCGCCCTGGCGGATGTCGGTCAGCGAGTAAGAGACTTCGCGAAAGAAGCCGGCCAGCTCGTCGGCAGTGCGCGGATTGATCGGGCGCAACTGGACTTGCCGGCGCACCGCATTGCCAGGGGCTGCAAAGCGGCCATGGCCGCCCGACAGATCGCGCGTGCCCGAATGGCTCGCCTCGTCGGGCTCGCTCGCGTCATGGCGCACGAAGGTGAGCGCTACGGGGTCGGCATCCATCGCGGCAAAGCCCGACCGCTCGTCGGCATTGAAGGCAAGAAGGGAGGTGACGTCGACCGGCGGCAAAGGTTGGCGCAAGCCCACCCCCGTCACGAATACGGCCACCCAAACGGCCGGAAAAGCGTAGAACCGCCCGCGTTCGACCGCGAGCCCCAAAGGCAACTTCATTATCTATCTCTTCATTTTTGTTTGCTCGAACGACGACCCACTGTCCGCGATCCGAGGAGAACCGCGGCGTCGTACAGACGCTTACGCAAGAGCGGCAGACGGCCTACTGGACCGCCTGGACTTCCACTACTTCAGGCACGTAATGCTTCAATAGATTCTCGATTCCCATTTTCAGCGTGGCGGTCGAGCTGGGGCAGCCCGAGCACGATCCCTGCATGTGCAGATAGACCACGCCATCGCGGAAATCCTGGAACACGATATCGCCGCCGTCCTGGGCCACCGCCGGACGCACGCGCGTTTCGAGCAGATCCTTGATCTGGGCGACGACTTCGTCGTCCTCGGCCGCTGCCGGCACGGCGGCATCGGCTCCGCCGACGACGATCGGCTCGCCGGAGGTGTAGTGCTCCATGATACCGCCCAGGATCGACGGCTTGAGAACCTGCCAATCCTTGTCAGCGGCCTTCGTGACGGTCACGAAGTCGGCGCCAAAAAAGACGCGTTCTACGCCCTCGACCGCAAACAGCCGCTTGGCCAGTGGCGAGGAGGTAGCCGTGTCGGAGCCCGCAAAATCCAAGGTCCCCTTCTCCATGACCACGCGGCCAGGGAGGAACTTCAGGGTCGATGGATTGGGCGTCTGCTCGGTCTGGATGAACAAACCTAATCTCCTTCATCGAACGCCAAGGCGGCAGGACCGCCTGGTGTCGCTCAGAGTTGGGGGCCGGGACGTCTCCGCCCCCTCAAGTTGACCTTGGACGTAAGAACCAGGGCCGGGGCGATCAAGGTGATTCTTAGGCGTCTCTGTATAATTATTATGGAAGATATGGTTATTTCCATTTTATATTAACACCTTAGAAAGGATTCTCATCCGATATGCACAAGTCAGCACTGCGCCGTGCAAAGCCACTTCCGAGGAACCCAATGCAAAATCGTCGCAGTATTTGACCTCTCACCCTATGAAATCGCGTCGATCTCGGCCTCGGTCAGCAGGCCCGGCACGATGGTGAGGGGTATTCGGAGCTGGCCGCCCGACTTGCCGGCGAAGGCCGTCACCAAGGGCCCCGGACCTTCGCCGCTCGACGAGCTCCCCAGCACCAGCACGCATATCGAGCGGTCTTCGGCGATCAGCTTGATCAGCTCGTCGCGGTTTTTGCCTTCGCGGATATGGATCGCCGGCGGATGGCCGGTGAGCGTGGCGGCCGTCTCGGCATGGCGGGCGACCACTGCCTCCGCCTCCTGGCGGGCTTCCTGTCGCATCAGGTCGACCACCGAGCCCCATTGCTGGCCTTCGGGCGGCTCCATGACGTAGAGCATGGCGACCCGCCCCCCGGTCCGCTTGGCGCGGCGGCAGGCGTAGCGCAGGGCATTACGCATTTCCGGACTTTCGTCGACGACCACCAGAAAGACGCGTTCGGCCGTGCGGCCGGCTTGTTCGCCGCCTTGGAGACTCATGTTTCGGCTCCTCCGTCTAAACCCGTCGCATGACCGAGCCGCCGATCCAGCCGACCAGCAAGGCCATGAAAATCGCGCCCAACCCGTAAAGCTCGCCTTCGCGGGCCGCCCAGCCGGCCAGTTGCGCGCTGAAGCCGACCTTGCCGACCGGCAGGGGCCGGGATACGGCGGCGACGATCTTGCCGCCGCGCAGCAGGTAGATCCTGACCTCGTAGACGCCCTCGGGCAGCCGGGAAGGGAACGGCAGGTCGACCCGGAACAGCCGGCCGGCCTGGATCGTCACCTGGCCGATGGCGGCGGGGTAGAGTCCCTCGCGCCGCTTGACCTCGACCAGGCCGACGCGGAACCGGGTGAGATCGGCATGCTCGCGCGAGCCGACCGACCTGACGGACGACATTCGGTCCTCCAGCGACAGGATTTCCCCGCCGGCGCCGCGCGCCAGCAGGCGCTGCAGGGGCTGGCTGGCGGCGATGGCGTAATAGGCCGGCACGTCGTCGAAAGCCTGGCGGCCGGTGTTCAGCCACATGCCGAGGAAGCGCTCCTTGCGCAGCACGGTCTCGCGCGCCGCCGGCCCCTGCACCACCACGACCACTTCGCCCGGCGGGTCGAACATGCCGAACAGCAGGATGTTCTCGCCCTGGAAGGCCGAGGTGATCGACACCCGGGCCTGCGACAAGTCGACGACCAGGTCGGGCGTAGCCGGCGCCCCGGGGATCGACGGCGGCACCGACGGCGGCAGGCTTCCCGACGGCGGCTCGACCCTCGGAGACTGCGCCCAGGCGGTCCCGAGGACGACGCTCGCGAGCGCGAGGCTCGCCGCGGCGCGAACCAGCAGGCGCCTCATGGCAGCACCTCGCGCGTGCCCAGCGAATAGACCGACTTGGGCGTGCGCAGCAATTCGAACAGCAGTTCCGTCGCCACGCCCAACACCAGCACCGCCATCAGGCCGCGCAGCACGACGCCGGGCAGCTTGGCCGCCAGCCGAGCGCCGATCGGCGCACCGACCACGCCGCCCAGGATCAGCAGCAGCGCCAACACGACATCGACGGTGCCGTTGGTGGCGGCCTGCAGGAAGGTGACATTGGCCGCCACGAACAGGATCTGGAAGTTCGAGGTGCCGATCACCACCGCGGTCGGCATGCCGAGCAGGTAGATCATGGCGGGCACCAGCACGAAGCCGCCGCCGACGCCCAGGATGGCCGACAGGATGCCGATCACGAAGCCCAGCCCGACCGGCAGGAGCGCACTGATATAGAGCTTGGACTTGTAGAAACGCAGCTTCAGCGGCAGGCGATGCACCAGGTAGTGGGTGTGCAGCTTGCCGCGCGGCGCCTCGGGATTGCGCCGGCGCCTGAGGTAGGTGCTGAGGCTCTCGTACAGCATAAGCAGGCCGATGGCCGACAGCATGACGACGTACATCACGGCGATGACGAAATCGATCTGGCCGATCCGCTTCAGGTAGGTGAACAGCCAGACGCCGGACGACGAGCCCACCATGCCGCCCAGCAGCAGCACCAGCCCCATGCGCAGGTCGACGTTGCCGCGCCGCCACTGGACCTGCAGCGACGAAACAGAGTTGGCGACCACCTGGTTGACCTGGCTGGCCACCGCGACGGCGGGCGGAATGCCGACGAAGATCAGGAGCGGCGTGGCGAGAAACCCGCCGCCGACGCCGAACATGCCGGCCAAGAGGCCGGCCGCACCGCCCAGCCCCAGCAGAACGAAGATGTTCATCGACTGCTCGGCGATGGGTAGGTAGATCTCCACCAGATCAGCCTATTTCAGCAGGATGGCGGAGATTTCGCGCAGCTGGGTGCGCGCCCGCAGCAGGTAGAAGCCCTGCGCCGCGAGATGGTTGGGGATGAGAAAGCCATCGGGATAGCCGTTCCACACCACCCAGGGATCGAGCTGGGCGGCGATGCGGAAGGTCTCGACCGTACCGTTCCAGACGTTGGTCAGCCCCTTCTCGCGGATGATGCCCTCGAAGTCGACGCCGAGTTCGCGCATCAGCAGGTAGTTGGCGTAGAGCCGGCCCTTGTTGAAATAGAAGATGTCATCGCAGCGCGCATCGAACAGGTCGCCCGCCTTCTCGATGATGTGCTGGTCGATCACTGCCGAATCGGAGCCGTGGTCGTTGGCGATGCGGTCGAGCAGCGCCTGCAGATTGTCGGCACGGCGCTCGAACACCGCCTGCCCCGCCGCCAGCCGCTTGTTGTAGGCGATCAGGCGATCGCGGCCGGCGCGGTATTTCTGCGCCGACGTGGCCGACGGCATCAAGGAGACGCTGGGCTGCCAGATCCAGATGTTGGGCTGCTCGTTCAGGAAGCCGCGCGCCTGCTCGAGGTCGCGGTCGGTCTGGCTCGAGCCTCGGGTCCGGCCAAGCTGGTCCATCAGCTCGGTCGAGAAGCGGCCGAGTGCGGCCATGATGCCGCGCTGGAAATTCGGCATGTTGTCGAGGATGCCGGCCGGCATGAAGAAAGGCTGCATCGGCGTCCAGCTATGGACGTCGACCTCACGGGTGATCAGTTGGGCGGCGGTGGCGACAGCGCGACTTTCGCCTGGCGCTACGGCACGCGCGGCGAACTGGGGATCGTCGTCGATATCCTCGACGATGATGGCGCCCACCGGATAGTAGAGCAGCAGCAACACCAGGACGGTCCAGCCCAGCCAACGCCAGCGCCACCGCCGGGCGCCCGGCACGGCGGCCACAGTCGACCGGCCGAGACGGATCGACCGCACGCCATCCCATGTCTGGCGCCACCAGGATTTGGCCGGCGCAGACTCGGTGCCGTGGTCGGGCTCGAAGGTCATGGCGCACCTTACCATTCGCTTCATGACGAAACACGGGCACAGCAGATTTTACCCAAAACCTCATGCTGAGGAGGGCGCGTAGCGACCATCTCGAAGCATGGGCCGCAGACCCTGCCCGTTGCCCACCCTTCGAGACGCATCGCTGCGCGATGCTCCTCAGGGTGAAGTCGTTTTGTTTCGATGCAGATCTCGCCGTAGAGTGGCCGTCTTGCGAATGAATGGAGTTTTCGGCATGGCGCTCGATCCTGAATCCCAGCGGCTGCTCGATCTGATGGCGGCGGCCAATCGGCCGGCCTGGAATTCACTGAGCCCACAGGCGGCGCGCGATTTGTATCTGTCGCTCCGGCCCGCCGCGCAGGGTCCGCTGCCCAAGGGCGTGACCGTCGCCAACCGCACCATCCCCGGCCCGGGCGGCGCGCTCGCCGTGCGGCATTATCGGCCGTCGGCAGCAGCGGCCGACGCCAGATTGCCGGCACTGGTCTATGCCCATGGCGGCGGCTTCGTGTTCGGCAATCTCGACAGCCACGATGTGCTGTGCGCCCAGCTGGCGCTCGACGCCGGCATCGCGGTGTTCGCCGTCGACTATCGGCTGGCGCCGGAGGCCCGCTTCCCCGGCGCCTTCGACGACATGGTGGCGGCGCTGAAATGGGTCGTAGCCAACAGCGCCTCGGTCGGCATCGATGCCACGAGGCTGGCGGTCGGCGGCGACAGCGCCGGCGGCAATCTCGCGGCAGCGCTGGCGATCTGGGCGCGCGACAACGCAGGACCCAAGCTCCGCCTGCAGCTGCTTGCCTATCCGGTGACCGACGCCGTGGCGCGCACCGAGTCCTACCGCCGCTACTACGACGGCTACGGTCTCAATGCCGCGACCATGGAGTGGTTCTTCGACCACTACACGCCCGACAAGGCAGCGCGCGGCGACTGGCGGGTCTCGCCGCTGCGCGCCGCCTCGCTGGCAGGCCTTGCGCCGGCTTTGGTGGTCACCGCCGGCCACGACCCGCTGCGCGACGAGGGCCGCGCCTATGCCTGGCGGCTGCAGCAGGACGGCACCCTGGCCGACCTCGCCGAGTTCGGCGGCATGCTGCACGGGTTCCTGTCCTCACCGATGCTGCTGCACGGCGCGCGGCGCGGCGTGGCGATGTGCGCGGCCGCCCTCAAGGAAGCGCTGGTACTGCGCGGCCCCTGAACAGGAACACGTGAACGGGAGCAGATGACGACGACCAGCCCGCCGACCGCCGGATGGCGTGCCGTCGCCCTGTCGGGCGCCGTCATCGGCCTCGGCCTGCTGGGCGACACGCTGATCTACGCCGTGCTGCCGCTCTACCACGAGGACTTCGGCATCAGCCTGTTCATGGTGGGTGTGCTGCTGTCGCTCAATCGCTGGGTCCGCCTGTTCGCCAACTCGGCGGTCGCCCATATCGGCGAGCGCGTCGGTCCGCGCGCGCTGATGGTGACGGCGGCGATCGGCTCGGTCATCTCGACGACCTGCTATGGCCTCGACGGTGGCGATATCCTGCAGATCGCCGCGCGCATGCTGTGGGGCTTCTCCTTCGCCGCCCTCAATCTCGGTTCGCTCGCCTACGCCGTCGCCGACCCGGCCAATGCCGGCAAGCGGGTCGGCGCCGGCCGCGGCATCATCGGCGTTGCCCAGGCGAGCTGCTTCATCGGCGGCGGCTTCCTGGTCCTGTCGGTGGGACCGCGCCACGTGTTCCTGATCCTGGGCGCCATCACCACCCTGGCGCTGGTCGCGGCCCTCCTGCTGCCGCACCTGCCGCCCGAGCGCGCCCGCGCCGGCGCCGGCGGCTTTCGCCTGCCCCGTCCGCACCGGCTGGAGGTCTGGGGCTTCCTGACGGGCTTCGCGGGCGATGGCGTGTTCCTGCTCACACTCGCCTTCCTGTTGCGCGATTCGGTGACCTCGGTGGCGCCGATCATCGCTACGACCCTGGTGCTTGCGCTGCGTTCCCTGGTGGAGGCAAGCGGCGGGCCGGTCGGCGGCTGGATGGGCGACCGCTTTGGCGCCCATCGCGTGGCCACGGTCATCGGCATGGTAATGGTCGCAGGCTATGTCCTGATCGCCTTGCAGATCGACCTCGTGGGCAGCGTGGTGATCGTGCTGATGCGCGGGTTGTTCAACACGCTGATCCCGGTGATGGTGATGCAGCGCGCGACGGGCGGCTACCTATCCAGCCAGGCGAGCTTCTCGACCTGGCGCGACTTCGGCGCCGCCGTCGGACCGCTGAGCGCCCCCTGGCTATTCCTGACCTTCTCGCAAGGCGTGCTGTTCGGCGCGCTGGCCGCCATCATGGCCGGCGGCGTGATGTTCTGCTTGTCCCGGCGGTAGGAGGCGGCATCGGGCAGGTGCGCAAATTGCAGAAAGTCATTTCCGCAAATTGCGCACCTCTCCCACGCAGTCGCAAAGCTCGTTCTTGCGGACTGGCAACTAGGGATTCTGGTCTTCCCTTGGATCACCCTCCGAAAGTGCAGGAAGGGGTTCCTGCACTTTCGGAGGCTCACCCAGCGTCGGGCAGCTTCAGCGTCAGAGGCCGCTTCTGGGCAATATCATTGCGTACTGCTTGCATACGGCAACAGATCGGCCTATATCCCCGCCATGACCAACCCCTCCTTCTCCGCCGTCCTCAATCTCCTCGGCAGCCATGCCCGCCTCGACGAGCGCTTCGACCATTCGCTCGGCGTCCTGCACGGGCTGTCGCTGAAGGAGACGCTGCTGCTGATGCACCTCGAACGCTCGCCCGGGACGCGGCTGAGCCGCATCGACCTGTCCAGGCGGCTGCATGTCAGCCCCTCGACGGTCACCCGCATGTGCGCCCCGCTCGAGAAACGCCACGTGGTGGGCCGCCAACCCGACGCACGCGACGCACGCCTGGCCTATGTCGTGCTCACCAAGGCCGGCCAGCAGCTCGTGACCAATGCAAGGGCGACGCTCGAAGGCTTGTCCGGCGAGGTCTTTCGCGACCGCTGGACCAGGCAGGAGATCGCTTCCCTGGCGGGCCTGCTCGGCCGCCTGACGGCCGGCCAGGCGGGAGACCTCGCCTCCTAGGAACAGCCTCCGAAAGTGCAGGAACTAGTTTCTGCACTTTGGGCAGCTCATTTCTGGGTTCCCGTCATCCGCGACGGAGCAATCGCCGCCTCGAGCGAAGCGAAGGATCTCCGGTACGACCACCGAGTGCTTGGCGGGCGTGAGATCCTTCGCTTCGCTCAGGACGACAGGAATCATTTGCCCGAATTGCGGGAAGTCTTTCCCGCAATTCGGGCAGTTCGTTCACCCTAAGGCACGTCTGTCAGCCGAAGGCGATCAGTTGACGGTGATCACGACCCGGCGGTTGCGCGGCTCCTTGGCTTGCGGGCCGGTGTCGACCAGCAGGGAGGTCTCGCCGCTGGCGGCCGTCGTGATGGCCGCTGCCGGCACGCCGTTGGCGACCAGGCCCGCCTTGACCGCGTCGGCGCGGCGCTGCGAGAGCTGCATGTTGGCGGCGGGCGCGCCGACCGTGTCGGCGTAACCGGTCACCGTGACCTTCGCATTGGCCCGCGTCTTATAGACCTGGGCCGCCTGGGCGATCGTGGTCTTGGTCTGTTCGCTGAGCGCGACGCTGCCCAGCTCGAAGAACGTCATGAACGACGGTGGCGGCGTCTCCGGTTGCACCGCGCCCGTCTTGGCCAAGGGCGGCGTCATAAAGGCGCCACTCACACTCTCGCAGGCGCTCAGCGCGGACGCCGCCAAAATAAGAACGAACAATTTCCTGAACATGAGCCTCTCCTCCCCTGATCGACGTTCGATCGCTCCGCGGCCCCTCGCCGCACTGCCAGTCTGACCGACCGCAATTGCCCGAGCAATCGCAACAAACTTCACCCCGGCGAAGAGCCTTGGTCTCGCCGCCCGGAACGTTCCGTGTACGCGGCCGGTTGGCGGCCAATCAGCGAAAACATCCTTGCGCTGCCGCACCTCGGCGAACACCGCAATCGGGTCGCCCCTTCGCTTCGCTCGGGACGACTGCGATCGCTTAACCATCAACCTCGGAAAGTGCAGGAAGGGGTTCCTTCACTTTCCGAGGGTCATCGCCCGGGGGCGGTGACGCCGCGTTTGCGCGTCTCGGCAATCAGCGCGGCGATGTCGGGTCCGGTGAAGAGGCGGAGCTGGTTGTAGACGGGCTCGGTGGCGCTGCGCTTGCCGGCGCCCTCGCCGCGCAGCTGGTAGAAGCCGCCGTCCGGCACGAACATGAACTGGAACGGCGCGGCCGGACTGCCGGGCACGGCGACGATGACCACCGTCAGATTGTCGTCGCAGCTGTAGACCAGCCAGTTCGACCCGGCATAGAGCTTGGTGATGGGGCCCGTCTTGCAGTCGAGTCTGCCGACCCGCTGCGCGCTCGCCGGCCCGGGCAGGCAGAGCACGGCGAGGCAGGCCAGAACGGACCAGGCGCGCAAATTGCGGAAAATCATTTCTGCAATTCGCGCACCTCGCGGCCTCCTAGCGGAAGACATCCTTGCGATGGCGCACCTCGGCGAAGACCTTCACCGGGTCGCCGCCCGGCATGCCGACCGCCCTCTGCACCGACGGCACATCGGCGCGCAGGAAGGGGTTGGTCTGCTTCTCCTCGCCGAGCAGCGACGGCACGGTGGCCTCGCCGCGGGCGCGGGCGGCGTCGATCGAGGCCGAGCGCGCCATCAGCTGCTTGTTGTCGGTTTCCACCGTCACGGCAAAACGCGCGTTCGACTGGGTGTATTCGTGGGCGCAGTAGACCCGCATATCGTCAGGCAGCGCACGCAGGCGGCTGAGCGACGTCCAGAACTGCTGCGGCGTGCCCTCGAACATCTTGCCGCAACCGAGGGCAAAGATCGTGTCACCGCAGAACAGCGCGCGCTGCTCTCGGAAGGCATAGGCGATGTGGCCCGAGGTGTGGCCGGGGATGAAGAAGATCTCCGCCTCGGCCTCGCCGAAGCGATAGCGGTCGCCGTCATCGACCTCGACCTCGACCTCGATACCCGGGATGCGGGCGCGGTCGCGCTTGGGGCCGACGATGGTGCAGCCGGTCGCCTGCTTGATCTCCATGTTGCCGCCGACATGGTCGCCATGGTGATGGGTGTTCAGGATATGGGTGATCTTCCAGCGGCGCTTGTCGGCCTCGGCCAGGATGGGGCCGGCCACTGCCGGGTCGACGACGCCCACCGCGCCGCTCTGCGGCTCGCGCATCAGCCACACGTAATTGTCGTTCAGGACCGGGATTCGGACGATGTCCAAGGTTGTGCTCATGATGCGCGAGGCTAGCAGAGCTGGCCTGCGGCAGCCATGGGCGGGAAGGCGCGGTTTCTGTTAAAGCATATTCCGTCCGGCTGGGGCGCGTAAACGCGCCGCGATCAGCCGGACGGAATATGCCATTGAAGGAAAATGCTTCGTACAACGCGTTTCCGGCCAAATTGAACCGCGGAGCGGTTCAATTTGGCCGGAAGCCGCGCTAGGATACCGGCATGTGGACCGACGTCGTCGATCTCAACGATTTCTACCGCAGTTCGCTCGGGCAGATGACCGTGCGCCTGCTGCGCGCGCGGCTGCGCGAAGTGTGGCCCAACGTGCGCGGCGAGAAGGTGCTGGGGCTGGGCTATGCCACGCCGTTCCTGCGCCCCTTCAAGGAGGAGGCCGAGCGGGTGCTGGCCTTCATGACGGCCCAGCAGGGCGTCACGCGCTGGCCGCGCAAGGGTGCCAACCTCACCTCGCTGGTCGAGGAGATCGACCTGCCGCTGCCCGATCGCTCGGTCGACCGCGTGCTGCTGGTCCATGCCGTCGAGAGCACCGAGCAGGTGCGGCCGATGCTGCGCGAGATCTGGCGCGTCATGGCCGATGGCGGCCGCCTGGTTGTCGTGGCGCCGACCCGCGCCGGCCTGTGGTCGCAGCTCGACCGTTCGCCCTTCTACCACGGCCATCCCTATTCCGCCGGCCAGCTTGCCGGCCTGCTGCGCGCCAACATGTTCGCGCCGCTGCGCCAGACCCGGGCGCTGTTCATGCCGCCCGTCCGTTCGCGGCTGGCGCTGCGCATGGCGCCGGCGGTCGAGCGCTTCGGCCAGCGCTGGCTTGGCCGCTTCGCCGGCGTCAGCGTCATCGAATCGGGCAAGCAGCTCTATGCCGGCGTCGCCGAGCGCACCACGACGCATGAACTCGCCGTCGTACGGCCCAAGCTTCGCATCGCCAGCTCGCGCGACACCAACGTTGCGCGCAACGCCGAGGACGGCGAAGCCCCCGCGTCCTGATGTCGATCTCTCCACGTGTCATCGCACTGCTCGGGTTCGGCGAAGCAGGATCGGCCATCGCACGCGGCCTTGCTGCAGAAGGCGGCTGGCGCGGCACCGCCAAGCCCGGCGACAACGCCCCGCGCCGCCTGATCGCCATCGACACCGCCCTCGACAAGGACGCCCGCGGCACGGCGCTCGGCAAGGAGGCGCGCCGGCTCGATGTGGCCATTGCCGACAGCTACACCCAGGCCCTCGCCGAGGCCGATCTCGTCATCTGCGCCGTCCAGGGCGAGCATGCGCTCGAGGCCGCGTCCGCCACCGCACCGCTCCTGAAGAAGGGCGCGCACTTCCTCGACCTCTGCACCGTCACGGGCAGGATGGCCGACGAGGATCGCGCGGCGATCGAGGCGAAGGGCGGCGCCTATGTCGACATCGCGGTGATGGGCGGCTTCTTCAAGAGCGGCATCAAGGCCAAGATGCTGGTCGCCGGCGGCGCGGGAGAAGCGGCCGTCGCCTGGATGAACGCCAACGGCTTCGACGCCAAATATCTCGGACCACGGCCGGGCAGCGCCTCGTCGGTCAAGATGGTGCGCTCCGTCGTGATGAAGGGGCTGGAGGCGCTTGGTGTCGAGGCGCTGGTGACGGCAGAGCGCCAGGGCATCCTCGATGAGGTGCTGGACTGCTTCGGCGACGTCGACCTTGTCGATTTCCGCGACCATCTCTCTTCGCTGGTGCAGACCCATGTCGTGCACGCCCGTCGGCGCTGGGAGGAGATGGGGCTGGTCGCCCGCACACTCAGCGAGACCGGCGTCGAGCCCGTGATGACCGTGACCACGGAGAGGGCGCTGCGCCGTTCGGTCGATGCCGGCATCGCGCCGGCCGACGGCAAAGTGCCGAGCCTCGAGGAGGCGTTGAGGCTCCTGTCGGAGAAAGTGATCCGTGGGCGCTGACGTATTCGACCGATTGGTCGCCTTACTGAGCGACGCCAAGGCCAAGTTCCGCGTCATCGAGCACGAGGCCGAAGGCCGCTCGGAGGCGATCAGCGTCATCCGCGGCAACCGGCCCGACCAGGCGGCCAAGGCCATGGTGCTCGATGTGCGCGGCGGCGGAGGCGGCCGGCGCCACGTGCTGGCCATCCTGCCGGGCAGCCGGAAGCTCGACTTCGGCGCGGTCGCTACTCTGTTCGAGGCGCGCAAATGCGGTTTCGCCTCGCCCGACACAGCCGAGCAACTGACCGGCTGCGTCATGGGCTCGGTGCCGCCCTTCGCCCTCAATTCCGACCTCGCCATCGTGGTCGACGAGAATCTGCTGGCCAACGCGACACTGTTCTTCAACGCCGGCCG
Organism: Asaia bogorensis; assembly: GCA_945889625.1. Lineage (GTDB taxonomy): Bacteria > Pseudomonadota > Alphaproteobacteria > Reyranellales > Reyranellaceae > Reyranella. The sequence continues at coordinate 15,253 of CAMDCE010000049.1, read as the reverse complement.
GCTCGACCGCTCGATGGAACTCGACACCAAGGACTGGCTCGCCGTCGCCAAGCCGCGCGTGGCCAAGATCGCCGCCGGTGTCTAGGAAGCCGATGGCGGCAGCGACCTGGCGCTTCGGCCCAGTCGCCGAGGTCGACTTCGAACCGCTGCTGGCACTGCGCATCGACGTCATGCGTGAGCATCTCGAACGCGTCTTCCGCTACAAACCCTCACGCGCTCGGCGGATCTTCCGCGAGCATTTCGACGAACCCGGCATGCGGCTGATCCTGCGGGGCGACGAGCGGATCGGCTGCGTCGGCTTTCGCACCGAAGATGACTGCCTCAAGATCGATTCGTTCTATCTCGAGCGGCGCTTCCACAATGGCGGACTGGGAACGACGATCCTCAACGTGCTGCTGGCCGAAGCCGACGCGCTCAGGAAGCCGGTGCGGCTCGAAGTGCTGACCGGCAGCAAGGCCGACCGCTTCTATCTGCGCCACGGCTTCGTGAAGTTGAGGCAGGACGATATCGAGTCCGAGTACGAGCGGCCATTCTTGTCGTCCTGAGCGAACGGGGCGCATTAGAATGCGCCCCGTTCGCTCAGGACGACAGAGAGGTGTCAATCCCGTCGCAGCATGAACACCGCCTGCTCGCCGAACAGATTGGCGAGCAGCGGCGGCATGTGGATGGGGCGGCTCTTGCTGTTCAGCACGATCGCCCGTTCGATGCGCACGCCCATGTCGGCGCACAGCGCGCGGAAGTCGTCGATGCTGCAGAGATGGATGTTGGGCGTGTCGTACCATTTGAAGGGCAGCGACGGCGTCTCGGGCATGCGCCCGCCGAACACCAGCCGCAGGCGGACCTGCCAGTGCGCGAAGTTGGGGAACGACACGATCGCCCGATTGCCGACCCTGAGCATCTGGCGCAGCACCTGGCGCGGCTCGCGCGTGGCCTGCAGCGTCTGGCTCAGGATCACGTAGTCGAAGGCATTGTCGGGGTAGTCGCCGAGGTCGGTGTCGGCATCGCCCTGGATCACAGACAGGCCGTTGGCGACGCAGGCATTGACGCCGGTCTGGCTGAGCTCCATGCCGCGGGCATCGACCCGCTTGAAGTTCACCAGATAGGCCAGCAGCGCGCCGTCGCCGCAGCCGACATCGAGCGCGCGGCCGCCCGGCTCGACCATATCGGCGATGAGCTGCAGATCGACACGGATGGGCTGGATGATGCTCATGCCAGCCCCCGAACGGCGGCGGCGCCCTTGAGAAACCCCGAAAGCGTGCGGAACATCTCCGGCTCGTCGAGCAGGAAAGCGTCGTGGCCCTTGTCGCTCTCGACTTCGACGAAGGAGACGTTGGCGGCGGCGGCGTTCAGTGCATGGACGATGGCGCGGTTCTCGCGCGTCGGGAACAGCCAGTCCGACGTGAACGAGATCGAACAGAAGCGCGTGGGCGAACCCTTGAAGGCGCTGGCCAGCACGCCGCCATGGGCGCCAGCCAGGTCGAAATAATCCATGGCACGCGTGATGTAGAGGTAGCTGTTGGCGTCGAAGCGGTCGACGAAGCTCGAGCCCTGGTGCCGCAGATAGCTCTCGACCTGGAAGTCGGCGTCGAAGCCGAAGCCCAGCGCATTGCGGTCCTGCAGGTTGCGGCCGAACTTGCGCTGCAGCGCCTGCTCCGAGAGGTAGGTGATGTGCGCGGTCATGCGCGCCACCGCCAGGCCGCGCGCCGGCGCCGTGCCGTGCAGGCGGTAGTCGCCGCCCTTCCACTCGGGATCGGCCATGATCGCTTGGCGACCGACCTCGTGGAAGGCGATGTTCTGCGCCGAGTGACGGGCGGCGCAGGCGATCGGCACGGCCGTGAAGACCCGCCTGGGATAGCTCGCTGCCCATTGCAGGGCCTGCATGCCGCCCATCGAGCCGCCGATCACGCAGAACAGGTCGGGGATGGCGAGATGATCGAGCAGGGCGGCCTGGGCGCGCACCATGTCGGCGACAGTGACGACCGGAAAATGAAGGTTCCATGGCTGGCCGGTCGCAGGATCGCGCGCCAGCGGTCCAGTGGTGCCCATGCAGGCGCCCAGCACGTTGGTGCAGATGAGGAAGTAGCGCGTCGGATCAAGTACTTTGCCGGGCCCGACCATGCTCTCCCACCAGCCTTCCTTGCCGGTCACCGGATGCCGGCCGGTCACGAACTGATCGCCCGTTAGCGCGTGGCAGATCAGGACGGCGTTGGACTTGGCTTCGTTCAGGGTGCCGTAGGTCTGGTAGGCCACGCGGTAGGGGCCGAGATCGACGCCGCAGTCGAGCCGCAGTGGCCGCTCGACGCCCAGAACCGCGTGGCGGCATTGGGCGAGCGCCGTGCTTTCGGCATCCGTCAGGTCGTCGAGCAAGTCCTTCTCCAACGAAAAACCCCCAACCGGAGGTCGGGGGCTTTTCGAGCACTCCGACCTTTTAGCGGTGTTTAACGTGGCCGCAAGCCGGTCGGCTCAAATTCCACGGAGGCCTCTATACGAAGCTCGCCAGCGCGACGCAAGAGCCTTGAGACGTCTTGGCCTTTGCGTCGGCTGAGCGGACGTAGTATCGCCTCGCCCCACAGGAATTCCCGGACTTATGGACGCTCCCAGCCTCGACAATTTGCGACAGGAGATCGACGCCATCGACGGCGACCTGCACGGCCTGATCCGCCGGCGCGCGTCCCTGGTGGGCGAGATCGCCGCCGCCAAGCCGGCCGGTGGCCTGGCGATGCGTCCCGGCCGCGAGGCCCAGATCATGCGCCAGCGCCTGGCCAGCCACGACGGCGCCTTCCCGGTCGCCGCCGTCTATCGCATGTGGCGCGAGATGATGAGCGCCTTCAGCTTGATGCAGACACCGGGGCTCAAGATCACCATCTGCCGGCCGGTCGACCAGCCCGGCTACTGGGATCTCGCGCGCGATCATTTCGGCTGCCAGATACCGCTGGTCGCCAACGACACGCCGGCCCAGGTGCTGGCCGCCGTGCGCTCCAGCCCGACCACCCTTGGCGTCGTGCCGGCGGCGAGCGAAGACGACACCGCACCGTGGTGGCCGATGCTCGCCGGCCGGGACGCCAACCTGCCCAACGTGGTGGCGCGGCTGCCCTTCCTCGCCATGCCCAACGCCCGGGCGCGCGGCATTTCGGCCTTCGTGCTGGCGCGCATGGAGCCCGAGGAGAGCGGCGACGATCGCGCCCTGGTCTCCGTCGAGACGCCGAGCGGTCTCAGCCGAAACCGCATCGCCGTTGCCCTCACCAAGGTCGGCCTGCCGACCTTCACTTCGGCGCTGGACCAGGTAGTCGGCGGCGTGCATCACTATCTCATCGAGCTGCAGGGCGTGATCGCCGATGGCGACCCGCGCCTGCGCGAGCTCGAAGCGGCATTGGGGCTCGTGAGCGGGCGCATCGCCGTGATCGGCGCCTACGCCGTGCCGTCCGAGGCGCGGTCCTGATCGTTTCTGTTGGGAGACTGCCATGACCGCGCTCACCCCGCGTCCCGGCATCATGAAGATTGCGCCTTACGTGCCGGGCAAAGACTCGGTGGAAGGCAAGCAGACCATCGCCAAGCTGTCGTCCAACGAGGGCGCGCTGGGCCCCAGTCCCAAGGCGATGGCGGCTTACGCCAAGGCAGCCGCCGAGCTGCACCGCTATCCCGACGGCGATGCGACCAAGCTGCGTACAGCGATCGGCCGGCACTATGGCCTCGATCCCAAGCGCATCGTCTGCGGCGCGGGCTCCGACGAGCTGCTCAATCTGTTGACCCGCGCCTATGCCGGTCCGGGTGACGAGCTGCTCTACAGCCAGTTCGGCTTCCTGATGTATCCGATCAATGCGCTCGGTGTCGGCGCCACGCCGGTGGCCGCACCCGAGAAGGACTACCGCGCCGACGTCGATGCGCTGCTGGCCAAGGTCACCGGCAAGACCAAGGTCGTGTGCCTGGCCAATCCGAACAACCCAACCGGCAGCTACATCACCAAGGACGACGTGCGCCGCCTGCATGCCGGCCTGCCCAAAAACGTCCTGCTGGTGATCGACGCGGCCTATGCGGAGTATGTCTCTCGCAACGACTACGAATCGGGCGTCGAGCTGGTCGACAAGGCCGAGAACGTGGTGATGACCCGCACCTTCTCCAAGATCTACGGCATGGGCGGTCTGCGGCTCGGCTGGATGTATGGCCCGGCCGGCATCGTCGACGTCATGAGCCGGCTGCGCCAGCCCTTCAACGTCAACTTGCCGGCGCAGATCGCCGGCATCGCCGCCCTCCAGGACATCGCCCATACCGACGCCAGCCGCACCAACAACGACATCTGGCTGCCGTGGCTCAGCGCCGAGCTCGCCGAGCTCGGGCTGAAGCCGCTGCCCAGCGTCGGCAACTTCGTCACGGTGGGCTTCGGCTCGAAGGAACGCGCCGCCGCCGCCAACGACTGGATGATGAACGACGGCCTGATCCCGCGCATGATCGCGGGCTACGGCATGCCCGAACATCTGCGCATCACCGTCGGCACCGAGGCCGAGATGAAGGCGGTGCGCGATTCGCTCAGCCGTTTCGTTGCCGCCAAATGACCGAGCCCCTGTTCGAGAAAATCGCCCTGATCGGCATCGGCCTGATCGGCGGCTCGATCGCGCTCGAAGCGCGCAAGCGGGGCCTCGCCCGCCACATCGTGGCGGCGACGCGTAGCGCCGAGACAGCGGCGGCGGCCAATCGGCTGAAGCTTGCCGATCATTGCGGCACCGACCTTGCGGCCGCCGCCAAGGACGCCGACCTGGTGATCATCTGCACGCCGGTCGGCGCTTGCGGATCCGCCACTCAGGCGATCGCAAAGAACCTCAAGCCCGGCTGCATCGTGTCGGATGTCGGTTCGGTGAAGCAGACCGTGATCGCCGACATGGCGCCGCACATCCCCAAGGGCGTCCATCTCATCCCGGCCCATCCCGTAGCCGGCACCGAGAATTCTGGGCCCGAGGCCGCCCTGCTCGATCTGTTCCAGGGCCGCTGGACGATCGTGACGCCGCTGCCCGACAGCGATCCCGCCGCCGTCGACAAGCTCGAGGCCTTCTGGAAGGGGTTGGGCAGTCTGGTCAACCGGCTCGATCCTGCCGACCATGATCGGATCCTGGCCATCACCTCGCACCTGCCGCATCTCATCGCCTACACCATCGTCGGCACGGCAGACGATCTCGGCGGCCATCTCAACAGCGAAGTGCTGAAATATGCCGCCGGTGGCTTCCGCGACTTCACGCGCATCGCGGCGTCGGATCCCACGATGTGGCGCGACGTGTTCCTGAACAATCGCGAGGCCGTGCTCGAAGTCCTGCAGCGTTTCCAGGAAGACCTGTTCTACCTGCAGCGCGCCATCCGCTGGGGTGAGGGCGACAAGCTGTTCGACCTTTTCACGCGCACGCGCGAGATCCGCCGCGCCCTGCTCAACATCAAACAGGCGTGAGCGCGGCGAAACCCTTCTGGGTCTTCGCCTACGGCTCGCTGATGTGGAACCCGGGCTTCGCGGCGCCCGAGACCAGACCGGCGCGCCTGCACGGCTGGCATCGCGCCTTCTGCATCTACTCCGAGCACTATCGCGGCACGCCGAGGAAACCCGGCCTGATCCTCGGCCTGCTGCCCGGCGGCGCCTGCCGCGGCCTTGCCCATCGCCTGCCGCGCGCCCAGTACGACGCCGTGCGACGCTATCTATGGACGCGCGAGATCGACAATGACGGCGTTTACGAGGAGGCAATCCGGCCGATCCACCTTGCCGACGGCCGCGTCGTGCCGGCGCTGGTCTATCTCGCCGACCGCCGGCACCGCCAGTTCGCGGGCAAGCTGGCGCCCGCCAGGGCGATCGAACTGGTGCGCCAGGGCCGCGGCGCGACCGGCAGCAATCTCGACTATCTTCGAAGCACCGTTGCCCATCTTCGCGGGCTGGGCCTGCCCGATCGCGCTCTCGAAGAACTGGCGCGGCGCGCCGGCAGTTGACTAACGGTGGGCGGGGCCGTCGGTAAAGATCGCCTTGACGATGAAGCGCCACTCCTCGCGGGCCTGCTCGACCGTGAGTCCGAAACGCTCGCGCAGCACGATCCAGCTTTCGGGCGTCAGCGCCATGGCAAGCGCGTTCAACGTGCGCTCGCGCGAATCGCCGGGCAGCGACGTCAGCTCCTGGCTGAACCACGTGGCGAGCTGTTCGCGGTTGGTCGAGTACATGTGCAGGATCTTCTCCGCCGCTTCGGCCGACCGCCGTTGCAGCGTTCCGACGAAGGTCCACATCGGCAGCAGCTTCTCGTAGCGCGCCGCACGATGGCCGATGATCGCAGCGACGCGTTCGTCGAGCGGCCGCGGCATGACGAGGTCCCTGGCATCGCCGAGCAGCGAGGCGAGCACGCGGCCGAGAACGGCGACGTAGAGTTCGGTGGTGTCGGCGAAATGCTGGAACACGGTGCGCGCCGACACGCCGGCGAGCTTGGCGATGTCGCGAACGATCGGCACCACCGTGCCTTCCTGGGCCAGGGTCAGTGTCGAGGCGACGATGGCCTCACGCGTGCGGGCAACACGATCGCCGCGGCCGACGATTTCTACCTGCGGGTGCTGCAGCGGCGCTTCAGTTTCCATGCTCTGATCCCCTACACGCGGCGTAATGACACGAACCTAGCGTTCTGGCCAACTGCAAGCCGAACTCTAATCTATCTCCAACGCGAACGCGACGATGCGCTATAAGCAATCTTCGACGTAAGCAATTCGCAGGCTCCCAGTGCCACCATGACAGACAAGAACTTCGCCGCCGCGTCGCTTGCCGCTCAAGCCATGGGCTGGGTGGATCCGGTGACGAAGGCCGTTGTGCTGCCGATCCATATGGCGAGCACATATCAGCGCGACGAAGACAACGGCTATCGTTCCGGCCGAATTTACGCGCGCGCCGATAACCCGACATTCGACCAGGCCGAGGCGACGCTGGCCGCGCTCGAGGGCGCGCCGAAGGCGCTGATCTTCTCCTCCGGCATGAGCGCCGCCACCGCCTGTTTCCTGGCTCTTGCGCCCGGCGATCACGTCGTGGTGCCCAAGGTGATGTACTGGTCCTTGCGCAACTGGCTTGCAACATTTGCAACGCAGTGGGGCCTCAAGGTCGACTTCGTCGACGCCGACCGCACCGACGCCATCGCCGCCGCCGTGAAACCCGGCGTCACCAAACTGGTCTGGATCGAGACGCCGGCCAACCCGACCTGGTGCCTCACCGACATCGCCGCCGCCGCCGAGATCGCCCACCGGGCCGGTGCGCTGCTCGGTGTCGACTCGACGGTGGCGACGCCGGTGCTGACGCGACCGATCGAATTCGGCGCCGACATCGTCATGCACTCGGCAACGAAATATCTGAATGGACATTCCGATCTCATCGCCGGCGCCCTTGTCAGCGCGCGCGACGACGCCTACTGGGCGAAGCTGCGCACCATCCGCGCCCAGCTCGGCACGATCCTCGGCCAGACCGAGGCATGGCTGCTGATGCGCGGCATGCGCACGCTGTTTCCGCGTGTCGAATGGGCCTGCCGGTCGGCGCAGTCGTTGGCGGAGCGCTTCGCGGCCCATCCCATGGTGGCCGAGGTGCTCTATCCCGGCCTGCCTTCCTTCGCCGGCCATGCCGTGGCCGCCAAGCAGATGAAAGGCGGCTTCAGCGGCATGCTGTCGGTGCGGGTCAAGGGCGGCGAGCGTGCCGCCATCGCGACGGCCGCGCGCGTGGGCCTATGGAAGCGCGCGACCTCGCTGGGCGGCGTCGAAAGCCTGATCGAGCATCGCGCCAGCATCGAAGGTCCCGGCACGCCCTGTCCGCCCGACCTGCTGCGACTCTCGGTCGGCGTCGAGGACAGCGGCGATCTCCATGACGATCTCGACCAGGCGCTGAAGCGCGCCCACAACGCTTAGAGGCCGAGGGCAAAACCTTCGCGCAGAGGATCGTGATCGTCGAAGCGGAAACGTGCTTCGCCGATCCGATGCGCCTTGCCGCCCACTTCGACGATCACCGCCTTGCGCCGGCCGACCGGCGGAGCCTCGCGCACGACCTTGCCGGTGAAGATGGCGCCGGTGCAGCTTTCGAATTGCCGCGTCTCGCCGGCGCGCGCCTGGCGCCGCGCAACCTGCAGGGCCATGCGCGCGCTGACGCCGCTGCCGGTCGGGCTGCGATCGATCTGGCGGCCAGCAAAGATGCAGACGTTGCGGCTGGGCTTGCCGTTCGCCCCGTCGCCGCCGTCGGTCAGGATCGTGCCGTAGAGGAAGGCGAGATCGGGCTCCTCGCGGTGCTCGATGGCAATGGCCTTCGTGACAGCGCGGGCGATCTCCTCGCCGGCATCGGCGATGGCGCGCACCGGCGAGGTATGGAGATCGAGGCCGATCGAATCGGCGGCGAGGAAGGCATAGAAGGCACCGCCATAGGCGATGTCGACAGCGACCGGCCCCCAGGTCGCGGTCGATGCGAGCCGGTCGAGTGCATAGACGAAGGACGGCACGCTTTCGAAGCGTACCGACCCGTTGGCCGACACGCGCGCCACGACGAGGCCGCAGGGGCATTGCAGGCGGACAATGGTCTCGGGCACCTTCACCGGCACGCGGCCGCTGTCGACGGCCCAGCGTGCGAGCGCAATGGTGGCGTGGCCGCACATGGTGCTGTAGCCCTCGTTGTGCATAAACAGCACGGCGAGGTCGGCCTCGGGATGATCGGGCTCGACCAGCAGCGCGCCATACATGCCGTCATGGCCACGCGGCTCCAGCATCAGGCCTCGGCGCAAATGATCGAAGCGTTCCTTCGCCTCGCGCCGCTTGTCGAGCAGGGTCGCGGCCCGAAAGCGCGGCCAGCCGTCGACGATGATGCGCGTCGGCTCGCCGCCGGTATGCATCTCGACGGTCGACAGGATCATTCCTTGTGCCCGAACACCGACGCCAGGCCCGCGCCGATGCGCTCGTTCATCATCTCGATCGAGCCGTCGGTATAGGCCGCGATCTTGGCGCAGGCGAGATGGCAGGCCAGCGGATAGTCGGCGCGCAGGCCGTTGGCGCCCATCGTCTGGATGCAGTCGGCAATGCGCTGCACCGCCATGTCGGTGGCGAACTTCTTGGCATAGGCGGCCGGCAGCACGGCATCGCCCGCCTCGTCGATCAGGCGCGCGGCGCGATAGGTGAGAAGACGCGCAGCCTCGAGATCGGTCGCGGCATCGACCAGCTTCCAGCGCACACCCTGGTGGGCGAGCACCGGCTGGCTGAAGGTCCTGCGCTGCTGGGTGTAGCGCACGGCGGTTTCCAGCGAGGCCTGCAGCATGCCGCAGCACATGGCGGCGACATAGGCGCGGGCGCCGTTGATGCCGGCCAGCGCCGCCTTGAAGGCGAGGCCCGGCGGCTGCAGCACTGCCTCGTCCGGTGCCAGATAGTCGACCAGCCGGAAGCCGCCGACGCCGATCGCGTGGCCGCCATGAATCTCGAACGGCTTGTCGCGCTGGAAGCCCGGCCGTTCCGCTTCGATGGCGACGCAGATGATGCCACGATAGCCCTGCGATTTATCGGTTTGGGCATAGGCCACCGAGAGGCCCGCCACCGCGGCGTTGGTGATCCAGGCTTTGGCGCCGTTCAGTACCCAGCCGCCGTCGACGCGCTTCGCCGACATCTCGAGCGCGCCGAAGTCGCTGCCGACGCCGGGCTCGCTGAGGCCGGCGCAGCCGATCAGCTCGCCTGCGATCATGCGCGGCAGCAGACGCGCCACGAGCGCCGGCTGACCGTCGCGGGCAAACCGGGCGACGGCGTTGTGATGATTGATCAAGGCGAAGGCGAAAGCGAAGTCGTGCCTGGCGACCTCCTCGAAGGCCCGCAGCTTGCACGAAAAGGACAGCCCCTGCCCGCCATGCTTCTTCGCAAGCTCGATCGTGTTCAGGCCGGCCGCGCAGGCAGCCTTGATCGCCTCCAGCGGATAGCGCCGCTCCCATTCCCAGCGCGCGGCATGGGGTGCCACGTGCTCTTCGGCGAAAGCCCGGGCACGCGCCACGACGGCGCGTTCCTCGACGGAAAGGATCTCATCCAGCATCGGCTCCAGATACACGATTGGACCTGCAGTGCAACCGCGGGCTAGAATAATGGTAGCGCGGGCGTAGCTCAGGGGTAGAGCGTCGGCTTCCCAAGCCGTAGGTCGAGGGTTCGAATCCCTTCGCCCGCTCCATTTTCGACCATATTATTTAGACTTATTTGCGTTTTTCCATGCAACACTCTCTGCACTTCACTGCTCGGGCCAACGCTGGGGCTACGGCGCTCCGAGCGCGGGTAAAGGCAGCCCGGCGGGCGGGGCGGAGGCCTACCATTGATTGAAGGACAGACGCAGAACGCAATGTATGGCCGATGAAGAGGAAGCGGGCAGCTGCTTCAAGATTTGCCGAATTGCGCATTCACCGACGACGGCGGTGGACCACCGTATGGGTGCGCGCAGACCCTTTGTAGTGCCGATTGCGCGCGCTTCTAATTGGATCGCCGAAAGGCGACGTTGTGATACATTTTTCTCCCTATACGAGTATTTGGGCAGGTAGAGGCGCTTCACGCGCGCTTGACGTCGCTGAAGGCGTCTAAACCTCCAGTCGCGGCGCGAGCATATCGAAAGGCTGAGAAGGTTATAAAAGGCCAAATCATCGGCGAGGTCCGCGATGATCGGAACGACTTTGACTCAATGAAGCCTTAGTACCTGCTATTTATACCTGACCACTCGTTGGGGATGAAGGCTCGGCCAGCATGCGCCGACACGGCAGGAAATATCTATCGGGCCGAAGAATTCACAATCGACCCGAGCGTCGGCCCGAACACACGCTAAGCCCCGCAAGACCGACCAGGACATCCTTGCGTATTTCACCCGGCCGTCCCGGTCCCTCAACCACCGCGCCATCTCCGAAATCCGTCTTGAGAAAAAACACAAGATGGTCAAGGCCGGCTCGCGTGATGATCTGCAGCTCTTCCTGGCGTCATGGCCCGACCTGGACCAGCAGACCGGCCTCAGCGCCCGCGGTGACGAGCTACTCCTCAAAGCCCGCGAAGCGATGATCGCCGCGGTTAACACTTTCAACAGCCTCGGCCTCATGTTTCGGTCCGAGCTGTTCATAGTCACCGCCATCATCGCGTGGACATACCTCATGCACGCCTGGTTCAAGAAGCAGGGCATCGACTTTCGCTACAAGAAGAATGGCGCCGCGCAGACCACGAAGAACGGTGCGGAAATGTTCTGGGAGCTCGGCCGGTGCCTCAAGCACGCCAAGTGTCCGCTGCCGGGCGGCACCAAGACCAATTTGAAGTTCCTGCTGGAGCTGCGCCACGAGATAGAGCACAAGTCCACCGACCGCATCGACGACGCGCTCAGCGCCAAGCTGCAGGCATGCTGTCTTAACTTCAATGACGCCATCAAGACCGAGTTCGGCCCCCAGTATGCACTGGAGCGCCGCTTACCGATCGCGCTGCAGTTTGTCTCCTTCAACGCCGACCAGCAGGGCGCGCTCAAGAAGGCCGGCCTGCCGCTGCACATCGAGACGATGATGAATACCTTCCATCAGCAGCTCACTCCCGAGCAGCTCGCGGACACCCGGTTTGCGTTCCGCATGGCATTCATTCCGAAGGTCGGCAAAGCGACCGCGGCGGACGTCGCGTACGAATTCATCAAGGCAGATAGCGAAGAGGCTAAGCAGCTTGCCCAGAAGATACTGGTGAAGGAAATCGAGAAGCCGCAGTTCACCGCCAGCAACATCGTGGAGATGATGCACATGGAGGGCCACCCCAAGTTCTCAATACACCACCACACCAAGCTCTGGCAGTCTCTCAACGCGAAGAAGGCCGACGGCTTCGGTCGCGTTGGCCCATACAAGAGTTCCTGGATTTGGTTCACACCGTGGGTGGAGCGCGTCCGCGCGCACTGCCAAGAGCACGCCGAAACCTACAAGTAGCGGCTTGGCGTCCAGCATCGCCTTGATGAGGGCGACTTCCCACTTTTCAAGACTGCTCTGTTTAGGCATCGGTTGCTTCCAGATGCGACAATTGCCGAGCCATAGGGCTCATATGCCAAAAGGAGATCAAAGGCCTATTTACGTAGCATATACTCCGTTTAGCGGGACTTTGCGTTTGGCAGATGCAGGTAGACGGGCTGGCGAGCTTCACGCCACTCACTAATGCGAACCGCGTCATGGCGTGTTTCATTGAACGGATGCCGCACGCGTTGAAATACCGCATCATTGTTCCCGGTCGCGCCGATGACGCTCCTGGCGCGCACCGCGAGAGGCGTCTACGTCAAGGAAGGAACTGCCATGATTCGGTTCAAATTCTTCAAGAACCAGGCGGCGGCCAAAAAAGCAGCGAACGGTATGCCCTTTCTGCGAGCTGGGGGCCGCTACCTCGCGGCGCCGGGGGCGAAAGAGAAAGCCTTTAAGAGCCAAAAACTGCTTGTCCTTTATTCTCCAAGCGGCCGCATCGTGGCGTCCTTCAATATTTCCGCCGCCATGAAGAAGGGCGGCCGAGCGCGTGAGTTGAAGACCGAGCTGGTACGCCGTCTTCTACGCAAGCGTGGCGGAACGACTCGCGCGGAGGTTCTTAGAAAAACGGGTTGGTCCGCTGTGTCAATGCAGGACGCCGCGAGACACGTCGGGCTTCGCCTAAAGATTAAGGGTGCGAATCCGATGAGGTACTTTGGCGTGAGCAGGTAGCCTTTTTGCCATTACGCGTTAGCGGAGAGGCGAACGACAAAGGCTCGAGGGGGGAGTGAATGGAAAATCTGTTGCCGACAATGAAGTCCATCAGTGAACTGATTAACGATTTTGAGTACGATTAGCCTTAATCATAACATGCTGTTTTTATTGTCTTTATTCTCTTTTTACAAACAGTGTGTGTAGTTTCGTGTGTAGTATTTGAAGCAAATACAGGTAACCCTACAATGAAATCTGACGCCAACCAATCGTCGATCCAGTCTACGTAATGCGCCAGATCCGCCAGCTCGCACCGCACAGTCTCAACGTCATCTTTTTCGACCTGTAGTAGCAGCAACGTAAAAATCTTGCGTGACGATCTCATAGCCTACGAGAAATGCCGCTCAGACCCCCAAATTTGCCCGTAGAGCAAATCTCAGCCGATCTAAGCGACTTGGCGATTCGCTCAAATCGCAACACCGGCGTAGCAGTAAAAAAACAGACGCTATCGCACCGCAGAGCACGCCCATCTCGCCGCATGAAGCAGGATGGCACAGTCCAGTTGATCGACAGCTGTCAGCTATCGGAAACGAAGCGCATCAACTAACCGTATGAAGCCATTTCCATCCAGTTCTAACCCACCAGCCAACCACCAAATCACCCCAAAAATTACCCCGCCAACAGCCCACGCGAGCATAGAGCACCACCACGGACCGCCCCACAGGAACGATGCGAAACGAATCAAGGGGGAACCCTCGTTATTAATTTAGAACTCTTCCTTTTTTCCTGGGCATTCTGCAAGCGCTAGCCCCCACGCTTTTTGAAGTCTTTCCATCACCTGACCTGCATCACCTCCTGTGCTAAAATTAGTTTTCTCATCGCCAAAAGTCCAAGTTGTCACATACCCCCCTCTACCCAAATTTAAAAATGGATTTTTCTGTTGTTGAGTCTTAATTCGAAATCCTTTTGAACTGATTTGGCGAATATCAATGACTAGTTTTTTGTCAGCGGCTGATATGGGGGAACGCAATGTCATGACGCATTTGTTTTGACCATCGAGACCAGACACCCAAAATTCCGCTTCTGTTCCATCTTGGTCAGCTTGCGTTGAATAATTGAATACCTTCTCTAAGATCGACTTTTCGCGGCTTTTATATTGATTCCAGGTAGATTGCCAGGTACTCGGGTTTGGTGCTTGTGCTTGAGCAGGTGCCTGGGTTGGTACTTTAGGCTGCGCTTGTGGCTGTTGCTGATCATTTGTAGTTGTAGAAGCAGCGGCTGGTTTCGGTGCTGCGGCGGTCGAATCATTCGGCGGCGTTCCGTGTTTGGCTCGCTCGATGGGGAGAGCGACCACTGCTCCAGCATGATTTGCAGCTGCAGCCTTCTCAAGGAGCGTGATCCGAACCTGCTTTTCGTTTTCTGGCTTCCATTTCTCGCGTTCGATCATTTCGAAAAGACTCACCGCACAGTCCGCGTCACCTAATTCGTAACCTTTCTTGAATGCACGTATGGCGGCGTCGTAATCGTTATTCTCTGAAATCTGTATCCACCCAACATTGTCAAATGCTGCCGGGTAACCATTTTCTGAGAGCTTCACAAAAAGTTGGGAAGCACTTTTCTTGTCCCGTATTTGAAGCGCTCGAGCGTATTGATACTGAAATCGTAACTCATTTGGGAATGATTTGACGGCGTCGGCGCAAGCACTCAAAGCAGCATTAACGTTTTCACGCACCTGTTTGAAGGGCACACCTGGCGCAGAAGAATGCTTTCTCTTGTCTGTTGAATTTGCTGCCAATCGGTCGCAATCCGTTAGGGGCGTCTGCGCCAAAGCAGAATAACCCGAGGAGAGCAGAGTCGATGTAATGATCGCGAGTATCCAGCTAAGCCGCATCGGATTACGTAACATTAGTCGTTCTCCTATCTCTGTCTTCGCCCTAATTTTCAAGGCAGTAATCGCCACTCGTATGATAACCACTCGGACACGACCCGCTCTTAACAACAGCCGTCTTGGACTTTGCACTGTTTGCAAGACAGTAATCGCCGCTGACGTGATAGCCGCTGGGACAGGAGCCCGCTTTGGCAATCGCTGGAAGTGATGTTCTTGAGTTCGGCGTACAGTAATTGCCGCTGACGTGATAGCCGCTGGGACAGCTGCCACGTTTGATGAGCGGCTCTTGAGCCAAAGCAGGCATCGCGAAAATGCTTGCTACAAGGATCAGAAAAGTACGCCGCATTCTGAACTCTATGATTAGTTGATGAAGCTCTGAGATCAAGACTACCAACATAACGTTTAACAATCACTAGCTTTCCGAACGGTGCTTTCCGCTGCCTGTCGCTTCGCTAAAAGCTATATTTTGCTCCACCCCAGACAGCGAGTCGTAAGGGGGCATTAGAACGCTGTCTCACTTCCCATTTCCTACAGGAAATAGCTTTGCGCCTTAGCTCAATCGTTTAGAGATCGCCTCTAATCATCGGAATTCAGCAAGTGTCTTAGGCTCGTTCAACAAGTAGGCGTCAATATTTCGTTGCATCGCTTGCCTTACGAATGTCGATAATCCCATTCCTTGATGATCTGCAATCTTCCGAGCATGTATGAGCAG
>CAMDCE010000048.1 GCA_945889625.1 Asaia bogorensis | reverse complement strand
CCAGCCAGTCGAGCAGGCGACAGGACAGGCCATAGAGCGGGAAGTAGAGATAGTTCGAAGGGTCCAGTCGTGCCGTGAACGGATCGGCGATCCACGGCTCGGCCTGGATCGCCTTGTACATACCGTTCGAGGTCGCAATATGGACGTTGCCGAGCCACGCGATCGTGCCCTCGAACACGAGCAGTGACAGCACGAACGCCAACGCGACCTGCCAACCGAACGCCGGAACTCTCATCACGCTCCCGAAACCTTAACGCAGGTGCTCAGAGCCGTCCCACTTCAGTTCCGCTTTGAATGTCGCTCGATCCATCGCACTCTCCTCAACGTGCATTCCGCGCTGTCACGACGTATTGCCCGCCCAGCGGCAGCCACGCCAGTGCCCGGTCCACGCCTGCGCGCAAGGCTACAGCGTCGACGCATTGATCGAGATGCTGCGATCGGAGCTCGCACCTAGCAGCCTGTCGTACTTAACGCGTGCATCCGAGCGGCGTAGAATAGTGGGCTTTCCGTGCCGCCACGACATATTGCCCGCCCAGCAGCAGCCACGCCAGTACCCGGTCGACGGGCCGCAGGAAGGCGATGCCGGGCGGCATGAACATTAGGTAGTCGGTTTTGAACTCGTAACACGCCGTGCCGAGCAGGCCATGCTGGACTTCGCGGGCGTCGAGCAGGATGGCGTTGGCGTCGATCGGCGTGTGGGCGATGACGTAGCGCACCAGCGGATTGCGCGGATTGTGCTCGAAGACATAGAGCCGGCCGCCCGGCTTCAGGACCCGGCCGAGTTCGGCATAGACCGCCGGCCGCTCGTCGGGCGGCACATGATGCAGCACAGCGCTGATCGTGGCGATGTCGAACTGGCCGTCGCCGTAAGGGGTCCGCGCACCATCCTGCGGCGCGACAGCCGGCGGCGCGCCGAGTCCCGCCGGCCAGCGCCGCTCGACTTCGGCCAGCATGCCGCTCGAAACATCACAGCCGGTGAAGTTGGCGCGCCCGCCCAACCCCGCCAGCACGCGCATCAGGTCGCCGGCGCCGCAGCCATAGTCGAGCATCGAGAGGCCGCCGGTCCGCAGCTTCGGTTCATGGCGCAGCAGCCAGCGCGCCTTCACGGCGATGAACTGGTCGGGCGAGTTGCCCATCATCCGCTTGACCGGATTGTCGAGGCCGCCGTCGTAGCCCGCGGCGTGCTGGTCGAACTCGGCGGGCGTCATTTGGGGCCGCCGACAATCTCGCGGATCATGAATAGCGGCCGGCCCTTGCTCTGGTCGTAGAGCCGGCCGAGATAGGCGCCGATGATGCCCAGCATCAGGAACTGCATGCCGCCCAAAAGCCCGACCGCCGCCATCAGCGACGTCCAGCCCGGCAGGTTGTGGCCGAGCACCCAGCCGACGATCGAATAGACGAAGAAGGCGAAGCCAACCGCCGCCATGATCCAGCCGATGGCCATCGAGGCCATCAGCGGCACGATCGAGAAGGCGGTGATGGCATCGACGGCGAAGCGCAGCATCTTGCTGAAAGGATACTTGCTCTCGCCGGCGGCGCGTGGCTTGCGATCGTAGGCGATTGCCACCTGCTTGCCGCCGATCCACGCCACCATGCCGCGCACGAAGCGGTGGCGCTCGGGCATGGCCAGCAAAAAGTCGAGCACGCGGCGTGTCATCAGCCGGAAGTCGCCGGCGTCGGTCGGGATCTCGACATCGGTCAACCGGCCGATCAGGCGGTAGAAAGCCGAGGCCGAGGCACGCTTGAACAGCGTTTCGCCCTCGCGGGCGCGGCGCTGGCCGTAGACGACGTCGGCACCCCCATCCATCAGGCGCATCATGTCGGGCAACAACTCGGGCGGGTCCTGCAGGTCAGCGTCGATCACCAGTATTCGTTCGCCGCGGCAGACCGAGAGGCCCGCCGTCAGGGCGAGCTGGTGGCCGTGATTGCGCATCAGGCGCACACCGACCAGCCGGGGGTCGCCGGCAGTGGCGGCGTTCAGGATCTCCCAGGTACGGTCGCTCGAGCCGTCGTCGACGACCACGATCTCGCTGGCGCCGCCGATGCCGTCCAATACCGCGCCCAGGCGGCGCAAAAACTCCGGCAGCACGCGCTCCTCGTTGAAGCAGGGTGCCACCACGGACAACGCCGGGCGGGTGGTTTCGGTCATGGCCCAGACGCCATAACATCTCTGGCGGGAGAGAGGAATATGAGGCAGATGTCGTGGCGCAGGAGGACGCGTCCATGAAATTCGGCATCTTTTACGAGCTCCAGCTGCCGCGGCCCTGGAAGGAAGGCGACGAGCACCGGCTCTACCAGAACGCCCTCGGCCAGATCGAGCTCGCGGACCGGCTGGGCTACGACCATGCTTGGCAGGTCGAGCATCATTTCCTCGAGGAATATTCGCACTCGCCGTCGCCCGAGTCCTTCCTCGCCGCCGCCAGCCAGCGCACCAAGCAGATCCGCCTCGGCCACGGCATCATGCAGCTCACGACCAACCATCCGGCGCGCTGCGCCGAGCGTGTCGCCAGCCTCGACCTGTTGTCGAACGGCCGCTGCGAGTTCGGCATGGGCGAGAGCGCTTCGATCACCGAGCTCGAGCCGTTCGGCGTCGACATGGACAACAAGCGCGAGATCTTCGAGGAGGCGGTGCGGGCCATCATCCCGATGTTCAAGGACGGCCCCAGCGAGCATCAGGGCAAGTACTTCAACATGCCGCTGCGCCACGTGCTGCCCAAGCCGCTGCAGAAGCCGCATCCGCCCTTGTGGGTCGCCTGCTCGCAGCTCGACACGCTGGCCAAGTGCGGCGAATGGGGCATGGGCGCGCTCGGCTTCCAGTTCGTCTCGGCCGATGCCGCGCACGCCTGGGTGCACGCCTACTACAACGCCTTTGTGAAGCGCCAGAACAAGCTCGCCGACTACAAGACCAATCCCAACATCGCGCTGGTCTCGTTCTTCATGTGCGCCAAGACCGACGAGGAGGCGCGTGCGCGCGCCGACGGCGACACCTTCTTCCAGTTCTCGCTGCGCTTCTATGGCCAGGCGGCGGGCCGAAGGCGGCCGCCGGCCGGCACCGTCAACATGTGGGACGAGTACAACAAGTGGAAGGCGGCAAACCCCGACCTGCACGCCGCGGCGCTGCGCGGCGGCCTGATCGGCTCGCCCGAGACGATCCGCAAGAAGCTGCGCCGCTTCCAGTCGTCGAACATCGACCAGGTCGTGCTCTTGAACCAGGCCGGCAAGAACACGCACGAGCACATCTGCGAATCGCTCGAGCTGTTCGCCAAGGAAGTCATGCCGGAATTCCAGGAGGCGCATCCCGCTCACCTGAAATGGAAGGAGCAGGTGCTGAACCGCACCATCGAGCTCGAGGAAATCGACACCACCGCCTTCAAGGAGCGCTTCGGCGGCAACATGAAGCCGATCACGCCGGCTGAACCCAAGGTGGCGGCGGCGGAGTGACGGCCCTCGGCCGTCATCCCGAGCATTTGCGAGGGATCTGATCGCCTCCAGCCTCCTCTCCTCGCCTCTCCCCCTAGCGGGGGAGAGGAATATGAGGCATCTACCGGCACCATGACCGCCAACGACAACGACCATCGCGGCCTGCTGCCGGCCGGCCTCGCCGACCTGTTGCCGCCCGATGCCGCGCGCGAGGCGCGGGCGATCGACATCGCCATCGAGCGCTTCGCTTCGTTCGGCTACGAGCGGGTCAAGCCGCCGCTGGTCGAGTTCGAGGAATCGCTGCTGGGCGGCACCGGCGCCGGCCTCGGCCCGCAGACCTTCCGGCTGATGGATCCGGTGTCGCAGCGCATGATGGGCGTGCGGCCGGACATGACCGTGCAGGTGGCGAGGATCGCCGTCACACGGCTGAAGCATGAGCCCAGGCCGCTCCGCCTCAGCTACGGCGGCAACGTGATCCGCGTGCGCGGCAGTGCGCTGAAGCCCGAGCGCCAGTTCGCCCAGGTCGGCGCCGAGCTGATCGGCGTCGACACCGCCGAGGCCGATGCCGAGGCAGTCCTGCTGACCGTCGATGCGCTCCGCGCCATCGGCGTGGCCGAGCTCACCGTCGATCTCAACCTGCCGACGCTGGTCGCCGCCGTCGCCGCCGGCCTGAAGCTCTCGGACGAGCAAGTGCGCCGGTTGCGCCGCGCGCTCGACCGCAAGGACGAGGCCGCCATCGCCAAGGCGCTCGGGGACAAGAAAGCCGCCGAGCTGTTCGGCGGCCTGCTGCGCGCCGCGGGCCCTGCCGAGAAGGCGCTCGAGCGGCTGAAGAAACTCAAGCTGCCGGACGCCGGCGCCGCCGAAGCCGCGCGCCTGGCCGAGGTGGTCAAGCTGGTGCGCATCGCCGACCCCGACCTGCCGCTCACCCTCGATCCGGTGGAGTACCGCGGCCTCGAATACCAGACCGGCGTGTCGTTCTCGGTCTTTGCGCTCAAGGGCCGCCAGGAACTGGCGCGCGGCGGGCGCTATGCCGCGGGCTACCCCGAGGACGGCACCAGCGAGCCGGCGACCGGCTTCACTCTCTATATGGATGCGGTGCTGGCCTCCTCGAACGCGACGGCCGCGCGGCCGCGGCTCTTCGTGCCGCTCAAGACGCCGTGGAACGAGGCCGCCCCGTGGCAGGACAAGGGCTACGCCATCGTGCGCGCGCTCAGCCCCGCCGCCGACCCGCGCGCCGAGGCCAAGCGCCTGCGCTGCAGTCACGCGCTGATCGACGGGGAAGCGGTGCCGCTCTAGCTTTCTTCGTTCCTCTCCCCCGCTAGGGGAGAGGAGTTCCTGATGTCTCACGAGTCTCACCGGCATTCGCCATGAGTGGATGTCCACGCGCGGTTATTGCCCTTCGGTACAGGACAATGACTGCGACAGGCAGCGGCGCGGCACCGTCATGCGCCGACGCATCGCGTAGCGACGGCGAGTCTCAGGCCGCGAACACTTCTGACGAGCTGGTGTGATTCAGCAGCCATTTTGGCACTCCGTGCGAAATGTCACTGAGGCCGGTGGAGACTTTCGCGAAGATGCCTCGAGTTACCGACAGATATATCGGGCAAACGAACCGCCCCCTAGAGGCATCATCGAATGACCACCAGCAATTGGGTGTATCTGATCGTCATTGGAATGGCGCTGGTTGTCATCGCGGCGAAAATAGTCGGCGGCATTTCGCTGTGACCGGGTTGCCCCTTGATGTTGCTGGTGGGCCAACCACCCCCGCAAGCCATCAATGGCCGCACTTTCGCCGCCTCTTGCCGATGCTTCGGTGAGATTCCGCACACTCCGCAAACCTCAAATGACGGGGCACGCTCGCCTTTCCCTCCGCGCGGCCAACCTATAGCCTCCGATCCCATGCGTGCCGGCGAGATCTTCTTCACTGGAATGGAACGCGTGGTGTTTGGCCGCCCGGCAGCCGAGGCCGTGGCCGAGGCGGCCGAGCGGCTCGGTGCCAGGCGGGTGTTCATCCTGGCCGGCGGCACGCTCAATCGTAAGACCGATGCGGTCCGCCGGATCGCCGAGGCACTCGGGCCGCGCTACGCCGGCACCCATGACGAAATGCCCTCGCACAGCCCGCGCGACGCAGTGGTCGCCTGCGCCAACAAGGCGCGCGATGCCGGCTGCGACCTGCTGCTGAGCGTCGGCGGCGGGTCGGCGACTGACGGCGGCAAGGCAGTCACCATCTGCCTCGAGCACGACATCCGCGAGCCCGACGGGCTCGAACCCTTCCGCACCGTGGTCGACGAGACCACGGGCAAGCGGCACTTCCCGCAGTACCGCGCACCGCGGGTGCGGCAGATCTGCGTGCCGACGACGCTGAGCGGCGGCGAGTTCAATGCGCGGGCCGGCGTCACCGAGCCGCGGCTGCGGCTGAAGCAGGCCTACATCCATCCCGGCATCATCCCGCTCGCCGTGATCTTCGATCCCGCAATCACCGTGCACACGCCGGAATGGCTGTGGCTCTCGACCGGCATCCGCGCCGTCGATCATGCGGTCGAGACCTACTGCTCGATCGACGGCAACGCCTACACCGACAGCACCGCGCTGCAGGCACTGCGCCTGCTCGGTCGCGGGTTGGCGGCGGTCAAACGCGATCCGGCCGATCTGGCGGCGCGGCTCGACTGCCAGATCGGCGCCTGGATCTCGATGACCGGCATCGTGAGCGGCACGCGCATGGGGGCGAGCCACGCCATCGGACATGTGCTGGGCGGCAGCGCCGGTGTGCCGCACGGCTACACCTCCTGCGTCATGCTCCCGGCCGTGCTGGCGTTCAATTCGGCGGTCAACGCCGATCGCCAGACCGAGATCAGCGCTGCGCTGGGCGCGGCCGGCCAGAATGCGGCGGACGTGCTCGACCGATTCATCGCAGGGCTCGGCCTGCCGCGACGGTTGCGCGACGTCGGCGTCAAGTACGACGACCTGCAGCGCATCGCCACCAACTGCATGCTCGACGACTGGACCTTCAGCAACCCGCGGCCGATCCATGCCGCCCAGGAGATCGTGCCTATCCTCGAATCCGTGTACTGAGGCCGAAGAATCGACCGCGGGCCCCGGTAGATCGGTTCAGTTGAGGCCGTAGAACCCCATGGCGCCGCCCGCCATGATCGTGCGCTGCGCCTCGGGCGACAGGCCCTTCATGCGCTCCTTCAGCATCTGCGGCGCGCCCGGGAAGAAGCCGTCGCGGTGGGGATAGTCGGTCGCCCACAGGATCTTGTGCGGGCCGATGTATTCGGCCAGCGAGCCGATCGAGCCCTCGACCGGCTCGAAGGAGATCCAGCAATTGCGCCGGAAGATGTCGCTCGGCCGCATCTTGAGGCCGGAATCGTTGAACCCCTTGTCGTCGAAATGGCGATCCATGCGGTCGAGCCAGGGCGCGATCCAGCCGCCGCCCGACTCGAGGAAGGCGACGCGCAGCTTGGGGTGCCGTTCGCAGACGCCGCCCCAGATCATGCTCATGGCCGCCAGCATCATCTCCATGGTGTGCGAGATGATATGCTGCGCGCCACGGCCGTCGAAGCGGTCGATGCCGACCGTCGGCATGCCGCTGTTGCCGCCCTCGTGCAGGCCGATGCAGAAGTCGAGCGCCTCGGCCTCGCGCCAGAACGGCTCGTATTCAGGATCATGCAGCTTGCGGTCGCCGTACGGATTAGGCCGCAGGAAGCCGCCGCGGAAGCCCAGCTCCTTGCGGGCGAAGCGCATCTCGCCGATCGCCGCCTCGATGTCCTGCATCGGCAGCATGGCGATGCCGAACAGGCGGTCGGGATAGGGCTTGCAGTAGTCGGCGAGCCAGCGGTTGTAGGCGCGGCACATCGCGGCGGCGAACACGGGGTCCTGGATCGAGCCCGCGAACAGCCCGAGGCTGGGATAGAGGAAGGCGGCATCGATGCCGTCGAGGTCCATGTCGGGGATGCGCGCGTGCGGGTCGAAGCCGCCCTTGCGGCCGTCGTTGTAGTCCATGCCGTCGACCACGACGGTGCCCTGCCGGGCACCGACGCCGCCAATGCCGCCGAAGCCGGCCTTGCTGCCCAAAACCTTGTCCTCGAGCAGGAGTTTCTGAATGCCGTTCTCGTCCTTGACGAGCTTGGGCGCACGCTCGCGGAATTTGGGATCGAGATACTCGCCCCACAGCGTGAAAGGCTCGAGGATGTGTCCGTCGGCGTCGATGACGTTGTAGGTGCGGCTCATGTTTCCTCCATCGTCGGCGTCCACGGCCGGCGCGGAGGTTGTCCCACTTCGGACAGCATCGCAAGATCGGGCAACCTGCTCGGTAAAGCCGGCTGCCGATCGGCGCCAGGAAGGCAGCTACGCGGCAGCCACGCCCTGATCGACGGCAATGCGCTGGCGCTGTGAGCCCCGCCTGGCCGACTTGACGCCCGCCGGCCTGGCAAGCCCGGTCGTGCGGTCCTCGACCAGCAGTTCGACCATGTCGATCAGCAGCAGCAGTTCTTCGTCCCGCATCGCTGCGGCTTGCGCCTTGACGTCCTGGATGCTGTGCCAAAGGCAGAAAAGGCTGGAAGCCTTCTGCTTCGCCGACGGAAGACGCTTGTGTAGTCCGGTCATCGTTCTGTCCCCCTCAAATCGCCGCGACCCCCGTCGCGCGCGCAGTGGGATCAAACGCCCTATCGCCGTGCCGCTCTGTGACAAAACGCACAGAACCGCCGGCCGAAGCCTGCTTTTATGCAATTGCGGGGGGTGGTTTCCCTTCGCTTCTTCCTCAAGTAAGACCCACCTCACGCCTCTCCGGGCTGCCCCCGGGGAGGCGTTTTTGCGCAGGGGATCAGGTAACCTGCCCGGCAAAGCCGGACCAAATCACCACCAAATCACCCCGGGGCGGAGACCTCATGGTTCAAGACAGCAGCACCTTCTGGAAGAAGTCCCGGGTGGAACTTCGGGCCGCCGGCTTCGAGCCCGACCGCGCCGCCGAGACCACCGCAGTGGTGACGATCGCGGCGGCCTGGACCAACGCCCACCGCTGCAACAACCGGGTGCGCTCGATCGCCGACCTGCTGGTCGATATCCTGGCCGAACGCCGCGGCCAGGGCCTGATCGTGGGCGCGCCGGCGGTGTCCGACGCGCTGACCCAAGGCACGCCCACCGCCGGCTACAGCCTGGTGTCGCGCGACGTCGTGGCCGACTGCTTCGAGATCGGCCATTACGCCCATCACGGCGATGCCATGATCGTGATCTCGGGCTGCGACAAGACCGGCGCTGCGGCGCTGATGCCGCTGGCCCGCACCAACGCCTTCGGGCTGGTGCTCTATCCCGGCACCAGCTCGCCCGGCAAGGTCGACTTCGGCGCCTGGGCCGCCAAGGGCACCAACCTCACGATCATGGATTATGCTGAAGGAAGAGCGGCCCACGAATCCGGCCGCATCTCGGCCGACGAGCTGCTGGCACTCGAGCGCAACGTCATGCCGGGCAGCGGCACCTGCGGGGCCATGTTCACCGCCAACACCATGAGCACCCTCGCCGAGTC
The DNA here is from genome assembly GCA_945889625.1 of Asaia bogorensis. Classification (GTDB taxonomy): domain Bacteria; phylum Pseudomonadota; class Alphaproteobacteria; order Reyranellales; family Reyranellaceae; genus Reyranella. Next base: position 30,493 of record CAMDCE010000048.1, on the reverse strand, counting down.
GATGGGCATGATGCTGCCGCGCGGCGCCTCGCATCCGGCAGACTACGACGCCAAGAGCGACATCCATGCCGACGTCCGCGCCCAGGCGCGCGCCACCGTCGAGGCGCTCTACCGGCTGATCGCGGCCAACATCCGGCCGCGCGACATCATGACCGAGCGCGCCTTCGAGAACGCCATCGCCACGGTCTATGCCATGGGCGGCTCGACCAACATGTACCTGCACCTGCTCGCCATCGCGCGCGAGGCCCAGGTGCCGATCACCATCGAGCGCATCCAGCAGGTGGGCGAGCGCATCCCGCTGCTCGCCAACCTGCAACCGCACGGCAAGTACGCGATGACCAGCCTGCATGCGATCGGCGGCGTGCCGGTGGTGATGAAGGAGCTGCTGCGCGCCGGCCTGCTGCATGGTGACGTCATGACCGTCACCGGCAAGACCCTGGCGGAAAACCTTGCCGCGGTGCCGACGCTGGAGGAGATCGCGCGTCAGGACATCGTCTCGCCGGTCGCCAGGCCGGTCGCTCAGCCCAACAACCACATCAGCGTGCTCAAGGGCAACCTGGCGCCCGAGAGCTGCCTGCTGAAGCTTTCAGGCAAGACCCTGGAGAAAGGCCAGTTCCGCGGCACCGCCAAGGTGTTCGAATCGGAGGCGGAGACGATGAAGGCCATCCGCGCCGGCGAGATCGTGCCCGGCACGGTCATCGTGGTGCGCAACGTCGGTCCGGTCGGCGGACCCGGCATGCCCGAGATGGTGATGCTCACCATCCAGCTCCAGGGACGTGGGCTGGGCGAAGACGTCGCGCTGATCACCGACGGCCGCTTTTCCGGCGTCAGCCACGGCATCCTGATCGGCCACATATCGCCCGAAGCCGCGCGCGGCGGCCCGATCGCGGCGGTGCGCGACGGCGACACGATCGTCATCGATCCGGGCAAACGGACCCTCAACCTCGACGTCTCCGACGCAGAGCTAGCCCGGCGCATGGCCGGCTGGCGCGCACCCGATGCGGCCGGCCGCGTACGGCCGGGGTCGGTGCACGACAAGTACGTGCGGCTGGTGTCGTCGGCGCACTACGGGTGCGTGGTGTGACGGGCCGACCGCGGTGGCGCCAGCTCGCGGCGCTACTTCCTGAATTTCTCCGCAATACTGTCGATCGTCGCGAAGACGGGCTCGATCGCATAGCCGGCGGCAAACGCCAGTGCCAACGGAGAGAGGGAGGCGCCGCCGCCAACCCAGCCGAAGCCGACGATGACACCGGCAAGCGCGCCCAGTGCCACGCGGACCTGGTGTCGCGCCGGCGACCTCGTGGAGAATGTCGTGTCCTTCATCTGATCCGAGATCAGACGCGTGACATACGCACACGAGCCCACGATGCCCAGGAGCAGGGGCAAGAGCGTGAAATTAATGATCTTGGTGATGAAGCCCGCGGTTTCCTGCATAGAGACGACGTATCTTCGGGTCTCGTAGTACTGCACCAGGTCCTTGTTGAAACCGTCCAGATTGATTCGCGGTGTCAGTTCTCCGTGGTTCCAGACTATCGGTAACGTTCCGCCTGACGTGAGATAGCTGAGGAGCCTGAGCTTGGTCGCGATCCTGTCGTGGCCGAACCAAATCTGCTGAAACTCCGACTTTATGGTGTCGACCAGAGTTTGTTGCTCTGGAGAGAGCTTCAAAGTCGAGAAGTCCGACCCCGCCTTGTCTCCGACCGCGGCGGTCATTATGGAGAGTTGGGACGATAGTTTTTCGGCCACTTTTTCGTTTGCCGCCAGAATGTCCTCGATTTCCTTCTGCAACGTCGTCGAGGTGGAGACAACGAATTGAAGCCCGATCGACACAAGCAATGACAGCACCAGAATCGTCAGGTAGTTGCCCGCAGCCCTCTTGGCCAGCGAGGTGTCGCCTGCCCGTCGCCAGAACGGGAGCCACCACCGCGGCACGTTCATCTCGTTTGCCGACAATGTGTCGAGGCTGACAGGCTTCAGCGCCCCGCACACCCGATTGTAGGCTGTCCAAAAAGCCGCCGAGGCTTGAGGCGTCCAGGCGTTGTTGGTGCGCGCATCCCAGGATTGCGCGATCGTCAACGCGACCGCTTCCGGGATGTCCTTTGCGGCTTGCGCGCCGAATTCAAGCAGCTCGGCGACCCGATCGAGCGCGCGATCCTCAACGCTATTCGGCACCGGCATAGCCTACCTCCCCACCATGCCATGCTACCTATCACAGGTAGAAAAAGTATCAAGGCGGGAACCTCGGAGAACCGGCCGCGCCCTATTCCGCCGCCACGCTGCGGCGGGCTGAGCGGGCGGCGAGCCTCCGCGACAGGCGGTCGAGGTAGAGATAGACCACCGGCGTCGTGTAGAGCGTCAGCCACTGCGAGACCAGGAGGCCGCCGACGATGGCGATGCCCAGCGGATGGCGCAGCTCCGAGCCGGCGCCGGTGCCGAAGGCCAGCGGCAAGCCGCCGCCGATCGCGGCGAAGGTCGTCATCATGATCGGCCGGAAGCGCAGCATGCAGGCCTCGTAGATCGCCTCGTCCGGGCTCTTGCCCTCCTGGCGTTCGGCCTTGAGCGCAAAGTCGATCATCATGATGGCGTTCTTCTTCACGATGCCGATCAGCAGGATGATGCCGATCAGGGCGATCACGCTGAGATCGAGGCCGAACGCCATCAGCGCCAGCAGGGCGCCGACACCCGCCGAGGGCAGCGCCGAGAGGATGGTGATGGGATGGATGAAGCTCTCGTAAAGCATGCCCAGCACGATGTAGACGGCGAAGATGGCGGCCAAAATCAGCAGCGGCGTCGACTTCAGCGACTCCTGGAAGAGCTGCGCCATGCCCTGGAACTGGCCCTGGACGACGGGGGGCACGTCGAGTTCCTCGCGCAATTTATGGATCTGGGCCACGGCGTCGCCCAGGGAAGCGCCGGGCGAGAGGTTGAAGGACAGCGTCACCGACGGGAACTGGCCCTGGTGGTTGATGGTGAGCGGCGCCACCTTCTCGGTGATGCGGGCCACGGCGCTCAGCGGCACCTGGACGCCGTGGGCGCCCGGCACGTAGAGGCGGGCCAGTGCGGCCGGTCCCTGCTCGAAGCGATCGGTCGATTCCAGCAGCACCTTGTACTGCGTGGCCGCGCTGAAGATCGTCGCGACCTGGCGTTCGCCGAAGGTGTCGTACAGCGTCTGGTCGATCGCCGACAGCGACACGCCCAGCCGCGAGGCGTTGTCGCGGTCGACCTCGATGGCGAGATGGCGCGCCGAGATCTGCTGGTCGCTGGCAGTGTCCTGCAAGGCCGGCAGGCCGCGCATGCGCTCGCCCAGGATCGGCGCCCAGCGGTTGAGTTCGGCGGTGTCGAGCGAGGTCAGCGTGTACTGGTATTCGGTGCGGGCGACCCGGCCGCCGAAGGTGAGATCCTGGCTGGCCTGCAGGTAGACGTTCACGTCCTCGACCTCGGCCACCTTGCCGCGGATGCGCTGGATGAACTGCTGCGCGGTGACGTCACGCTCGGAGCGCGGCCGGAGCTGCAAGAACATGCGCGCGAGATTCTCGGACTGGATCAGCGGGCTGGCGCCGGCGAAGGACGTGACGGCGGACACCGCCGGATCCTTGAGGAAGACCGCCGTGACCTCGTGCTGCCGCTCGACCATGCCCTGGAAGGAAAGATCCTGGCGGCCCTCGACGGTGACGAAGACGAAGCCGTTGTCCTGCTCGGGAAAAAGTCCCTTGGGAATGATCACGTAGAGCCAGGCGGTAAGCAGCGCGAGCGCTACGGTCGCGACCAATGTCAGCGGCTGGTGGGCGAGCACCCAGCGCAGGCCCTGCTCATAGTGGTGCTGCATGTCATTGAAGGCTGCTTCGAAGACGCGGCCGAGCCGGCCCTCTTTCTTGGCCTCGCCGCCTTGACCGTGCCCGTGCTGCAGGAAGCGCGCGCACATCACCGGTGTCAGCGTCAGCGACACCACCGCCGACATCAGCACGGCAATGGCCACGGTGACCGCGAACTCGCGGAACAGCACACCCACCATGCCGGGCATCAGCAGGAGCGGGATGAACACCGCGATCAGCGAGATGGTGATCGACACGACGGTGAAGCCGATTTCACCGGCGCCCTTCATCGCTGATTCGAACGGCGTGTGACCTTTCTCGATGTAGCGCACGATGTTCTCGATCATGACGATGGCGTCGTCGACGACGAAGCCGACGGCGATGGTGAGCGCCATCAGGGTGAGGTTATTCACGCTGTAGCCCAGCGGGTACATGACGGCGAAGGTCGCCACGAGGGCCAGCGGCACGGCGATGCTGGGGATGACGGTCGCCCAGAAGTTGCGCAGGAAGAGGAAGATCACCATCACCACCAGGGCGATGGTCAGCACCAGGGTAAACTTCACGTCGCCGATCGAGGCGTCGATCGCCATGGAGCGGTCCGACATCAGGTCGACATGGAGCGACGGCGGCATGGAGGCGAGCAGCTCCGGCAGCACCGCCTTCACCTCGTCGACGATCTTCGTGGTGTTGGCGCCGGGCTGGCGGAAGATCATCAGCATCTCGGCGCGCTTGCCGTTGAACCAGGCGCCGGTGCGCGGCAGGCGCGCGCCGTCGACGACTTCGGCGATGTCGCGGATCTTGACCGGTGCGCCGTTGCGGAACGCCACGATGATGTTGCGGTAGCCCTCGGCCTGGAAGAGCTGGTCGTTGACATCGAGGACGAACGACTGGAAGGAACTCTCGAGCGTGCCCTTGGCCTGGTTGGTCGTGGCGGTCACGATGGCCTGGCGCACATCCTCCATGCCGATGTTGCGCGAGGCAAGCGCTGCGGGATTGGCGCGGATGCGCACCGCGAAGTCCTGCTGGCCGGCGACGGCGACCTGCGCCACGCCGGAGATCGACGAGAGCTTCTGCGCCAGGATGGTGAAGGCGTAGTCGTCGACCTTGTAGAGCGGCATGTCCTCGGAATGGACGGCATAGACCAGCACCGGCTGGTCGGCCGGATTGACCTTGCGATAGGTCGGCGGGTTGGGCAGGTCCTTGGGCAGCAGGCCGCTGGCGGCATTGATCGCCGTCTGCACGTCGGTCGCCGCGCCGTCGATGCTGCGGTCGAGGCTGAACTGCAGCGTGATCAGCAGGTTGCCGAGCCCGCTCCATGAGTTCATCGAGACCAGCCCCGGGATAGCGGCGAACTGCAGTTCGAGCGGCGTGGCGATGCTGCCCGCCATGGTTTCCGGGCTGGCGCCCGGCAGGTTCGCGGCGACGGCGATGGTCGGGAAGTCGGCATCCGGCAGCGAGGCGACAGGCAGCAGGGTGTAGGAGACGGTGCCGAACACCAGCAGGCCCAGCATCATCAGGGCCGTGGCGATCGGCCGGCGGATGAACCGTTCGGAGATATTCATCGGGGGCGCGTCAGCCCTTGGGCGGGGCGGCTGCCGGTGGCACAGACGGCGCGTTGATGCGGACGCGCGCACCATCGGTCAGGCGGAACTGGCCATCGACCACCACGCTTTCGCCGGCAGCGAGGCCACGTTCGACCACGGCTATGCCGTCCTGAACGCCCACGATCTCGATTACCCGCCGTTCGGCGGTACCGCCGGCCTTGCCGGCCGGGCCATCGGCCTTGACCACATAGAGGAAGTACCCGGAGGCCCCCTGCACCACCGCGCGCTGCGGCACGACGACCGCCTTGGCGCGCATGGCAAGCTGCAGGCGCACATTGACGAACTGTCCCGGCCACAGCCGCTCGTCGGCGTTGGCGAATGTCGCCTTCAGCTTCAGCGTGCCCGTGGTCACGTCGATCTGGTTGTCGATCACCGACAGCTCGCCGCGCGCCAGCTCGCTGTCGTTGCTGCCATAGGCGATGACGACGAGATTGCCGGCCGCCTGGCGCCGCCGGACCTCGTCGTTCGTGTCCTGCGGCACGGTGAAGGTGACGAAGATCGGCTTGATCTGGGTGATGCTCACCAGGCTGGTGGCCTGCGCGGCCTGCACGAGGTTGCCGATGTCGACCAGGCGGGTGCCGGCGCGGCCGTCGAAGGGTGCGCGGATGTTGGCGTAGATGAGGTCGAGGCGCGCCCGCACCATGGTGGCCTCGTCGGCCGCGATGAGTCCCTTGAGCGCCGCCACGATGGTGCGCTGGCGGTCGCGCAGCTGGATCGATTCATAGCCCTGGGCGGACGTCTGCTCGTAGCGGTCGAGGTCGAGCTGGGCGCCGGCGAGCTGCGACTCGTTGCGTTCCTTGGACGACGTCGCCTGGTCGAGGGCGGCCTGGAACGGCCGCGGATCGACCTGGAACAGCGACTGGCCCTCCTTGACGTCCTGGCCTTCCTGGAAGACGACCTTGACGATCTCCCCGTCGACGCGCGTCTTGATGACTGCCTGGTTGTAGGCCTGCACCGTGCCGATGCCGCGCACGAACAGCGGCACGTCCCTGGTTTCCGCAAGCGCGGTCGTCACGGGAATGCCGGAGGCGGCGCCGGTCATGGCGGCCGCGGGCCTGGCGCGGCCGGAATGCTGCTGGAAGAAATAGCCGCCGGCCGCGACGGCGGCCAGCACGGCAACGGCCCCCAGACTTGATCGCAGCGTCCTGCTTATGGCCATCCGGAGTCTCTAGCACCGGTCCGGTTTGCGGTGAAGTCCGCGACGGACTGATTGAGACACAAGCCTCCCCATGGCAGCATGCCGGGCAAGGGAGGAACTGCCATGCCGTTCTATGAAAGAGGCCCTGTTCGCATCCACTACCAGGAGGCCGGCTCCGGCTTTCCCCTGCTGGTCATTCCCGGCGGCGGGCTGAACTCGACCGTCGCCGGTCTCGGCAGCAGCACCCACCCCTTCAGCGCCCTGGAGGAGTTCAAGAACGAGTACCGCTGCATCGCTGCGGACCTGCGCAACGCCAATGCCGGACAATCGTCCGGCCCGCTCGAGACCGAGCGGCCGTGGGACGCCTTCACCGACGACCATATCGGGCTGATGGATCACCTCGGCATCAAGCAGTTCATGGTGCTGGGCTACTGCATCGGCGGGCCGTTCATCTGGAACCTGATCAAGCGCGCGCCCGACCGCGTGGTCGCAGCCGTTCTGACCCAGCCCAGCGGCTACCGCCCGGAGATGCCGACCCAGTTCTACGATAACAACATGAAGGGCTGGGGACCGGACTTCGCCAAGCGCCAGCCCGAGATCACGATGGAGCAGGTGAGCGCCTTCCTGAACAAGATGTACCGCTCGCCCGGCGATTTCGTGTTCACCGTGACACGCGATTTCGTGCGCGCCTGCCAGACGCCCCTCCTGGTGCTGCCCGACGACATCCCGCCGCATCCCTACGCGGTGGCGATGGAATCGGCGATGCTCGCGCCCAACGCGCAGGTCAGCATGTATCCGTGGAAGGACATCAAGGAGAAGATCCCGCTGGCGGTGCGGCACATCAGGACGTTCCTGCGGGCGCATGAACCGCTGACGGCCGTTCACTCAGGCGAGCGTAGAGCAGCGGCTTCCTGATTGTCCGGCGCACACCCGCACCACGGGGCGCAGGCGGCGGGCGGTGCGGCGATTGAATTCGACCTGCTGGCCGGCAGCTTCTTCGACCAGGTCAACGCCAAGTTCTTCACGGTCGGCGTGACGCTCGGCTACCGAGCCACGGAGCGCCTACGATGAGATGGCGGCAGCCTTTCGACCGCTCTATCCTCGGCTCTGCCAGCACCCACAGGTAACCACATGACCACGGCGATCGAAGGCGCGGAACTTACACAAGTCGGCCCCGGCACGGCGATGGGCCAATTGATGCGGCAATACTGGCTGCCGGCGCTGATGTCGTCGGAGCTCGAACGCGACGGCGCGCCGCTGCGCCTGATGCTGCTCGGCGAAAGACTGATCGCCTTTCGCGACAGCGCCGGCCGGGTCGGCGTGATGGACCAGCGTTGTCCGCACCGCTGCGCCTCGCTGTTCCTCGGCCGCAACGAGGAGGGCGGCATCCGCTGCCTCTATCACGGCTGGAAATACGACGTCGCCGGCAACTGCCTCGACATGCCGAGCGTGCCCGAGGACCAGGATTTCAAGCATCGCGTGAAGGCCAGGGCCTACCGCACGGTCGAACGCGCCGGCCTCGTCTGGGTCTACATGGGCGAGCGCCAGGGGGAGGATGAGGCGCCGCCCCTGCCCGGCTTCGAGGTGCTCGACCTGCCACCGGGCGAGATCAACGTCAGCCTGATCCTGCGCTCCTGCAACTGGCTGCAGGCGCTCGAAGGCGAGATCGACACCGCGCATTTCGGCTTCCTGCACGGCGGCCACGTCAAGCCCGAGGACGTGCCGGAGAGTGAGCCGTTCTACAACACCATCACCAACCGGGCGCCCGAATACCACGTCGCCGACGCGCCGTGGGGCACGCAGTACGCCGGCTACCGCAGCGCCGGGCCCGGCCGCACCTACTGGCGCTTCGCCAATTTCCTGTTCCCTTGCTGGGCGCAGGCGCCCAACGGCGAATTCCAGAGCCACATGCACGCCCGCGCCTGGGTGCCGCTCGACGACGGCCACACCATGTTCGTGTTCATCTGGTGGAAGCGCGCGACCTCGGCGCAAAGCCTGCCGCAGCCCGCCTACAAGGACGGCACGCCGATCGGCGGCACGGGCCGCGGTAACATCAAGTTCCTGCCCAACACCAGTGACTGGTTCGGGCGCTGGCGCATGGCGATGAACGAGGGCAACGACTGGGGCATCGACCGCCAGGCGCAGGCGAACAATGCGATCTACAGCGGCATCGACGGCATCCACCTCCAGGACCAGGCGATCACCGAGAGCATGGGTCCGACCACCGATCACGGCTTCGAGCACCTCGCCTCCTCCGACCGGATGATCGCCCGCACCCGCCGGCGGCTTCTGCTCGCCGCCCGCGCCTTGCGCGACAGCGGCACGCCGCCGCCCGGCGCCCTCGACCCCGGCGTCTACCGCGGCGCGCGCAGCGGCTACTTCACCAGCGCCTCCGAGCAAGGCACGTGGCAGGAGGTCTATGCAAAGACGCTGGCGGCGGCGATCCATCCGCCGCGTGCCGCGGTTTCTTGAACGTCACTCTGAGGATCGATTTCGCCTCGCCTGCCCCAGACGGAAGTGCTATCCACACTCACGCCTCCCCGGAATCGGCCCCGGGGAGGCGTTTTCGTGTGTGAACGCCGGCGATTTGGGAAAACTCAATGGCCAACGTGGCAGTGATCGGCGCCCAGTGGGGCGACGAGGGCAAGGGCAAGATCGTGGACTGGCTGAGCGAGCGCGCCGAGGTCGTGGTGCGCTTCCAGGGCGGCCACAATGCCGGCCATACGCTGGTCATCGGCAACCAGACCTACAAGCTGGCGCTGCTGCCGTCGGGCGTGGTGCGAAAGGGCAAGCTGTCGATCATCGGCAATGGCGTGGTGGTCGATCCCTGGCATTTCCTCGAGGAGGTCAAGAAGGTCACCGCCCAGGGCCTGTCGGTGACGCCGGACAACCTCAAGATCGCCAACCACGCCGTGCTGATCCTGCCGCTGCACCGCGACCTTGACGGCTGGCGCGAGGATGCACCGGGCGTCATCAAGGTCGGCACGACGCGGCGCGGCATCGGACCTGCCTACGAGGACAAGGTCGGCCGCCGCGCCATCCGCGTCGGCGACCTCGGCGAGCCCGACATGCTGCCGCTCAAGGTCAACACACTGCTGGCCCACCACAATGCGCTGCGCAAGGGTCTCGGCCAGCCGTTGGTCGACGCCGCCAAGCTCACCGCCGAACTGCTGGCGCTCGCGCCCAGGATCCTGCCCTTCGCGGAAGACGTCTGGGAGCGGCTCGATGGCTTGCGCGCCGCCGGCAAGCGCATCCTGTTCGAGGGCGCCCAAGCCACCATGCTCGACATCGACCACGGCACCTATCCTTACGTAACATCGTCCAACACGGTGGCCGCGCAAGCCATGATCGGCTCGGGCATGGGCAACGGCGCGGTGGGCTATGTGCTGGGCATCGCCAAGGCCTACACCACGCGGGTCGGCGACGGCCCCTTCCCGACCGAGCTGCTGGACGACATCGGCAAGGGGCTGGGCACGCGCGGCAACGAGTTCGGCACAAATACCGGCCGGCCGCGGCGCTGCGGCTGGTTCGACGCCGTCATGGTGCGCCAGGCGGTGAAGCTGAACGGCATCGACGGCATCGCGCTCACCAAGCTCGACGTGCTCGACGGCGAGAGGGAGATCAAGGTCTGCGTCGGCTACGAGCTCGACGGCAAGCGTATCGAGCGCTTCCCCTTCACCATGGGCGCGCAGGCCAAGCTGAAACCCATCTGGGAGATCTTCGAGGGCTGGAGCGAGAGCACCAAGGGCGCGCGCTCGTTCGCCGAGCTGCCGGCGACCTGCATCAAGTACGTCCGCCGCGTCGAGGAGCTGGTCGGCTGCCCGGTGGCGCTGCTCAGCACCTCGCCAGAGCGCGAGGACACGATCCTGATGACCGATCCGTTCCGGGATTAACGAGCCCTCTTTCCCTTTGCGGGTTCCGCGAAGGGGAGGAAATTCCAAAGCCCAATTGCCCCTGCAACCAAGGCCGCGCGAAGCCGTTAACTCGCCATGGAACGATCGTTGCGGCTGATCCTGGCCCTCATGTTCGCCACCTCCGTGGCGCACGCCCAGTCGGGCGGCGGCGGAAATTACTCCGGCTCGCGTGGCGACGGCCATGCCGAGATGCACGACATCTACAAACACTGGAATCCACCCGACAATCCCAAGACCTCGTGCTGCGACAACTCCGACTGCCGCCCGACACGGGCCTACGTCGACGAGAGCGGAAGCTGGCGGGCGTGGGATGGAAACATGTGGTTGGTCATCCCCCGGGCGCGCGTGCTGCCGCCCGACTACGCGAACGACGGACGAAGCCATCTTTGCGAAAAGCTGGGGACGATCTACTGCTTCACGCCGGCGGCGCCCAAGAGCTAGCGCGCTCTCTTTATCCTCCCCATTCATATGGGGAGGTGGCGCGTCATACGCGACTTTGCGCCTTCACAGGCGCTCGGGGTCGGAAGCCCAGCCTGACTCATGACCCCTCCGTCTCCGTATGACGGCGACACCTCCCCGTCGCGGATTCCGCGAAGGGGAGGATGAGGAGTCCGAGAGCCTACAGCGCGTTGGGCTTGGGCAGGCTCGTCGGAACGATCTCGATGACCTTGTAGCCGTCGCGTTCGAGCGCGATGGACTGGTCCTGGGCTTCCTTGAAGGTCGAGTAGGCGATGCCGACTCGAGTGCCGATGGGCTTTTCAACCCACACCATGTGCTTGCCGCTTGTGCTATTTGCCATGGGCACACCATATCCTATTAGTGCTCCCCGCGACTGAGCCATATCGACACGGAATAACCATGCCACCCGACACGTCTTTCCCCGCTGCCTGGCCGTTCGACAACTCCTACGCGCGCCTGCCGGACCGGTTTTATGCACGCCTTGCGCCGACGCCGGTGCGGGCGCCGAAGCTCGTCAAGATCAACATAGCGCTCGCCCGGCAGCTCGGCCTCGATCCGGACGTGCTGGCAAGTCCCGCCGGCGTCGAGATGCTGGCGGGCAATCGCCTGGCCCCCGGTTCCGAGCCGATCGCTTTGGCCTATGCCGGCCACCAGTTCGGCAATTTCGTGCCCCAGCTCGGCGATGGCCGCGCCGTTCTCCTGGGCGAGGTCGTCGATCGCGGAGGAGTGCGCCGCGACATCCAGCTCAAGGGCTCGGGTCCGACACCGTTTTCCCGGCGGGGCGACGGCCGTGCCGCGTTGGGGCCGGTGCTGCGCGAGTACATCATCAGCGAAGCCATGGCGGCATTGGGCATTCCCACCACGCGGTCGCTCGCTGCCGTGATCACCGGCGAAGGCGTGGTGCGCGAGGAGATCCTGCCCGGCGCAGTGCTGACGCGCGTTGCGTCGAGCCACATCCGCGTCGGCACCTTCCAGTTCTTCGCCGCGCGCGGCGATACAGAGGCGCTGAAGCTCCTGGCCGATCACGTGATCGAGCGTCACTACCCGGATGCCGGCTCGTATCGCGGGTTGTTCGAGGCGGTGATCGCGCGCCAGGCCGAGCTGGTGGCCAAATGGCTGCTGGTCGGCTTCATCCACGGCGTGATGAACACCGACAATGTGTCGATCGCGGGCGAAACCATCGACTACGGGCCCTGCGCCTTCATGGACGCCTACCATCCCGAGACGGTGTTCAGCTCGATCGACCAGTACGGCCGCTATGCCTTCGCCAAGCAGCCGGAGATCGCCGGCTGGAACCTGGCGCGTTTCGGCGAGACGCTGCTGCCGCTGCTGTCCGACGACAAGGATATCGCGATAGCGCAGGCCAACGGGTCGCTGGCGACTTTCTCAAGCCACTTCGCGGGCGCGCTGCTGGCCGGGATGCGCCGCAAGCTCGGCCTGTTCACTGAACAGGACGACGATGCGGTGCTGGCGCAGGAGCTGTTGAAGATCCTGACCGACAACGGCATGGACTACACGCAGTCCTTCCGGCGCCTCAGCCATGGCGAGATGATGGTCGAGGACGATGGCTGGACCGCACGGTATCGCGCTCGCCTCGCCCGGGAGCCGCAGGACGAAGCTGCTCGGCGCGCTGCCATGCTGGCCGTCAATCCCGTCTACATCCCGCGCAATCACAAGGTCGAGGCAGCGCTCGCCGCGGCGATCCAGGACGACAACTACGCCCCGTTCGAGGAGCTGCTCGCGGTGCTGGCCAAGCCCTTCGAGGAGCGCCCGCAATACGCCGCCTACGCCCAGCCGCCGCCAGGCAACGCCTCGCGCAACTACCGAACGTATTGTGGCACCTGATACCTGCTCCGGAGGAGCGGACGAACGAGGCCCAACCCCCGCCTGTCATCCTGAGCGTATAGGCTCGAGGCGGAGGTTACTCCGCCGCGGACGACGGAAATCAGATGCTGAGGTCGAGAAGGTGGTAGTCCTTCAGGTCGCTCTTGGCTCTTCATCCCAGCGATTGCCGAGGCTTTCGTCGGAAAGGCCTACCTTCGCGCCAGCAGAAACCAGCTCGCCGACTCGCTGCGCGCGGGAAAGTGCTCCTCGAGGTAGGCCCCGTAGCGTTCGATCGCTGTTCTCGTGATCTCGAGGGAGATCGGGAATTTCGGGATCATCACGTAAGCGGCGTCGGCGAACATGTCCTGCGCGGGCGGCCACGGAAACTGCAGGGCGAGCCAGAGACTTTGGCCCCGCAGCGGCACGCGCCCCAGCATGAACGGCAAGGGATTGATCTGGTCGAGGACGACCATCGTGCCCTCGCGCCTTTCGGGTGTCGCGAACAGGGTGGCCGCCTCCACAAGAGTCTGACCATACTCGAACTGCGAGATCTGCTCATTGTCGGTATCGACCGCGCGGATGCGGTTGAACATCGTATGGTCCACCCGCCGACGGCCGACCGCCTCGAGGAGGCTGGGCGTCCCGGCGGGAATCGCAAGCCCGCGCAGCGGCGCCTGCTCGAACACGAACAGCCTGTCGGACTGCACAGCCTGCCAGTGGTAGATGGCGAGGCTTGCGGCCTTCTTCGACGTGGTGATCAACGGAAATATCAGCAACGCCAGCAACACCCACAATGGAGCCGACGCGCGGCCTCCGGCCTTGTCGCCGCGGAAGTGGTCGTAAAGCAGGAAGGCGAGCGCGACGGAGAGCGTGAGACCGCGTTCCTGGGTGTTTTGCGACATGATCGCGACGGCGCTTGCGATCAGCATGACAATTGCCGCAGGCAGACGAGCCGAGACTTGCCCCGATCGCCACAGGGCTATCGCTGCCAGGCCGGCGATTGCCACCAGGGCAAGTTCGGCCACGTTGTCGAACACCATCACGACGAGGTCACGCGCGTCGCTGTTGACCGCCCCGGTGCCGACTGCCGACAGCACGTCGCCAAGATACGCCCAGTTGTAAGGCGCGACGGCGTAGGCAGCGAGCGCGACGCCGGCAACGCACCAGCGAACGCGCCGGATCGGCTCGCTGACGACCAGCGCCACCGCCAGTTCGCCCATGGCCGCGCCAAAGTAGGTGATCTTGAGATGATAGAGGCCGAGGACAAGAGCTCCGCCAACAGCGACATCGACCCAGCCGTCCAGCAGGGCACGGCGCGGCGGCAGGAACAGGATCAGGCTGAACACGCCGAGCGCCGCCCAACCGATCGCGTTATAGCTCATCGCAAAGGTGATGACGTTCACGCTCTCGCCGACATTGGTCGGCGCCAGGACCAGGAGGCAGGTGAAGGCGACAAACACCAGCCCCGGCACGAACGCCAGGCGAGTCAGCGCCACTATGATCGCGGCGCCGCCGAGAACGGCGGCCGCCAACACCTCGCCGGCGATGAAGCCCCAGACCGAGGGCCCGGTCAGCCGGAATCCGATCGCCGTCAGAAGGAAAGTGACCACGCCCAGCGGGTCATGGAAGTCGACATGCGCGACATGTCCGTTGTGCAGATGCCAGGCGCCCGCAAGATTGAACAGCATGTCCCACGTCATCTGGCGCGAGACGATGCGGTCGGGCGCAGCCAAGAGCCATCCCGCGGCGGCGACCAGCACGACCGCCGCCAGGACAAACGGCAGGGGCCGGGGATCGTCCACCAGCATCGCGCGCCAGGGGCCATGCAGCGATCCGTCGCGATCTGCCATCGCCGGCCCGCGAACGTTTCCTTCGTTCATTTCGCCGAGATCCGTCAGATGCTGAGGTCGAGAAGGTTGTAGTCCTTCAGGTCGGCCTTGGCCTTGTCGTCCCAGCGATAGGTTAGCCCCTCGTCGGCATGCGGCTTGTAGCGGTAGGACGCCTCACCCGGAAATCGCTGGCGCCGTGCGTCGATGCCGTAGCCGATCAGACGCGCCCGTTGGCGGATGCGCTGGGCATCGTAGACGGCCTCGGCGTTGTGCACGCCGCCCGCTTTCACATCCAGCACCGACTTGCGGCGATGGAAACCGAAATTGAGCGTCACCCGCCAGTCCTTGCTGGTGTTGGCGAAGGAGCCGTGCAGCGCCTGGCGATTGGTCATGGCGACATCGCCCGGGCTGGCGATGATCGGCACCGCGTCGGGCAGCCGCTCGCTGCCGGCCTTGGCGACCAGCGCCCTGATATCGATCCTGCCCTGCTTGTGCGAGCCCGGCATGACCCAGACGCCGTTGGCTGCGGTGCAGCCGTAGAGCTGGCCCATGAAATTGAAGCCATGGATGCCCTGGTCCCAGTCCGGGCTGGTCCAGTGGGTGACGCCGTCCTGGTGCCAGGCGACCGAGGCGCCGCGGCCCGGCTCCTTGATGAACATCGCCTCGTTGAAGGGTGTGAAGTCCGGACCGTTGATGGCGGCGGCAACGGCCAGGAGCTGTGGATGGCCGTAGACCCGCAGGTGCGCCTCGGAGAACTGCAGCGAGCCCAGGATGAGATAGACGACCTCCTTCGGTGCGCCTTCCGCCGCCTTGGGCTCGAACATCTTCACCGGATGGCGGCCGTTGGCGAGGTCGGTGCCGCCGAACGGATCGCCCAGCGGCTTGGACCACAAGAGCGTCGGCGCCTGGCAGTCGGCGGCCAGCGCCGGCCGGCCCTTGGCGTCGAGGGCAGCGCCGCGCTCGGGCGGCAGGCGATCGAGGATGCTCCGCACGTCGCGGTCGATGTCGGCCAGCTCGTCGGCCTTGAGCACGCCCTCGAAGACATAGAAGCCGCAGCGCCAGTAGGCTTCGACAATATCGGGATGCAGCTCGCCCGCCGCCGTGAAGCGGATCGGGCCGCGGTTGCCCAGCGCATAGGCCCGCCGCTCGCCGTCGCGCAAATAGGCCTGCATGGCCGCTTCCTCGGTTCCGTAGTCGACGGACGGAGTTTTCATGGGCTGGTTCATGCGCGCCCTCCCTGGTGTTTTCCGAGGATACCGCCGCGCCACGGCGCCTGACAATTGGCGGCCGTGCCATCGGGAACTTCGGTGCCGCATGGCGCGTTCTCCAGAGCGCCTCCTTGAGGAGGTGCTCCCGGAGCGTTCCATGAACCGCCTTGTCTCTACCTTTGCCCTTGTCTTCGCTGCCGCGGGTCTTGGTGCCAGCGCCTACCTGATGCCGGCGCCGGGCGCCACGACCGCTCCCGCCGGCGTCACCGACACCACGACCAAGCCGCCGATAGCCAAGGCGGCTGCTCCGACGGCGGCGCAGGGGGCGGCGCCGCAGGTAGCCAAGGCGATTGCGCCGCCCCCCCCGACGACGACTGCCAAGCCCGCGAGCACGATTTCCACCGCCCGACCGCCGGTGCCCTTGCTGGTGAGCCGGCGCAGCGCCTATGTCGGGCCGGAATCGCAGCAGGAGCAGCCAAAGTCGGCCGAGACCTCCGTGGCCGAGAACGCGACGCCCTCAGACGCCGCGGCAAAGGCGATGATCGAGGCAGACGGCTACAAGAGAGTCACGGGCCTTGCCAAGGGACCGGATGGCAAGTGGCGCGGTCGTGCACTGCGCGGCGCCACGGAAGTGGCCGTCAGCGTCGATGCCGGCGGCAGCGTCTCGACCCAGTAGGCCTTCAGGCCCGGCGTGCGGCCCCGCGTCGCGTCACTTCGGCGAAGCGGCGCTGGCGCATGGCGATCCGCGGGTCGTCCATCTCCTCCATCATCGGCGCCGGAACCCAGGCATCGGCGCCCGGCAGGTAGTTCCGGTTGGTCTGCTGGGCGTTGCGGTTGACCAGCGGCCGCGCGTAGAGCGGATGAGTGAGGCTGCGCACCTCGTGCTCGATCTTGACCAGCGGCTTGCCGCTGGCGGGATCGGTGATGGTGTCGAAGCGGTACTGATACTGGTTGCTCTCCTCGGTGAGGAGGTCGTGATCGATCAGCTGCCGGTGCGGGCCGGAAAAATTCGCGACATAGACTTGGATGTGATGCCCGTCGTAGGGCGCGAGCCTGGCCTTGGTCTCGCGAAACACCAGTTCCTGCGAATCGCCGACCGAGATTCGCGCCGCCGGAGTATCGCCCGTGGCGTCGACGGAGGCCGTAGCGCCAAACAGGCGGCGGTAGAATTCGGCGATGCCCTTGGCGGCACCGACCGGAACGTCGAACTCGACATAGGCCATGCCGAGCGTGATGCGACCGAAGCTCGGTCCCGGGTCATGGCAGCGGAAGGTGTTGCCCCAGGGGCAGATCGCCTCGACGCAGCCGCGGTGCGCGGTGAAGTCGAAGCGCGTTCCCTTGAGCGGCTTGCGCATGTCCTCCAGCCTTGCGAGCAGCGCTTCACGATCGGGCACGACCAGGCCGACGCGCCCGCGCAGGCGCTGCGGCTTGCCCGTCGGCAGGTGGAATTGGCTGCGCCCGACATTGATCCACATGTTGTCGACGCTGGTCATCAGGTAGGGATCGCGCGTCAGGCCTAGTCCGCTGACGTAGAACAGCGTCGCCAGCGCCTGGTCGCCGATCTGCAGGTTGACGTGCTCGAGGGCCACGATATTGCCGAGATCCTCGGCGTTGCGGTCGTAACTCTTGTTCATCGCTTGCCTCCTTCGATCACGCCGAGACTTTTGCTGCCGCCTTGATGTTCGAGCGCTTGACGCGATCGAGGTTCTTGCCCTCGATGCGCACCAGCTTGGTCAGCCCGTCGCGCTTGGGCGAATGGACCATGCCGACGTCGTAGAGGTGGCTGTCGCCCGGCTTCATGACGTAGCTCTTGACCGGTTCGACCAGGTTGGGTGCGTCGCCCTCGCCCTTCTTGACGATGCGCCAGTCGGTCATCTCGGTGTCGCCGACGGACAGTCCGTAGATCGCCCAGCTCGAGCCGTGATCGTGCGGCTGGCCGTGCGCCGGCTGCTCGTAGACATGGCCGCAGATACAGAAGCCCAACTCGGGGTCCTCGTACAGCACCTTGCGCGGCTTGCACTGCTCGGCCGTGAGATGCTTGGCGATGAAGTCGTGGTCGAGCAGCACCTGGGACACCAGCGTGCATACCGTTTCCTTGCCGACGATTCCGGAATCGGCCTTCAGGGCGTTGCGGATATCGGCGCTCAGTTGTTCAAGCGTATAGGTCATCATGGCCTCTTGGTCGTTGCCTCTTGAGGGTGCTTGCCCGTCGCGGCCAGTCTGCACGCGATTGGCCTGATGGGCTAGACGCCCGATCGAGCAGCGTGGCATCCTTTGATTGCAATCCGCAGGGCGGGTCCTGGGAGTCAGACATGGCACGCGACGTCTTCACCGTCGTGCTCTACGAAAAGCAGTGGAAAGTCAGGTTCGCCGGCAAGCACACCGGCCCCTACGCCACCCAGAAGGAAGCCATTGGCGCTGCGGTCGACGCCGCGCACAAGGCCGGCACGTCCAATCCCGACGGCGCGCAGGTGCGCGCGCAGGACGCCGACAACCAGTTCCGCACCGAGTGGACCTACGGTCAGGACCCCTATCCGCCTGGCGGCTGAGGGCCGCTAAGACATATTCGGTCCGGCTGAGGCGCGTAAACGCGCCGCGATCAGCCGGACGGAATATGCCATTGACGGAAATGCCTCGTACAACGCGTTTCCGGTCAAATGGAACCGCTCCGCGGTTCCATTTGACCGGAAGCCGCACTAAGGCTTGGCGCGGCGCCCGAGCAGGATCCAGCTGCGGGTCTCGGAACGCGCGGGGAAGTGGGCCTCGAGGTAGTTGCCGTAGCGCCCCAAGGCAGCCCGGGTGGTGGCAAGCGATGTCGAGAATTTCGGGATCAGCACAAAATTGGCATCGGCGAACAGGACCTCGTCGGGTGGCCACGGAAACAGCGGATCCAGCCACAGGCTGCCGCCCCGCAGCGGCGGCCGGCCGAGCATGAAGGGCAGCGGATTCACCTGATCGAGCAGCACGATGCCGCCCGGTCGGCCTTGCGGGGCCCCGCTGCCGCCGCCGTCGAACAGAGCCGCCGCTTCCAGGAGCGTCTGGACATACTCGAACTCCGACACTTCGTTGGTCGCGCCGACTGTTCGGGCGCGGTTAAGCAAGGTATAGTCGCCCTACTGCGAGGAGAATCCGTCGAGCAGCGTGTCGGCCTGCAGCGGCACCGCCAGGCCCCGCAGGTTGGTGCGATCCACCACGAAGAGGCCGCTGTCGTCGGTTGCATCGAGATGATAGCCGATCACGCTCGAGACACGCTTGGTCGCACTCGCAGCGGGAAGGACGAGCAGCGCCGCCAGCAGCCAGGTCGTGCCGCGCAGCCGGTCGGCGGCGGTGGCTCCGCGAAGCTGGTCGTACAGGAGAAAGAGGACGACCACGCCAACCGCGACGCCCCGCTGCTGCGTGTTCTGCGACAGCACGCCGACGCCCAGCACGATCAGCAAGGCTACGGCGACTGGCAGCCTGAGCGGCGCCTTGCCGCCACGCCACAGCGCCAGCGAGATCACGAAGAGGGCCGTGTAAGACGAAAGCTCGGGAATGTTGGCCGACAGCGTGACGAAGAGATCCGACAGCCGCCCACGCACGGCGCCGGCCGCGCTGGTCGCCAGGATGTCGCCCAGATAGGCCCAATTATGGGGGGCGATCGCGTTCAACACGGCCACGACCGCCACGATGCCCCATTGCCATCGCCGGGCGCGGACATGGCTGCACACGGTGAAGGCGACCGCGAGCTCGACCATGGCGGCGGCGAAGTAGGTCACCTTGAGGTAGTACAGGATCACGATGAGCGCGCCGCCCACCGCCGCGTCGGGCCACGCCGGGGCGGTTCGACCGCGCGGCGGCATGAAGAGGATGAGCGAGAGAACCGTCAGGGCGGACCAGCCGTAGGCGTTGTAGGACATGGCGAAGGTGTATTCGTTCACCGCCCCTCCGACGGCGATCGGCATCAGCACCAGCTCGCCGGTCAGGACCACGAACAGCAGCGCGGGCAGGAGCGGCAGCCGCCGTGCCGTGGCTGCGACCGCGGCCACGAACAGCGTCGCCGCCATGATGATTTCGGCTACGACGAAGGCGAAGACGGTCGGTCCGCTCAGCCAGAAGCCCAGTTCGGTCAGCAGGAAGTAAAGCCGGCCGACCGGATCGTGAAAGTCGACATGGGCGACGTGACCGTTGTGCAGGTGCCAGGCGCCGGCGAGATTGAACAGCAGGTCCCATGTCATCGCGCGCGACACGACATGGTCGGGTGCCAGGAGCAGCCAGGCGCTGGCCGCCAGCGCCGCGCCGCCGAGCAGGATCAACGGCACCAGGGGCGCGTCGTCGACCAGAAGCTTCGACCACAGGCTTGCCTCGGAAGCGCCCTTGACGGTCGCGCTCACGCGATCTCCAGGCGACGCATCGCTCGGTCGGTCCGCTGGAGGTAATCGCGGGCGTGCGCCTTGTAGTCGACGCCGGGGGTCTTGAGGTGGACGTCCGACACCATCGCCCACAGCGCCTCGCGCAAGGCGCTGGCCGCCTTCATGGCGAGGAAGGCGCGGCGCAGTTCGTCCGTCACCTTGCCTTCGAAATAGGCATCGAGCAGTGCGCCGTCCTGACCCTCGTCGAAGCTGCCGTTGGACGACAGGTTGGCGAGATCGAACATCGCCGTGCCGAAGCCGCCATATTCCCAGTCGATCAGCCAGAGCCTGCGGCCATCGTCGATAAAGTTGCCGGGCAGCAGATCGTGGTGGCCGAACACGACCGGCAGCGCCGGCTGCGCCAGCTCGAGCCGGTCGGCGACCGCCAGGTATTTCGCATCGGCATCGAGCAGCCGGACATAGTCGCGGATGACGTGGAACACCCAGAACATGTTGGCCGGCCCGCGGACATGGCGGCCGACTTCGCGATGGCAGGTCGTGAGCATCGCCACCAGGCGGCCGACATTGGCGCGCATGTCGGCTTCGCCGAAGGTACGACCCGCGATGAAGCGCAGCACGGTGATGCCGGGCTCGACATGCACGATCTCCGGCGACAGGCCCGCCTCGAAGGCCGCGATCGAGGCGGCACGCTCGCGCTCGCGGAAGACGTGATGGACAGCAATGTCGCCGCCGCACCGCACGACGAACTTCTCGGGTCCATCCGTCGCCACATAGGAGATGTTGGTGAGCCCGCCTTTCAGCGGCTCGAGCGTTACCGGGCCGCGCCAGCACGACAGGCGCGCGATCCGGTCCTCAAGTGCCGGCACGCCACGCGCTCAGCCAGCCGCCGCTCAACACGAAGCGCGGGAAGGTGACGAATTGTTCGACGAAGAAGCGGCTCGCGAAGTCGATCGGTCCGCCGAACGGCACCGGGGGCTCGCGCTCGCGGGCATGGCCCCGGCCCTGCGCCAGGAGAGCCGCCAGCCACAGCGCGAGGCCCGACAGCAGCGCGCCAGCCTGGCCGCGCAGGATCGCAGAGACGATCAGGACCGTGCCGATCCAGAACAAGGGAGCCGTCGCGACGTGCAGCAGCAGGCTCAGGCGATCGCGGTGTCCCGCGGCGTAGAGGCCCCATTGCCAGGCCAAAAGGTCCTTCCGCATCGCGCATCCCTCCGCGAGACCATCATTCCACGGGGGCGGACCGCGCGCTACCCTGCCTCCCTCCAGGGAGGACCAGCATGCCCGACGCTCGCGTCACCAACACCATCACCGGCCGCGACGCCTTTCTGCGCGTGCTGAAGGACGAGGGCGTCACCAAAATGTTCGGCAATCCCGGCACCACCGAACTGCCGATCATGCATGCGCTGTCCTCGGCACCGGAGATGGGCTATGTGCTGGGACTGCAGGAGGCGGTGGTCATCGCCATGGCCGACGGCTATGCCCGCGCCTCCTACAAGCTGGTGTCGTGCAACGTCCATGTGGCGCCCGGCCTGGGCAACGCCATCGGCTCGATCTACACCTCCATGATGTCGGGCACGCCGATGATCGTGACGGCGGGCCAGCAGGAACAGGGTCATGGGCTGACCGAGCCGCTGCTCTACGCGCCGCTCATCCCGATCGCCACGCCAGTGGTGAAATGGGCGATCGAAGTGAGCCGCATCGAGGACCTGCCGCGCATCCTGCGCCGTGCCGCCAAGGTCGCGACCACGGCCCCCACGGGTCCGGTGTTCATCTCCCTGCCCGGCGACATATTGAACAGCGAGGCCGCCATCGACATGGGCGAGACGACCCGCGTCGATACCGCGGTGCGCCCCTCGGATGCAGCACTTGAGCACCTCGCCCAACGCCTGCTCGGCGCCAAGAAGCCGGTGATCCTGGCAGGCCACGAGATCGCCACGTCCGATGCCTTCGCTGAAGCCACCGCGCTGGCCGAGACCCTGGGCGCGCCGGTGCTGCAGCAGACCGTGGCCTGGGGAGCGCATTTCCCCTCGGAGCATCCGGCCTATCTCGGCGCGCTGAACCGCGACCAGAAGAACGTTCGGCGCATCCTCTCGGACTACGACCTGATGTTCTGCGTCGGCGCCGACGTTCTGAAGATGTCGGTGTGGAGCGAGACCGAGCCGCTGCCCGAGACCACCGCCGTCGCCATGGTGGGATTGCGCGACTGGGAGATGGGCAAGAACTTCCCTGCCGAAATCGCCTTGCGCGCCGACGTCAAGGAGACCTTGAAGGCCCTGGTGCCGCTCCTGAAGAAACTCGGTGGCCCGGCACTCGCCGCCAAAGCGAAAGCGTCGCTGGCCGATCTGGCGACGCGCAACTGGAGCGTCCAGCGCGCCGCCCGCAAGGCCAAGCTCACCGCCCCTACCAGCGAAAAGCCGCTGCAGGCCGAATGGGTGATGATGCGCATGACAGAGAGGATGCCCAAGGACGCCATCCTGGTCGAGGAAGGCCTCACCAGCACGACGACCTTGATGAACTACTTCGCCTTCCGCGACCGCAACTCCTTCTTCGGCAATGTGAGCGGCGGCATCGGCTGGGGGATCGCGGCGGCCGTCGGCGTGCAGATCGCCGAACCCAGGCGCCGCGTCGTGGCGGTGATCGGCGACGGCAGTGCGATGTATTCCATCACCGCGCTGTGGACGGCAGCCAACCAGAAGCTGCCGGTGATCTTCGTCATCGCCAACAACGAGGGTTACCAGATCCTCAAGAACCGCCTGAAGCTGTTCCACGGCAACGACAAGCCGATCGGCATGGACTTCAACAACCCGCCGATGGACATCGCAACCATCGCCAGGGGCTTCGGCGTGGCGGCCGAGCGCGTCGACACGGCGGCCGGCTTCGATGCCGCGTTCGACAAGGCGCTGGCCCGGACAAATGGACCGACGCTGCTCGAGGTGATGATCCGGAGTTAGTCCGGACCCGGGACGCTGCTCGCTCCCTCGGCTCACTTGCGAAAGTGCGCCTCGTATTGCTCGACATCGTCCGGCAGGTCCGACCAGTCACGCGCCGAGCGCACGAAGACATCGCGGAACGGATACCGGTCGCGACGGATCCAGGAGGGATCGTCGAAGGTTCCGGCGGCGATCGTGCAGACGCCCGGAACGGCTTGCAGCGTAAATCCGATGTTGGTCCCGCACTTGGAACAGAACTGCTGGTCAAGCCAACGGCCCGACTCGTCGGAGACATGCCGGTAGGTGCGCAGCGTATCGGCGGTGACCGTCACGTTTTCGGGCTTGAACACCGCTTCGACGCCGAACGCCGAGCCGGTGCGCCGCTGGCACCAGGTGCAATGGCAGATCGTGACGCGTTCGGGATCGCCATGCGTGACGTAGCGCACGGCGCCACACACACAGCCGCCTTCGTTCCGGTCCGCCATGTCAGAAGGAATGCTCGCGAATTTGGCGGCCTATTCCGCGGCTTGCGCGGCGCGCCCTGGTTTGCCGAGCTCCTCGGCGATCTGCACGGCGTTCCACGCCGCGCCCTTCAGGAGCTGGTCGCCCGAGGCGAACAGCACCAGCCCGTTGGGGTTGGAAAGGTCGCGACGAATGCGGCCGACATGGACGTCGAGATCGCCGCTGGCCTCGATTGGCATCGGGAAGTGATTGGCGGCCGGATCGTCGACCAGCTTGAGGCCCGGCGCTTTGGCCAGGATGGCGCGCGCCTCGGCAGGAGACAGCGGCTTGTCGAGGTCGAGCGTGATCGCCTCGGAGTGGGCACGCAGCACCGGCACCCGGATGCAGGTCGGCACGATCGCGAGGTCGGGCGCATGAAACATCTTGCGCATTTCCTCGATTACCTTGTTCTCTTCCTCGTTGTAGCCGTTCTCGGCCACCTTGGTGTTGTGCGAGAACAGGTTGAAGGCGATCTGGTGCGGGAACACCGAGCGGGTGATCTCCTTGCCCTCGGCATACTGCCGCGTCTGATCCTCGAGCTCCTGCATCGCCGCCGCGCCCGCACCCGACGCCGACTGGTAGGTCGACACGACGATCTTGCGGATGCCGACAGCCTGGTGGATCGGCCACACCGCCGTGGCGAGGACGGCCGCGGTGCAGTTGGGATTGGCGATCAGCCCGTCATGGTGCGCGAGGTCGCCGGCATTCACTTCCGGCACGACCAGCGGCACGCCCGGGGTCATGCGGAAGGCCGACGAATTGTCGATCACCACCGCGCCCGCCGCCTTGGCCGACGGCGCGAACTCGCGGCTGCGCGTGGCACCGGCGCTGAAGAAGGCGATGTCGACGCCCTTGAAGGCGTCCGCTTTGAGCTCCGCCACGGGATACGGCATGCCTTTGAACTCGAGCGTCTTGCCGACCGAGCGGGCCGAGGCGAGCAGCTTGAGGGAAGCGACGGGAAAGTTCCGCCGCTCGAGGACGCGGAGGATTTCAACCCCCACCGCGCCGGTGGCGCCGACTATGGCAATGTTTTGGGCGTTCATGGTGGAGACAGAATACAGGAACGGCTTTGCCGCGGGAAGCTCATGGGACCGCGGGCCGCCAGGCCCGCGGTCCGAATGAACTAAGCCCGCGCCGGCTGGGTGGTGGGCTTGGCTGCCGCCTCGACCACCATGTTCTTCATCGCCTTCTGCAGCTTGTCGAAGGCGCGGACCTCGATCTGGCGGACGCGCTCGCGGCTGATGCCGTACCTGGCACTGAGATCCTCGAGCGTCTTGGGTTCGTCGGTCAGGCGGCGCTCGACGATGATGTGCTTCTCGCGCTCGGTGAGCTGCTTCAGGGCCTGCGCCAGCATGTGCTTGCGCTGGTTGAGCTCCTGGCTTTCGCCGAGCGTGGTCTCCTGGTTGGGGCTGTCGTCGACCAGCCAGTCCTGCCACTCCATGTCGCCCTCGGCCTTGACCGTGGCGTTGAGCGAACTGTCGGGCGCGGCGAGGCGGCGGTTCATGTTGACCACCTCCTCTTCCGGCACGCCGAGGCGGGTGGCGATCTTGGTGACTTGTTCCGGCGACAGGTCGCCCTCTTCGATCGCCTGCATCTGGCCCTTGAGCTTGCGCAGGTTGAAGAACAGCTTCTTTTGCGCAGCCGTCGTGCCCATCTTCACCAGCGACCAGCTATGAAGGATGTATTCCTGGATCGAGGCGCGGATCCACCACATGGCATAGGTGGCCAGGCGAAAGCCGCGGTCCGGGTCGAAGCGCTTGACCGCCTGCATCATGCCGACGTTGCCTTCGGAAATGAGCTCGGCCACCGGCAGTCCGTAGCCGCGGTAGCCCATGGCGATCTTGGCCACCAGGCGCAGATGGCTGGTGACGAGCTGATGGGCGGCCTTCGAATCGCCGTGCTCGCGCCAGCGCTTGGCGAGCATGAACTCCTGCTGCGGCTCGAGCAGCGGGAACTTGCGGATCTCCGACAGATACCGGCTGAGGTTGCCTTCCGGCGACAGAGACGACGGCAGGGCGGGGACGTTGGTGGTCGCGATATCACTCATGGGGAACTCCCCCCTTTCTTATACGCGCCGTGAACGGGCGTTTAGCACTCTCGCCCGTCGACTGCTAAGCCCGACTCTAAAAGTTGGGCGGCCGGCGGGTCAAGCAAATCCTACTAATCCCCTCAGGTATTGAGGGGATTACTTAACGCTGTTCAGCGATGCCACCAACGTCTTGAAATCTTGCGGCAATTCTGTGGCGAACTTTAAAGTCTTGTGGGTACGCGGATGGCGGAACTCCAGAACGGCGGCATGCAGCGCTTGTCTCCCGAAGGATTTCAACGCTTCGGGCGCCGTGCTGTTCCGCGAGCTGCGGCCATAGACCGGATCGCCGACCACCGGGCAGCCGATATGGGCGAGATGGACCCGCACCTGATGGGTCCGGCCGGTCTCGAGCTTGGCCCGGACGAGGCTGGCCAGCGGCCTGAGCGGCGGGCCGAAGCGCCGTTCGAGCCAGTATTCGGTGACGGCGTTGCGGCCGCTGGTCTTGCGCACGGTCATGCGCTTGCGGTCGACCGGGTGGCGGCCGATCGGGGCATCGATGATGCCCGACTTGTCCTTGGGTGCCCCCCAGACCAGTGCCTGGTACATGCGCGTCAGATCATGGGCTGCAAAGAGTTTCGACAGCGCCTGATGAGCGACGTCGTTCTTGGCCACCACCATCACCCCCGACGTGTCCTTGTCGAGGCGATGCACGATGCCGGGCCGCCGCACGCCGCCGATGCCGGACAGGCTCGCCCCGCAATGGGCCAGCAGGGCATTGACCAGCGTGTGGTCGGGATTGCCCGGCGCCGGATGGACGACCAGGCCGGCCGGCTTGTTCAGTACCAGAAGGTCGGAATCTTCATGCAGAATGTCCAGATCGAGCGCCTGTGGCAGCGGCTCGGCGGGTTCGGGCTCGGGGATGTCGACCACGAAGCGCTCGCCTGTTTTGACCTTGCGGGACGGCTCTTCTATCGTCGGCCCCGTTTCGTCCAAGGGGCCCGCCAGCGCCACGCGGCGGCTTTCGATCAGCGCCTTCACGCGGCTTCGCGTGAGGGCCGGCAAGGCAGCCGCCAGCGCGCGGTCCAGCCGCTCGCCGGTAACGCTTTGGTCGAAGGTCACGAAGTGGCGGCCGGCCTCGCTCATGTGGAGTCTTCTTGGCGTCCCCTGCTCAGGCCTACACGCCGCTGTGGCTGAAGGTGTCGGTTGTCGTGATGGGCCTGCTGATCATTGCAGGCTCCTATGTCGTGGCGACCGAAATCAGTCGACGCATGTCTACGCCCAACGCCCAGCGGCCGCCAGCGACGGCTGCCTTCGCCCAGCGCATCGCCCTGCCCGCCGGCGCGCGCGTGGTGTCGATCAACGCCGTCGGCGACCGCATCGTGGTCCATGTCGAGACCCAGGGCGGGCCAGCCAGCGCCTACTTCGTCGATCCGCGCAGCGGCGCCCTGCTTGGCACCGTTGAATTCCCGCCCACCGCCCGTTAGCGATGCTCGACGCACCAGTCCAAGGATCGAAAATGAATTTCCGCAGCGACAACGAGGTGGGCGCGCATCCCGCGATCATCGAAGCGGTCGGCCGCGCCTTCTCGTCGGGTACCGCCTTCTCCTACGGCGCCGACGAAT
Organism: Asaia bogorensis; assembly: GCA_945889625.1. Taxonomy (GTDB): domain Bacteria; phylum Pseudomonadota; class Alphaproteobacteria; order Reyranellales; family Reyranellaceae; genus Reyranella. The sequence continues at coordinate 3,274 of CAMDCE010000048.1, read as the reverse complement.
GGACCGAGAAGGTCGAGCAGCGGCTGCGCGAGATCTTCGACAAGCCTGAGCTGGTGGCCTTTCCGGTCGCCACCGGCACCGCCGCCAATTCGCTGGCACTGGCCTGCTGCACGCCGCCGTGGGGGGCGATCTTCTGCCATCCCGCCGCGCACATCGCCGTCGACGAGGCCAATGCGCCGGAGTTCTACAGCGGCGGCGGCAAGCTCTGCCCGATCGACGGGCCGGCCGGCAAGATCGATCCGCGCAAGCTCGCCGAGGCGCTGGCCCAGCCGGTCTACGGCGTGGTCCATCATCCCCAGCCGGCCGCCGTCAGCATCACCCAGGCGACGGAGTGCGGCACGGTCTACGGGCCGGAGGAAATCGCCGCCATTGCCACCTCTACCCACCGCCACGGGCTCAAGCTGCACATGGACGGCGCGCGCTTCGCCAACGCGCTCTCCTTCGTCGGCTGCACGCCGGCCGACCTGTCGTGGAAGGCGGGCGTCGACGTGCTGAGCCTGGGCGCCACCAAGAACGGCGCGATGGCAGCCGAAGTGGTGATCTTCTTCAATTCGGAGGTCGCCCGCGAGTTCGAGTTCCGCCGCAAGCGCGGCGGTCATCTGTTCTCCAAGATGCGGCTGTTGTCCTCCCAGCTCGACGCCTATCTCGCCGACGGGCTGTGGCTTGGCAATGCTCGCCACGCCAATGCAATGGCGCGCCGCCTCGTCGCCGGCTTGACGCCGCTCAAGGGCACGGCGCTGCTCTATCCGGTCGACGCCAACGAGATCTTCGTTGTCCTGCCGGCCCACATGCACGACGCTCTGCAGGAGGCCGGTGCGCAGTATCATCCCTGGCCGTCCGACCGGCCGGGCGAGCGCGCCTTTCGGCTGGTCACGGCCTTCGACACCGACCCGGCCGACGTCGACCGCTTCCTCTCCATCGCCAAGGTAGCCTGAGATCATGACTTATCAGCGTACGCTTACCGCCGCCCACTGGGGCGTCTACGAAGTCGAGTATGACGAGGCCGGCAAGGCCACGCGGCTGCATCCCTTTTCGAAGGATCCCGATCCCTCGCCGATCGGCCTGCACATGCTCAGCGACGAGGTCTCGCGGCTGCGCGTGCGCCGGCCTGCAATCCGCAAGAGCTGGCTGGAAAAAGGACCGGGCACGGCCAGCGAGCGGCGCGGCCAGGAGCCGTTCGTCGAGGTGCCGTGGGATGAGGCGCTCGATCTCGTGGCCGGCGAATTGAAGCGCGTCAAGGAGAGCCACGGCAACCGCGCCATCTTCGGCGGCTCCTACGGCTGGTCGAGCGCCGGCCGCTTCCACCATGCGCAGAGCCAAGTGAAGCGCTTCCTCAACTGCTACGGCGGCTTCGTGCGCCACATGGACTCCTACAGCCTCGGCGCGGCGCGCGTGCTGATGCCGCACATCGTGGCGCCGATGGACGAGCTGATGTCCATGCACACGCGCTGGGACGTGCTGGCACGGGACTGCAAGCTGTTCGTGACCTTCGGCGGCGTGCCGCGAAAGAATGGTCAGATCAACGCCGGCGGCGCCACCCTTCATCACATGAAGGGCGGCCTTTATTCGATGCGCGAGGGCGGCGTGCGCTTCGTCAATGTGACGCCGACCGCCGAGGATCTCGACACCGGCGGCCCGGTCGAGTGGCTGGCCATCAAACCCAACACCGATGCCGCGCTGATGCTGGCGCTCTGTCACGTGCTCTACACCGAGAAGCTGCACGACCAGACTTTCCTCGACCGCTGCACCGTGGGCTTCGACAAGTTCGCGCCATACCTCGCCGACAAGACGCCCGAATGGGCCGCGAAGATCACCGGCATTCCGGCGGCGCGCATTGCGAGCCTTGCCCGCGAGATGGCGGCGACGCGCACCACCGTCTCGATCGGCTGGTCGCTGCAGCGCAGCCACCATGGCGAGCAGCCGTTCTGGGCGTTGATCACGCTGGCGTCGATGCTGGGCCAGATCGGCCTGCCGGGCGGCGGCTTCGGCGTGGGCTACGGTCCGGTCAACCTGATGGGCAGCCCGCATCCGAAATATTCCGGCCCGACTCTGCCGCAAGGCTCCAACCCGGTCACCGACTTCATCCCGGTGGCACGCTTCACCGACATGCTGCTGCATCCCGGAGAGACCTTCGACTACAACGGCAAGCGCCAGGCCTATCCCGACATCAAGATGGTCTACTGGGCGGGCGGCAATCCCTACCATCACCACCAGGATCTCAACCGCCTGCGTCAGGCGTGGCGCAAGCCCGACACCATCGTGTTCCACGAGCAGTTCTGGACGCCGGCCGCCAAGATGGCCGACATCGTACTGCCGGCGACCACGACGCTGGAGCGCGACGACATCGGCTACGGCAGCCGCGAGCCCTATGTCATCGCCATGAAGAAGGCGCGCGAGCCGATCGGCGAGGCGCGCGACGACTACGCGATCTTCCAGGCGCTGGCCGAACGGCTGGGCGTCGCCCAGGCGCACAGCGAGGGCCGCAGGGGCACCCTAGAGTGGCTCACCCATCTTTACGAAGAGGCGCGGACCAAGTCGGCCAAAGCAGGCGTGACCCTGCCGTCTTTCCAGGAATTCTGGGACGCAGGTCTTGCCGAAGCCAAGGGTGAGAACCGCGAGCCGGTCATGCTGGCCGATTTCCGCGCCGATCCGGCCGCCCATCCGCTCAGGACTCCGTCGGGCAAGATCGAGATCTATTCCGAGAAGATCGCCTCGTTCGGCTACGACGACTGCCCGCCTCATGCCGTGTGGCTGGAGCCGATCGAGTGGCTGGGGTCCAGGACCGCCGAGCGCTATCCGTTGCACATGCTGTCGGACCAGCCGGCCGACAAGCTGCACAGCCAGCTCGACCACAGCCCGCACTCCAAGGCGACCAAAGTCAAAGGCCGCCAGCCGATCACCCTGCATCCCGACGATGCCGCCGCTCGCGGCATTGGCGATGGCGACCTGCTGCGCGTGTTCAACGATCGTGGCGCGTGTCTTGCGGCCGCGCGCTTAAGCGACCGCATCCGCCGCGGCGTGGTGCGGCTCAGCACCGGCGCGTGGTTTGATCCTGCCGACCAAGGCTCCAACCGGCCGCTCGAGAAACATGGCAATCCCAATGCGCTGACGCTCGACATCGGCGCCTCGAAGCTGAGCCAAGGCTGCATCGCCCAGACCTGCCTGGTCGAGATCGAGCGCCATGACGGCCCGGCACCGGCGGTGACGGCGCATCGCCTGCCCGACTTCGCCTCACGCGGCTAGGCTGATCCGTCCTTCGAGCTTCAGCGACCGC
>CAMDCE010000047.1 GCA_945889625.1 Asaia bogorensis | reverse complement strand
CACGTGGGGCCAGCTCGGCAACCGCGGCTGGTCCTACGAAAGCGTGCTGCCCTACTTCCGGAAGTCGGAGCACTACGAGCGCGACGGCGACGACTCGCGCGGCAAGGGCGGGCCGCTGAACGTGGCCGAGATGCGCGAGACCCACGCGCTCTGCGACGCCTTCATCGATGCCGCCGAGGCCAGCGGCTTTCCGAAGAACAAGGACTACAACAACGGCACCCAGGAAGGCTTCGGCTACTACCAGGTGACGATGAAGGACGGAAAGCGCTGGTCGACGGCGCGCGCCTTCCTCGACCCGGCACGGTCGCGGCCGAACCTCAGGATCGAGACCGATGCGCTGGTCGCCAAGGTGATCCTCGAAGGCAAGCGCTGCGTCGGCGTGGCCTACAGCGTCGGCGGCCAGGCGCGCGAGGCCCGCGTCAACCGCGAGGTCATCGTGTCCTGCGGCTCGGTGCAGTCGCCGGGCGTGCTGGAGCATTCCGGCATCGGCCAGCCCGACCTGCTGCGCAAGTTCGGCATCGAGGTGAAGCACGAGCTCAAGGGCGTCGGCGAGAACTATGGCGACCATTTCGCGCCGCGCATGAACTGGCGCGTCAAGGACATGGCGACGCTGAACGAGCAGACGCGTGGCCTCAGCTTGGTGAAGGAAGTGATTAAGTACTACGCCACCGGCAGGGGCGCGCTCAGCCTGACCGCCGGCGTGGTGTTCGGCTTCGTTCGCACGCGACCGGGTCTGGAGACGCCCGACATGCAGTTCCATATGGCGCATGCCAGTTACGATTCGGCGCAGAAGCGCATGCTGGAGAAGGATCCCGGCATGACCGTGGTGATCGGCCAATGCCGGCCCGATTCACGCGGCTCGATCCATATCAAGTCGGCCGTGCCGGGGACGGAGCCCTCGATCAGGCCGAACTTCCTGTCGGCCCAGACCGACCGCGATGCCACGGTGGCGGGCATGCAGATCGCCCGCAGGATCGTGCAGAACGCTGCGATCGCCAAATACATCGTCTACGAGAACAACCCCGGCGACAAGGTACAGAGCTACGACGAGTGGCTCGACTTCGCCCGGCGCACCGGCCAGACAACCTATCACGTCATCGGCACCTGCAAGATGGGTCAGGACCAGGATCCGATGGCCGTGGTCGACGAGCGGTTGCGGGTGCGGGGCATCGCGGGGCTGCGCGTGATCGACGCCTCGATCATGCCGACCGTCACCTCGGGCAACACCAACGCGCCCACCATCATGATCGCGGAAAAGGGCGCCGACATGATCAAGCAGGACGCCGGGGCCGGCGTGAAGATGGCGGCTTAGAGGATCATGCTTCCTCCCCTGCGCGGAGTCCGCGCAGGGGAGGTGTCGCTGTCATACAGCGACGGAGGGGTCATGAGCCACGATCCTGGGGCTTCCGACCCCTCCGTCGGCGTGTGACGCCGACACCTCCCCTTGGCGGACTCCGCCAAGGGGAGGGAATCTGACTAGATGTCGATCTCGGCCCAGATCGCGGCGTGGTCGGAGGCTGCTTCGGACGCCTTGGTGACTTCCGGATAGTGCGGGAACAGCGTGCCGTTCTTGCCGCCCCACACGCCTCTGCGCTCGACGCCACCGCTCTTGACCGCGGCGAACAGCGCGGGCGACAGCAGGACGTAGTCGATCTTGTTGCCTGCCGTCCCGTTGGCATAGGTCCCGGGCCGTCCGTCATCCTGGAACGTGGGATGTTCGCTCACGTCCTTCAGGTCGGTGCCGGCGATCAAGGGCGCAAGCGGCGCGCTGTCGGGCGTATCGTTGAGGTCGCCGAGGACGGCGATCAGGTCATTCGACTGGCGCAGCGTGTCGTATATTTCCTTCACCCGGGCAGCCTGCCGGCGGCGGCGCTCGTTGGAGTCGACGGCCGAGCCATAGCCCTTGCTCTTGAAGTGATTGACCAGCACGTGCACCGACTTGCCCTGTGGGGTCGCGATCTCGTACTGCGCGCAATCCCGGCTGAAGATCCGTCCCTTGTTATCCATGTCGTCGACATGGCTGTGGATCGAGACGATCTCGTACCCGGCACGCGTATAGACCGCGACGTCGATGCCGCGATCGTCGTTGCCGTCGATCAGCATGGCATGGGCATAGGGCTCGCCGCCCGTGGCGGCGCCGATCACGTTCTGCGAGAAGCGAACCAGACCTGGGCGGCTTTCGGCCTCGATGACGCCCAGGATATCGGCGTCGAGGTCGTTGATGACGCGGGCGGTGTTGCGCGTCGCGGCTTCATTGACTTCCTCGCGCTTCAGCTCGACCGATCCGATCCAGTCGCCACGGCCGTTGGCGACCACCTCGATCGCTCCGCCCTTGGGGCGCTTCAGCAGATGGCCCCTGTTCTGACGCAGGAGCGCGAACGGCCCGCCGTCGTCCTTCTTGTCGATCTTCAGCTCCTTCAGGAGCTGTACGATCCGCTTCTTGTCGGCGGCGGTGTAGTTTGGCTTGCTGAGGACGATGTTGATTTCCGCCTGGGCCTGCAGGGCCTTCCTGCCGTCGGCCAGAGTGTCGCCGTTCATGGCGACCGGCCGCATGAACAGATTCTCAAGATTGTAGCTGGCAATCTTCATGGCTGCCCCCTGTATCCTCATCCCAATACTGGGACGAGAAAGGGCTCAAGTACACAACCATCCATGCATAGGATTCGTCACATCACGAATGTGACAAAGCCGTAACGGTCGGGAAGATCAGCCGCCGAGCAATGCCGGCGCTGCTTTCACTTCCTGGCGTTCGACCTTCTTCACGATCTCGGTCAGCTTGGCGTGGGTCGGCGCGGGCACGCCGATGTATTTGCCACGATCGGCGATGTAGCCGTTCATGAACTCGATCTCGGTGCGGCGGCCCTTGCGGATGTCCTGGGCCATCGACGGTCGCTGGATGTCGGCGCGCGGGTTGGGGTTGGTGTTGGAACCCGGCCGCAGGATGGCCTCGACCTCGTCGAGCGCCGCTTTGTCGCCTTCCGACGCCTTGGCCAGCGTCTCGGGCTCGAACTTGCCGATCTTCTCGATGTGATAGCCCAGCGCCTGGCCGACCCGCACAGCCTCGCCGCCTAATTTGATCGAGAAGCGGCGGATGGCGTCGTTGCGGTCGCAGTCCGAGCCGGTCAGGCCGGTGGCGGCCGACACGCCGTTCTTCATGCCGTTCTGGCAGAGCTTGGACCAGCGTTCGCCCCACAGGTTCGTGGTGGTCTTGGCGCTGTCGATGCGGCCCACCATGTCGCGCAGTTCCTCGACGCGCTTGGTGATGCGGCCATGGACCTCGCCGACCCGGAACACGGTGTGCTTGTCGCCGCCCTTGGCGACGGTGCGGCGGATGCGGGCGGGCTCGAACATGTCGACCGAGATCAGCGACGCCACCATGCCCACCGTCTTGCCCCAGCCGACGACGCCCGCGATGCGCTCCTCGTTCAGGCAGTTCTGCAGCGACACGACATAGCCGTCCGGCGCCAGGTACTGCTTGATCAATGCCGTCGCCCATTCGGTGTCGTAGGACTTCATCGACACGAAGGCGATGTCGATCGGCTTCTGGCGCGACAGGGCCTCCATCTCGGTGAGATGCATGGTCTTGGCCTTGGTGACGGTGAACTTCTCCTCCGGCGTCACGCCATCGAGCTCGAGGCCGCGTGAGCGGATGGCCTCGATGTTCTCCGGCCAGAAATCGATCAGGGTCACGTCCTCGCCGGCCTGCGCCAGGTTGCCGCCGACATAACCGCCCAACGCGCCGACCCCGACGACTGCGATTCGCTTGCCCATGGTTCGTCTCCCTATGCTGCCGGCAGCTTGGCGAGGAACGCCTCGACCGCCTGATTGAAGAGTGCGGGCTGATGCAGGTTGGAGGCATGGCCCGCGTCGGGGACGACCACCTTGGTCGCGCCCTTGATCTTGGCCGCCATGTAGTCGGTGGCGGCGAGGAAATTGGTGTCGTTGGCGCCGACCAGCACCAGCGTCGGCACGGCGATCTTGTCGAGCGACTGGATCACCCGGTCGGTCTGCTGGGCCAGCATGCCGCGCGCGGCGCCGGCCAGTCCCTTGGCGTCGCGATGCTTGGTGAGCTTGACCTCGTCGCTGGTGTTCAGCGCCACCAGCCCACGCGCCTCCAAATCGTCGGCGCGCTTGTTGGCCGTCTCGTTCCACTTGGCCCGCGCCTCGTCCTTCTTGAAGCCGGGGCCAGTGTCGAACAGCATCAGAGCCCGCACCCGGCCAGGATGGCTGGCGTGGAAGGCGAGCGACATGTAGCCGCCCAGCGAGAGGCCGCCCACGATCGCCCTGTCGGCGCCGACATGGTCGATCAGCGCCCGCATGTCGCCCACTGTCAGACCCTCGGAATAAAGCGCGGGGTCCTTGGGATAATCAGACTCGCCGTGGCCGCGCATGTCCCAGACCACGATCTGGTAGCGGTCCTTGAGCGCCGCAACCTGGCCGTCCCACATGCGGCTGGTCGAGCTGTAGCCGTGGCTCAGCAGGATGGTCGGGGCCGATTGGCCGGGGGGGCCATGGATCTCATAATGAATCTTCACACCGTTGCGATCGAGCTTGGCCACATTTCCTCCTAAGGCGCGACGCGCATTTCCTGGCGGGCACGCTCGAGATAGCGGTCGGCGTCCTCCTGCAGCATCAGGCGGTTCTTCATAAGCTCCGAGACGACGGTTTGCACCTTGGCAAGGTAGTCGGCGCGATTGGCATAGCGCTCGGCAATCGAGGATCGCGGATCACCCGCCACCTCGCGTGTTTTCCTGTCGGGTGCGAAGGCTAGGCAACTGCCGTCACGATCGGCAATCTCGCCCGTGGGATAAGGCGCCTTGTACTCGTTCCAGCCCGTGTAGGTGGCCAGCGGCACGGCGATGTCGGGCAGTCGAATGCCCGCCACTTCGTTGCCGTCGGTATCGACCTTGCTGACCAGCGTGCGATAGAGCTTCTGCGGCGGTTTGGGATTCACCCAGTCGCCCGGCGGCGCCACCTTGTTGGTGACCCTGACCACGGCCGCGCCCGGAATGGTCGGAAAGCCCGTCTTGTCGGGCTCGACCAGGGTGCCGCCGGCGAGAGTGGGCATGCGGCTGAGCGGCGGCTGCCTGCCCGACACCACCCATTCGTCGAGCGCCATCAGCAGCGCGCGCACCGCCGGCATGGGATTGTGCGGGTTGCGCGGATTGACGTCGGGGCCGGTGTCAGAGGCCGCCCCGGCGCGGCCGCCATGCTGGGTGCCGGCGATCATGTAGAGTCGCGAATTGTCCGGCAACGACACGTCCTTCTGGCCGAGCGGATCGGTGGCAAGCAGCGAGGCACCCTTCTGCCAGTATTCGGTCGAGGTGTTGGTTTCGATCAGCTTGGGATCGCAGCCGTCGCCGCGGAACAGCGATCCCTTGCTGTCGCTGAACGGATCGGCAAGCGTGGCAGTCGAGAAGGGGAAAGCGCTCTCGGGGAAATCGTGGTCCTCGTGCTGCGTGGCGGTACGCGCCGGTTGGGCGAACGGTTCGTTGAAGAAGAGGCGGCCGACGCCCGCGATATGGCTATGGATGCCGTCGAACACCTTGCGGCCCTGCTCGTCGCGATTGAAGCCTTCGGAGATGTGGTTGCGCAAGTATCGCCCGGCCTGGGAGAAGCCGATGGCCAGCGCATGGCCGATCGGCCGGCCGGTCGCTTCGGCGGCCTTGGGGTCGTAGCGCAGCCAGCTCACAAAATCGCGCGTTGCGGCGAAACCCAGCGCCTGCACCTTGGGATTTTTCGCCTCGTAGTGGAACTCATAGAGGAAGCCGGGCTTGGGCTTGTCCTTGAGCTTGATCGAGCGGCCGTCGACGAACGACCACTGGTCGGCCGGCATTTCCTGCGGCTGCTCGGCGGCCTTCGCGCGCACCGTGAGACGTGCCTTCGCCTGGTCGAGGCTGGTGGCCTCGTAGCTGAGCTTGAAGGCCTCCAGGGCGCCGCCCCGCGTACCCGAGCAATATTCCTCGCGCACCTGCTTGATGATCGGCTTGCCGTTGTCGGTGGCAACCGGCGCGGTGAGGCCGAGGCCGAGATTGGCGCGCGGCGCATCGGGGTCCCAGCCCGACCAGACGACGGTGAAGCCCAGCCGCAGCGGAAAGCCGTTGCCGAGCTCCGCAGGCTTCTTGGGATCGTTGATGCCGATGGGCCCGTCGGCGATGTTGCCGAACAGCATCTTGCGGCCGCGATTGTTGACTTCGTAGAGGATGCGGCCGTTGCCCTTGGCCGGATCCTTGGGCCGCAGGATGTAGAAGTCGGTCGCATACTCCACGCAGCCGCGGGCGTTGAGCGGCGCCTTGTCGATCAGCGCGATGCCCTTGTTGCCGGCAGCCTTGGGATCGACCTCACCATGGGCCACGCCGATCACGCGCTCATAGGCGCCCACGCTGCCGAACGCCACGCCGTCGGCCAGCGGCTCGACGCTCTTGATGTCGATCGAGACGATCATGCGCCTACGGCGGCGGGAAGTTCAGTTCGACGCCCACGCCATCGGGATCGTAGAGGAAGATCTGCTGGCCGCCGGTGCGCGGGATGATCTGCTCGCGGAACTTCACCTTCTTGCCCCTGAGCTTGCGGCGCACGCCCGAGATGTCGCTGGCTGCGAAGGCGATGTGGTCGAAGCGGCCGGTGTCCTTGAACTTCTTCTTGGTGCCGCGCACCACGATGCCCTCGCGCGGCTTGCGCTTGCCCAGAAGGTGCACGGTAGGCACGCCGCCGGAATAGAGCCAGTAACCGGGGAAGCCGAGCGGCGGACGGTCGCCGTTCTTCAGGCCCAACACTTCGCAATAGAACTTCCTGGTCCGTTCGAGGTTGGACGGTTCGATGGTGTAGTGCTGCAGCGTGCCCAACGGCATTGTCTTCTCCTCAAACCCTGTTCTTCAGACCCAAGTGAGATCGGTATCGGCACCCATCATCCAGGCGCCGACGGTCTCGAAATGCGAGAGCCGGCCCTGCAGTTGCTGGGTGACGGTATGGATGTCGCGGAAGCGGCGCTCCAGCGGATGGCTCTCGAAGATCGCGGTGGCGCCGGCGGCATTGTAGGCAAAGTCCACGACTTCCCGTGCGCGGTGGATCGCGTTGGTCGAGGCCATGCGGATCGTGATGCGATGGTCGACCGTGAGCACGCCGCCGCCGCAGATCTCCTTCCAGATCGCGGCCAGTTCCTGCAGCAGGAAGGCGCGCGCCGAGCGGACCGCCACCTCGGCCTGGCCGAGCCCGGTCTGCACCACCGCGCTGTCGCGGATCGGACTGCGGGCGCCGCGCGGGATCTTGGTGCGGGCGGTGTCGACGAAGCTGTCGAGCGCGCTGCGGGCGATGCCGAGCGCCACGCCGGCGAAGCCGACCTCGTAGCAGGTCATCGCCGACATGCGGTAGAGCGGGCCGCTTTCGCGGCGTTCCAGTGCGGGTTGCGAGAAGTCGCGGCTGAACGAATGGCTGGCCGGCACGAAATGGTCGGCGAGCGCGAACTGGTCGGACGCCGTGCCGCGCAGGCCGACGACGTTCCAGATGTCGGTCCAGGCGACGTCGCTCGCGGGCACCAGCATGGTGCGCTCGACCCGGCGGTCGTCGGCGCCCAGCAGCGGCGAGCCGTCGGCCTTGAAGATCGGGCAGTGGCAGCCAATCCAGGTGGCGTGCCGTCCGCCCGAGGCGAAGGCCCACACGCCCGTGACCTTGTATCCGCCCTCGCACAGCACGGCGCGCGACTTGGGGCCGGGGCCCCAGGCGAGCACCGACTGCCGATCGCCGAAGATCAGGCGTGCCACCTTGGGATCGAGATAGGCCGCCGTCATGGCGCAGCCCCCAGCCTGGCTGAGGCACCACGCGGTCGACGCGTCGCCTCGGCTGATGGTCTCGATGACGTGAAAGAAGGTGACAGGATCGGTCTCGAACCCGTCCAACGTCCTGGGCAGCAGCAGGCGAAAGAGCCGCGCCTCATGCAGCCTGTCGAGCAGCGCCGGCGTCAGCCGGCGGCCGTCCTCGATCTCGTTCGCGGCGGCCTCGACGATCGGCCGCAGCGCCTCGGCGCGCGAGATCACGGTCGGGTCGCCTGCGAGTTCGGCGGCAGTCGGGATCAGCGTATCCAAGACATCCTCTGGCTTCTCTCCCGTTGCTTCTTTGGCGAAATGATAGACCAGCCCGGCCATCGGGAACCAGCGCCAAGCCCCGTGACGCCCGCGTTTGCCCGTCGAAATACGGTCCTGCATTGCAGCAACCGCCCTGCTAGTTTCGGGCCCGGAATCGAAGGGAAACCGACATGCACTGGACCGACCGCCGCAAGCGCTTCCGCGCCGTCCTCGACGGCAAGAGCTGCGTCCATCCCGGCTCGGTGTACGACCCGATCTCCGCCCGCATCGCCGAGGACCTGGGCTTCGAGCTCGGCATGTTCGCGGGCTCGACCGCCTCGCTCACCGTGCTGGGCGCGCCCGACCTGATCGTGCTGACCTTGAGCGAGTTCGCGGCCCAGGCCTATCGCATCAACCGCGCCGGCCGGTTGCCGCTGATGGTCGACGCCGACCACGGCTACGGCAACGCGCTGAACGTCAAACGCACCGTCGAGGAGCTGGAGACCGCGGGCGTCGCCGGCATGAGCATCGAGGACACCGACCTGCCGACGCCGCACGGCACCACCAAGCCGCGCCTGACCTCGATCGCCGAAGGCGTCGGCAAGATGAAGGCGGCCCTGGCCGGCCGCCAGGACCCGCTGCTCGCCATCGCCGGCCGCACCAGTGCCGTCCAGATCACCGGCCTCGACGACGCCATCGCCCGCGCCCAGGCCTACGAGGCAGTGGGCGTCGATGCGCTGTTCATGGTCGGAGTCAGGACGCGCGTCGAACTCGATGCGGTCTCGGCTGCGACCAAGCTGCCGCTGATCATGGGCGGCGGCACGCCCGAGCTCTCCGACCGCGACTACCTCGCGTCCCGTCGCGTGCGCATCGCCCTGCAGGGCCACCAGCCCTTCGCCGCCGCGGTCAAGGCCGTGCACGACACGCTAAAGGCGCTGCGCGACGGCACGCCGCCGTCGAAGCTGCAGGGCGTGGCCGACGCCGAGCTGATGAAGCGCGTCACCCGCGACGCCGACTACACGAAATGGACGAAGGAGTTTCTCGGCGGCTCCTGACTGTCTTCATCGCACGCCCTTCAAGTTCCTCTCCCCCTAGCGGGGGAGAGAAGCCTGAGCTTACGTTCCGGGTCATGCGCCTCTTCATGCGATTGCGCGATACTTTATTGCGCGGGGGGTGGCGCTGGATTCCGGACAAATCGCCTAAAACCCTTGTACCATCGGTATCGGAGGTGTCCGGACGGGGTCGGACACTTTGGTACCCTAGTCCGCTGGCACCAGCGTCACATCCACGCCGTAGGTATGCTGGTCGCCGCCCAGGATGACGCCGCGCAAGGGGCTGACATCGCCGAAGTCGCGGCCCCAGGCGACGGCGACGTGGTCCTGGCTGGCCACCAGATCATTGGTCGGATCGAGATGCACCCAGCCCGCCACCTCGCCGCACCAGACCGCGGTCCAGGCATGGCTGGCGTCGCTGCCGCGCAAGGCGATCTCTTCCTTGGAGTGAACCGTGCGGATGTAGCCCGAGACGTAACCGGCGGCGAGGCCGTGGGCGCGAAGTGCCGCGATCATGACATGAGCGAAGTCCTGGCAGACGCCCGCCTTGCCGGCGAACACCTCGGCGAGAGGCGTGCTGATGTCGGTGGCGCCGGGCTTGTATTCGAAATCGGCCTTGATGCGCGAGGTGAGTTCGCGTGCCGCCTCGAGGATCGGCCGGCCTGGTGTGAAGGACTTGGCGCCGTAGTCGCGCAGGTCTTTGTCGAACGGCACCAGTGGCGATTCATGGACGAATTCGCTGGCCTCGATCGGCTTGGGGAAGCCGCCGCCATTGAGCGCCACGCGGATCTCCTCCCACTTGGGCGTCGTGCTGGCCGGCGGCGGGTCGGGGAAGTGCACGTCGACCTCGGCACGCACCTCGATGTTGAAGCGCTGATGCGGCTTGTCGATGCGGTAGATGTCGATGTGGTTGCCGAAATGGTCGAGATGCTGCACCGCCAGCACCGGTTGGGGATCGGTCGCGATGGAAATCGAGGTGACCTTCTGTCCGGTCAAGTCGCGGGCGCGCAGATGGGCGATGTGATGCGCAGAGTCCACGCTGCTCGCGTAACTGTACGATGTGCGGTGCGACAGCAGGTAACGCATGGAGCTCCCTCAACCGCCCGACGAGCCGACAGCTTGCGCCGCCGGTACGTGGCTGAAATAGGCCCGCGTGATCGCCTCCGACAGCGTCTCCAGCCGCTCGCTTGCTTCGGCCGCCACGTCACGCAGCATGGCGAGCGCCAGACCCCCGTGCCGCCACGCCTGCTCCTCGCCGCCGAACTGGCGCACGACCTCACGCAGATCGGTCTCGATCGAGTCGGGCAGGCCCGACACATAGGTGCCCGACGCCTGGCCCAGCCGATCGAGATGGCTGGCGATGGTTCGGAGCTGGAAGGCGAAGGCGCGCGGGTTGATGTCGTCGAGCACCATCAGGTCGAGCACCGGCGCGGGCTGGAGCTGGCCGAGGTAGCGCGTGCGGTAGGTGATGGTGCTGTCGCACAGTTCCAGCGCGATGCGCATGGCGGCATCCCAGTCGATCGGCGACTGCTGGAAGGCGCCCAGCGCCGAATCGAGGATGAACTTGGCGCGCTCGATGCGCCGGCCGAGATCGAGGAACAGCCAGCCCGAGCCGCGCGTCATGTTCTCCTGGGCAAGGCCGGAGAGGGTCGAGACGAAGCGCACGATGTCGTCGAGGGCCGCCAGCAGCGCGTCGAGATTGCCGCGCGCCGCGACCAGCCGTTGCCGGACCTCGGCCATGACCGGGCCGGCCACCACCACCATGTCGGCGGAGAAGCGGTCGCGCAGCGTGCCGGTCAGGCGCTGGAGGGCGTCGAGCACGGCGACGATCCCGTGCTTGTCCGAGGCCGCCGCGGCTAGCCCGTGCTGGAACGCGGCACTCTCGGGCGCCGCCAACGCGTCAGCCCCATCCATCAGCCCGGCGTGCTCGAGCAGGCGGCCGAGCGCGCGCAGTTCGATCGAATCGCGCGAGCCCAGCGCTCCCTGCGCCACCCGCGCCGCTGTCGTTCGCAACAGCCGCGCGTCGTTGTCCAGCCGCTCGATATAGCGGCCGAGCCAGTAGAGATTGTCGGCGACCCTCGATTGCAGGTCGGCGCCGCCGCGCTCGACGGCAAGCTGGTGGAAGCGCCGGCCGGGCGGCAACTCGACGTCGGCAGCATCCTCGGCCAGCACCCAGACGTCCTTCAAGGTGCCGTTCAGTCGGCTGAGCGACCGAAGGGCGGTGTCGCCCGCTGGCTCGCGCGCCAGCCCACCCGGCAGCACGCGATAGCTGTCGCCCTCGGCGATCAGGAAGCAGCGCAGCACGACGGCGGACGGCGCGAGACTGGTGCCGTCCCACTTGGGGCTGAGCGAGGGCGTGATGGGGTACTGCGCCACGAACTGGCCAGGGTGCGTGCGCAGGCGGTCCTCGAGCTGGGCGCGCTCCGCGGCCTCCAGCATGCCGACCACGATCGGCTCGCGGTCGTTGCCGAGACAGGGCCGCACGATCATCGAATCGAGATTGGCCATCACGAAGGCATAGGCCGAAGGCTCGCCCAGCCACCACACGTCGAGCGAGGGCAGCGCCAGAGGCTGGCCGAGCAGGCGCTGGCTGAGACGCTCGAGGAAAGGCATCAGAGCCGGCGTCTCGACGACGCCCGAGCCCAGCGCGTTGGCCAGCGCGATCTTGCCGCTGCGCGTGGTCTCGACCAGGCCGGTGACGCCCAGCGCCGAATCGGCGCGCAGCTCCAGCGGATCGACGAAGGCCGAGTCGAGACGGCGCAGCAGCATGTGGACCGGCCGCAATCCGGCCAGGGTCTTGATCGCGACTTCGCCGTCGCGTGCCACCAGATCGCCGCCCTCGACCAGCGGCACGCCCAAGGTGCGCGCGAGATAGACGTGCTCGAAGTAGGTCGCCGACAGCGCGCCCGGGGTCAGCACCGCCATGTTGGGGTTGGCCACGTCATGCGGCGCCATGGCGGCCAGCGAATAGTGCCAGCGGTCCACGAAGGGTCGCAGATGGCGCACCGGGATGGAGCGGAACGCTTCGGGCAGGCTGCGTGCCAGCACGCGGCGCATCTCCAGCGCATAGCCGATGCCCGACGGCACCTCGGTGTGATCGGCCAGCACATGCCAGCGGCCGTCGCCCAGTCTAACCAGGTCGACGGCGTACTGGCCGAGATGGCGGTTGGGCGCCGCACCGTCGGTGACGCGGCAGGCGCGCAGGAAGTGGCGGTTGGCATGGACCAGCATTGGCGGCACGAGATGCTCGGCCATCAGGGTCTGCGGCCCGTAGAGGTCGGCCAGCAGCCCGTCGAGCAGGCTGGCGCGCTGGATCAGGCCTGCTTCGAGCCGGGCCCATTCGTCGGGGGCGATGACCAGCGGCAGCGGGTCGAAGCTCCAGCCCGGCGTGCCGCGGTCGTCGAGCAGGTTGACGGTAGCGCCCGATTCCTCAAGCTGGCGGCGCGCGCTTTCGACACGCTCGCGCAATCCACCGCCCGGCAGCGCGCGGATGACGCTCAGGATGCCTTGCCAGTGATAGCGGATCGACTTCTGGCCGGTGACCAGCTCGTCGTAGGCGCTTGCCGGCGAAGAAGAGAGGCCGCGCAACGACTCCATGGGCCTGCTGGTAGGAAAACCGACGAAGTGGCTAGAATCGCATGGCCAAGCGGCGGGGTCTATGGCCCAGGCACCCGCCCTAAGTCCGGCATCAGCGCGTGTTCTGCCCGGACGCTTCGGTGGCGACCGAAGCGAAAGGCCGCAACGATCCATTAAGTCCCCATTCAAAGCGAGACAGGACGGCGCCCCGCATCGAGAGATCGTCGTGCGTTCGGTCTCGAAATGGAGGGGCTATGAATGACGTTTGGAATAGCTTCCGCGTTGATCCCAACTCGGGCGAATGGGAGCCGGCCAGCTACAACGTCAAATGGTCGGACGGCCGCGAGTATGGCCGCTGGCGGAGAGTGCTGCGCAAGCACAGCCACGGCCTGACCGTAATCTCCCGATACACCGCGCCGCCCGGCAAGGCCTGGAAGATTGTTGGTAAGGCTTCGGAATTAGGCGAAGAAGTCTACATCATGGACGGCACCTATTACGACACCAGGGGGTGGGTCGTCGCTCGCCCGGGAACGTTCATGTTCAACGCACCGGGTGCTCTCCACGGCGGAATATCTTGCGACCTGACGCTCTATATTCACTGTTGCAGCGGCGAACCGGATGAACTCGTGTCGGTGAAACTGATCGACTTTGAGCCGACCGAGCGACCCTAGGAGCACCTGCTGATTCCTCCCGGGGCGGAGGGGTCACGCCCGCCGCAGATCCAGCGTCAGCGGATGCTCCGGATTGTCGATCGGCTTGGGTTCGGCGGCAGCCCCGCCGGTATGGCCGATCGGGGAGAAGCGGGAGCGGCGGCGGGCCTCGGCCTCGTTGGCATTGACCGGCACGCGGTCGTAGCTGAGGCCGCCGGGGTGGGCGACGTGATAGGTGCAGCCGCCGAGCGAACGGCCGTTCCAGCTGTCGTGGATGTCGAAGACGAGCGGCACATGCACGCCGATGGTCGGATGCAGGCCTGACGGCGGCGCCCAGGCGCGATAGCGCACGCCCGCCACATATTCGCCCGACGTGCCCGTCGCATGCAGCGGCAGGCGCCAGCCGTTGCAGGCGATGACGTGGCGCGCGTCGTTTAGCCCTTCGACCCTCACCTGCAGTCGCTCGACCGAGGAATCGACATAGCGGACGGTGCCGCCGGCGCCGGCTTCCTCGCCCAGCACATGCCAGGGCTCGAGCGCCTGGCGCAGTTCCAGCTCGAGGCCGCGTTGGGCCACTCCGCCGATCTTGGGAAAGCGGAATTCGAAATGCGGCGCGAACCACTCGGGTTCGAAGCGGTAGCCGGCCGAGGCGAGGTCTTCGAGCACGTCGGTGAAGTCCTGCCACACGAAATGCGGCAGCATGAAATCGTCGTGCAGTCGCGTCCCCCAACGGCTCAGCCGCTTCTCATAGGGCCGATCCCAGAAGGCCGCGACCAGGCCGCGCAGCAGGCCCTGCTGGGCGACGCTCATGCGCGGATGCGGCGGCATCTCGAAGGCGCGCAACTCCAGCAGGCCGCGGCGGCCGGCGGCGCTGTCCGGCGTGAACAGCTTGTCGATGCAGAATTCGGTGCGGTGGGTGTTGCCGGTGGCGTCGACTAGCAGGTTCCGGAAGATGCGATCGACCAGCCAGGGCGGCGTCTGGCGGCCCGGTGCGATCTGGCGGAAGGCGATCTCGATCTCGTGCAGCTGGTCGTTGCGAGCCTCGTCGATGCGCGGATGCTGGCTGGTCGGGCCGATGAACAGGCCCGAGAAGAGATAAGACAGCGACGGGTGATTGAGCCAGTAACCCAGCAGGCTCTTCAGCAGGTCGGGCCGGCGCAGGATCGGCGAATCGGACGCCGAGGGCCCGCCCAGCACGACGTGGTTGCCGCCGCCGGTGCCGGTGTGGCGGCCGTCGATCATGAATTTCTGCGCCCCCAGCCGCGTGTTGCGCGCCTCCTCGTAGACGATCTCGGTGCGCTCCGTGACCTCCTGCCAGCTCGCCGACGGATGGATGTTGACCTCGATCACGCCGGGATCGGGCGTCACGCTGAAATTGATCAGCCGCGAATCGCCGCCGGGCGGGGTATAGCCTTCGATGAAGACCGCTTGGCCGAGCTCCTCGGCGGTATCTTCGACTGCCGCCACCAGGTCGAGATAGTCCTCGGTGCGCTCGACCGGCGGCATGAAGACGAAGAGATGGCCATCGCGCGGCTCGAAGGAAATCGCCGTGCGCACTACGCCGCTGGCCGAGCCGCCGACACCGGGCCGAGGGCCAAGGTCAGGCGCCAGTGCGCGTTTCCAGGCCTCGCGACGGGAGACCTCGCCGTTGCCGCTGGTCGCCTCAGGCGGAAGCCCGCGTTCCTGGTGCCGCAAGACCGGCGCGCGGCGGAAGGCATCAAGCGGCGGCAGGGCGGGATGGATGATCATCGGGTCGGGTTCGACGAGGACGTCGGTGTCGGTCGGTGCTGCCCAGGGCAGGGAGTCGAGCGGCAGGCGGTAGCCCAACGCCGAATCGCCGGGGATCAGGTAGCATTTCTCTGAGCGCAGGAACCACGGGCCGCTCTTCCAGCGTCCGCTGCCGTTATGGGCGCGCGCGATCGGCAGCACCGTGCCGGCCGGACTTTCGAGTCCCTGCTCGAAGATCTTCGCCAGCCGCTCGCGCTCCAGCTCGTCCTTCACCTTGGAGGCATCGACTGCGACGTTGCTCGGCAGGCGCCGCTCGCGCCACAGGTAGTACCAGGTGTCCTCGAACGCCGAGAATAGGTAACTGGGGTCGAGCTGCAGCCGCTCGGCAAAGGCCACTGCGAAGCGCTGCGCGATCTCGGGCGTGGCGCCGGCCGGCTTGGACTCGAGCGCGACCAGTTGCGGGTCGCGCCAGATCGGCTGGCCGTCTTTGCGCCAGTAGCAGCCCAGCGCCCAGCGCGGTAGCTGTTCGCCGGGATACCATTTGCCCTGGCCGAAATGCAGCAGCGGACTTTTTGCGAAGCGGTTGGCGAGCTTTCTGAACAACACGCCGGCCAGCCGCCGCTTCTCCGGACCCAGTGCCAGCGTGTTCCACTCGGCGCCATCCATGTCGTCGATCGACACGAACGTGGGCTCGCCGCCCATGGTGAGGCGCAGGTCGGCCTTGGTGATGTCGCGCTCGATGGCGGCACCGACATCGAGCAGCGCCTGCCATTGCGCGTCGCTGTAGGGCTTGGTCGTACGCGGCGTCTCGCTGACCCGCGTTACCTTCATGTCGTAGGAGAATTCGACTCCGGCTTCCTCGACCGCGCCTTCGATTGGCGCGGCGCTCGACGGTTCGGGCGTGCAGGCAAGCGGAATGTGGCCTTCGCCGGTGAACAGCCCTGACGTCGGATCGAGCCCGATCCAGCCGGCGCCCGGCAGGTAGACTTCTGCCCAGGCGTGAAGATCGGTGAAGTCGTGTGTCGGCCCTTCCGGTCCGTCGAGCGGCTTCTCGTCGGGCATGAGCTGGATCAGGTAGCCCGAGGCGAAGCGCGCCGCGAAACCGAGATGGCGCAGGATGGTGACCAGGAGCCAGCCAGTGTCACGGCACGAACCCTTGGCGAGCTCTAGCGTCTGCTCGCAGGTTTGCACGCCTGGCTCGAGGCGCACGATGTAGCCGATCTCCTTCTGCAGGCGTGCATTGAGGCCGACGAGGAAGTCGACCGTGCGCGGCTTGCCGCCGCGCGCGACCTTGGCCAGCCACGCCTTGAGCAGCGGTCCCGGCGGTTCCAGTTTGCGGAACGGCGCGATCTCCTCGGCGAGCGAGGGATCGTAGGAAAAGGGAAAGGTCTCGGCCTCGGGTTCGAGGAAGAAGTCGAACGGGTTGGTGACCGCCATGTCGGCCACGAGATCGACCGTGACCTCGAACTTGGTCGTCTTCTCGGGGAACACCAGGCGGGCGAGATGGTTGCCCTGCGGGTCCTGCTGCCAGTTGATGAAATGGTCCTTGGGCAGCAGCTTGAGCGCGTAGCTCAGGATCAGCGAGCGGCTGTGCGGCGCCGGTCGCAGGCGCACGATCTGCGGCCCCAGCGTCACCGGCCGGTCGTAGCTGTAGGTCGTTCTATGATGCAGCGCGACGTGTATGCTCATCGTGGGATGCTCATGTCGCCCCTGAGTTTCGCTCCACAGTACACTTAGCAAGGCACATGCCACTGTCCAAGGACGCGCCCGCATGCTCCTCTTATGCTTCTCCATCATGCTCCTCTCCCCCGCTAGGGGGAGAGGACGGGTGAGGGGGCGTCCAAGGCTCGTGCAACCCCCCTCACCCAGCCTCTCCCCCCTTACGGGGGAGAGGAATGTGAAAATGGAGCGGCATGAGCACAAGGCGGCGGAAGCGATGACCGATCTCTTCGACCTTTCCGGCAAGGTTGCCCTGGTGACTGGCGGCAGCCGCGGGCTGGGCGCGCAGATGGTGAAGGCCTTTGCTGCCCACGGCGCGGACGTCTTCATCACCAGCCGCAAGCTCGAGAACTGCGAGAAGGTCGCGGCGGAGGTGAAGGCGCTGGGGCGCAAGGCCGCGACCTATGCCTGCAACGTCTCGAACTGGCAGGAGCTCGACGGCCTCGTCGACGCCGCCTACGCCGCTTTCGGGCGGATCGACATCCTGGTCAACAATGCCGGCTCCTCGCCGCTGGCGCCCTCGTCGCTGGAGACGTCGGAGCAGCTCTTCGACCGCATCGTGTCGCTCAACTTCAAGGGACCGTTCCGCCTGATGTCGCTGGTCGGCTCCCGCATGGCGGCCGGCGAGGGCGGTTCGATCATCAATATCTCGAGTGCCGGCGCGTTGCGCCCGCGGCCGCAGATCGCGCCCTATGCCGGCGCCAAGGCGGCGCTCAATGCGCTGACCCAAGCCTTCGCCTTCGAGTACGGGCCGAAGGTGCGCGTCAACACCATCTCGCCCGGCCGATTCCTGACGGATGTCTCCAAGGCGTGGAGCGAGGAGGCCAAGCGCAACGACACGGCGGCGCTCAGGCGCAGCGGCCGGCCGGAGGAGATCGTGACGGCGGCGCTCTATCTCGCCTCGTCCAAGTCCAGCTTCACCACGGGCTCGCTGGTGCGGGTCGACGGAGGAATAGCCTAAGACCGCGCGCGACGTGCGCGGTCCCAACGAAAAAGGTCTGTTGCGGGAGGAAGTAGTCGATGAAGATCAAAGCCGGAATGCTCACGGTCTGCGGCGCGCCGCGGCCCTTCGCCAAGAGCAAGCCCATCCATGTCGTCGAGCTCGAGCTCGATCCGCCCGGCGAGGGCGAGGTGCTGGTCAAGGTCGGCGGCGGCGGGCTCTGCCACTCCGATCTCTCCCTTATCAATGGTGACAGGCCGCGCCCCGTGCCGATCGTGCTGGGCCACGAGGGCGCCGGCGAGATCGTCGAAACAGGCGCCGGCGTGCACGACGTCAAGAAGGGCGACCATGTCTGCTTCACCTTCAATGTGAGTTGCGGCCGCTGTCGGCGCTGTCTCGAAGGTCGCCCCTACATCTGCGAGCGCTCGGTGACGCCGCGCGCGGCGGGCCAACTTCTCAGCGGTTACCATCGCCTGCATCTCGACGGCAAACCGGTGAACCATCAGTCCGGCGTGTCGTGCTACGCCGAGTATGCCGTGGTCGATCGCGGTTCGGTGGTGGTGATCGACAAGAGCCTGCCGCTCGACGTCGCCGCCCTGTTCGGCTGCGCGGTGGTGACGGGCGTCGGCGCCGTGGTCAACACGGCAAAAATCCAGCCCGGCAGCACGGTGGCGATCGTCGGTCTCGGCGGCGTCGGCTTGAGCGGCCTTCTGGGCGCGGTGCTGGCGGGAGCGGGCCGCATCATCGCCATCGACCTCTCCGACGACAAGCTGGGCCTCGCGCGCCAGCTCGGCGCCACCGACACTGTGAATGCCAGGGACGCCGACCACATCAAGCAGGTGCGCGACCTCACAGGAGGCGGCGTCGACTATGCCTTCGATTTCGCCGGCACTATCAAGGCGATGGAGACGGCCTACCTTGCCACGCGTTGGGGCGGCACGACGGTGACGGCGGGCCTGTCGCCGATCAGTGCTGACTTCTCCTTCAAGCAAAGCCAGCTGGTGAGCGAGGAGAAAACCATCAAGGGCTCCTACATGGGAAGCTGCGTGCCGGTGCGCGACATCCCGCGCTTCATCGCGCTCTACCAACAGGGCCGCCTGCCGGTCGACCGCATGATGAGCCAGCGCGTCGGCTTCGATGAACTGAACGAGGGCTTCGACCGCCTGCAGGACGTCGCGACAGTGCGCCAGGTGCTGGTGCCGCACGGATAGCCTTCCGCAGGCGGCCAACATCGTGCAATTTCCTTCGCTTCGTCGCCCGCGGGTAGCAAGGTAAGCTGTGGTGGGAGAAACGGGTTTGACCACGACGTCCGAGACAGCGCCTGCGAAAGCCGATGGCCGCCATATGCGCCGCGAGCGGACGCGGCAGGCGATGATCGACGCCTGCGTTTCGCTCCTCCAGGAAGCGCCGCAGGTGCCGACGGCGACCGAGATCGCTCGGCGCGCGGGTTGCTCGACGCGCCTGGTCTTCGTTCACTTCGGCGACTTGATGGGGCTGGTGCTGCCGGTGGCCTATCAGAGCCTCGCCGTGGCGCGGGGCGCCGCGGTGGCGCGCAATGTCGACGCCGATCGTGCGACGCGGATCGCGACCCAGGTCGAGATCCGCGCCGGAAGCTGCGAGACGTGGCTGCCGTTGTGGCGCGTGGCGCTGGCCGTCCAGAACAAGTCGAAGGAGCTGAGGTCTTTCATCGAGTTCGTGCATGCGATAACGATCAAGCGGCTGGAACTGATGTATGCACGGGAACTGGCGACCTTGGCTGCGCTCGAGCGGCGCCAGCTCCTGATCGCCCTGGAGGCGATCGTCGATTTCCAGAGCTGGGGCCGCATGCGCGACGACCAGGGCCTGTCGGTAGAGCAAGCCCGAACGGTCTGGACACAGGTCATCGATCGCATGCTGCCGCCGACACCGCCGGCATTAATTGACAACGCCGACGCAATTGCAAAGCCTTGCCACTGAGACCGGCGAAGACGGAGGAAGCATGAAGAACTGGCGTTCGAGGTCGTGGCAAGCCGCGGCCGTCCTGCTGGCCTCGACGGCTTGGCTCGTGCCGGGGGTGGCAGAGGCGCAGATCCTGAAGTTTCGATGCACCTCGCCCCAAGTCGGCGGTCAGCAGGCCGAGCCGTTCTTCGAGGTCGACCTCGTGGCCAAGAAGGTCTACTTCCCCAAGGGCAATCCGCCACAAAGCACGAGCGCCGACATCACCGCCGGCGAGATCAGCTACGTCACGCCCTACGGTTTCTACGAGGTCAAGATCGATCGCCGCAGCGGCCTGGTGCTGACTCGCACGACCAAGAGGATCTGGGTCGAGAACGGCAGCTGCGTGCAGGACAAAGGCGCCTAGGGCAGCATTCCCCGCCGCTTGAGTTCGGCCGCGATCGTTTCGGCGACCAGGCGGTTGCCCTCGGCGCTGTGATGATTATTGACATAGAGATCGAGCAGGCCGCCCGCCCGCGCCACCTGGGCGATTGCGTTGAAGGTATCGAGCGTGGCCAGTGCTGCCGACGCAGCGCAGTCGAGCACCAGCCGCGACAGGCGGCGCTGCTCGTTGCGCCGGGCGGCGTTGTGCAACCAGGCGGTAGATTCGTACTGTGCGACCACCAGGGTGGGAACACCGAGGCTGGCCAGCCGGCGCATCAAAGGGCAGGCCAATTGCTCGCCCGTGTCGGCTGGTGTCGCACGCCGGTTGCCGGTGATCCATTCGTCGCCCTCGCTGACGCGGCGCACGGTCAACTCGACCAGAGCCGACCAGCCGAACGCACGCTGCCAGAACGACAGGCGGTCGTCGGCGATGGCGCTTTCGGGCACCGGCACGTTGCGCAGCACGAGCGATCCGTCGCGCTCAAGTGTGAAGTAGGCCTTCTCGGCACCCCACAGGTAGTGCATCTCGTTACGCCGGACGTCGTCGGCGATGAAGCTCGCGACGATCGCCGCCGGACGCAACGACGCCGCCAGCTGCTCGGTGCGCAACACGACCTGGTCGAGCCCGTAGCCGCCGACACCGGCATTGACCGTGCGCCGCCCGAGGAGCGCCTGCAGGATGACGGGCCAGGTCTCGTCGTCGGCGACGTCCTCGCCCTCGCCATAGGAATTGCCGGTTGTCAGCAGGGGCGGGCCGCCATCGGCGGCGAGCGCAGGTTGGGCGCGGGTTCCCTTGGCGTCGTAGCTCAAGTGCGGCGAGCGGAAGCCCGGGTTGGGAACCCAGCCGAGAAGCGGGTCGCGGATGAAGAGGCTTTGCATGTCGCGGGCGCTGTGGCCGCGCTCCTCGGCCACGAGGTTCGGCCAGTGCCACAGCCAGAAGGGTCCGCGCCACAGCCGGCAGCCGAAGCCCGGCGAGCGTCAGCAGCAGCGAGGCAACGACGAGGGCCGTGCGCGCCGACCACTCGGCAAGCGTCGGGAGTTTCGGCGAGCCGGCGGCCCTCAAGATCCGCCGTCAGTCACGCCAGACAAACCGCCCGAAATCGGGCGGGTTCGACATCGAGAAGGGTATCTCGCTCCAGCTCCCGCTGTCGATCGGCGGCTGAATGATGCCGTCACTTGGCCGGCTGCGCAGGATCAGGCTGAGGGTTGGCAACGACCACTCCTCTCCTTGCGCCAGCTCCGGTCGCTGGTCGAGTCGGGAGCCTTCGAGAACGATGACGCCACTCTGTGCGCGGATCGTGGCGCGGGCCTCCTCAAGGTAGAGCGAGTAGAGGCGCGTCAGGAAGATGTCCCAGGGGACCATGGCCAGAAACATCAGGCCGGCAAAAGCCACGAAGCGGCACGCCGCCTCGGGCGTCTTCAGCACGACCAGGCCAGGCAGTCTTTGGCCGAGACCGGAGGCATGGAGCCACATGAAGACAATGATGACCCCGATTACGCCGCCGCCGGCGATCCGGGCAGCGTGCTGGGTGGAGGCATAGGGAGCGACCACCAGGATCTTCAGGAAGAACAGCAGCGGCGACAGCGCGACAAGGACCAGCAGGAAGCCCGCCCAGAAGTAGGGGCGCCAGCGACGGAGATCGTCCGGCCGCACCAGCGCCCAGACGAGCACGATCGACGCCGCGGCCACCCCCACGACAAGCTGACGGTTCCAGCGGAAGTCCCAACGGTGAGACAGCACGAACGCCAGGTAGTGCGGTTCGTCGAAGTAGAGGAGAGAGTGGGCCTGTACCGCTGCGGCGCCGAGGAAGAGCACCACGACCACGACATACAGGCCTGTCGCGAGTGCTGGCCGCGACGGGGCACGCCAGATCGTCCAGGCGGTCATCAGGGCAAGCAGGGGTCCGAGAAAGACCATGGTTTCGTAAGTCCTGAGCACCAGCGTCGCGAGCGCCACGAGCACGAGCCCGCCGGCGACGCGCAGCCGGTCCGTCGTTGCCAGCCAAACCGCCGCCAGGATCGAGGCAGAATGGGCGGTGTTGAATTCGCCGACGATGAAATACGACGTTGTCATGAAGACCAGGGCAATGGCGGCGATCGTTGCGGCCAGCAGCACCGCGTCGTTCCTGGCGCGCAGCACGGCCAGGGTATAGAGCGCCGTCGGCACCCCGAACATGCCGAGCGACCACCACCGGGCGAGCCAGTGAAGATCGCTCACGCCCGCCCAGATCGCCGCCACGACCGGAATTTCGACCACGAACACGGCGTGGCTGCGCGACGACTCGTAGAGCAGAAAATGCTCGTTGAGCACTATGTCGACGAGGAAAGACGCTCCATCCCACACCAGTCCGCGGCATTCCCAGCTGTGCCACAGCGCCAGCGCCCACAAGAGAGCGATGGTTGCGCCGGCAATACGATCCGTCGAGGGTATGGTCATGTCACCGCAACATACCACGCCGCGCGAGTTCGGTGGCGATCATGCCGGCGACCAGATGGTTGCCCTTGGGAGTGTGATGATCGATGTGATAAAGAGCGGACAGACCGTCATCGCGCACCGCTTGATTGATTGCTTCGAATGTGTCGAGAGTCATGAGTCCAGCCTCGGCGGCGCAGGTCAGCACGAGTCGAGAGATGCGGCGCTGGGTCGTCCCCTCGTTCCCCTCGACGAGCTTCCAAAAACTTCGATCGTATTGCGCGACAACCAGCGTGGGGATGCCGAGGGCAGCCAGTCGACGCATCAGCGGGCAGGCCAGTCGTTCGCCGGTGCCGGCCGGCGTCGCCCGACGGCTGTTGTTCGTCCAGTCGTCGAGTCCGTCGAGGCGGTGCATCATCATTCCAAGCAGAGCCGACCAGCCGAATGTCCGCTGCCAGAAGGTCAGGCCGTCGTTTGGGTTCCCGGGTGCCGGCACCGGCACGTTGCGCAGGATGAGCGAGCCGGTGCCGTCGATGACAAAGTAGGGTTTGTCGCTACCCCACAGGTGATGCATCTCGCTGCGCCATACATTGTCGGCGATGAAGCTCACGACGATCGTCGCCGGCCGGATGGCGGCCGCCTCGATTTCTGTGCGAAGGACAATCTGGTCCAACCCATAGCCGGAGACCCCAGCATTGATCGTATGTCGTTGGACGAGGGATTGCAGGTAGGCCGGCCAGGTCTCGGAGTCGCGCACTTCGTCGCCGTCGGTGAACGAATCGCCGGTCGCCAGCATGGGCGAACCCTCCGTCGCAGTCGGAGGGAGCAGCGGCGCGACGCGGTAGCCCCGGCTATCGTAGTTGGCCTCGTCCATGTGGGCATTAGGTGCAGGAATGTAACCCAGAATGGGATGGCGTCTGTAATGATCGCTCAGCCCTTGCATGAACTGGGTTTCCTGCTGGCGTGCCAGGTTCGGCCAGTGCTTCAGGCCGTGCAGCCCTGCACTCCACAGGCGGCAGCCGAGTTCGAGCCCGACCAGCGTAATCAGCACCGAGGCGACGACGAGGCCGAGCCGGCCGGCCCATTCGGCGGCCGCCGGCAAATTGGGCCCGCTACCGGATCTCGAAGCCAAGGGTGGCGAGCGCCGCGCGCATTCTCTCGCGGCCGTTCATCGACTTGATCGGGCCCAAGCGATTCAGCACGCGCTGCGTCCAGGTCGCGGCCTGCAGCTCGTGGCGGGCCGAGAATGTGCTCAACTCGGCGTCGTAGACGGCACGCTGGGCGGCTTCCTTGCTGGCGTCGTAGCGATCGTGGTGCAGCACGGTCGATTGCGGCAAGCGGGGCTTGACCTCGCCTGCGGCCTCGCCGCTGGCATAGCCGATGCAGAGGCCGAACACGACGAAAGCCTGGGGCGGCAACTCGAGCAGCTTGTGGACGCGCACCGGGTCGTTGCGCATGGCGCCGATATAGACCGTCTGCAAGCCGAGCGATTCGGCTGCCACCACGGCATTCTGCGCGGCAAGGGCGGCGTCGATGCAGGCCACCATGAAGGTTTCCAGCCAGGGCATGCACTCGAAGTCGGCTTTTTCTGCCTCCGAGATGCGCGCGTTGCGCGCCATGTCGGCCACCCAGCAGATATAGAGCGGGCACTGCTCGATATGCTTCTGGTTGCCAGCGATCTCGGCCAGCACTTTCTTCTTGGCGGGATCCGACACCGCGATCGCCGACCACCATTGCATGTTGGAGCTTGTCGCCGCCGACGTCGCCGCCGCCATCAGGGTCTCGAGCGTGCCGGGCGGCACCGGGTCGGGCTTGTAGCCGCGCACCGAGCGGTGGTCGAGCATCGACGCGATGGTCTCGTTCCACGGGCCGGCCGGCGGCAAAGCGTCGGCGCCATACCGGCGGGCAAGGGCTTCGGTCTTGTCCTTGGAGCCGGCGGGAGCTAGCGCATCCATGCGAGATTTACCTGCGGTTTGCGGCGGGTGACGGCGGTCACCACGGCCAGGAGAGTGAAGGCCACGATGATGGCGAAGATCATGCGTGGCTGGCCACGGTCCATCAGCCAGCCATAGAGCAATGGCGCCACCATGCCGCCGAGATTGAAGCCGGTCGAGACGAAGCCGAACACCTTGCCGAAAGAGCCGGGCGGCGTGACGGCGCGCACCATCATGTCGCGCGACGGCTGGATCATGCCGTTCAGCAATCCGCCGAGCGACATCACGAAGATCAGAACGGCGGCCGGCATGTTCACCCAGCCCATCAGGATCGCCATGCCAGCGGTGCAGGCGAAGCCCGCGGCCGCAACCCGCTCATGGTGCGGCGTGCGGTCGGCGATGATGCCGCCCAGCAGCACGCCCGCGGCGCTCATCAGCAGGAAGCCCGACAGTGCGATGTTGGCCGACGCTGCCGGCGTGGCCCACAGCACGCCCAGCGCCACGACCGAGAAGGTCTGCACGCCGCCATTGGTCATGCTGATGCAGACGAAGAACAGCAGGTTGCGCAGCACCGGTCCGCTCAGCAGCAGGTCGAGGCCGACCGACGCCGGCTTGGCCGCGCCGGCCGGCGCGTGACGCGCGGCCCGCGGCAGGATGCTGCCGGCCACGATCAGCAGCAGCGCCGCTGCGATCGCCAGTATTGCCGCCAACAGGAACGCACCCTGCCAGCCCCACAGCGCTGCGGCGCCCAGCACCATGGCCGGTGCCACGCCCGACCCGAGATAGCCCGAGAAATTATGGATGGAGAACGCCTTGCCGATCCGCTTGGCGTCGATGGTCGCTGCCAGGATGGCGTAGTCGGCGGGGTGATAGACGGTGTTGGCGAGGCCGAGGAAGGCGTAGGCCACGACGAACAGCATGTAGCCGGGCAACAGTGCCGCCACCAGCAGGGCGGCCGCGCTCAGCAGCAGGCCGCCGGTCAGCATGGCGCGCGGGCCGATGCGATCGACCAGGAATCCGGCCGGAGTCTGCAGCACCGCCGACACGACATTGTAGGCGGTGAGTGCCGCGCCGATCTCGACGTAGGAGACGCCGAAGGCCTCGCGCACCGGCCCGAAGATCGGCGGCAGCAGCATAAGGTGGAAGTGGCTGACGAAATGCGCCGCCGAGATAAGGGCGATCACCTTGGCGTCGTGCCGCCAATTCGAACCAGAGCCGGTTGCCGGCGCGTCCAGGGCCTCACTCGTCGATGACATTGACGCCCAAAGTCCCGATGCCGGAGATCTCGACCTCGACCCGATCGCCGCCCTTCATCCAGAGCGGCGGCTTGCGGCCCATGCCGACGCCGTCCGGCGTGCCGGTTGCGATGATGTCGCCGGGTTCCAGCCAGGTCACGGTCGAGAGATATTCGATGATGGTGGCGACGTCGAAGATCATGTGATCGGTCGTGTCGTGCTGCACGACATTGCCGTTCAGCCGCGTCGTGAGCTCCAGCGCCTGTGGGTCGGGGATCACGTCGGACGTCACCATCCATGGCCCGAGCGGGCCGGTCGCCGGAAAATTCTTGCCCGCCGTCACCGAGTGTTTCTGGAAATCGCGCACGCTGATGTCGAGGAAGCAGGTGTAGCCCGCCACGACGGACAGGGCATGACCGCGCGAGACATGGCGACAGCGCTCGCCGATCACGATGGCGAGCTCTCCCTCGAAGTCGAAATTGGTCGAGGCCTTGGGCCGCACAATGTTGCCGCCGGCCGGCACCAGCGTGTTGTGCAGGCGGGAAAAGACGCTGGGCACTTTCGGCAGCTCGCGGCCGACCTCGCCGACGTGGCTGGCATAATTGAGGCCGATGCAGAGGATCTTGTCGGGGTTGGGGATCACCGGCTGCAGCTCGATTTCGTCCAGCTTGAAATCGGCGCGGGCACCCTTGGCCGCGGCGGCAAGGTCGGGCAGGCCTTTGCCGGCGATGGCTTCGCGCAGGCTGGGCCAGCGCCCTGACAGGCGCGTCGACAGATCGACAATGCCGCCGTCCACGACCGCGCCGAATTTCGCCGCGCCCGCCTGGCGAAAACTGACCAAACGCATGGCGACGACCCTAAGGCGATCCGAGCAGCTTCGAAAGCCCTTTGGACAGGCCGATGCTGTCGACCGGCGCCGGCTTGGCGAGCGACCCCGACATGGCCTTGGCGGGCTTTTGCTTGGCCAGGCCTTCGGCCATGGCGATGGCACAGGCGACGCCATCGAGCAGGGGGACATCGACGGCCGATTTCAGCTTGGCTGCCAGGCCGGCCAGTCCGGCGCCGCCCAGGATCACCACGTCGGCGCCATCGTCGCGCACGCACGCCATGCAGCCTTTGGCCAGCAATGCCATCGCGGCCTTCGGGTTGCGTGCGATGTCGGCGCCCGTCGGCGCCACGGTGCGGACCGAGGCCAGACGTGAGGCAAGACCGTGCGAGGCCACGAACTCCTCGAGCATCGACTTCCAGCGCTCGCCGCCGGTGACGATGGAAAAACGATTGCCCAGCGCACAGGCCTGCAGGACCGAGGCGTCGGCCATGCCGACCACCGGCACCTTGCTCACTTCTTTCAGTGCCGCGAGGCCGGGATCGCCGAAGCAGGCCAGGACGACGGCGTCCTTGTGGCCGCGGTCATTGGCCAGCGCATCGAGGGCGACGTGACCCGCGACGGCATAACCGGCACGCGAGGCGATGTAGCGCGGCCCGAAGGCGCCGGTGAGCGCCCGCAGCTTGGTGCCTTTGGCGGCAAAGCGCTTGGCCGTCTTCAGCACCAGGTCGGTGATCGAGGCGGTGGTGTTGGGATTGATCAGCAGGATCTCGGTCATAGCTGCATGACCTCTTTCAGCCGCGCGACGTCGTAATTCTCGCCGATCGACAAGGCGCAGATGCGCGAGATATGGGTGAGCGGCAGGCCGCTTTCCTTTGCCCAGGTGTTCAACTGGGCCTGGGCCGCGCGCAAATCCTTCTTCGAGGTGCCGGTGGCGCTCAGCGGCACGCCACTGTCGCGCAGGCAGCCCAGCACGTCGCCCGACAGCACAAAGGCGTCCCAGCCGATGAAGCGCAGCAGGTATTGCCCCGAGAAACCGCCGAGCCGCGAGCCGCGCTTGGCGAAGATTTCCAAAAGCCCGACCTGGTCATCAGCCGGCCAGCCCGCGAGGAACTTGCCGAAGCTGCCGTGTTCATTGGCGATGTCGGATACGAACTTGGCGTTGTCGCGCACCGACCTGATCTTCTGCGGATTGCGCACGATGCGCTTGTCGGTGGCCAGCTTCTCCCAGAACTCGGCGGGCTGGAACAGCAGGCGCTTGGGATTGAACTCGAGAAAGGCTTCCTCGAAGCCCGGCCACTTCTTGTCGATCACCTTCCACACGAAGCCCGCGGAGAAGACGCGGCAGGCCATCTCCGACAGCACGCGGTCGTCCGGCAGCTTGGCCAGCGCCTTGTTGTTGGGCTTCTTGGGCAGCAGGCTCTGCAGCACCTTCTCGCCGCCCTTGCGCTTGGCGGCGCGCTCGCGGATGCGCTTGAAGGGAATTTTAGCTCCACTGAGGGCCACGCGAGCTACTCCAGCCAGCCGTCGAAGAAGTCGAAGACGCTGGCCTTGAACAGGCCGTGCGCGATCATCGAGAAGTGATCGCATCCCGGCAGGGTAACGGCCTTGGCGCCGGCGATCGCCGAGGCCAGGCCCTGCGGCGGTCCGGCCAGCTCGTCGCGCGCCCCGGCGATCACCAGCGTCGGCCGACGGATCGCGAACAGCGCATCCTTGGTGATGGGAGTCCGCGGCCCGCGTGAGCAGGCAGCGAGGGCTTTCCGGTCTTCCTTCTGCTCGTCGGCGAAATGGCGGAAACTTTTCAGCATCGGGTCGGCGATGTCGGCGGGGGAGGCTGCATCCATCGCCTTGGCCATGCCGTCGGGATCTTTAGGCGGATCGAAGATCCTGCCGCCCACGCCTGCCACGACGAGATGGTCGATGCGGCCGCCGTCTTCCATCGCCGCGGTGAGCGCAATGTGCGCACCCATGGAAAAGCCCAGCAGATGGGCGCGCTCGACGCCGGCATGGTCCATCAATGCAAAGACATCGCGCGCCATCGCTGTGCGGTCGTATCTGTCGGCCTCATGAGGCTTGGCGCTCTCGCCATGGCCGCGGCAGTCGAGCGCGAAACCGCGCAGGCTCTTGCCGGCAACGGCGTCGTACCAGCCCATGCGCTTCCAGTTCTCGTACTTGTTCGACGAGAAGCCGTGCACCAGCACGATCGCCTTCCTCGCGTCCTGCGGACCGAATTCGTCGTAGGCGAGCGCCAGCCCGTCGGAAGTGAACTGAGCCATGCCTTTCCCTAGCACAACTGGCTCATGTTAGAAGAGACGGCAAAAGTGGAGGAAGCAAATGGCGGCGAAAATCGGCAAGACGGTGGGCCAGTCCCAGCCGTACTGGCCCACGACGCCCAAAAGGCCGAAAGGTGCGCCCAACATCCTGGTCGTGCTGTTCGACGATGTCGGCTTCTCCGATTTCGGCTGCTACGGCTCACCGATCGCCACGCCGACCATCGACGCCATCGCCGGCCGCGGCTTGCGCTACACCGGCTTCCATACGACGGCGATGTGCTCGACCACGCGGGCGGCGCTGCTGACCGGTCGCAACCACCATTCGGTCGGCGTCGGATGCCTGGCCAATTTCGATTCAGGGTTCCCCGGCTATCGCGGCAAGATCGCCCGCGAGGCCGGCACCTTGGCCGAGATGCTGCGCCCGCACGGCTATCGCAACTACATGCTGGGCAAGTGGCACGTGACGCCGCTCACCGAAGCGGGCGCCACCGGCCCGTTCGACGGCTGGCCGCTCGGCCGCGGCTTCGACCGTTTCTACGGTTTCCTCGATGCCGAGACCGACCAGTTTGCGCCCGAGCTGGTGCGCGACAACACGCCGATCGATCCGCCGGGGAACTTCGCCACGGGCTATCACCTGACGGCCGATCTCGTAGACCAGGCGATCCGCTATCTCGCCGATCATGTCGCCGACGATCCGCAGGTGCCGTGGCTCACCTGGGTGGCGCTGGGTGCCTGCCACGCGCCGCACCAGGCGCCGTTCGACCTCATTGCCAAATACGACAAGCTTTTCGCCAATGGCTGGGACGCCGAGCGCGATGCCCGCATCGCGCGCCAGAAGGCGACCGGCATCGTGCCGCCCGACACGCGCCTGCCTCAGCGCAACGATGTGGTGAAGCCATGGGCCGAGCTGTCGGACGGCGAGCGCCGGCTCTACACCCGGCTGCAGGCCGCCTACGCCGCCATGCTCGATCACGCCGACCAGCATCTGGCGCGGCTGGTGAAGTTCCTGGAGGCGGCAGGGCAGCTCGACGACACCATGATCATCGTCATGTCCGACAACGGCGCCAGCCAGGAGGGCGGGCCGTTCGGCATGATCAACGCCATGGGCCCCTACAACCTCCGCCGCGAGCCGATGGAAGAGAAGGTCGCCCGGATCGACGATATCGGCGGGCCCGACACCCATTCCAACTTTCCGCTGGGTTGGGCGATGGCAGCCAACACGCCCCTGCGGCGCTACAAGCAGAACACTCATGGCGGCGGCATCCGCGACCCGCTGGTGATCTCCTGGCCCAAGGGCCTGGCGGCACGCGGCGAGCTGCGCCATCAGTTCTGCCATGCCAGCGATCTCGCGCCGACCTTGCTCGATGTCGTCGGTGTGGCGGCGCCCACCACGATCAACGGCGTGGCGCAGATCGACCTCGAGGGGACGAGCTTTGCCAGAAGCCTCAAGGATGCCGAGGCGCCGGCCAAGACGCAGTCGCAGTATTTCGAGATGTTCGGACATCGCGGCCTGTGGGAGGGCGGCTGGAAGGCCGTCGCGTTCCACCCGCCGGGCAGCGACTTCGCCGAGGACCAGTGGGAGTTGTTCCATCTCGATCGCGACTTCAGCGAGACCAACGATCTCGCCCAGGCGGAGCCCGAGCGGCTGAGGGTGATGATCGAGGAATGGTGGCGGCAGGCCGAGCGCTGCAACGTGCTGCCGCTCGATGACCGCTTCCAGCAGCGTTTCGGCGACAATGCCAAGCGCTTCCACGGGCCGCGCAAGCATTTCGTCTTCCATGCCGGCATGGGTCATGTGCCGACCGACGTCGCGCCCGATGTCAGAAGCCGCACCTACACGATCGAGGCCGATGCGCGGATCGACGGCGTCACCACCGAGGGCGTGCTGATCGCGCACGGCGACATGACCTGCGGCTACTCGCTCTACCTCAAGGACAACCGGCTGACCTACGACATGAATGTCGGCGGTGTGCACCACATCGCCGTATCGGACCGGCCGGTGCCGGCGGGCAACCGCCGGCTCGCCGTTCAGATGCGGCGCGACAAGGGGCAGAACGTCGCAACCCTGCTGATCGACGGCGAGGCGGCGGGCGGCTTCGCGGCGCAGATCGGCTTCATCAGCTTCATCTCCTGGTCGGGCCTCGATATCGGCCGCGATCGCGGCAGCCCTGTCTCGCACTACGACGCGCCGTTTGCCTTCACGGGCAAGCTACGCAAGGTCACCGTCACCATGGACGACGACCAGGCGCTCGACACCCAGAGCGCGGCCGAGGCGGTCCTGGCGCGCGAATGACCACCGTCCCGCGTCCCGCCGGCGTTGACAGCGCCTATGCCTGGCGGCTGGCCTTCGTGTCGATGTTCTGCATCGGGCTGGGCGGCGGTGCGATCTACCTGCCGGTCATTGCGCTGAAGGAAATCGCCGCCGAGTTCGGCGACCGCCGCGCGGTGCCGTCGCTCGCCTACATGCTGGGCTTCCTCGCGATGGGTTTCGGCGGCGTGATGATGGGCTGGCTGGCCGACCGCACCAGCCCGCGCGTGCCGCTGCTGATCGCCGGCGTATCGATCTTCGTTGGTGGCTGGCTGGCCGCCAGTGGCGGCGAGTGGGCGCTTTACCTCGGCTACGCCATCCCGCTGGGCTTTCTCGGCAACGCTGCCACCTTCACACCGGCCATCAACAACATCCAGGGCTGGTTCGAACGCCGCCGCAGCACCGCCGTCTCCATCATCTCGGTCGGCCCCGCGATTTCCGGCTTCATCTGGCCGCAGATCTATCGCGTCCTGCTGCCCGAGGTCGGCTGGCGCGAGACGCTGGTGATCTACGGCGTCATCGCCGGCACGCTGATGTTTGCCTGCGCCTTCTATGTCCGGCCCTCGCCGATCGCGCGCAGCAAGGCCCGGCGAGCCGCCGAAGACCTCTCGATCCTGCCGCTGTCGTCGCCCGTGATCATGACCGTGCTTTCGGCAGCCGCCTTCTGCTGCTGCACGGCGATGGCCGTTCCCTTCGTGCACATGGTGGCCTTCTGCGGCGACCTGGGCTTTGCGGCGGCGCGCGGCTCGGAGGCAGTGTCGCTGATCCTGCTTACCGCGGTCGCCTCGACTTTCGCCATGGGACGGCTGGCCGACTATATCGGCCCGCTGCGGGTCAGCCTGCTCTGTGCCCTGGTCCAGATCGCCTCGCTGGTCGGCTTTGTGTTCGTCGAAAGCCTGTCAGGCGTCTACACGCTCTCTGTGGTCCACGGCATTCCCTACATCGCCATTGTCCAGGGCTATGCGCTGATCCTGCGCCACCTCTACGGGCCGGCCATCGCCGGCTGGCGGCTGGGTGTGGTCATGCTGTTTGCCATGGCCGGCATGGCGGTCGGCGGCTGGCTGGGCGGCGCGATCTTTGACGCGACGCTGTCCTACCGCTCGGCATTCCAGGCAGCTCTTGTCTTCAACCTCCTGAATGTGATGCTGCTGGGCCTGCTCTACTTCGGGCGGCCACGCCGATTCTCCTGGGGGCGTCTATGAGCGCGGAACTGTGGAAGATGACAGCCGTCGAGGCGGTGGCGCGTCTCAAGAAGAAGGAGATCACGCCGCTCGAGCTGATCGAGGCCTCGGCCAAGCGCATCGCCGAAGTCGAGCCCGCGGTAAACGCCCTACCCACGCTTTGCCTCGACCGAGCCCGCGATCACGCCAAGCGCATCATGGCCGGAGGTGCTGCCTGCGAAGCCTCTGGCGAAGCAGGCTGGCTTGCCGGCTTGCCTGTCTCGATCAAGGATCTCACCGACGTGGCGGGCGTGCGCACCACCTACGGCTCGCCGATCTTCGCCAACCACGTACCGCAGAAGTCACATCCCCTGGTCGAGCGCATCGAGGCACTGGGCGGCATCGTCGTCGCCAAGTCCAACACGCCGGAATTCGGCGCCGGCGGCTCCACCTTCAACGAAGTGTTCGGCCGTACGCGCAACCCCTGGAACACCTCTCTCACCTGCGGCGGGTCGACCGGTGGCGGCTCCGTCTCGGTCGCAACCGGCGAAGTCTGGCTGGCGCATGGCTCCGATCACGGCGGCTCGCTGCGCCGCCCCGGCACCTATTGCTCGACGGTCGGCATCCGGCCATCGGCCGGTCGCGTGACGCGCGGCACCTCGAACAACCTCTATTCGCCGCAGTCGGTGCAGGGTCCTATGGCGCGCAATGTGCCAGATCTCGCGCTGTTCCTCGATACGATGTCCGGTTTCTGCCCGCACGACGCCATGACCTTCGATGCGCCAGCCGTGTCGTTCAGCGCCGCCGTCGCCAACCCCGTGACGCCCAAGCGCGTCGCGATCACCATGGACTTCGGCGGCAGGTGCGAGCTTGACCGCGAGATCCGCGAGATCTGCACCAAGATGGCGCGACGCTTCGAGGAGCTGGGCTGCATCGTCGAGGAAGCATCGCCCGATTTCGGGCCGGTCGACGAGGTGTTCATGGCGCTGCGCAGCCAGCAATTCGTCGTCGATCGCGAGCAGCAGATCGAGCAGCACCGCGACAAGATCAAGCCCGACATCATCTGGAATACCGAGCTTGGCCTGAAGCAGACTACCAGCCGGCTTGCCTGGGCGGAGCGGGAACGTGCAGCACTCTATCGGCGTATGGGCGAGTTCTTCCAGAAGTACGACCTGCTGGTGACGCCGGGTGCGCCGACGGCAGCCTTCGACGTCAATCTGCGGGCGCCCGCGACCATCGCCGGCAAGAAGCTCGAGAACTACATGGCGGGCTCGACGCTCAACTCGGCCATCACCGTGTCCGGCAGCCCCGCCATCGCCGTGCCCTGCGGCTTCGACCAGCATGGCCGGCCCGTCGGACTGCAACTGGTCGGCAAGCCACGCGGCGAGGCTGCGCTCTTGCAAGCCGCGTCGCTGTACGAAAGCCTGCTGGGCCTCAACAAGCTCCTGCCCATCGACCCCAGGCCGGGAACCGTGCCACCATCTGCTCAATAATTGCCTCCCCCGTCTTACAGGGGAGGTGGCCCGTAGGGCCAGAGGGGGAAGGCCTCAGTCGAAGCGCTTCGTGATGTATCGATCATGAGGACTTGTCTGTGGCCTTCCCCCTCCGCCCCTTTCGGGGGCACCTCCCCAGTAGGATGGGGGAGGGTGACGACGGGGGATGTGATGCGTGTCGTGATCACGGGCGCAAGCCGAGGAATCGGCCGCGCCACCGCGTTGAAGCTCGCGGCCGACGGCGCCTACGCGCTGACGCTCTGCGACATTGCCTATCTCGACGAGCTCGAGGCGCTGGCTGCCAACCTGCGCACCTCGGGCGCCAAAGTGAAGACGCTCCGGGCCGACATGGCGCGGCCCAACGCGCCCGCCCGCGTGATCGATGTGGCGGCCAAGGCGATGGGCGGCATCGATGCGATCGTCGGCAATGCCGGCATAGCGGCACCTGCCAAGCTGGTCGATCTCGACGTTGCGACCTGGGACCGCATCTTCGACATCAACGTGCGCTCCAACTGGCTGCTGGCGAAGGCCGCCCATCCGCATCTGAAGAAATCCAAGGGCGCCATCGTGATGGTGTCGTCGATGTCGGGCGTCATGCCGCAGCTTCCGACCGGCGCCTACAGCCCGTCCAAGGCGGCGCTGATCATGCTGACCGAGATGATGGCCATGGAATGGGCGGCCGACGGCATCCGCGCCAACTCGGTCTGTCCGGGCTTCGTCCATACCTCGATGACCGAGGCGATCTACAGCCAGCCCAAGCTGGCGCGCGGGCGCGCCAGGCTGGTGCCGTTGAAGCGGGTCGCCAAGCCGGGCGACGTCGCCGACGCGATCGCGTTTCTGCTGAGCCCCCAGGCAAGCTACATCACCGGCCAGTCGCTGATCGTCGATGGCGGACTGACACGCTCGATCCTCAACCATGTGCCCGGCATCGCCGCCACGCCAAAAGGGAAGTGAATGAAAGCCTCGCTCTTCTATCTGCCGAGCATCGGCAGCCGCGCCGAGATCGAAGCCGGCATGGCCGGCATGAACCCGCATTTCTATCAGCGCATGCTGAAAGAGCTCACCGAGCAGATCAAGCTGGGCGACGAACTGGGCTACGATTCGGTTTCCTTCACCGAGCATCATTTCCACATCGAGGGCTTCGAGCTTTCGAACAATCCGGTGCTGCTCGACCTTTACTTCGCCATGCAGACCAAGCGCATCCGGGTCGGCCAGCTCGGCATCGTGTTGCCGGCGTCCAACCCGATCCGCGTCGCCGAAGACATCGCCATGCTCGATCACATGACCGGCGGCCGCGCCAATGCCGGCTTTGCCCGCGGCTATCAACGCCGCTGGGTCGACGTGATGGCGCAGCAGACCCACGGCATCCATGGCGCGCTGCCCAACCAGCATGACGAGATCGACAACGCCAATCGCCTGGCCTTCGAGGAGAACTTCCGCATCGTCAAGAAATGCTGGACCGAGGAGATGCTGACCTTCGACGGCAGGTTCTGGAAGGTGCCGGCCGGGCCTACGCCGTGGGACCTCGACACGACGGCCAAGTGGGGCAAGGGTGTCGAGAACGGCATCCTGAAGTCGGTCGGCGTGGTGCCCAAGCCGCTGCAGAAGCCGCATCCGCCGCTGTTCCAGCCCTTCGCCAGCTCGGAGAACACCGTGCGCTTCTGCGCCAAGGAAGGCGTCACGCCGATCCTGCCGCCGATGCATCCGACCTACGAGGACAAGCTCTACAGCGTCTATGCCGAGGTCTCGGGCAAGCCCAAGGGCCAGGGCATGGGCGTGCTGCGCGACGTCATCATCGCCGACACCGACGAGGAGGCGATGGCGCTGTGGCGCGATTCCGGGCAGTTCTCCGGCCGCGCCTGGTTCGAGCCGTTCGGTTTCCGCAAGGGCCTGCAGGATCCCGTGACCGGCAAGTTTCCCACCGCCGAGGAGATCATTGCCACGGGCTATGCCTATGTCGGCACCGTCGACACGGTCCTGCGGTCCATGGAGGCTGCGCAAAAACGCCAGCCGGTCGATTGGACCTTCTGCTACACTTACAACAGCCTGGTCCCGCATCCGGTCCTGATGAAGTCGATCGACAAGTTCTGGACCCAGGTGAAGCCGAGATTCCACTAAGCATTGGAGGTCGGACATGGGCATGCTGAGCGACGAGGAACAAGCAGGGCTCGCGCCGGCCGAACTGGCCGCCAGCCCGACGCCGGTGCCGGTGCAGGTCGTCTCCAGCGACGAATTCCTGCCGATCCCGCAGACCGACCGCCAGAAGAAAGTCGAGGCGCGCATGAACGCCCTGGCAGACGAGTACGGGCGCAGGAACGGCCTGTCGCGCCGGCGCTTCTTCCAGACCGCGGCCGGCATGACGGCGGCGTTCGTCGCCATGAACGAGGTCTACGGCCCGCTCTATGGCGCGTCGCCCGCCGAGGCCAAGAGCGTCGACCTGGCCCAGGCGCGCGCCGACGGTCTGAAAGATCAGTTCATCATGGACGTGCACACCCACTTCCTGCGCGACGACACGCGGCTGGAAGGTTTCGTGCGCGGTCGTGAGGCGGTAGGCAAGGCGGGCTGGAACCCGGCGCTGGCCGGCAAGCCGCAGACCATCGACGATCTGAAATATCCCAACTGGTTCAAGGAGATCTATCTCGACAGCGACACCAAGGTGGCGCTGATCTCGGGCTCGCCGTCGGAAGACTCGCGCGACTGGTTTTTGACCAACGACATGAAGCTCGACGCGCGCACCAAGGTGAACCAGGCGGTGGGCTCGCGCCGTTGCCTGACGCACGCCATCTTCACGCCGGGCTATCCGGGCTGGATGGACGAGGTCGATCGCGCCATCGCCACGCTCAAGCCCGACTCGTGGAAGGGCTACACGGTTGGCGACAACACCAACAAGCAGCTCTCGACGCATCCCTGGCGCATGGACGACGAGAAGCTCGCCTATCCCTTCTACGAGAAGCTCCTGAAGGCCGGCCACGATATCGTCTGCGTGCACAAGGGCCTCTATCCGCCGTCGGTCGAGCAGCGCTTTCCCGCGCTCACGCCCTACGCCAACGTCGACGACGTCGGCAAGGCGGCCAAGGACTGGCCCAGGATCCGCTTCGTCATCTATCACTCGGCCTACCGCTGGACCGGCGGCGCCGGTACCAACGCCCGGAGCGCCTACGAGCAGTTCGAGCAGACCGGCCGCGTCGACTGGACCAGCGACCTCGCCGATATTCCGGCCAAGTTCGGCGTCAGCAACGTCTACGCCGATCTGGGCCAGATCTTCGCCCAGACGACTGTCACCGAGCCCAAGCTTTGCGCGGCGCTGATGGGCATCCTGATCAAGGGCATGGGCGCCGATCACGTCGTATGGGGCACCGACGCCCTGTGGACCGGCTCGCCGCAATGGCAGATCGAAGGACTGCGGCGGCTGGAGATCCCCGAGGACATGCGCCGCAGACACGGCTACGCCGAGCTCGGGGCCGCCGATGGCCCGGTCAAGACGGCCATCTTCGGCGGCAATTCGGCCAAGATGTACAAATACGAGGTCAAGAAGGCCGCCTGGCGCGACGACCGCTTCGCCGCACTAAAGTCCGACTACGAGCGCCGCGGCCGCGACCCGTCCAACCTGCGCTACGGCTTCGTCGCGCCTGCGTGAGCGGTATGGCGTGAGCGGCTACGGCATTGTCGGGCTGGGACGCATCGGACGGCGGCTGGCGACGCGACTGCCGGGCGCACGGGCCGTGCTGGTCCATCCGGCGCGGGCTGCCGATGCCGCCCGCCTCGTGGGCGGCGATGCCGTCAGCACCTCGCTCGAAGGCTTCCTCGCCCGCAAGCCCGCGGTTGCCGTCGAATGTGCGTCGGCAGAGGTTCTGGCCGCGATGGGACCGGCGCTGCTGGCGGCCGGCGTCGATCTCGTGCCGCTCTCCCTCACGGCGCTGGCTGATCCGACGGTCGAGCGGCACTTGATGGCAGCGGCCGTCGCCGGACCCGGCAGAATCGAGATCGCGCCGGGCGCCATCGGCACGCTCGACCTGCTGGCGACCGCGCGCGAGGAGGGTTTGCGCCGCGTGGTCTATCGCCAAGTCAAGTCGCCTGCGATGTGGGCGCTGACACCTGCTGCGGCCCTGGCCGACTTTGGATCAATCCGCGGGCGCCACGTCTTCTTCAAGGGCAGCGTGCGCGAGGTGGCGCGGCGACTGCCCGACAACCTCAACAGCGCGGTCGGCGTGGCCTTGGCGGGCCTCGGCCTCGACGGAACCGAAGTTGAGCTGGTGGCCGATCCCGCCATCTCCGAAACGGCGCATGAGCTCGAGATTCACGCCGCTCCGGGCAATGCGGTGTTGCGGCTGGGCGGCCGCGACGTGCCGCCGGACGGCGACCCCGTCGACTATACGACCTTCAGCCTGATCCGCCTGCTGAAGCGCCGCCAGGCGCGGGTGGCGATATGAACGATCCCGTCCTCTTCCTGCAGCAGTTGATCCGCGCCCAACCCGATGGCGAGGCGGCCGTGCAAGCCTGCGTGGCCGACGCAGCAAAGGCGCTCGGCTGCACGGTCGAGACGGTCCGCTACCGGCCGGGCGACGTGCCGATGGTCGGCGAATTTGCTGCCCGGCGCGCCATGGTCGCAGGTGAGCGTGCCAGCGTCGTGGCAACCTTCAAGGGCCAGGGAGCGGACAAGGGCAAAGGTCGCAGCCTCATCTTCTTTGCCCATCCCGACGGCGAGCCGCTGGCCGGGACCGAGGCCTGGCAGCGCGACCCGTTCGGCGGCGTGATCGACAATGGCCGCGTCCATGGGTGGGGCGTGGCGGACGACCTCTCGGGCGTGGCGATGATGGTCGAAGGTCTAGCCACCGTGCTGGCCTCCGGCCGGCGACCGGCAGGCGACGTGATCATCGCCAGCACGCCCAGCAAGCGCCACGCTCGCGGCGTCTCCGCCCTGCTGCATGGCGGGCTCAGGGCCGATGCGGCGGTCTACTGTCACCCCGCCGAATCGGGCGAGGGCATGCGCGAGATCAAGGCATTTTGTCTCGGCCAGCTCGATTTCCGCATCACCGTGCGGGGTACGCCGCCTCCGACCAGCGAGATCAGCCATCTCGCTTTCGCTCATCAGGCCAACAATCCCGCCGACACGCTGGCGGCGCTACACCGCCGGCTGAAGGAATTCGCCGACCGGCGGGCGGCGGCTCTCAGCCACCCGCTGCTCGATCGCGCGGCAAATATCCTGATCTCGCACGTTAGCGTCGGCGCCGAGGGCGTGCACACGCGCGTTCCCAGCGAGGGTGCCATGGAGGGTTCGCTCTCGCTGCTGCCCGGCGAAGACATGGCGGCCGTGCAGGCGGCCGTCGAGCAGGTTGCGACGGGAGGGCGGCTCGAATGGATTTCGGGCATATCGGGTGCCGAGGTTGCGCTCGACGGCCCGCTCTACCGCACGGTTGCCGATGCGATCGTCTCGGTGACCGGCGAGAAGCCGCACGTCAATCCGCTCCACACCGCGAGCGACATCCGCAATCCGATCGTCCAGGCCGGCATACCGACCATCGGGCTGGGGCCGCTCGGCGGAGATCTGACGCAGAATGGCTGCCACGACGAATGGGTCGACGTCGAGGACTACCGTCGGGCGGTAAAAGTCGCTGCCGCCATAATCTCCGGTTGGTGCGGCATAGTCTGAAACAGGCTGGGACTCGGGCGGCAATCGGCGTCAAAATTGCATTCGGTCGAGGGGACCATCACGGGGGACTAATGCTGAAATCAATTACCGGCACACGCCGTCGCGACTTCTTGAAAACAGGCATCGCTGCCTCTGCGCTGGCCGTCGCGCCGGGCGCCGCACGCGCCCAACCGAAGATAGCGCCGCCCAACCTCATCAAGGCCGGCACGCTGATCATGTCGATCAATCCGACGTTGCCACCGCTGCAGTATGTCGACGACAAGGGCGAGCTCAAGGGCATGCGGGTTGAGCTCGCCAATGAATGCTGCAAACGCCTCGGCCTGGCGCCAGAGTACATCCGCACCGAGTTCGCCACCATGATTCCCGGCCTCGCCGCCAAGCGCTGGGACATGATCAACACCGGCATCTTCT
>CAMDCE010000046.1 GCA_945889625.1 Asaia bogorensis | reverse complement strand
TGGCGGAGAGGGTGGGATTCGAACCCACGGTACGCTTGCACGCACAACGGTTTTCGAGACCGTCCCGATCGACCACTCTGGCACCTCTCCGGGCGCGGGTTTATAGGCGGTCGATCTCGCCCGGGCAACTCTCTCGGCCGGGCAGGGTCCAACGGCGGATCGCTGTTCGCGGCGGATGGTAATCGAACGTTCTCTGGTGGCTTTTTTTGCATCCCGGTTCGCCAGTCAAGGTGCCGGCTGTGGCCTGAGCCGTGCTAACGTCGTGGATGGAGGCTATTCATGACCACGACCACACCTCGCAAGCTCGGCGCCAGCAGTCTCGACGTTTTTCCCATCGGACTCGGCTGCATGTCGTTGTCCGGTGCCTACGGCAAGAGCGACGACGCCGAGGCGATCCGCGTCGTCCACCACGCGCTCGACCGCGGCGTCAACTTTCTCGACAGCTCCGACATGTATGGCTGGGGCCACAACGAGACCCTGCTCGGAAAGGCACTGGCCGGCGGCCGCCGCGCCAAGGCCCTGGTCGTGACCAAGTTCGGCCAGGTGCAGCGCCCCGGCGGCGCCAACGGCGTCGATGGCAGCCCGGCTCATGTGAAGGCCGCCTGCGAGGCGAGCCTCAAGCGACTGGGCGTCGAGACCATCGACCTCTATTTCCAGCACCGCGTCGATCCCACCGTGCCGATCGAGGACACGGTCGGTGCCATGGCTGAACTCGTGAAGGCAGGAAAAGTGAAAGCACTGGGTCTCAGCGAAGCCAACCCTGAGACGATCCGCCGGGCGCACAAGGTCCATCCTCTTGCCGCCGTGCAGAGCGAATATTCGCTGCTCTATCGCAGCGATGCCGAAGAGACGCTCAAGACCACGCGGGCGCTGGGCATCTCCTACATCGCCTATTCGCCGCTCGGTCGCAGCCTGTTGACCGGAGCCGTGCGTGCGCCGTCGGACATTCCGGAGGGCGATGGCCGCGGCCGCCATCCGCGCTTTGCCGCCGACAATCTCGCCCGCAACCTGGCGCTGGTCGCGGTGATCGAGGGCGTGGCCCGCGCCAAGGGTTGCACGCCGGGCCAGGTGGCGCTCGCCTGGCTGCTGGCGCAGGGGGCCGACATCGTGCCGATCCCGGGCACCAAGCGCGCTGACCGCGTCGACGAGAATGTCGCCGCTCTCGATGTCCAACTATCGAAGGACGAGGTCGCGCGCCTTTCGGCTGCACTTCCGCCCGGCGCTGCCGCCGGCACGCGCTACGCCGAGGCGCAGATGAAGGCGGTTTATCTTTAGGCCAGATTCGGTGGCGTCGCGCTGTTCGCCCGCTCCAGCATGCGCTCGGCGATCTCGCGTTCGCCGGAGATGACCAGGGTGGCGCCCATCCCGTCGAGATGGTCGACCGCTGCGTCCGAATGGGCGCGTGCCAGGATCTCGAGCGTTGGATTGACGGCGCGGGCTTGCTGCACCACCTGGCCTGCCTCGAAAGGTTCGGGAATGGTGACGAACAGCCGTCGCGCGCCGGCCAGATTGGCAGCACTCAGGATCTCCGGATCGGCAGCGT
Source organism: Asaia bogorensis (assembly GCA_945889625.1). Lineage (GTDB taxonomy): Bacteria > Pseudomonadota > Alphaproteobacteria > Reyranellales > Reyranellaceae > Reyranella. Next base: position 38,445 of record CAMDCE010000046.1, on the reverse strand, counting down.
TGCCGTTGAACACTTCGGCTCCGTCGAGCCGCGCTTTGGCGAGGCTGTCGTCGCTGGTTTCGATCACCACTATCTTGGCGCCTGCTTTCGCGAGCGCGACGCCGACCAGCGAGCCGACACGGCCGTAGCCCACCAGCACATCGTGTCCTGAAAGCTTGGTCGCGAGGATCGCGGTTGGCAGGATTTCGGCCGGGGCAGCCGGCGTCGCCACGTGTGGCCGCCATTCCAGCGCCGCGAACACCAGCGGATTGAGTATGATCGAGATGATGGCGCCGGCCAGGACCAGGTCGCGGGCCATCGGGGGGACCAGCTGGAGGTCGATGCCGAGCGCCATCAGGATGAAGGAGAACTCGCCGATCTGCGCCCGGCCCGCTGCCACCGTGAGCGCGGCAGCATTGGGTTGCTTGAAGGCTCGCACGATCAGGCCGGCCACCGCCGCCTTGCCGGCGACAATGATGGCAACAGTCGCGATCAGGGCGAACGGCGCGTCGATGAAGACATTGGGATTGAGCAGCATGCCGACGGAGACGAAGAACAGCACGGCGAAGGCGTCGCGCAGCGGCAGCGCTTCCTCGGTCGCCTGCTGGCTGAGGTGGCTCTCGCCCATCACCATGCCGGCGAAGAAGGCACCGAGCGCGAAGGAAACGCCGAACAGCTTGGCGGCGCCGAAGGCGACGCCCAGCGCGATGGCGTAGACGGCGAGCCGGAACAGTTCGCGCGAGCCGGTGTGGGCGGTGTAATGCATCAGCCACGGGATGAGGCGGCGGCCGACCACCAGCATCACGGTCACGAAGATGCCCACCTTGACGAGCGTCACCAGCAGAACGAAGCCGATCCGGCTGAGCGGCACGGTGGCGTCCGAAGCGATCAGGGCGGCTGTCGGCAGCAGCACCAGCGCCAGGATCACGACGAGGTCCTCGACCACCAGCCAGCCAATCGCGATGCGGCCGCGTTCGGTCTCGAGGAGGTGACGGTCCTGCAGGGCGCGCACCATGACGACGGTGCTGGAGACCGAGAGGGCGAGGCCGAAGACCAGGCCGGTTTGCCACGACCAGCCCAGGAGGTGGGCCAGGCCCGCTCCCATCAGGGTGACAACGATGATCTGGCCGATGGCACCTGGTACCGCGATGCGCGCTACGGCGATCAGGTCCTTCAGCGAAAAATGCAGTCCGACGCCGAACATCAGCAGGATCACGCCGATTTCGGCAAGTTCGCCGGCAAGCGCGGCATCGGCGATGAAGCCCGGCGTGAAGGGGCCCACGACCACGCCGGCCACCAGGTAGCCGACCAGCGGCTGGACGCGCAGGCGATGCGCCAGCAGCCCGAACACATAGGCCAGCGCGAGGCCGGCGGCGATCATCGCAATCAGCGGTGTCTGTTCAGGCATCGCCTCCTTCCCCCGGCTTGGCGTTCTGCCCTTCGGTGTGGCGCATGCGGGACGAGATTTCAATCGTTGACGCGCGTTTTCGCTGATATCGATACTGCGGGGAACAAGGGAGGGAACGGTCATGACCATCCAACGGCGCAGCTTCGTCGGCGCAGGCATCGCGACCTTGGCGACGGCAGGGCATGGCGCACCGCTTCGCGCGCAGACTTTCCCGGCCAAGCAGATCCGCTGGGTCATTCCCTTCGCGCCGGGCGGCAACTACGACGTCACCGCGCGCCTGGTGGTCGAACCGATGGGCCGCAAGCTCGGCCAGACGGTGTTGATCGACAACCGCCCCGGAGCGGGCGGCGTCGTCGGGCTGGAAGCCGCGATCAACGCGCCGGCCGATGGCTACACGATCGTGATGGCGAGCTTCACCGTGGGCTACGTGGCGCCGCTCTTCGCCGGCAAGCAGCCGATGCTTCCCGTGCTCGCGCCGGTCAGCATCCTCTCCACGGTGCCGACTATGGTGGTGACGCGGGCCGACAGCCGTTTCGCCGACATGCGCGCCGTGCTCACCGAGGCCAAGACCAAGCCCGGGACGGTGACCATTGGCCATCCCGGAAACGGCACCACCAATCACGTGGCCCTGCTGCGCCTGCAGGTGAACGAGGGCGTCAAATTCAACCTGATCCCCTACAAGGGATCGGGACCCGGCCTCAACGACATGCTGGCCGGCACGATCGACTGCTATGCCGATCAGCTCACCAGCTCGATGCCGCATATCAAGGCGGGCAAGCTCCGGCCGTTGATGAATTTCGGCCTCAACCGCATTCCCGACTTGCCCAACGTGCCGACCCTCAAGGACGTCGGTTGCACACCCTTCGACGGTGGCACCACGGCCGGCGTGTTCGCACGCATCGAAACGCCCAAGCCGCTGATCGATCGCCTGAACGAAGGTGTGGTCGCGGGACTGAACGACGAGAACACGAACAAGCGCCTGCGCGAATTGGGGGCGATCGTGCGGCCATCGACGCCTGAGCAGTTCACGGCGGCGCTCAAGGCCGACGAAGCAAACGTCGCGGAACTCCTGAAGATGGGCTTGCTGAAACCCGAGTAGTCAGGTGTTTCCCAAGTCTTCTCGATGGCGTCACGTCGTTTCCCTCCCGCTCGGACCATGGCTCGACCTTGGATAATCATACTGGCTGAAGGCACCTCGTCCGCGCTAGGCTCGCTTGCGGGTGAGATCGCAATGGCTCGCCCCTAACGTTGGGAGGTAGGCTCACAATGAAGACTAGTTCACTGAAGGGAGCAGCCCTGGTCGCGGCTGTATCCGTCTCAATGGCGCTCGCCGGCACGGCGCTCGCCCAACAGCCTCGAACGCTGAAGATGCAGTCGGCGGTCCCGCCATCGGCGACGTCGCAGGATGCCTTCAAGTTCTTCGCCGAGCGGGTCGACAAGCTGACCTCGGGCCAGCTCAAGATCGAGGCGCTGCCGGGCGGCGCAGTCGTGCCGCCCTTCGAGATCCTCGATGCCGCGCACAAGAAGGTGCTCGATGGCGCCTACGGCATCTCCTACTGGTGGGTCGGCAAGAGCGTTACGGCGACACTCTTCGCCAACACCCCGGCGGGCATTGCCGGCATGGACCCGATCGACTTCATCGGCTGGCTCTACGACGGGGGCGGCCTCGATCTGTGGAACGAGTTCTATCAGAAGGAGCTGAAGCTCAACCTGGTGGCGTTCCCGAGCATTCCGCCCAGCCCGCAAGCGCTCGGCTGGTTCAAGCGCCCGATCAAGGATCTGGCCGACTTCCGCGGCATGAAGTGCCGGCAGACCGGCATCGTGTCCCAGCTCTACGCCAAGATGGGCATGGCCGTGGTCAACATGCCGGGCGGCGAAATCCTGCCCGCCGCCGAGCGCGGCACGATCGATTGCGCGGAGTGGGTGGGCGGCGTCGAGGACCTGCGCCTCGGACTGCACACGGTCTGGAAGTACCACTACACGCCGGGCATGCACGAAAGCGCCTCGGTCGCCGAGCTCGCCATCAACAAGGACGTCTGGGACAGCCTGCCGGAGCAGAACAAGGAAGCCATCAAGTCGGCTTCGTCGGAGACCTTCCTGCGCTGGTGGGCGACCTGGCAGCGGCAGAATGCCGAGGCCATCCAGGAGTTCACCAAGGCCGGCGTGAAGCTGTTGACGACGCCGCCTGAGATCAACAAGGCCTTCCTCAAGACCTGGGACGAGTTTGCCGCCGCGGAAGCAGCGAAGAATCCGTTCTTCAAGAAGGTCTGGGAATCACAGCGCGCCTATGCGTCGAAGGTCGTGCCGGCCAAGCGCTTCATGTTCCCGCCCTACGCCCTGCAGGCCGACCATTATTGGCCGGTCAAGGAATAGGATCGGGTTAGCCGACGAATTGCGGTGAGAACGAATTGCGGTGATTGGGGCGGCCTCGGCCGCCCCAATCATTTGCGGCGGGGTCTTTTGTGGCGGACCCTGAGCTACCGCACCGCATGCGGCAGCCAGAGCGCGATCGGCGGGAACAACAGCAGCAGGGCCAGGACGATCACCTGGATGACCATGTAGTCGGCCATGCCCTTGTAGATCGTCGAGAGACTCCATTGGGGCACGACGTTGCGCAGGTAGTAGGCCGACATCGCCACAGGTGGACTGAGGTATGCCGTTTGCATGTTCACGGCGGTGAGCGTGCCGAACCAGATCAGCAAGTCGAGCTTGCTCATACCGAACTGGAGTTTCTCCACCACCGGCAGGACGATCGGCAGGAATACCAGGATGATGACCGGCCACTCGAAAGGCCATCCCAGGATGAAAAAGATCGCCATGATGAGCGCGAGCTTCCACCAGTCGCTCAGGGGGATGCCGAGCAGCGTGTTGGTGATCAGGTTCGCCGAGCCGAGCTTGGTGAACACCGCACCGAACACCGTCGAGGCCACGGCGAGGAACAGCACCATCGCCGAGGTCACCATGGTGCCGATGCCGGCGTTGGTGAGCGAGGTGAAGTTCGCCCGGCCGTAGAGCAGCGCCAGGAGGGCCGCACCGAAGGCGCCGCACGAGGCGGCCTCGGTCGGCGTCGCCAACCCGCCGACGATGGTTCCCAGTGTGAATCCGATCAAGGCGCTGAGCGGCGCGATGGCCAGCACGATGGCGCGGAAGTAGGCGTTGCGGAAATAGGGGAAAGCCGTCAACAACGCCGGCACCGCGGCGACCAGCGAAACTCCCACCGGGCCGGCGCTGACGGCCAGACGCGGGACGCCCGCGAGGTCCAGCACCAGGTCCACGGCCAGGTAGACCATTACCACCAGGCAGACGAGACCCAGGGCGACCACGGGAGCGCCGACTTTTTCCGAGGTCATCGAGTCGTACGCGGATTTGCGCTCCTCCATCGTCATCGCCGGACCCAGCTTCGGATTGAGGAAGCTGCGGGTCAGCGTGTAGGCAACGTAGCAGCCGGCGAGCAGAAAGCCCGGCCCGAACGCCGCCGAATAGAGCAGGTTGACCGGCACTCCCATCACCGGACCCATCACCACCAGCATGATGCTCGGCGGGATCAGGATGCCGAGCGTGCCGCCGGCGGCAATGGCGCCGGCCGACAGGCGGGCGTCGTAGCCGGCCTTCAGCATCATCGGCGCGGCCATGATGCCCAGGACGGTGACGGCGGCGCCGACGATGCCGGTCGCCATGGCGAAGACTGTCGCCGTCAGGATGACCGCCAGGTAGAGCGAGCCGCGCAGCGGGGCGAGCAGGCTGCGCAGCGCGCCGAACAGCCGTTCCATCAGCCCGGCCTGCTCGGTCATGTAGCCCATGAAGATGAACAGCGGCACGGCAGGAAAGATCTCGTCCTTCATCGTGCCCCAGATCTGCAGATAGCTGAGGTTGAAGGTCTGTTCCCAGCCAAGCCCCAGGCCGCCGAAGACGATCGCCAGAAACAGCAACGTGAAGGAGATCGGGAAACCGATGAAGATGACCCCAACCATGCCGACCAGCATGATCAGTCCGAGCGCCTCGGCGTAGCTCATGGCGTCAGACCTCGATCTTCTCGTGGTGGGACAGGAACGCGCCGGTTCGCCAGGCCCACAGGCTCTTCATCAACTCCGAGATGCCCTGCAGGAACAGCAGGAAGGCGGACAGCGGAATGACGCCGCGCAGCGGCCACAGGACCGGCGTCCAGGCGCCGGAGCTGCCGCGCTCGTCGATCGAAAGCGAATAGAGGAAGTCGTCGACCGAGATGTAGAACAGCACGACCATCGTCGGCAGGAAGAACAGCATGAATGCCAGGCTGTCGATCATGCCCTTGGTGCGATCGGAGAAGGCTTCCCACAGCATGTCGGTGCGGATGTGGGCACCCTTCAGCAACGCCAGCGCCGCGCCCAGCATGAACAGCGCCGCGTACGACATCGTCGTCACATCGAGCGCCCAGATCGTCGGCTGCCTGAGCACGTAGCGGCAGAACACCTCGATCACATTCGCGAAGATCAGCGGGATCAGCAGGAGCACGAAAACGAAACGGCTCCCGTCCGTGAACCGGTCGATGGTACGGATGACGGCCAGATAGCCCGGAGGGGGCATCGGCATCGGCTTCGCCGGCGAGGAGGTGCTGGTCATCGCAGTGCAACTCTCTTACGGGGCACCTGAGCCTGCCTTGAAGCACCTCACGAGACAGGGGCCGCACCTTCTGATGCGGCCGACCAGCTCCCCCCACGAGCAAGGTAGCATGACGACAGGCCGCGGACAACGGATCGAGGGTGAGAGGCGTGATGTGCCATCTCATCCGGCTCATCCGGAGCGCCATCGAGATCCTGACGCTCTTCGTCTCGAGATATTCGCGGATCTCTGCCAATGCAGACGCACGCCGAAGCGCTTCCCGCTTGCCTGAACCTCGGCCAGAACCTCAAACCGCCGAGCTACCACATTGAAGGACAATGGCCTGCCGCACCTCGGCGAAGCAAAGCCAGCGCTCGACGAAGATGCCGACCGTTCCCAAAACGGCGGCAGGGCCGCAGCGTGGCGGGCGGCAGCCTTGGGAGAGGCCTCTACCGGCAAGCGCGTGGTACGTCGACTGGCGGCCATTGCGGCGGCAGATGTCGCTGGCTACTCGCGGCCAAGGAGGGGCTAAGAGCACTACAGCGCGATGACTTTTGCTTAAGCCGTCGGCCCGGCTCCCGCAGAGAAGTGGTGCACGAGCCAGGCCGACGGCGCGATTCGAGTGAAAGTCATCGCGCTCTAGGCGACTTCCTTCATCACCGCCCACAGGTCCGACTTGCGCTCGAAGCCGATGCCGGGCGCGTCGGGCAAGGCGACGCGGCCGTCGACGACCGGGCAGTCGTCGGCAAAGCCGCCGAACGGTGCAAAGACCTGCGGGTAGGATTCATTGCCGCCGCATTGCAGGCCGACGGCGATGTTGAGCGCGAACTGGTGGCCGCCGTGCGGCACGCAGCGCCTGGGCGACCAGCCGTTGGCCTTCAGCATGTCGATGGTGCGCAGGTATTCGACCAGGCCGTAACTGAGCGCCGGGTCGAACTGCAGGATATCGCGGTCGGGACGCAGCCCGCCATGACGGACGAGATTGCGCGCGTCCTGCATGGAGAACAGGTTCTCGCCGGTAGCGAGCGGCAGGGCGTACTGAGTGGCAAGCGCTGCGTGAGCCAGATAGTCGAGCGGATCGAGCGGCTCCTCGTACCAGCGCAGCCCATAGGGTGCCAACGCCTTGCCCCATTCTATCGCGGTCGGCAGGTCGAATTTGCCGTTGACGTCGACAGCCAGCCGCTCGCCCGAGCCCACGATCTTCAGCACCGCCTCGATGCGCTTGAGATCTTCGCTAAGCGCAACGCCGCCGATCTTCATCTTCACGCACGAATAGCCAAGGCCGATGTAGTATTTCATCTCCTCCTGAAGTGCTGCGAGGTCCTTTCCCGGGTAGTAGTAGCCGCCGGCGGCGTAGACCCACGCCTTGTCGTCGTGGGCACCGCCGTTGTAGCGGTCGCTCAGCAGCTTCCACAGCGGCAGCCGCTTGGCCTTGGCGAGAGCGTCCCACAGCGCCATGTCGAGGACGCCCACCGCCACCGAACGCTCGCCGTGGCCGCCGGGCTTTTCGTTGGCCATCATGGCGGCCCAGCATTTGGCGGGATCGAGCAGGCCGTCGCCATCGAGCAGCGACTCGGACTTGGCGCCCTGGAGGCGGCCGATGAAGCGTTCGTTCAGCAGCCCGTGCTGGGCGTAGCGACCGTTCGAGTTGAAGCCGTAGCCCACCACCGGCTTGCCCTCGACCTTGAGGTCGGTAACCACGGCCACGACCGAGGCGGTCATCTGGCTGAAGTCGATATAGGCGTTGGCGACGTTCGACTTGATCGGCGAGACGATGTCGCGGATGGCGACGATACGCATGGGCGGCAGCTCCTTCTACAGCGCGATGACTTTTGCTTTGGCCGTCGGCCCGGCTCCCGCAGCTATGGCGCGATGGTTGGCCATCGCGCCTGCGCGGCGCATGAGCCGGGTCGACGGCGCGATTCGAGTGAAAGTCATCGCGCTTCAGGCCAGTGCTGTCCGTCTACCCTGCCTCGCCAGCAACCACCAGCCGATCGCGGCATTGGCGACGTTCCAGGCGATGCCGTTGAGGAAGGCCGCACGGTAGGAGCCGGTGATGTCGAACAGGATGCCGCCCATCCAGCCACCCAGCGCCATGCCGATGATGGTCGCGGACATGGCGATGCCGATCCGCACACCCGCCTCCTTGGCGGGAAAGTACTCGCGCACGATGATGGCGTAGGAAGGCACCAAGCCACCCTGGAACAGGCCGAACAGCGCCGATGCGACGTAGAGCGAGATCAGCGCGTCGGAGACCGTGTAGAAAATCAGCGCCACGGTCTGCAGCACCGAGCCCAGCAGCATGGTGGCGACGCCGCCGACCCGGTCGGCGACCCAGCCCGAGGCGATGCGGCTGATGATGCCGAAGCCCAGCATCAGCGACAGCATCTGGGCGCCGCGCGCCACGCCGTAGCCGAGGTCGGCGCAGTAGGCGACGATATGGACCTGCGGCATCGACATGGCGACGCAGCAGGTGAGGCCCGCGACGGCGATCAGCACCTGCAGAGTGTTGGGCCTGAGCCCGACCGAGCGGGGAGGAGGCGGCGCGACGATGCCCGCCAACTCGGCGGCATGGAACGGCGGCGGACGGCGGAGCGTCAGCGCCAGCGGCACCATGGTGATCAGGCAGAGCACGCCGATGCCCAGGTAGGTCGCGCGCCAGCCATGGTCGCGGATGGCCAGTTCGATCAGCGGCGGCCAGATGGTGCCGGCGATGTAGTTGCCCGAGGCGGCGATGGCGACCGCCATGCCGCGGCGCTTCTCGAACCAATGCGAGACGTCGGCGACCAGCGGCGCGAAAGTCGCGGCCGCGCCAAAGCCGATCAGCGCGCCTTGCGCGAAGGCATACCAGCCGAGCGACGGGGCGAGGCCGGCACCCGCGAACCCCGCCGCCAGCATGGCCGCGGCGAGCATGGACGCCGGGACGATGCCCTTCTTGTCGACCAGCCAGCCCATGAACACGCCGCCGGCGCAGAAGCCCAGCATGGTCGCGGTATAGGCGAAGGAGATCTGGGCGCGCGACACGCCGAGATCGGTCTGCACCACCGGCAGTGCCACGACGATGCACCACATGCCGACGCCGCCCAGCATGCTCAGCAGCACGCTGGCGGCAAGGCGCCACCACGCGTAGCGCGAATCGACTCCGCTCATGTTTCGCTTCTTCTTGTTGTTCAGCCGCCGGCGGCGCCCTGGGTGTTCACATAGAGCGCGTAGAGCGAGTGGCTGGCGGTCATGAACAGGCGGTTGCGATAGCGGCCGCCGAAGCAGAGGTTGGCGCAGCGTTCCGGCAGCCCGATATGGCCGATCGGCTTGCCCTTCGCATTGAACACGCGAACGCCGTCGAGCTCGTCGCTGCCCATCCCCCAGCCGCACCACAGGTTGCCGTCGACATCGACGCGGAAGCCGTCGGGCGAGCCGCCCTTGCCGGCGTCGATCAGCACCTTGCCCTTGCCGAGCCTGGTGCCGTCCGATGAGACGTCGTAGGCGAGGAACTTGCGGTTGGGCTCGCCGCGCGAGGCCACGACATAAAGCTTCTTCTCGTCGGGCGAGAAGGCGAGCCCGTTGGGGCCCGGCGCGTCGTCGACCATCATCGTGATCTTGCCGGTCTTGCCGTCGATCCGGTAGACGGCGGGCGCGTTCTCGCTCTTGTCCTTGTGGCCCTCGTAGTAGCCCAGGATGCCGAAGGTGGGATCGCTGAACCAGATCGAGCCGTCGGACTTCACCACCACGTCGTTGGGCGAGTTGAGCTTCTTGCCCTTGTAGCTGTCGGCCAGGACGGTGATCGAGCCGTCATACTCGAAGCGCACCACCCGGCGCGCATCATGCTCGCAGGCGACCAGCCGGCCCTGGCGGTCGCGGGTGTGGCCGTTGGCGTTGTTCGAGGGTCTTCGGAAGTTCGAGACGACGCCGGTCTCTTCGTCCCAGCGCAGGACGCGGTTGTTGGGAATGTCGCTCCACAAGAGATAGCGGCCGTCGCCGAAATAGACCGGTCCCTCGGCCCAGCGGCAGCCGGTGTAGAGCCGCTCGACCGAGGCCAGCGCCAGCCGGTATTGGCCGAAGGACGGATCGAGCACGCGCACTGCGGGATCGGGATAGCGCTCGTTCGGTTGCCAGCTCGTCATCGTTTCCCCTCCGATTGCTGGGGCGGATGCTAGAGCTTTCCGGCCGAGCAGGGGAGGGGCGCGGAACACGACATTTCGCACCATCGGCCCCTAGAGTCTTTCAGACGACGATTGAGTTAAGCCTTTCCTCCCCTTCGCGGATCCGCGAAGGGGAGGAAGGGTATGCGTTAGTCCCCCTCGATCCCGTAGACCGTCCTGGCCTGCTCTTCGCTGACCAGGCCGAGCTTCACGTCACGCTCGACCGACTTGCGATCGCGCTTCTTGGGGTCGCCGAAGCCGCCGCCGCCGGGCATCTCGACGATCAGCCGTTCGCCGGCGGGAATGACCTGAAGGCCCTTGGCGTTCATCACATGGCCGCCGCTCAGCGAGATTCGCCCCGTGGCGCCGGAATGGCCGCCATCGCGGCCGCGCGGCGGATGCTTGACGCGCTCGAAAGTGGCGAAAATGCCGAACGGCGCGCCTTCGCGATGCTCCAGCTCCATGGTCTGGCCGAGGCCGCCGCGGTACTGGCCGGCACCGCCCGAATCGGCGCGGTATTCCTTCTTCCACACCACCAGCGGCGCGATGGTCTCGGTGATTTCGACCGGCACGTTGCGCACGCCCGACGGGAAGGGCGTCGCCGAGAGCCCGTCGAGGGTCGGCCGCGCGCCGGCGCCGCCCGAGTGGAACGTCGTCACCATGAAGGGCCGGCTGTTCGACGTCGTCCCGGTCAAGCCATGGCCGGCGCCGAGCTTCAGGTTCCAGAGATTGCTGGTGCCCTCGGCCGGCACGCGGCCGGGCAGTATCTGGTGGAGGGCGGCGTAGCAGACGTCGGGCAGCATGTGGCCGATCGTGCTGCGCGCATTGACGGCGGCGGGATGCGGCGCGTTGACGATGGTGTTGTCGGGCGCTGTCGCCAGGATGGCATCGAGCGTGCCGGCATTGTTGGGAATGGTCGGCGCCACCACGCACTTGATGCCGAAGGCCGTGTAGGCCTCGGTGTAGCACATCGGCGAATTGATGCCGAAAGCCGAGGTGCCCGAGGTGCCGGTATAGTCGACCGCGATATGGTCGGCATGGATGGTGACGGCGGCATGCAGGTCGATTGGATGGTCGTAGCCGTCGATCCGCATATGGCCGTTCCAGGTGCCGCGCGGCAGCTTGCCGATCGCCGCCACCATGCCGGCGCGGCTCCTGTCGATGATGTGGTGGCCAAGCTCGTCGAGATTGTCGATGCCGTGCTCGGTCATCATGTCGCTCAGTCGGCGCTCGCCGATCTGGTTGCAGCCGATCAGCGCGTAGATGTCGCCTTCGACCTGCACCGGCTCGCGCACGTTGGCGCGCACGATGCGCATGACATTCTCATCCATCCTGCCTTCCCGCATCATCTGCAGAAGCGGCAGGAACAGGCCCTCGTGATAGACCTGCCGCCCGTCGGGTGAGAAGCCGAGGCCGCCGATGTCGACCACGTGGGTGGTGCAGGAGAACAGCGCCACCAGTCTGCCTTTGTGGAAGGCCGGCGAGGTGACGACGATGTCGTAGAGATGGCCGGTGCCTTTCCACGGATCGTTGGTCACGTAGGCGTCGCCCGGCTTCATGGTCTCGACCGGGAACTCGCGGATGAAATGGATGACGCTGCGCGCCATCGAATTCACGTGACCCGGCGTGCCGGTGACGGCCTGCGCCAGCATCTGGCCTTTCAGGTCGAACACGCCGGCCGAGATGTCTCCCGCCTCGCGCGCGCTGGTCGAGAAGGCAGTGCGGACGAGGGCGCGGGCCTGCTCCTCGACGACGGAGAGCAGGCGGTTCCACATCACCTGCAGGCGGATGTCTGTCGTCATGTCACGTCCTCCAGGACGATCTGGCCGAGTGAATTGATGCGGGCCGCGAAGCCCTGCGGCACGACGGTGGTGGTGCCATCCTCGACGATCAGCGCCGGCCCGTCGAGTTTCATGCCGGGCCTGAGCGCGCCGCGCTCGTGGAGGGCGGCCTTGGCACGTTGGCCGGTTGCCGGGTCGATGATCTCGCGCGTGCCCGAGGCGGCCGGCGCCGCAAGGGGCTTGGGTTCGGGGGCGGGCTTGGGCAGCGGCCGTGCGGTGGCAAGCGACAGCGTCCAGGTCAGGATCTCGACCTCGAGTTTGGGAATGATGCGGCCGAACACCGTAGCGTAGGTTTCCTCGAAGCGCTTGCGCATCTCCGCCGTGGCGCCTGCCTGGAATTCGCTGTTGGGCACGGCGACGGCGATCTCGTGGCCCTGGCCGCGGTAGCGCATGAAGGCGTGGCGGTTCTCGACCAGCGTTTCGTCCGGCGCCGCCAGCCGCACCACGCCCTCGGCCTCCTGGCGCATGGCGGTGAACAGGCTGTTGGCCAGTTTGGCGTCGAACAGGTCGAGCCGCATGTGGCGCGTGCGCACGACCTCGTAGGCGATCGAGGCGCGCAGGAAGCCGAAAGCCGAACCAACGCCGGCGCCCACCGGCACGATGATGCGCTTGATGCCGAGCTTGCGCGCCATGCGCGCGGCGTGCAGCGGTGCCGCACCGCCGAAGGCGATCAGCGTGCGCTCGGCGGTGTCCTTGCCGTTCTCGACGGCATGCACGCGGGCGGCACTCGCCATGGTCTCGTCGACGATCTCGGCCACGCCGATCGCCGCACCCGCCGCATCGGTCCTCAGCGGTCCCGCGATCGCCTGCAGCGCAGCGGCCGCCTTGTCGGGATAGAGCGGCAGCTTGCCGCCGGCGAAGCGTGCCGGGTCGAGGCGGCCGAGGAGGGTGTCGGCGTCGGTGACGGTGGGTTCGGTGCCGCCGTTGCCGTAACAGGCCGGGCCGGGGACCGATCCCGCCGAATCGGGGCCGACCTGGATGCGGCCCAGCGCATCGAGGCGGGCGATCGAGCCGCCGCCGGCGCCGATTTCGACCAGCTCGATCACCGGGATGCGGACGGGAATGCCGCTGCCCTGCACGAAGCGATAGGCGCGCGCCACCTCGAACTGGCGCGAGCGCTGCAGGTTGAGGTCGTCGAGCAGGGTGAGCTTGGCCGTCGTGCCGCCCATGTCGAAGGCCACGGCCTTGGCGACGCCGTTCTCGGCCGCAACCGTGAGCGCCAGGATGGCGCCGCCGGCGGGACCGGACTCCACGAGGCGCACCGGATGGCGCATCGCGGTCTCGACCGTGGTGATGCCGCCCGATGACATCATCAGCAGCAGTGGGCCGGGAATGCCTTCCTTCTTGAGGTCGCGCTCGAGCTGGCCGAGATAGCCCGCCATGCGCGGCAGCACATAGGCATTGGCGATGGTGGTCGAGGCGCGCTCGTATTCGCGGATCTCCGGGCAGACCTCGCAGGAGAGCGAAATCGCCACGCCCGGCAGCTCTTCGGCCAGGATCGCGCCGGTGCGCCGCTCATGCGCCTCGTTGGTGAAGCTGTGCAGGAAGCAGACGGCGACCGCCTCGACCTTCAGGCGCCTGAGCTCCGATGCAACCTTGCGTACCGCCTTCTCGTCGAGCGCCAGCAGCACCGCACCGTCGGCGGCGACGCGCTCGGGCACGCCGAAGCGCAGGTCGCGCGGCACCAGCGGGTCGGGCCGCTCCATATAGATGTCGTACTGCTCGAAGCGGTGCTCCCAGGCGATCTCGAGCGAATCGCGGAAGCCCTCGGTGGTGACCAGCGCCGTGCGCGCGCCCTTGCGTTCGATCAAAGCGTTGGTGGCGAGCGTCGTTCCGTGCACCACCAGGGAGACCGCGGACGCGGCGCACTTGGCTTCGGCAAGGATCGTTCGCACGCCTTCCAGCACGGCGCGCTCGGGCGCGTCGGGCGTGGTGAGCAGCTTGATCGAATGGGCGCGGTCGGCTGTTTCCAGGACCACGTCGGTGAAGGTTCCGCCGATATCGACGGCAAGACGTGCAGACATCACAGTGCGATGACTCTTGCTTCGGCCGTCGGCCCGGCTCCCGCAGCTATGGCGCGATGGTGGGCCATCGCGCCTGAGCGGCGCACTCCAGCGCGATGACCATCGTCATCGCGCTGCGGCCGGGCCGACGGCGTGATTGGAGTGAAAGTCATCGCGCCTTAATCGTCGATCTTGATGTTGCCCTTGCGGACCACATCGCCCCAGGTCTGCAAGTCGCGCCGCAGATAGGCGCCAACCAACAGGCTTCTACGAGTGGAACTCAACGCAACCCCCTAGGCTCCCCGAGGGGAGCCTACCATGAGCGCCAGCTTAGGTCGCAACGCGACGGAACACCTCGACGAAGCGTTCGACATCCTGCTCGTCGTTGTAGACATGAGGGCTGAGGCGCAGTCGCCCGAGCCGCGGTGCGGCATGGACGTTCTCGGCCGCCAGCTTCTTCGGCAGGTCGGGCGCCATGCCCTTGGGGAAGGCGACGCTCAGGATGTGCGGCGCACGTAGCTTCGGGTCCGGTATACGGACATTGAGATTGCCGAGACCGTCAGCCAGTCTCGCTGTGAGCATGGAAAGTCGTTCGACGACGGCGTCGTTGCCCCAGCTCGCCATCAACTCCATGCCGATCGCCGCCATCTCCAGCGAGACGAAATGGTCGCGCTCGCCCATGTCGTAGCGCCGTGCATCGTCGCGATAGGAGATGTCGCGAAAATAAAGGGTGTCCTCGGCTGACACGGCCTTGCGTGCGGCCGCGGTCTGCTCGAGTGGCACGCCGTTCTGTCGGCGCTTGGCGACATAGATGAACGCGCGACCGTAGGGACCGAGCACCCACTTGTAGGTGGGGAAGATGAGGAAGTCGGGGTCGAGCGCCTTGACGTCGATCCGGCGCACGCCGACGTCGTGCGTGGCGTCGATCAACAATGCGGCGCCCTGTTTGCGGCTGGCGGCTGCGATGCGCGCCATGTCAAGCGCGCCGCCATCGGACCAGTGCACCGAGGAGATCGAGACGAGCGCAAGCGGAGGCGCCCCCGTGCGCTCGATCGCCTCCAGCACCGCCGAGGTCCAGTCGCCGTCGTCCGGCTGCTTGACGGGCTCGACGCCGAAGCCGCCGGTTTCGGCGCGGCTCATCCACTCCAGGACCGGCGAGGTGTGATCGTTCTGCAGGACGATGACGCGGCTGCCGCGCGGAATCGTCAGGATCTTGCCGGCGGTTGCCACGCCGTAGCCGACGGAGGAGATCAGCGCGACGTCGTTGGGATCGGCGCCGATCAACGCGGCCGCTGCCTTGCGCGGACGTTCGTACTGCGCCGAGAAGAAATCACCGCCGAGTTTCCATGGCTGGGCCTTGCGAGACATGGCGGCGCGGCCGGCTTCCTGGACACTGAACGGCATCGGGCTCCAGCCGGCTGCGTTCAGGTAACAGACGTCGCGCGGAATATCGAACAACTCGCGTTGGCTGGACAGCATGGCTTTCTCCGATCGGATACCGCGTGAGACTAGCGCGCCTTTCAGGGCAGCGAAATCGACCCGAGCATGAGGAACGCTCGTGGTCGTCATTACCTCAGGTGTAATTGAGACGGCATGGGGCGGGGCCCCATGTTGGAAGCGTCACCCCGAGGAGGAAGAAATGAGCTTCCAGTCCCGCCGCAGCCTGATCGACCGGCCGAACCTTCTGGTCACGCCATCCGCTCCCAGGCCTTCGCTGCGTCAGCGCCTCGCCCTCACTTTTGCCGTATGGCGGCAGCGCGTGCAGGCGCGGCGGCATCTGGCGCAGATGGATGCCCGCAGCCTGCGCGACATTGGTATCTCGCCGGCCGCGGCAGCCTACGAATCGGGCAGGCCGTTCTGGGAGACGATGGGCTGTCTGCGCTGAGTACCGGCTACCACATCGTCTTGGCGGCGCGCCCCGGCCATTCGCGGTCATAGCTCTCGCCGCCGAGGGTTTCCAGTTCGGCAATGTTGGTCAGGGCAGGGGCGGCTCGCCTATTTCAGGGACGCTCGGAAGGTCAAAGGTTCGAGGTGCAATAGCGTCTCGAGGGGCGGCGTCAAAGTGAAGAGTCGGGGACGCTTCGAGAAATCGTAGAGACGATACAAGCGGAATGCGTCAGGTCGATCTTTCGCAACTTCGTTTTCGTTGCGCGTTAGATAGAAGGGAGTTGTGTTGCCACCTCGAGTTGTCTTGACCTCGATCCAGCGCTCGGCGCCGGTCTGGTCATAAGAACGGATGTCGTAGCCCGCACCGTCGCCGTCTTCATGGGATACCCATCGGACTTTCCGAGCGAGGTCGCGTCGATCGGCATCAAGAAGCTTTCGCTGCTCGTACTCGTAGATATGCTGTTCTCCTGCCTGACCGAGCGCGCGGTTGAGCTGATCGCGAAGAGCAGGGTCGAAATTTCTGATCAGCCGTTCCAAGCCCTCCGGTCTATTGGGTCTGCTTTGGCCAGTCGGCGGCGGGCTCTCCTCGAATAGGCTTTGTGCCTCAGCGAGTCCCATAAGCGGCTGAGGCGCAAACGGGATCGGATCAGGCTCCTTCATCAGATAGCCGCTGATCGCGTCGAAAATGGCGCCTTGATAGTTTCGCGCCGGCTTGTAGCCCGCAATATGCGGAAGGCCCAATTCCATCAGAACGGCGGAGATGTTCTGGTGCTTGAACTCGATAGAACCATGGCTGCGATGGATATGGTCCATCAGCGCCCGACGATGCTCCGTCTTGCTGAATCTTCGTCCGGCCTGCTCTTCCTTCAGCATCACGAAATAGTCGGCAACGACCAATCGAGCTCGGTGCGAGACCAATCGGTTCCGGCTACTTCGTCGTCGACCATGCCAACCGTTCGTCTAGGCCCAGCGCGCCGGCGATGAGCCCAGCGGTTCGGCGGGGCGGGCATAGAAGGCCGGTGTATCGCCCAACAGCACGGCCGGTCTCAAGTGGCGCAGGCGGCCGAACGGGCCATCGCTTTCCATGAACAGCTGCGTCAGTTCGGACTCGGGCAGCTCGGCGGCGCCCTTGGCGCCATCGACGGTGCCGAGGCTGGCGATCCAGTGCGCGACTTGCACCAGCGACACGCGGACCAGCCACGATCCGCCCTGCTCGACGCGGCGGGCCAGCGCCACCATGGCGCCGAGGGCGGCGAGATAGCCCGCGATATAGTCGTTGGCCTGGACCGGCAGGTTGCGCGGCTTGGCGAGCGTGCCCTGCGTGGCGGTTAGGCCTGTGACGTTCTGCACGATCGAATCGAAGCCGCGCCGGTCCGACCATGGGCCTTCGTGGCCGTAGGCGCAGATGCTGACGCAGACGATGCCGGGCCTGAGCGCCGCCACCTGTTCCGGCGAGAAGCCGCGAGCGGCGACTGCGCCGGGGCGATAGCCCTGGGTGAAGATGTCGGCCTCGCGCAAAAGGTCATTCATCGTCTCGACGCCTGCCGGATTGCTGAGATCGACCCAGGCGCAGCGCTTGCCGTGGCCGGTGTCCATCAGGATCTCGGTCTGATAGGGCAGGTGAGGGGCCGCGACATGCAGGACGTCGGCGCCGTTCTCCGCCAGCACGCGGCCGCTGGTGGGTCCTGCCAGCACGCGCGTGAGATCGAGCACGCGCACGCCCGAGAGCGGCCGGTCGCCTTTGGGCAATGGCCGCGCCGGCGCCTCGCCGATCTTCACGATGTCGAGCAGCGGCAGCCTGGCGACGGCGATGCCGTGCGGATGGGCGTTCCATTCCTCGCGGCTGCGCACGAGCCCGCCGACACAGCCGCCGGCCGCGATGGCTTCCTCGATGGCAAGGCCGTCCCACTTGGCCACCGCCTCGGCCAGCGCCTCACGCGTCTCGGCTTTGGCGCCCGATATGCGCAGCGCGCCGGCGCGATGGTGCGGATGGTTGGTGTGCAGGAACATCGTGCGGCCGTCACGCGTCGGATAGTGGCCAGCCAGCGGATCCCACGACACCGGCTTCTTGCCGTTTTGCAGCACGTAGGTGTTCGAGCGCAGCGACGCCGTTGCGGCATGGCGGTCGACGGTCACGGCCTGCGGCTTGCCGGTCCTGAGGCGCCACAGGTCGGAAACGGCGAGACCGACCGCGCCCAGCGCCGCCGTTCCCGCGCGAGCGATGCGCCAGGGTGTGACGAACACGGGATCCTCACCGCCGGTCAGGGTGAGCGAATCGTCGGCCCGCGGCACTCGGCCGAGCAGGCCAAGGACATCATGCGCAAGGCTGCGACTCATTTGCCCCTGCTCACCTGGCCATGATCTGGGTCAAGAGCGCCATCAGCACTTCGGGGCAGGTTATGTGTGGATTATGGCTGGCATCGATCTCGTAGTGCTTCCAACCGGGCTCGCTCTTGGCCCGCTCGCTGAATTGGCGGAACACATCGCCGGGGCCCGAGCGCGTCGCGTAGATATAGTGACGCGGCGGCGGCGGGTCGTTGGAGACGAGTTTGATCTTCTGCTCGAAGGTCTTGATCTGCTGCGGCCGGCGCCGAGGGCTTGCCCAGGCGACATCCTCGGGCGACGTGTCGGGCGGCATGGGATTGATCGGCAGGCGCCAGCCGTCGCCGCTGGTCGCCGCTCCGGCCCGCATGTTGCCCTCGGCCTTGGGTCCGACGAGATCGAACAGGCTTTGGCCGTCCTTGGGTGCGAAGGCATCGATATAGACCAGGCGCTTGATGCGGCCCGGCGCCTTGTGGGCGACCCCGGTCGCGACCATGCCGCCATAGGAATGGCCGAGCAGGGTAACGTCCTTCAGATCCTCGAATTCCAGCACCGCCAGGACGTCCTGGATGTGCGTCGAGAGATCGATCTCCGGTCGCGTCAGGTGGGCGCGCTCGCCCAATCCGGTATAGGTCGGCGAATAGAACTCATGGCCGGCCGCGCGAAACAGCGGCCTCATCTTCTTCCAGGCCCACGCCGCCGACCACGCGCCATGCGCCAGAACGATGTTTGCCATGCAGCTTCCTCCCTCCGCTGGCGAGCCAACCGGCCAGGTGCTATTACGAAGCATTCGCAATGCCTGACACTTCAAGCCTAGCACTGACCACCCTAGCACTGGGCGATGCGCCTCTGGGCTTTCGTGGCCGCATAATTGCACTCGATGTGGATCACGCGGGAGCGGCGCTGCCGGCGGACGAGCTGGAGCGTCGCCTGATCGAGCTCGGCTTCGTCGAGGGTGCCGCCGTCGAGCTGCTGCATGAGGGACTGTTCGGCGGCGACCCGATCGCGGTGAGGGTGGCCGAAACCACCATCGCACTGCGCCGCCGCGAGGCCATGGCCGTCCGGGTCGCGGCCGGCGAAGCCACGTCGTGAACGCGGGCATCGAACTCGCGCCTATTGTGGCGCTGGTCGGCAATCCCAACTGCGGCAAGACGGCTCTCTTCAATGCCCTGACCGGCAGCCGCCAGAAGGTCGCCAACTACCCTGGCGTCACGGTCGAGAAGAAGATCGGACGCCTCGCCACACCATCCGGCCGGGCGATCCAGGTCGTCGACCTGCCCGGTACCTATTCGTTGCGCGCACGCTCGCCCGACGAGGAGATCACCCGCGACGCGGTGCTGGGCAAGCTCGAGAGCGAAGCGGCACCCGACCTGATCGTCTGCGTCGGCGATGCCTCCAATCTCCGGCTGGCGCTCCGGCTGGCGCTGGAGCTGAAGCACGTCGGCCGTCCAGTCGTGCTGGCGCTCAACATGATGGATATCGCGCGCCGCCGCGGCATCGAGATCGACCTCGAGCACCTGTCGCGCGAGCTCGACATGCCGGTGGTAAGCTCGGTGGCCGTGCGCCGCGGCGGCACAGAAGCGCTGCTGGGCGAACTCGACCGTCTGCTGGCGCATCTGCCGCCGGTGTCGGCTGCGGATTGGCGGGCGCCGGATGCCGGGGCGCTGCGCACCGGCCAGCGCGAGGCCGATCGCATCATCAGCGCCGCAGTGCGCGGTCTCGGCCGACCCGACGGCGGCACCAGGCGCACCGACACAGTGCTGCTGCATCCGGTTGCCGGACTGCTGATCCTGCTCGCCATTTTGTTCGTGATGTTCCAGGCGGTGTTCGCCTGGGCGCGGCCGGCGATGGAAGCCATCGCCGACGGCTTCGAATGGCTGGGCGCCCTGGTCGCGACGGCGCCGCTGCCCGAGCTGCTGCGAAGCTTCCTCAAGGACGGCCTGATCTCGGGCGTCGGCAGCGTGCTGGTCTTCCTGCCGCAGATCCTGATCCTGTTCTTCTTCATCCTGCTGCTCGAAGACCTGGGCTACATGGCGCGCGCGGCCTTCCTGATGGACAAGATCATGGGCGGCGCGGGATTGCACGGGCGTGCCTTCATCCCGCTGTTGTCGTCCTTCGCCTGCGCCATCCCCGGCATCATGTCGACCCGCGTGATCGACGACAAACGCGATCGGCTGACCACCATCCTGGTGGCGCCGCTGATGACCTGCTCGGCGCGTATCCCGGTCTATACGCTGATCATCTCGGCGTTCATCCCCGACCGCGAGGTCTGGGGCTTCGTCGGCCTGCAGGGGCTGGTGATGTTCGGCCTCTATGCCGCGGGCATTTTCGCGGCACTGGCCGTGTCGTTCGCCATCAAGCGACTGTTCTGGCGCTCGTCGATCGGCGAGCCCTTCATGCTCGAGCTGCCGGACTACAAGCTGCCGCGGCCCAAGAGCCTGGCGATCGGCCTGTGGACGCGCGCCACCATCTTCCTCAAGCGGGCCGGCACCACCATCCTGTCGATGATGATCCTGATCTGGGCGCTGGCTTCCTTTCCGCAGCCACCCGAAGGCGCGCCTGGCCCGGCGATCAACTACAGCCTGGCCGCCGCGATCGGCCAGGCCATCGAGCCGATCACCCAGCCGGTCGGCTTCAACTGGCAGATCAACGTGGCGCTGATCCCCGGCATGGCGGCGCGCGAAGTAGCGGTCGGAGCGCTCGGCACGATCTACGCGATCGGCGCCGGCGAAGGCGCGACCGACAAGATCGGCCAGGCGATCGCGGGCCAATGGAGTCTTGCCACGGCGCTGGCGCTGCTTGCCTGGTACGTGTTCGCACCGCAATGCGCTTCGACCCTGGCGGTGATCAAGCGTGAGGCCGGTGGCTGGAAATGGGTCGGCGTCACCTTCGGCTATATGCTGGCGCTCGCCTACGCGGCGGCTCTTGCGACCTACCAGATCGCTTCGGCGCTCGGCGTCGGTTAGCCGGGCTTCAGTTCGTAGAGCCGGATCGAACGCCACGACTCGGGCGGCAGCGAACGCCACAGCGCTTCGTCGACCGGCTTGCCGTTGGTGCGCACCCAGCGGCGACCATCGCGGCCAGGCCGTCGGTCGAGAGGATCGGATCGTTGCTCAAGTAGCCGCCGACGGCCAGCGCCGGCAGGCCGGTGCGGAGGATGATCGGCGCCGCCAGCCGCAGCAGTGCGGCGATCAGCAGGATCGTGGCAAGGCCGGCGATCTCGATCCGTCGTCTGGTCCAGATTTCGCTCATCCCCGGCGATTCTATGCGGGAAAGGCTGGGATCATCCCGCCGATTTCACGCTGGCATTTCACGCCGGCAGCGGCCCCTTGAAGACGAAGAAGGCGCCGGCGCAGATCAGGGTGAAGCCGACCAGGTGGTTGAGCGTGATGCGTTCGCCGAGATAGAGCACGGAGAAAGCGGCGAACACGGTGAGCGTGATCACCTCCTGCATGGTCTTGAGTTCGGCCGTCGAATAGACAGCGTGGCCCCAGCGGTTGGCGGGCACCGCGAAACAGTACTCGACGAAGGCGATGCCCCAGCTCGCCACCACCACCAGCCACAGCGGTCGGTCCGTGAACTTGAGATGCCCGTACCAGGCGAAGGTCATGAACACATTGGAGATCAGCAACAGGACGATCGGCGCGACGGCCGGGGGAAGCCAGGTCATTGTCGGGTCTACTCCGTTGCAGCCATCGGGATCGCGATGAGACGCATGTCGTTGTCCCTCCCTGTCGGGCGAGCTTAGCTCACGGACCGGCCAGAACACACAAGAGGTCGGCGCGCACCTTTGCGTCGCGGATCGGCGGGCTGCCCATCCAGCCGCCGGGATACATCGCCTCGGTGTCGGCGAGAAACGCGTCGAGCCGCTCGCGCGCCCAGAGATCGCCTTTTTTGCGCGCCGCGCGCAGCGCCGGCGAATAGTCAAACGCCGGGTCGCCTGCCACCGGTCGGCCGATCACGCCGACGAGCTGCGGCCCCGGCTTCTGACCGGCACGCCGTGCAGTGGCCCGAGCTTGGCGCCATCGGTGACGGCCTTTTCGGCCGCCTTGGCGTCGCGCCGAGCTTGCTCCGCCATCACCACGCGAAAGCAGTTGAGATTCGGATTGGCACGATCGATCGCCTTCAGGACCGCGTCGACATATTCGACGGGCGAAAGCTTCTTGCTACGGATGAGGGCAGCGGCCTTCACGGCTGGCACGAAGAGGAGATCGGTGTCGGTCATGGTCTTTTCATACTCCTCCCCCGTCATACGGGGGAGGGCAGGGAGGGGGAAGGCCGCAGCCGCGTTGCTCTCCCCCTCCGTCGCCGTATGACGGCGACACCCGCGCGATTTGGCCGCTGCGCGGCCAAACGCTAGCCCGTATGACGGGGCAGGGGGATTGAATTCGACACCATCCGCTCCCTGCGCTACGCCGCTCGGCGATGTTCACGCTCCCTGTCCTCGCAGCGCTTGCCGTCGTGGCCGTCGTGACCTCGTTCATCTCTGGGATTTTCGGCATGGCGGGCGGCATGCTGTTGATCGGTTTTCTGCTGCTCGTGCTGCCGGTTCCCGTGGCCATGGTGTTCCACGGCGTGATCCAGATCGCGGCCAACGGCTGGCGTTCGTGGCTGTGGCGCCACCACATCAACTGGAGCGTGGTGCTGCAGTTCGGCCTGGGCTCGGGCTTCTCGCTGCTGGTCTTTTCGTCGCTGGCTTTCGTGCCGCCCAAGTTCGTCGTGCTGATGGCGGTCGGCTTGACGCCGTTCATCGCCCTTGCCGTGCCCCAGCGGGTCGCGCCCAACATCGAACGCAGGGGCCAAGCCTTCCTGGCCGGCGCGATCGGCGGCGCCCTGCAGCTCGTGTCGGGCGTCACCGGGCCGATCCTTGACATCTTCTATGTCCGCAGCGGCATGACGCGGCAGATGAACGTCTCGACCAAGGCCGCAGCCCAGGTGCTGGGCCATCTCACCAAGGTCGCGTATTTCGGCGCCCTGGTCGCCAATCCGGGCGGCCGCGACGGGGAGCAATGGGCGGTGATGGCATTCGCGGCCTGCTTTGCCGTGCTGGGCACGACGCTCTCGCGCAGTTTCCTCGACCGCTTGTCGGACAAGCAGTTCTATTATTGGACGCGGCGGGTGATCCTGGCGATCGGTGTGGTCTATGTTGCGCAGGGGGTCTGGCAGATGGTGCATGCATGATCGATGTCAAAGCGACCGACGTGAAGGCAGAGGTACGGGCGCTGCTCGACCGGCTGCCCGATGATTGCAGCTTCGCCGACGTGCAGCGTGCCATCGCCGTGCTGATGTGGCCCAAGAAGGATGACGGCAGCCTGGCTCCGCCCGAGCGGCTGTCGCCCGACGAGGTGAAGCGCCGCCTGCGCGAGTGGCTGAAATCGGAGAAGGACAAATGAAGGACCGCGTCTCGATCGATCTCAAGGACGGCGTGGCCGATGTCCGCCTGATCCGCGCCGACAAGATGAACGCGCTCGATCCAGCGATGTTCGAGGGCATCATCGAGGCTGGCGCCAGGCTGGCCGACATGAAGGGGTTGCGCTGCGTCGTACTTTCCGGTGAGGGCAAGGCCTTCTGCGCCGGCCTCGACATGGGGAGCTTTGCCGCCATGGAAGCGCAAGGCGACAAGGTGCCCGGCGTGCGCGATCTCACGGTGCGCACCCACGGCATCGCCAACCGGCCGCAGCAATGCGCCTGGCTGTGGCGCGAGTTGCCGGTGCCGGTGATCGCCGCGCTGCATGGCGTTGCCTTCGGCGGCGGTTTCCAGATCGCGCTGGGTCCGGACATCCGTTACGCCGCACCCGACACGCGCTTCTCGGTGATGGAGATCAAGTGGGGCCTCGTGCCCGATCTCGCCGGCACGCAGCTCATGCGCCATCTTGCACGCGAGGATATCGTGCGCGAGCTCACCTACACCGGCTGCATCTTCAACGCGGAAGAAGCCCAGCAGTACGGCTTCGTGACGCGCATCGTCGCTGATCCGCGCGCCGCCGCTTTCGAGACGGCGAAGGAAATCGCCGGCAAGAGCCCCGACGCGGTCCGCGCCGCCAAGCGGCTGATGAACTTGGCCGTCGCGACCGACGCCAAGACCGGCTTGATGGCCGAATCGATCGAGCAGCAGAAGCTGATCGGCGCGCCCAACCAGCTCGAAGCCATCATGTCCAACCTGCAGAAGCGTGCCGCCAACTACAAGGACCCGACCTCATCCTGAGGAGCCGCGCGAAGCGCGGCGTCTCGAAGGATGGGCCACAGGCAACGTGCTCGTGCCCATCCTTCGAGACGCGCCCTGCGGGCGCTCCTCAGGATGAGGACATTGCCATTCTCAGAAGGATGAACCCATGAACCGCCAATGGCTCTACGCCAAGCAGCCCCAGGGTAAAATCGCCGCCGACACCTTCCAGTGGCACGAAGCGGCCATTCCGGTGCCGCGTGACGGCGAGGTGCTGGTGCGCTCGCGCATGCTGTCGCTCGATCCCGCCAATCGCGCCTGGATGATGGGCAAGACCTATCGCGACGCGCTGGAGCCGGGCCAGGTGATGAGCGGCTTCGCCATCGGCGAGGTGGTCGAGTCCAAGGCACCCGGCCTCAAGGTCGGCGACATCGTCGAGGGCGACTGGGGCTGGCAGGACTACGCCGCCCTGCCGGCCCGGCGGCTCTTCAAGCGCACCACCGAGGCGCCGCTCGAGCTGCTGATCGGACCGCTCAGCATCACCGGCCTCACCGCCTATTTCGGCCTTCTGGAAGTGGGCCAGCCCAAGCCCGGCGACACCGTGCTGGTCTCGGCGGCGGCCGGCGCGGTCGGCACCATGGCGGGCCAGATCGCCAAGCTCGCGGGCTGTCGTGTCGTCGGCACGGCCGGCGGGCAGGATAAATGCGATTGGCTGACGCGCGAGCTCGGCTTCGATGCCGCGATCGACTACAAGGCGGGCGGCGTGCGCCGCGCCATTGCTGCCGCATGCCCCAACGGCATCGACGTCTATTTCGACAACACTGGCGGGCCGGTGCTCGATGCGGCGCTGTCGCTGATGAACTTGCGCGGCCGCATCGTGTGTTGCGGCAACGTCTCGCAATATGACGTGGAAAAGCCGGCTCCCGGGCCAATGGCCGTGCCGGGCCTCGTCGTCGTCAAGCGACTGCGCCTGGAAGGCTTTGTCGTCATGGATTTCTTCGACCGCCGCGCCGAGGCTGAAGCGCGACTGGCGCGCTGGGTCGCAAGCGGGCTGATCAAGGCTGTGGTCGATATCGTCGACGGCCTCGACAAGGCGCCACAGGCGCTGATCGGCCTGTTCGAAGGCTCCAACCGCGGCAAGCGCGCGGTGCGCGTGTGAGCAAGCCCGTCCTCTACGGCCATCCCTTCTCGTCCTACTGCCAGAAGGTAACGATCGCGCTTTTCGAGACCGGCACGCCCTTCGAGTGGCGCCGCATCGAAGACGCGGCGGGCTTCGCCGACTTGCGCCGGATGTGGCCGATCGGCCTGATGCCGGTGCTGGTCGATGGCGGCGCGACGGTGATTGAATCCAGCATCATCATCGAGCATGTGGCGCCGCAACTGGTTCCTTCGCTCGAGGTGCGCTTTCTCGACCGCTTCTTCGACAACTACGTCATGACGCCCATGCAGAAAGTGGTCGGCGACTTCCTGCGGACGGAGAGCGAGCGCGACCCGCGCGGCGTCACCGACGCCAAGGCGCGGCTGGAGGTTTCCTATGCCTGGCTCGATGACCGGCTGAAGGGCAAACGGTGGACGGCGGGCAACGCTTTCACCCTGGCCGACTGCGCGGCGGCGCCGTCGTTACTCTACGCCGACTGGGTGCATCCCATTGCCGAGCGCTTCGCTGCGACCCGCGCCCTTCGCGCGCAGCTTCTTGGGCGTCCCTCCGTTTCGCGTGCCGTCGAGGAGGCAAGGCCGTTCCGAAGCTTCTTCCCGCCGGGCGCGCCGGACCGGGATTGATCAGCGCCCGACGAATACCGGCTTTCGCTTTTCGACGAAGGCGGCCACCGCCTCCTTGTGGTCGGCGGTGCGCGAGGCCTGGACCAGCCGCTCGGCTTCGCGATGCAGTGCCGTCGCGTAGTCGATGGCAAGCGCATCGTCGAGATTGTCCTTCATGTTGCGCAGGGCCACACGCGGACCCTCGGCCAGCGACTTGGCGAGCGCGAAAGCTTCGCCCTGCAGCTTGGCGTCGTCGACCACGCGGTTGACCAGCCCGATGCGTTCGCAGCGCTCGGCATCGACGCGCTCGGCGGTGAACATCAGTTCGCGCGCCCGTGGCGAGCCAACGGCGCGGGTCAAGAGCCAGGCGATGCCGTAGTCGCCGCTAAGGCCGACACGCGCGTAGCCGGTGCTGACGAAAGCCGATTTGGCGGCGATGCGGATGTCGCAGGCCAGTGCGATGGCAAGCCCCGCGCCGGCCGCGGCGCCGGGCAGCGCCGCGATGGTGGGCTTGCGCGCGCCGACCAGCGCGCCGGTGAGGCCGGCCTGGCGCCAGCGCAGATCGCCCAGCCGCTCGTCGAAGCTCATCTGGCCGCGCGGGCCGCGGCCGCCCATGCCCTTCACATCGCCGCCGCTGCAGAAGGCGGTGCCGGCGCCGGTGATCAGGATCGCACCGACAGTGGGGTCGTCACCACGCTCCTTGATCTGGACGCGCAGCGCCGGCGTCAGTCTGTCCGACATCGCATTGCGCGCCTCGGGGCGGTTGAGCGTGATCAGCGCCACACCGTCGCGCACGGAGCACAGCAGTTCGGTCGTTCCGGTATCGATGTCCATTCGTTCCTCCTGTCAGACGATCTCGATATGCGCCCAACGCGCGTGCGCGGCCAGGCGCTCGATTTTGAAGGCGCCGTGCAGGCGCAGGTCCCATATCGCCCAGTGCCGGCCCGGCCCCCAATGCCAGGTGTCGGCAAGGTGTTGGGCGACGCGCAGCAGCGTTGCCTCGGCGTCTTCTGCCTCGAGGACGATACCGACGTGGAACCATTCCTCGATCTTCCAGTATTTCTCGATGGCCGGAGCGTCGACCGAGCCGAACGACCGCAGCATCTCCAGAAGTACCTCGGCGTCGTCGGCCGCCGCGCGCTCGCCGGGCCGCTCGACCATCAGCCGCACAAGGATCTTCGACGACATCTTCCTCCGGTTGCTGAGCGCGCGTCCTCGGGGCAGGCTTGACGGATGACATTCCCGATCACCGAACACACCGTCAAGTCCGCCCGCCACACCACCGGCTATCTGGCCTGCGGAGCGGAAGCCGCGCCGCTGCTTATTTTCTGCCACGGCTGGCCCGAGCTCTCGCTCAGCTGGCGGCACCAGTTGCCGGTCTTCGCGGCACTGGGCTTCCGCTGCATCGCGCCCGACATGCGAGGCTATGGACGGTCGAGCACCTACACGCGGCACGAGGATTTCACGCAGGAGAACATCGTCGCCGACATGCTGGAGCTGCTGGCGTCGCTTGGCCGCGACAAGGCCGTGTGGATCGGCCACGACTGGGGCAGCCCGGTGGTCTGGAACATCGCGAGCCACCATCCGGAGAAGACGGTGGGTGTGGCCAGCCTCTGCGTGCCCTATCTCGCGTCGGGCTTCACGCTCGGGACTGTCGTGCCGCTGGTCGACCGCAGCGTCTATCCCGAAGACACGCATCCGGCAGGGCAGTGGGACTACCAGTTCTTCTACGAGGAGAATTTTGACAAGGCCTGCAAGGGCTTCGAGGCCAACATCCGCAACATCGTGAAGGTGCTGTTCCGCAAGGGCGACCCGGCGCGGGTCGGCAAGCCGGCGCCGACGGCGATGGTGCGCAAGGCGGGCGGCTGGTTCGGCGGCGGCGGCTGTCCCGATCTGCCGCGCGATCCCGACGTCATCACCGAGGCCGACATGGAGGCCTATGTCGCGGCACTGACGCGCAACGGCTTCTTCGGGCCCGACTCCTGGTACATGAACCACAAGGCCAATGGCGTCTATGCGGCGACGTCAAGGAACGGCGGCAAGCTTGCGATGCCGGTGCTGTTTCTGCACGGCGCCTACGACACGACCTGCGAGACCATGACCTCGCGCCTGCCCGAGCCGATGCGCCGCGACTGCAGCGACCTCACCGAGGCCGTCGTGAAGTCGGGCCACTGGATGGCGCAAGAGAAGCCCGTCGAGGTAAACGCGGCACTGGCGAAGTGGCTGGCGGCGAAGCTGCCGGAGTATTGGTCCGGCCCATGACCCCCTCCGTCGGCGTATGACGCCGACACCCGCGCGATTTGGCCGCTGCGCGGCCAAACGCTAGCCCGAAGACGGGGGAGGGTAATGAGGAGTCATCCCTCCCCCGTCTTCGGGGGAGGTGTCGCGGTAATCCGCGACGGAGGGGGTCAGGCTTTCGCGGCGCAGCTGCCTTAACGGTTGTTCAATTTCCGCCACGCCGCGAAAGCCTCGAGCGACTTCTCGTTGGTCGCCGGGTAGAGCCCATAGATACCCATGCCGCCGGTCACCTGCTCGGTGACGAAGTCCTCATAGGCCGTCATCTCGACCGCCTCGTCGGCGATCTCGTCGACCAGGTGCGCCGGGATGACGATGACGCCGTCGCCGTCGCCCAGGATGACGTCGCCGGGAAACACCGGTGCGTCACCACAGGCGATTGGCACGTTGATGTCGATCGCCTGGTGCAGCGTGAGGTTGGTCGGTGCACTGGGGCGATGGTGATAGGCGGGGAAGCCCAGCCGCCCGATCTCCGCGGAGTCGCGGAAGCCGCCGTCGGTCACGACGCCGGCGACGCCGCGCTTCATCAGCCGCGTCACCAGGATGGCGCCGGCCGAGGCGGCGCGGGCATCCTTGCGGCTGTCCATCACCATGACCTGGCCGGGCGGACAGTCCTCGATCGCCTTGCGCTGCGGGTGGCCGCGGTCGCGGAACACCGTGAGCTGGTTCAGGTCCTCGCGCGCCGGGATGTAGCGCAGCGTGAAGGCCTCGCCGACCATCGACTCCTGCATCGGCGACAGCGGATGGACGTCCTGGATGGCCTGGGTGCGAAAGCCGCGCTTGAACAATGCGGTCGCCACGGTGGGCGTGCTTACGGTCTTGAGCTTGTCGCGGGTCTCTTTCTTCAACATCGCCGTTCCTTTCTCGTCATGAGGGGCATGACCCCCTCCGTCCCTGATTACAGGGACACCTCCCCCGCAGACGGGGGAGGGCTAGGAAGGAGTCGTTCCTCCCCCGTCTGCGGGTCAGCATTTGGCGCTCTCGCGCCAAATCGCGCAGGTGTCGTCGTCATACGACGACGGAGGGGGTCACGAGTCATGAACGCGCCTCCCTCAAACTGCCCCCTCCACTGCGGGCCTTCGGCCCTCCGGTCGGGATGACGAGAAGTCAATATATCGACGGCTCGGCGACGGGCGCGCCGAAAGTGGTTTCGAGGAAATCGAAGTCACAGCCTTCGTTGGCCTGCTTGATGTGCTTGGTGAACATCCAGCCGTAGCCGCGCTCATACCGCGCCTCGGGCTTCTTCCAGGCAGCGCGGCGCTTGGCGAGCTCGGCGTCGGTGACGTTCATGTTGATCGTGCGCTTGTCGACATCGAGCGAGATCATGTCGCCGGTCTTTACCAGGGCGAGCGGCCCGCCGATGTAGGACTCCGGCGAGACATGCAGGATGCAGGCGCCGTAGCTGGTGCCGCTCATGCGGCTGTCGGAGAGCCGCACCATGTCGCGCACGCCCTGCTTCACGAGCTTTCCGGGGATCGGCAGCATGCCCCATTCCGGCATGCCCGGGCCGCCCTGGGGGCCGGCGTTGCGCAGGATCAGCACGGTGTCCTCCGTGACGTCGAGGTCGTCGCGATCGATCGCCTCCTTCATCGACGGATAATCGTCGAACACAAGCGCCGGGCCGGTGTGCTTGAGGAACTTGGGTGCGCAGGCACTCGGCTTGATGACGCAGCCGTCGGGCGCCAGGTTGCCGCGCAACACGGCGAGCGCCCCTTCCTTGTAGATCGCGTTCTTTTCGCTGCGGATCACGTCGTTGTTGTAGATCTCCGCACCCTTTACGTTCTCGCCGATCGACCGGCCGGTGACGGTAAGGGCGCCGAGATGCAGGTGCCCGCGGATCTGCTCCATCAGTCCGGGCAGGCCGCCGGCATAGAAGAAATCCTCCATCAGATATTTGTCGCCGCTCGGGCGGATGTTGGCGATCACCGGTACCTTGCGACTGGCGCGCTCGAAATCATCCAGCCCGATATCCTGGCCGGCGCGGCGCGCCATGGCGATCAGATGGATGATGGCGTTGGTCGAGCAGCCCACGGCCATCGCCACCGTGATCGCGTTGAGGAACGCATCGTGCGTCAGGATCTTCCTGGGCGTGAGATCTTCCCACACCATGTCGACGATGCGCCGGCCGGTCTCGGCGCTCATGCGGATATGGTTGGCGTCCGCTGCCGGGATCGACGAGGCACCGGGCAGGGTCATGCCCAGCGTCTCGGCGATCGCCATCATGGTGGCAGCGGTGCCCATCGTCATGCAGGTGCCGTAGCTGCGCGCAATGCCCGCCTCGACATCGACCCAGTCGGAATCGGAGATCTTGCCGGCACGCCGCTCGTCCCAGTATTTCCAGGCGTCGGAGCCCGAGCCCAGCACCTTGCCCTTCCAGTTGCCGCGCAGCATCGGCCCGGCCGGCATGTAGATCGCAGGCAGGTTCATGCTGATGGCGCCCAGCAGCAGCGCCGGCGTGGTCTTGTCGCAGCCGCCCATCAGCACGACGCCATCGACGGGATGGCCGCGCAGAAGCTCCTCGGCATCCATCGCGAGCAGGTTGCGGTAGAGCATGGTGGTGGGCTTGAGGAAGCTCTCGGACAGCGACAGCGCCGGCAGCTCCATCGGGAAGCCGCCGGCCTGCAGGATGCCGCGCTTCACGTCGTCGACGCGGCTCTTGAAATGCATGTGGCAGGGCTGGGCTTCCGACCAGGTATTGAGGATGGCGATCACCGGCTTGCCGACCCAATCCTCCGGCGCCAGGCCCATCTGCATCGCGCGCGAGCGGTGGCCGAAGGCGCGCAAATCGTCGGGTGCGAACCAGCGGGCGCTGCGCAGGTCGTCGGCGGTCTTTCGCTTCGTGTCGGGCATTGGTTTTCCTCCGAAATCGAGCTAATACATTAGTGCATCAATGGTCAAGACATGCTGAATTCCGTGCCCTCCGAACGGCTCGACCGCGACCGCCAGGCGGCGCCGCAGGTGTTCGACCGGCTGCGCGAGATGATCGTGTCGCTGGCGCTGCCGCCGGCCTCGACCCTGTCGCGGGCAGCACTCGCCAAGCAGTTTGGCGTCAGCTCGACGCCGGTGCGCGACGCGCTGATGCGGCTGCACGAGGAGGACCTGGTCGAGGTCTTCCCGCAGCACGCCACCGTGGTGAGCCGCATCGACGTCAGGCGCGCGCAGCAGGCGCATTTCCTGCGCCAGTCGCTCGAGCTCGAGATCGTGCGCAGCCTGGCGCTGGCCCACGAGCCGGCACTGATCGAGGAGCTGAACCGCATCGTCGCCATGCAGCAGCATTTCGCCAAGGCAGGCGACCTCGCCGCCTTCATGGCCGCCGACAACGATTTCCATTGGCAGCTCTATGTCGCGGCCGACAAGCGCGAGCTGTGGACGCTGGTGCGCAGCCGCAGCGGCCATATCGACCGGCTGCGCCGCCTGCATCTGCCGACGCCGGGCAAGGCGCAGGACATCATGCGCCTCCACCGGCTGATTGCGCAGGCCATCGCGGCCAAGAGCCCGGACGAGGCGCAGCTCTATGTGCGCAAGCATCTCTCCGGCACGCTGGGCTATCTCGCCGAGATCCGCGCGCGCTTCCCGGACTATCTCATTTCCTGAGCGCGGCGCGGCGCTCCAGGCTCTCCTTCGGCCACATCTCCGCAGGCTTGTAGAACGCGGGGACCGCCTTGGCGTCCGGCGGGATTACGACCCAGGGCTGCTTTGTCGTGGTGAAGATGTGGATGTCGGGGCCGATGCCATGGCCTGCATCGAGCGTGCCGACGCGCACGAAACGCACGGCGGCCCCTGCGCCGGCATA
This sequence comes from Asaia bogorensis, assembly GCA_945889625.1. Taxonomy (GTDB): domain Bacteria; phylum Pseudomonadota; class Alphaproteobacteria; order Reyranellales; family Reyranellaceae; genus Reyranella. The sequence continues at coordinate 6,279 of CAMDCE010000046.1, read as the reverse complement.
GTTGCTCCACAGCGCGACGCGGCAGGTGGGGCAGCGCCAGATCTTCTGGCCCTTGCCGCTGTTCGACGGCGTGTCGACCGCCTCGGGCGCGCCTGCCAGCAGCTCGACGCGGTCGGCCTCGATCATGGCGTTGAGCGCAAACGATGCGCCGGTCTCGCGCTGGCACCAGGTGCAGTGGCAGCAATGCACGAACAGCGGCTTGCTGGTCATGCGATAGCGCACCTGGCGGCAGGTGCAGCCGCCGTCGAAGGTCTTCGTGTTGCCGGTCATGGCGCCAACCCATACGATTTCGAGGGGAGGACAATTAGATGACGGATCGTCTCAAGGGCAAGGTCGCAGTGGTGACGGGCGCGGCGCCGCGCGGCGAGGGTGTCGGCAACGGCATGGCGACTGCCATGCTGTTCGCGCGCGAGGGTGCCAGGGTCGTGCTGGTCAATCGCAGCGCCGAGCGGGCCGAGAAGCTCGCGAAGCAGATCAGGGACGAGGGCGGTGACGCTTCGGTGTTCGCCGGCGACGTCGCCAAGCCCGAAGCCGCCGAGGCTATGGCTGCGTTCGCGGTGAAGACCTACGGCCGGCTCGACATCCTGCACAACAATGTCGGCATCGGCGCGCCGGGCACGCCCGAGGCGGTGACGCTGGCCGACTGGAACAAGGTGCTGGAGGCCAATCTCACGACGACGATGCTCTGCACCAAATACTGCCTGCCCCGGATGAAGGAAGGCGGCGGTGGCTCGATCATCATGGTGTCGTCGATCGCCGGTGCGCTCGGCCTGATCGGCAGCCCGGGCGCGGTGGCCTATTCGACGGCCAAGGCCGGCCTGCACGGCTTCACGATGTCGGTGGCGGCCGACTACGCGACGCAGAACATCCGCGCCAACTGCATCATCGTGGGCTCGGTGCATACACCGATGGTCGCGCACCGCGGCGCCGAGGCGCGCGAACGGCGCAAGAACATGGTGCCGATGAAAACCGAAGGCCCCGCATGGGACATCGCCCATGGCGCCGTGTATCTTGCCTCGGACGAATCTCGGTGGGTGACGGGGGTCATGCTGCCAATCGACGGCGGTCTGGTCGCGTTGCGACAGTGGCCGCGTTGAGCCGAGGCAAGAGGGGGATTTCATGGTGCGTTTGATTCATGTCGCCGCACTGCTGACCGTGGCGGTCGCCGCCGGCACGGTCGGCGCGCTGGCACAGGCCTCGCGCCCCGGCACGGCCCCGACGCCGGTGCCGGCCCCTGCTCCCGTGACGGCGCCGGCGCCGACGATCTCCGACATGAAGGGGACGTGGAAAGGCACCGGCGATGCGATCGTGAGCGGGCTTGCCGCCCATCATCCGCCGGGGGCGCCGGCCAAGGCTGCCGGCAGCCATCGGCTGCGCTCGCAGACCTTCACCTACAAGATCGAGGGCCAGGACGGTAAGCGCTTCTGGGGCACGGTGACCTCGGATTCGGCCGTCGAGCAGTTCATCGGCTCGATCTCGCCCGACGGGAAATGGGTCTATATCGCCGCCCGCCAGGGTCTGCTCGATGGTACCGTGGTCGACAAGGACACCGTCCAGTTCTGCTACCGTCACACGAGCCCGTCGACGATGGTCGTGGCCTGCAACGAGATGAAGCGTCAGAAGTAGGCGGTCAGGCCACGCGCCGCTCGCGGCGCCAGCTGTAGATGCCGCTCGCCACGACGATGGCGGCGCCCAGCAGCGTCCAGCCGTCGGGGATATCGCCGAACACCACGACGCCCAGCAAGGCCGCCCACACAAGCAGGGTGTAGCTGTAGGGCTGCACGGCGCCTGCCTCGGCGAAGTCCAGCGCCTTGATGAGAGCGTAGTGCGCAACCGCGCCGATGGCGGCGATAACGAACATCAGCCCCCAGGCTGTGGCGGTGGGCCATTGCCAGTCGATCGGGCCGACGAAGCTGGTGGCGATCAGCGCCACAAAGGCCGACCAGACGAGCGACGTATCGGGCGAATCGTGCCGCGAGGCGAGGCGCGTCAGCACCTGGTAGCCGGCCCACAATGCCGCGCCGAAAAGCGGCAGCAGCACGGGCCAGTCGAAGCCGCGGAAGCCCGGCCGCACGATCAGCAGCACGCCCACGAAGGCGGCACCGACGGCCAGCCAGCGCGCCAGATCGGCACGTTCGCCGAGGAACAGGACGCCGAGCGCGATCACGATCAGCGGCGAGGTGGCGGCGATGGCATGGGTGTCGGCCAGCGACAGGTAGCGGAAGGCCAGCACGAACATCGCGCCCTCGATCACCGCGACCAGCGAGCGGATGAGCTGCAGCCACGGCCGTTGCGTCCTGAAGACGGTCAGAAGTCCGCGGCGGCGCACCAGGAACCAGGCGAACAGGCAGAGCAGCGCGTAGCGGATCCACATCATCTGGCCGACGGCATAATCGGCCACGAGCCACTTGCTCATGGCGTCCATGGCGGCGAAGCACAGCATGGCCAGCATGGTGAGAAGGGCGCCGAGCGAGGTATTGTTGAGCACGCGAGCCGGCTTTTAGAGCCGGAAGGTGGGGGAAGCCATGAAAAGATCGACCTTGAGCCTGCGGGGGATGGTGACGGTGGCCGCGCTGCTGACGCTGCCGGCCTGGGCGCAGCAGCCCACGGTGGTGAAGGATTGCACGGCCTGCCCCGAGCTCCTGCGCGTGCCGCCTGGATCTTTCCTCATGGGCGCCTCGGAGGCCGAGGAGGAACGCGAGGAGGTGCCGCCCGAAGCCCGTGGCCGGGCGGCTCCGCAGCATCGGGTGACCATCGGCTACGGCTTCTGGATGGGCCGCACGCCGGTGACGCGCAACGAGTTCGCAGCCTTCGTCGCGGCGACCAAGCACAATACGAGCGGCTCCTGCTGGGGGCTCGGCGACGACCGGAAATTCCGGGAGTTCAAGGAGACCGACTGGCGCAATCCAGGCTTCGTCCAGGCCGGCCGCCATCCTGCGGTCTGCGTGTTCTGGGCCGATGCCGTCGCCTATGCCGCCTGGCTGACCAAAACCACCGGCAAGACCTATCGCCTGCCCTCTGAAGCGGAGTGGGAATATGTCGCCCGGGCGGGAACGACCGCCGCGCGCTTCTGGGGCGACGGCCGCGACGATGCGTGCCGCTACGCCAATACCAGCGACCAGACGCTGCGCGCCGCTCTCGGTGCCGAGAATTCTCCCGCGCATTTCTTCGGCTGCCGCGACGGACATGTCCACACCGCGCCCGCCGGCGCCTTCGCGAGCAATCCCTGGGACTTCCACGACATGCTGGGCAATGTCTGGCAATGGACCCAGGATTGCGTGCACGAGACCTACCAGGGCGCCCCCGACGATGGCCGCTGGTGGGATGGCAAGGAGGGTGGCAATTGTGAGCAGCGCGTCGCGCGCGGCGGCTCGTGGAGCGACCTTCCTGCCCATGTCCGCGCGGCGGCCCGCGGCTTCGACCCCGTCGGCCTCCGTTTCACCGGCAGCGGCTTCCGCGTGGTCCGCGTAGACTAGCGCTCCGCGATGAGGCCGTGGCAAACAATGGTCCTGGTCGTCCTGCTCGCCGTGCCGGCATGGGCACAGCAGCTCGCGCCGACGAAGGATTGCCCGACCTGCCCCGAGCTCCTGCGCGTCGCGCCGGGATCGTTCGTCATGGGCGCACCGGCAGGCGAGGAGGAGCGCGAGGCTGTGCCGCCATCGTACCGCGGCCGGTCAGTCCCGCAGCATCGGGTGACGATCGGCCTGTTCCGCATGGGCCGCACACCGGTGACACGCGATGAATTCGCGGCCTTTGTCGCAGCGACCGGGCGCGACATGGGCAGTTCGTGCCGTGGCCTCGGCAACGACGGCAAATTTCACGACGTCGAAGGTCACAACTGGCGCAAGCCCGGTTTTGCGCAGTCGGGCAGCCATCCCGTCGTCTGCGTGTCGTGGCTCGACGCCGTGGCCTATGTCGATTGGTTGAGCGCGATGACGGGCAAGACCTACCGGCTGCCTTCGGAAGCCGAATGGGAATATGTCGCCCGCGCAGGGACGGCGACGGCCCGCTTCTGGGGTGACGGGCGCGACGACACATGCCGCCACGTCAACGCGAGCGACCAGACGCTGCGGACCGGGCTCAACTTCGAGAACTCCCCGGAGCAGTTCCTCAGCTGCCGCGACGGCCACGTCTACACCTCGCCGGTCGGCTCCTTCGCCGCCAATCCGTGGGGCTTCCACGACATGCTGGGCAACGTCTGGCAGTGGACGGCGGATTGCCGGCATCAGACCTATGTCGATGCTTCGACCGATGGTTCTGCGTGGGAGTCGGCAGACGGTGGCACTTGCGACCGGCGCATCGGGCGCGGCGGCGCCTGGGATAGCTACCCGTGGATCGTCCGTGCGGCGGTCCGCGGCGGAGAGCCCATTGGAAACCGGTCGACGAAGGGCGGCTTTCGCGTGGCGCGCGTCGATTAGCGCTCGTTTGCCCGGGCGACGATCTCTTCCCGCATGGGACGCGGCGCGACGAACTCCGCCAGGACGAGGACCCTCGGAGCGGTCGCCTCCGTTATTGCGACGGCACCCAGAAACCGCGCGAGCGCCATCTGGAAACCGACACCGAGCGCCGTGTTCGGAGGGGTGGCGGCCGCTCGGACGAGCGCCTCGACGATGTCGAGCGCTTCGGCCGGATTCTCCTCGGCCATCAGCATCGCCGGTGTGAACATGCTCTTGGTGCCGCGTCCGCTCTTCAGCAGCAGGGTCGCGAGCCGCGCGGCGGCTTCGGCATATCCGAGTTGCCGGAGGTGGGTGACCGTTCCTGCCCGCTTTTCGTCATCGGACAATCGAACCACTGCTTCGTACGCCGCTTCGGGAACCGGGCAATGCGTGTGCGACAGCAATCGGAGCAGCGGGCCGGTATCGCCATACAGGAGGAGCGGCGCGAGCGAGATGCGGCTCGCGGTCTCCAGGTCGCCGAGATCGGCGTAGGCCCTCGCGAGGTCGGCGGCGACATCGGTCGAGTGCTGCGGGGAGTGGAGCAGCATCGTCGCCGTGGCATCGAGCAGGCGGCGATCCCCTCGTGCGACGCCGGTCTCGACGAACGAGCGCATGAGCGCGAAGTTCCCGCGGTGCTGCGCGAGGGCCCGGTCGATCATGGAGGGTCGCAGCGATTCGTCGCTGGCAAGCTGGCCGATCAATGCGGGCTGCCAGCGGCCCAGCTCCGGCTGGTCGAGGAGGGCGAGGCCGACCTCCGGCCAATCGGCGATGGCGGCCAGGGCCCGCCCGAACCCTTCACGTATGAACTCCATGTGACTGAGGGTATTCGTTGCCGACATCGAGTACCCGTCACCGCTCAGCCGCCACCGTTCCTCGGCGTCCCGCGCAGCAATCGCCGCGGCTTCGGCATCGATGGCGCGCCAGCGTTCGAGCACGTGCTTCGCTGCCGAAGCGGCATCGCCCTGGCTTCGGCAGGCGCGGATGGCTTCTTCGAAGCCGTCCGTCACTCCGCCGCCATCCGCCTCGCCGGTGGCCGGAAGGCCGGGATCACCCGCTCGGCGAATAGCCTCAGGCTCTTCATCGCCTTCTCGCGTCCGTAGTAGGGCGGGTAGTGCAGCAGCAGCGAGGTCATGCCGGCGCGTGCCTGCATCTCGCGCAGCTTGGCGATCACCGTCTCGGCCGAGCCGTGCAGCAGCGTGGTCGCGAGCAGGTCGTCGTAGTTGAGCTGGCCACCCTTCTCGGACACGGAACCCAGATAGCCGCCGGTGCCGGTGCCGCCGAAGTGCGCGATGTGCTTCACGATCGCCTCCTCGGTCTCGGCGCGCGCCTGCGCATCGGTGTCGGCGATATAGACCCAGCGCGCGATGTCGATGTTGCCGGCCGCCGGATTGCGGCGCCGCTCGGCCGTCGCTGTCGCGAGCTCGCGCTTGTAGAGCGCGGTCTGCGCCGCCAGCGTCTCGATGCTGGGCAGGGTCGAGAGCATCAGGCCGAAGCCGTTGCGCCCGCAGTAGCCGATCGAGCGGTCGGTGCCGCCCGCCATGTAGAGCGGCGGATGCGGCATCTGCACGGGATGCGGCAGCATCTCGTAGGGCGCCGGTACCGTGCCGCTGTAGTACTTGCCCTTGTGGTCCCAGCGATGGCGGTGGAAGGCCTCGAACATCAGCCCTACCGCCTCCTCGACCTGGTCGCGGCGCGAGTCGAAATCCTTGCCCAGTCCCTCGAACTCGTAAGGGCGATAGCCCGAGCCGATGCCCAGCCTGACGCGGCCGTTGGAAAGAATGTCGACGAAGCTCGCATTCTCGACCACGCGGATCGGATCGTAGAGCGGCAGCGTGATCACGCC
>CAMDCE010000045.1 GCA_945889625.1 Asaia bogorensis | reverse complement strand
ATCGGCTCCTTGGCGATCTTCAGCACCTTGCGCACCTTCTCCAGCGGCATGCCGAGCTTCTCGGCCAGCTCCTCGGGCTGCGGCTCGCGGCCGATCTCGTGCAGCATCTGGCGGCTGGTGCGGACCAGCTTGTTGATGGTCTCGATCATGTGCACCGGGATGCGGATGGTGCGCGCCTGGTCGGCGATCGAGCGGGTGATGGCCTGGCGGATCCACCACGTGGCGTAGGTCGAGAACTTGTAGCCGCGGCGGTACTCGAACTTGTCGACCGCCTTCATCAGGCCGATGTTGCCCTCCTGGATGAGATCGAGGAACTGCAGCCCGCGGTTGGTGTACTTCTTGGCGATCGAGATCACGAGGCGGAGGTTCGCTTCGATCATCTCCTTCTTGGCGCGCATCATCTCGCGCTCGCCATCCTGCACGGTCTTGACCATGCGGCGGTACTCGAAGATCGGAGCGCCGGCGTGGTCGGAGATGACGCGGATCTCTTCCCGCATCTTCTCGATGTCGGCCGACTTCTTCTTGGCGAAGTCCTTCCAGCCCTTGCCCGGCAGCTTGCCGACCTTTTCCAGCCAGTTCGGGTCGATCTCGTGGTTGAGATAGTTGTCGAGGAAGTCCTGGCGCGGGATGCGGAAGCCCTCGGCCATGCGCAAGAGCTTGCCCTCGAGCATCATCAGCCGGCGGTTGAGGTCGTAGAGCGCGAGCTTGAGCTGCTCGATGCGGTTGGCGTTGATGTGCACCGTGCGCACCAGATCGACGATCTTGCGGCGGTGCTTCTCGTAGCTCTTCTCGAATTCCGGGCTGGGCTTCTGGCCACGGTTGAGCGTCGACAGGCGCCGGTTCTGCACCTTCGACATCTCGAGATAGACCTTGGCGATGCGCGTCAGCGTACGCAGGACCTCGGGCTTCAGCTTCTCTTCCAGCGCCGACAGCGACAGCGCGTTCTCGTCATCGTCCTGGTCGCCCTCGGTGGCGCCTTCGACGGCTTCGCCGTTGGTCTGCGGTTGAGGTGGCCGGACGAGGATCGGCTTGGGCATCGCCGGCCGCGGCATCGCCGGCGGCGGCGGGTTGGCGGCCATCGCGGCCTTGGCTTCGCCCGGCAGGCCGCCCTGGGTCGCTTCGAGGTCGATCACGTCGCGCAGCAGGATGCGGCCCTCGTTGATTGCGTCGCGCCAGGTCAGCAGCGCGTGGATCGTCATCGGGCTTTCGCAGATGCCGCCGATCATCTTGTCCTGGCCGGCTTCGATGCGCTTGGCGATCTCGATCTCGCCTTCGCGGCTCAACAGCTCGACGCTGCCCATCTCGCGCAGATACATGCGCACCGGATCGTCGGTGCGGCCCAGTTCCTCGTCCTCGCCGGTCGCTTCGGCGGCGACCACGGCGGTCTTGGCCGGCTCGGTCGTCGCAGTGGGGGCGGCGGGCGCCTCTTCCTGCTCCTCGGCCTCGACCACGTTGACGCCGGCTTCCGACAGCATCGTCATGGTGTCTTCGATCTGCTCGGAGGACACTTCGTCGGGTGGCAGGGCGGCGTTCAATTCGTCGTAGGTGACGTAGCCGCGCTCCTTGCCCTTCTGGACGAGCTTCTTCAGCTCGGCTCCCAGGGTGTCGAGGAGAGGGGCGTCCGGGCCCTCTTGGGCTTCGGGCGTCTCAGGCTGGGCTATAGTTGCGGTCTTGGTCGCCATATCTGTTCCTTAGACGTGCAACAAACACGTTCACCGGCCGGTTTGGCCGTGAAATTGGCTGCGAGAAGGGGGGCGGGCGGGCGACCCGCGTTACCCTTCTACTATATGGGGCATAAGTACGAATCGCGATAGGCCCTCTGCTTCAAAATGCGCAGGGCCGCTATTCGGTTCCGGTTTCGGAGTTTTCCCGCGCCCGGCGGACCCCGATGGCCCGGGCATGCTGCAAATTCTCCTCCGTCAGCCCCCCTTCGGCCATCTCGGCCCGCAGTTCCAGGACTTCCTGGGCTTCCTGCTTGCGGCGGTCCAAATAGCCCGCCATGCGCCGCCACCGGGCCATCCAGGCGTCGGCGTCCTTGTCGCGGAAGACCTCCCGGGCCCTGGCAAGCGCATTGGCCGCGGCAGTGCCCAGCCCGTTGCGCTCCAGATGGTCGGCGATGAGCTGCGCCTCCAGGGGGAGCTGGCCCTCGACGGCCTCGTCGGCCGCCGGATCGACCCCTGAGGGCATCAGGGACAGGGCATCGAGCAGGCTGGTGCGCAGCCGGTCGAGCTCCGGATTGTCGTCGATCGGCAGGCGGTGCAGCTCCTCGGCCAGGACATGGAGCATGGCCGGCCGGTCGATCAGCGCCCCCAGCAGGACCCTTTGCTGCCGGCCCCCGTCCATGTCGGTCCCGGCCCGCTGGGCAGCAGCGCCGGCGGCGAAGGGGGAGGGTCTGGCATCGGAACGAAAGCCTCGCCGGCCGCCCGGTTGCCAGACCGGCTCGGGCAGGCGCAGCTTGCCCAGCCGGCTGTTCATCTCGTTGCGGTAGAGATCGCGCACCTCCGGGTCGGCGATGCCGGCGACGCGGGCTCTGACGGCCCGCTGGATGCTCGCCCGCCGTTCGGGGGTATCGATTGGCCGGCCTTGGGTTTCGATGTCCCACACCACGTCCGACAAGGGCCGCGCCAGTTTGAGCACGCTGCGGACCGCGTCGGCGCCGCGGCTGCGGATCAGGCTGTCGGGATCCTCGCCCTTGGGCAGGACGACGAAGCTCAGGCTCTTGCCGGGCCGCAACAGCGGCAGCGCGCGTTCGGCGGCGCGCTGGGCGGCACGTTGGCCGGCATTGTCGCCGTCGAAGCACAGGAAGGGCTCGTCGGCCAGCTTCCACAATTCGCCCAGCTGGCCTTCGGTGAGTGCCGTGCCGAGCGGCGCCACGGCGCCGGTGAAGCCCGCGGCGTGCAGCGCGATCACGTCCATGTAGCCTTCGCCGACGATCACCGCCTGGTCCTTGGTGACTGCAACCCGTGCCCGGTCGAGGCAGTAGAGATTGGCGCCCTTGTGAAACAGCGGCGTCTCGGGCGAGTTGAGATACTTGGGCTCGCCGGCGCCCAGCACGCGCCCGCCGAAGGCGATGGCCCGGCCGCGCCGGTCGTTGATGGGAAACATCACGCGGCCGCGGAAGCGGTCGTAGACCTCGCGGCCGGCGTCCTCCGGCTGGATGGCCAGGCCCGCCTCGACGATCTTGTCGATCGGCACAGCCTCGCGCTTCAGCGCCGCGATGATGCCGTCGCGCGACTCGGGCGCGAAGCCCAGGCGGAAATCGTCGATCGTCTCCTCGCTAAGGCCGCGCCCGCGCAGGTAATCGAGGCCCTGTCGTCCCACGGGCAGGCGCAGCTGCTTCTGGAACCAGCGCGCCGCGAGTTCGACGACTTCTTGCAGCGACGACGCACGCTCGGCGCGCTCGCGGTCCTGGGGCGTGGCGCGCGGCACCGGCAGGCCGACCTCGCGGGCGAGCTTCTCGACCGATTCGGGAAACGACAGCCCCTCGGTCTTCATCACGAAGCCCACCGCGTCGCCATGCTCGCCGCAGCCGAAGCAGTGATAGAAGCCCTTCTTGTCGTTGACCGTGAACGACGGCGTCTTCTCGTTGTGGAACGGGCAGAGCCCGGCGTATTCGCTGCCCGAGCGACGCTTCAGCGACACCTTGCGGCCGACCACGTCGGACAGGCTCAGCCGCGCGCGCAATTCATCGAGGAAGCCCGGGGGGAAGGCCATTGCCGGAATGTAGGGTGCGCTTTGCCTAAACCGTACGGTTCAGTTTGCACATGTCTACAAATGTTAGGGGATAACACCGCGCATGGCATTGCTCTTATCGCTCATGATGTAAGCGATAAACGATGGCGCGCTCAGCCCGTCAGTGCCTTTTTTACCGCAGCCGACGCCTTGGCAAAGTCCATCTGGCCGGCGTACTTCGCCTTCAGCGCCGCCATCACGGCACCCATGTCCTTGATCGACTTGGCGCCCGAAGCGGCCATCGCTTCGCGCACAGCGGCCTCGACGGCTGCTTCGCCCATCTGCTGCGGCAGGAAGCGCTCGATGACGGCAATTTCGGCCATTTCCTTGTCGGCCAGGTCCTGGCGCGCGCCCTTCTCATAGAGCGCGATCGATTCGTTGCGCTGTTTGATCATGCTCTGCAGCATCGACAGGATCTTGTCGTCGGCCACGCCCTCGCGGCTGGCCTCGGTGCGGGCGGCGATATCGGTGTCCTTGAGCTTGGCCAGGATGAGGCGAATCGTACCGAGCGCGGCCTGGTCGCGGGCGCGCATGGCGTCTTTCATCGCTTCGTTCAGTCTGTCGCGCAGCATGGCTTTCGTCCCAATGGCCGGCCATTGGGTGACCAATGGCTAAGCGGCGGAAACTAATCGCCTCCAATGCTGTTGGCAAAGCAAATAAGTTATTGAAATAGCTTGTGAATTAGCCGCCGTCCGCACCTTGACCCTCTGCGACCGCTTGGTTACAACCCGCGCGGTTCGCAGGTTGCCTCGCCCTTATCGGTTTAGGGGCACCGCCCGGCGAGCCGGAACGGACGCAACGCACTCATGACTTCCCCTAAGACCGCCGGCGCAAATGACGCCGCGCCGCGTTGGGCCACGGCCGCGCTGGTGCTGGCCGACGGCGCGGTGTTTTGGGGCAAGGGCGTGGGCGCCGCCCGCCATGCGGTGGGCGAGGTCTGCTTCAACACCTCGATGACCGGCTACCAGGAAATCATCACCGATCCCTCCTACGCCGGCCAGATCATCAGCTTCACCTTTCCCCATATCGGCAACGTCGGGACCAATCTCGAGGATATCGAGAGCATCAACCCGGCGGCGCGCGGGGTCGTGCTGCGCGGCGACATCACCGAGCCCGCCAACTGGCGGGCCGCCAAGCCGCTCGACGACTGGCTGAAGGGCCACAATCTGCCGGGTGTCTGTGGCGTCGATACGCGCGAGCTCACGCGACGGGTGCGCGACGGCGGCGCGCCCAACGGCGTCGTGGTCCACGCGCCCGACGGCAAGTTCGACGTGCCCAAGCTGCGCAAGATTGCGACCGACTGGCCGGGCCTCGACGGCATGGATCTCGCCATCGAGGTCACGACCAAGCAGAGCTACGCCTGGGACGAGACGGTGTGGGCGCTGGGCAAGGGCTACGGCAAGCTCGACAAGCCGAAGTATCACGTGGTCGCCGTCGACTACGGCGCCAAGCGCAACATCCTGCGCTGCCTGGCCAACGCCGGCTGCAAGGTAACGGTGGTTCCCGCCACGGCGACCGGCGAGGACATCCTGCGCCACAAGCCCGACGGCGTGTTCCTGTCGAACGGTCCGGGCGATCCGGCAGCGACGGTCGGCTATACCGTGCCGGCCATCCAGGCGGTGCTCGACAGGAAGGTGCCGCTGTTCGGCATCTGCCTCGGCCACCAGCTCCTGGCGCTGACCTTGGGCGGCAAGACCAGGAAGATGGATCGCGGCCATCGCGGCGCCAACCAGCCGGTCAAGGACCTCAGCACCGGCAAGGTCGAGATCACATCGCAGAACCACGGCTTCTGCGTGATCCCCGAGTCACTGCCCAAGAATGTCGAGATCACGCACGTCTCGCTGTTCGACGGCACCAACGAGGGCCTGCGCTGCACCGACGAGGCCGCCTTCTCCGTGCAGTACCATCCCGAAGCCTCGCCCGGCCCGACCGACAGCCACTACCTGTTCGACCGCTTCGTCGAGATGATCGCCAAGAGCAAGGGCAAGTGACAGTGCGCTCCCAATCGAAAAACAAAGTGCACTGTCATCCTGAGCGAAGCGAAGGATCTAGCGCCCGCTGCACAGGTCTTCTTTGGGGCGGACGTGAGGTCCTTCGCTTCGCTCAGGACGACAAGTAACCATGCCCAAGCGTACCGACATCAAGAGCATCATGGTCATCGGCGCCGGTCCGATCGTGATCGGCCAGGCCTGCGAGTTCGATTACTCGGGTGTGCAGGCCTGCAAGGCGCTGAAGGACGAGGGCTATCGCGTCATCCTGGTGAATTCCAACCCGGCCACCATCATGACCGATCCGGGCCTGGCAGATGCGACCTACATCGAGCCGATCACGCCCGACATGGTGGCCAAGATCATCGAGAAGGAGCGGCCCGACGCCATCCTGCCGACCATGGGCGGCCAGACCGCGCTCAACACGGCGATGGCGCTGCATCGCGACGGCAGGCTGGCCAAGTACAAGGTCGAGCTGATCGGCGCCAATGCCGAGGCGATCGACAAGGCCGAGGATCGGCTGCTGTTCCGCGACGCCATGACCAGGATCGGCCTCGAATCGCCCAAGAGCCAGGTCGTGCACAATCGCCAGGAGGCGGCGGTCGCGATCGACCACGTTGGCCTGCCGGCGATCATCCGCCCGTCCTTCACTCTGGGCGGCACCGGCGGCGGCATCGCCTACAATCGCGACGAATATTTCGACATCGTGCAGGGCGGCATCGACGCCTCGCCGGTGGCTGAGGTGCTGGTCGAGGAATCGGTGCTGGGCTGGAAAGAGTTCGAGATGGAGGTGGTGCGCGATCGGCGCGACAACTGCATCATCATCTGCTCGATCGAGAACGTCGATCCGATGGGCATCCATACCGGCGACTCGGTCACGGTGGCGCCGGCGCTGACGCTGACCGACAAGGAATACCAGATCATGCGCAACGCCTCGATCGCGTGCCTGCGCGAGATCGGGGTCGATACCGGCGGCTCGAACGTGCAGTTCGCCATCGATCCCGCGACCGGCCGCATGGTCATCATCGAGATGAACCCGCGGGTGTCGCGCTCCTCGGCACTCGCCTCGAAGGCCACCGGTTTTCCGATCGCCAAGGTCGCGGCCCGGCTGGCCGTCGGCTACACGCTCGACGAGCTCCTGAACGACATAACGGGAACGACGCCCGCTTCTTTCGAACCGACTATCGACTACGTCGTCACCAAGATGCCGCGCTTTGCCTTCGAGAAGTTCCCCGGCGCCGAGGCAGTCCTTACCACCTCGATGAAGAGCGTGGGCGAGGCGATGTCGATCGGCCGGACCTTCCAGGAGTCGCTGCAGAAGGCGTTGCGCTCGATGGAGACCGGCCTCACCGGCCTGAACGAAATCGACATCAAGGGCGCGCCCGACAAGCCCGCCATCATGGGCGCGCTCGCGCGGCCGACACCGGATCGCATCCTGGTGATCGCCCAGGCGCTTCGCCATGGCCTGTCGGTCGAGGAGATCGCCCAGGCCTCGAAGTACGAGCCGTGGTTTCTGCGCGAGATCGAGCAGCTCGTGAAGGTCGAGGCCGAGCTCAGGGAGAGCGGCCTGCCAAAGGACGCCAAGGGCCTGCTCGACCTCAAGAAGAAGGGCTTCTCCGACGAGCGGCTGGGCGAACTCACGAAGCTGTCGGCTGCCGAAGTCGCCAAGCGCCGCCGCGCGCTGGGCGTCCGGCCGGTGTTCAAGCGCATCGACACCTGCGCCGCCGAATTCGAATCGAAGACGCCCTATCTCTATTCCTGCTACGAGGGCGACGGCACGCGGCCGGCGGAGTGCGAGGCCCAGCCGACCGACCGGCGCAAGGTGATCATCCTGGGCGGCGGGCCGAACCGCATCGGCCAGGGCATCGAGTTCGACTATTGCTGCGTGCACGCCGTCTATGCGCTGCGCGAGGCCGGCTACGAGACCATCATGGTCAACTGCAACCCCGAGACCGTGTCGACCGATTACGACACCGCCGACCGCCTCTATTTCGAGCCGCTGACCGCCGAGGACGTGATCGAGCTGGTCGAGGTCGAGCGCCGCAACGGCGAGCTGTTGGGCCTGATCGTGCAGTTCGGCGGCCAGACGCCGCTCAAGTTGGCCAAGCCGCTGGAGGCCGCGGGCATTCCCATTCTCGGCACCTCGCCCGACGCCATCGATCTCGCCGAGGACCGCGAGCGCTTCCAGCAGCTGATCCAGCAGTTGAAGCTGCGCCAGCCGGTCAACGCCACGGCCACCTCGGAAAGCCAGGCGGTCAAGATCGCCGAGAAGATCGGCTATCCCGTGGTAATCCGGCCGTCCTACGTGCTGGGCGGCCGCGCCATGCAGATCGTCTACGATCTCGAGGCGCTGCAGCGCTACATGCGCGACGCCGTGAAGGTCTCGGGCGCCAATCCCGTGCTGATAGACTCCTACCTGCGCGATGCCATCGAAGTCGATGTCGATGCACTGGCCGACAAGGACCAGAACGTGTTCGTCGCCGGCATCATGGAGCATATCGAGGAGGCGGGGATCCATTCCGGCGACTCGGCGTGCTCGCTGCCGCCGTACTCGCTGCCGGCCAGGATTCTGGCCGAGATCGAGCGCCAGACCGAGCTGATGGCCAAGGCGTTGCAGGTCGTCGGGCTGATGAACGTGCAGTACGCGGTCAAGGACGGCGAGGTCTATGTCCTCGAGGTCAATCCGCGCGCCAGCCGCACCGTGCCTTTTGTCGCGAAAGCGACCGGCCAGCCGATCGCCAAGTTCGCGGCCCGCCTGATGGTCGGCGAATCGCTTAAATCGCTCGCGATCAAGAAGAACAAGGGCAAGCACATCGCGGTCAAGGAAGCGGTGTTTCCGTTCGCCCGCTTCCCCGGCGTCGATATCATCCTCGGGCCCGAGATGCGCTCGACCGGCGAGGTCATGGGGCTCGATTCGAATTTCGGCCGCGCCTTCGCCAAGTCGCAGCTCGGCTCGGGCGGCAAGGTGCCGGTCGAGGGCGCCGTGTTCGTGTCGGTCAAGGACTCCGACAAGGCCGCGATGGTGAAGCCGGTGAAGCGGCTGATCGATCTCGGCTTCAAGGTCGTGGCGACCGGCGGCACCGCCGACTTCCTCGGCAAGCACGGCATCGAGACCCAGCGCATCAACAAGGTGCTGGAGGGCCGGCCGCACATCGTCGACCTGATGAAGGACGGCAAGATCCAGCTCGTCTTCAACACCGTCGATGGCGCCAGCGCCTTCACCGACAGCTTCACGCTGCGGCGCACTGCGCTGATGCACAAGATCGCCTATTACACGACGGTCGCCGGCGCCAAGGCGTCGGTCGAAGGCATCGCGGCAGTGAGCGCCGGGGCGCTGGACGTGGCGCCCCTGCAATCCTACTTCAAGAGCACCTTTTAGGGCCCATATCGGCTATTCGACCCGAAGCGTCCGCAACCGGACGCATCGTTGGGCGTTGACGCCGTTCGATTCATTAAGGACGATCCAGACCATGGAAAAGGTGCCGATGACGGCCCCGGGGCTCAAGCACCTCGAGGACGAACTGAAACAGCTCAAGAGCGTCGAGCGCCCGTCGATCATCAAGGCGATCGCGGCGGCGCGCGAGCACGGCGACCTGTCGGAAAACGCCGAGTATACCGCCGCGCGCGAACGCCAGAGTTTCATCGAGGGCCGTATCGCCGAGGTCGAGGACATCATCTCGCGCGCCGAGGTGATCGACTTCGCCAAGCTCACCGGCAAGGTCGTGAAGTTCGGCGCGACCGTTCGCCTGGCTGACGAAGACACCGAAGAGAAGATGAAATACCAGATCGTCGGGCCCTACGAGGCCGACCTCGCCAAGGGCCGCATCTCGGTCACTTCGCCGATCGGCAAGGCGCTGATCGGCAAGACCGTCGGCGACACCGTCGAGGTCCAGACGCCGCGCGGCGCCAAATCCTACGAAGTCGTGGGCGTCCAGTTCAAGGCATAGCGCCGGTAACGCGGGCTGACGCCCGCGTGCCGGGCGTCCAGTTCAAGTAGCCGCCGCCATCTGCGTCCGCACCCGGCGGATCGCCGTCGACTTCATCACCGCGTATTGGATCAGGAACAGGGCGACCTTGCTGCCGATCGCCCAGACCGACTTCACCGCCGCCCAGGCCGTGACCTCGAGGCTGAGCGCCAGCCCGATGTTGAGCGCGGCCGAAAAGAACATCAGCGCCGCCCAGACGTAGCCGAAGGTGATGGCGAGGTCCGGCACGGTCTGTCGGGCAATCTCCGGGATGTAGCGCACCATCCAGCCCCGCTTCAGCATCACCACCCCGACCACGACGTAGATGATCGTGGGCTTGATCATCACGAAGAACGGATCGTTGGTGACGAAGGTCGCCGCGCCCGAGGACAGGATGATAACCAGGCTCAGCCATTGCAGCGCCTCGACCGGCTGCCTGTGAAAGAGCTGCCAGCCGATCTGGGTGAGGCCCAGCGCCATGCCGAGGCCGACAGCCAGAAAGAGATTGTCGGTCGCGATATAGACCGCGAGGAACAGCAGCGTCGACGCCATGTCGAGCAGCAGGACCTTGGACGCCTGGAAGAGATCCTTCATGGCCGGTGACCTCCTTTGAGTCGTCTTTATGACAACGCTGTGTATTTAAGGTAGGCTATAGATACACACTGTTCCCCGCAAGCCCTTTCTTGGTCGATTCCCCTTCACCTAGCCTCCCCCTAGCGGGGGAGAGGAACATAAGCGTGAACATAAGAATCAGGCTCCTCTCCCCGCTAGGGGGAGAGGGCCAAGCTTGACCGTCAGACCACGACCTTGATGTAGGTATCCTTCATGACGATCAGGCCGCGGCGGAAGCTGTAAAGGTCGCAGCCCAGCCACGACTGCTTCTCGCCGGTCCGGAGCGTCGCCGTGCGGTGCCATTCGGTGACGGCACGGTTGCCGCAGATGAATTCGCTGGTGTGCCGCCACTTGACGTCGCTGCTCGTGGCGAACAGCGGCTCAAAGTAACTGCGGATGGCGGCCTTGCCCTTGTAGCTCTGGCCCCAGTAGTCGGGGCCCTTGGCGTTGCGGAACTCCCCGTCGTCGGCGAAGGAATTGACGATGCCGTCGACGTCGCGGCGGGCGAAGGCGTCGGCGATCTCGTGCAGTCGCTCGAGCGTCACATCGACGTTGGTGAAGGTGTCCATGCTCCCTAACTCCTGCGCGGGCTCTCGCCCCTCAGCGTTTTCGGCCGTAGGCCGAAAATCGCCAGAAGGCTCTGCCGCCCGCCGGCGCATGTGAATGCGCCTACTCCGTTGAAATCGGCACGCCCGGCAGCGCCTTGGCGGTGCGGAAGACCATCATCGATTTGACGTGGCTGACGTTGGGCGCCGAGGTCAGCCGCGTCGTCAGGAATTTCTGATAGTCGTCCCAAGTCTCGGCCACGATCTTCAGCAGGAAGTCGGCCTCGCCCGCCAGCATGTGGCATTCGCGGACCTCGTCCCACTTGGCGACCAGATCCTCGAACGACTTGAGATCGGTTTCGGCCTGGCTGCTGAGCCCGACCAGGGCGAACACCGAGACGCTGTAGCCCAGGGTCTCGGGGCTGAGTTCGGCGTGGTAGCCCTTGATGACGCCAGCCCGCTCGAGCGCCCGCACCCGACGCAGGCAGGGCGGGGCGGAGATGCCGGCACGTTGCGCCAGCTCCACGTTGGTCATGCGGCCATTGGCTTGCAGGTCGCTGAGAATGCGCCGGTCGATTCGATCGAGCTTTGCGCGAGCCATTCAGGTTTCCTCCCGTTGGCCGCGCTCTATGCCAGAACCATGCCATTCGCGCAATAAAGTTGCGAGAACGAGCCGATGTTCTGTGAACAATTGCGCCGGAAAATCAGATGGGCCGTGCAACCGCGGTGAGGTTTGCATATATGTGACCTGATATGCGGAATACGGGATGCGAGCAGGTCATGGCGGCAACTCATCGAGGTAAGGTAGTCATTCTGGGGTCGGGGCCGGCCGGCTACACGGCGGCCATCTATGCCGCCCGCGCGAGCCTCAAACCCATGCTGGTTCAGGGCATCCAGCCCGGCGGCCAGCTCACCATCACGACCGACGTCGAGAACTATCCGGGCTTCGCCGATGTCATCCAGGGCCCCTGGCTGATGGAGCAGATGCAGAAGCAGGCCGAGCATGTCGGCACCGAGCTTTTCTTCGACACGGTCGTCGAGGTCGACCTCAGCCGCCGGCCGTTCGCCTGCATCGGCGATTCCGGCGACCGCTACGAGGCCGATTCACTGATCATTTCGACCGGTGCCACCGCCAAGTGGCTTGGCCTGCCATCCGAGGAGAGTTTCCGAGGCGGCGGCGTGTCGGCCTGCGCCACCTGCGACGGTTTCTTCTTCCGCAACCGGGAAGTGGTCGTGGTCGGCGGTGGCAACACCGCGGTCGAGGAGGCGCTCTATCTCACCCACCACGCCTCCAAGGTGACACTGATCCATCGCCGCGATTCGTTCCGCGCCGAGAAGATCCTGCAGGATCGCCTGTTCAGGAACCCCAAGGTCACCGTGCTGTGGGATACGACGCTGCAGGAGATCGTGGGCGAGAAGACACCGGCGCCGCTGGTCAAGGGCGTGCGCGTCCGCAACGTCAAGACCGGCGTCGAGCGCGAGATCGCCACCGACGGCGTGTTCATCGCCATCGGCCACTCGCCCAACACCGAGTTGTTCAAGGGCAAGCTCGCCATGGATTCGGAGGGCTATCTGCTCACCAAGCCCGATTCGACAGCGACCGATATCGAGGGCGTCTACGCCGCGGGCGACGTCCAGGACAAGATCTTCCGCCAGGCTGTCACCGCGGCCGGCACCGGCTGCATGGCAGCACTTGAGGCGGAGAAATGGCTGGCGCGCCAGGAGGCGCAGGTCGCGCGCGCCGCGGAATGAACGGCGTGGATCGGCGTTTGGCGCGCGGCGCCAAGGCGCCAGAGGGGGGCAACGGCATGGACTGGGACAAGCTGCGGATCTTTCAGGCCGTGGCTGACGCCGGAAGTTTCACGCATGCGGGCGAGGGGCTGAAGCTCAGTCAATCGGCGATCTCGCGCCAGATCGGAGCGCTCGAGGAGCAGCTCGGGGTGATGCTGTTCCATCGCCATGCGCGCGGCCTCATCCTCACCGAGCAGGGCGAGCTGCTCTACCGCACCGCGCGCGATATGGCGTCCAAGGTCAACACCGCCGAGGCGCTGCTGCGCGCCAACCAGGACAAGCCTGCGGGCCGCCTCAAGATCCACGCGACCGTGGGCTTCGGTTCGACCTGGCTGACCACGCAGATGCACGAATTCATCGCGATGTATCCGGAGATCGACGTCAGCCTCGTGCTGTCGGACAACGAGCTCGACCTCGGCATGCGCGAGGCCGATGTCGCCATCCGCATGGTCATGCCGCGCCAGCCGGGACTGGTGCAGCGCCACTTGCTCACGGTGCGCAGCCACGTCTATGCCTCGCACACCTACATCCAGAAGTACGGGCGGCCGACCAAGGTCGAGGAGCTCGACCAGCATCGCATGATCATCTTCGGCGAGGATGCCCGCGCGCCGGTGCAGGACGTCAACTGGCTGCTCCACGAAGGCAATCCGGACCAGAATCCGCGCCTGGTCGTGCTGCGCGTGAACAATACCTACGGCATCTTCCGCGCTGTCGAATCGGGCCTGGGGATTGCCTCGCTGCCCGACTATCTGGCGCGCGAATCGACCAAGCTCGAAGCCGTGCTGCCCGACCTCAATGTCCGTACGACCGATGTGTACTTCACCTATCCCGAGGAGCTACGGCATTCCAAGCGCATCGCGGTGTTCCGCGATTTCCTCCTGCGCAAGGTGGCCGAGACACGTTTTTAGCCGGTATGAGATGCAGTATTGCATAGGTAGTGAGAGGCATGCGCAGACCGCATGCCAGTGTTCCGAACTTCGACCCTAACATTCCACCGGGTGGGGTGTAATTTGGTATCAGGTCTTCGACACGAAAGGTTTCGGCTGATCGCGATCGAAACTCGGGATCCCTTTGATCCCACGTCTCCCAGACGTGAAGCCTCCCTGTTTGACTCGCCGGGCCTTTGGGCCCGGCGTTTTTTTGAGATTTGTCAGACGCGGTGACGCTCGAAACGGGTTCACGCGGCGTCAACTACTAAACGTTACCTGCTGGAGCGGAAGCGCGTTGCGCCAAGCGTCTCCTTTGTAGGCATGGTCCGACCGGCTGATCGCGGCGCGTATGCGCGCCTCAGCCGGTCGGACTATGCTCTAATTGATATCCAACACCGGCAACCCCATCTATATTTGCAGTGCCCACCGCTCCGATGTTTTCCGAAGTTCGCCAAGCCATTTTGCCTCTGGCCTTGCGCCAATTGCAGCGCCGGGGCGATCTTGAGCGTGCGGGTCTGCTGATCGAATCGCTGGCGCGGCATTGGCGCGATACCAAGCCCTTCCAGCTGCTGATCGTTTCACCCTGGCGCGACGTGCAGCTGTTGCGCTCGAGCCTGCCGCGGTTTGCCAATATCGACGTCGCGGTTCGCCCGGAGAGCGATTTCTTCCCGCCGGTGAGTGGATTTTACCTGTTGCCCGGCTGGTACCGTCAGCAGATCGTCAAACTCCACGTGCCGGCCAAACTGGGCTTCGACGGCTATTTGACGCTCGACTCGGACGTCGCCTGCGTCGGCGACTTCGATGCCGCGACTTTCCTCGACAAGGGCCGGGCGATGTCGCGCTGGGAGCCCAAGCGGCATCACGACTGGTGGCAGAACGCCGCCGCGGCAGTCGGCGTGCCCTACGATGACAAGGCGCACGGCCTGTCGGTCACGCCCAACATCCTGCATGGCAAGCTGGCGGCCCAGACGCTGGAGCATTTCCGCCTGGGCCCGATCGATCCCATGACGTCGCTGGGCACCCGGGTCCTGCGCAAGATCGGCACGATCCAGTGGACGGAATATTCGCTCTACACCAGCGTCGCCGAGCTCCAGGGCAACCTGTTCGACTATCACCTCCATTGGGATCCCTGCTATTTCCACGACACACAGCTGTTCTCCGAGCAGTCCTGCGTCTGGGGCGTCGACGATTTCGAGCGGCTGCAGAAGCTGCCGAGCGGCAGCGATCCCGGCGGCAAGTTCATAATCGTACAAAGCCACGCGCGCATCCCGCTCGAGCAGGTGCGCGAGTACTGCCTGAGTTTTGCGGCTTAAGGCTGGGGCGCGCCAGCTTCAGACTTTGCCGTTGTGCTCGCCGATCTTCGGCGCCACGTCCGAACTGCCCGCCCTGATCCCGTTGAGACTGATCGGCAGGCCGTGAAACAGCGCATTTGCCGACTCATAGGGCTTGGCGAACATGCCGAGTGCGGCGACCTGCGCCAGCGCCATGACCTGTGGCACGGTATTGAGCGGCCCGTTGGGCACGCCCAACGCATCGAGCCTGGCCGACCAGTGGGCGCGGCTTTCGCGGATCATGATGGCGGCGATCATGCCGAGCAAGCTCTCGCGCTGCTGCATGCGCTCGCCGTTGGTCTTGAAGCGCGGCTCGTCCGGCCATTCCGGATGGCCCAGCGCCTCGGCGAACTTGCGCCACAGCCGGTCGTTGCCGGGGCACACCATCAGCGGCCCGTCGCTGCAGTCGAAGGCCTGGTAGGGCGTGAGCGAGGGATGGCCGGTGCCCTGGCGTGGCGCCATCCTGCCCGTCACCGACCATGATGCGATGTGGTTCGACGCCCACATCAGCCCGCTCTCGAACAGCGAGGTGTTGACCAGGCTGCCCTCGCCGGTCGCCGTGCGCTTGGCGAGCGCCGCCAGCACGCCGATCGCCGTCCACATGCCGGTCGAGAGGTCGATGATGGAGACGCCGATGCGCGCTTCCGGACCCGACGGGTCGCCATTGAGCGAGATGAGCCCTGCGACCGCCTGGATGATCGGCTCGTAGCCCGGCCGCTCCTTCCATGGGCCGACATGGCCGAAGGCGCCGAGGTCGGCATAGATCAGGCGTGGGAAGCGCCGGGTGAGCGTTGGCCCGTCGATGCCGAACTTGGCCGGCACGTCGGCCCGCAGATTGTGCACGAAGATGTCGGCTGAGCCGATGCGCTCGATCAGGGCGTCGCATTCGGTCTTGACGCCAAGATCGCAGGTGATCAATTTCTTGCCGCGGTTCAGCGCAATGAAACTCAAGGCGTCGCCCTCGACGAACGGCGGCCCCCATTTGCGCGCATCGTCGCCCTCGGGACGCTCGACCTTCACGACATCGGCGCCGAGGAAGGACAGGATCTGGCCGCAGTAGGGACCGGCCAGGTTCTGGCCGAACTCGACGACTTTTAGACCGCTCAGAGGTCCGGCATTCATCGCAGATTGCTGCCCAGGATCTCGCGGGCGATCACCATGCGCTGGACCTCGCTCGGGCCTTCGCCGACGCGGCGGATGCGCATCTCGCGATACCAGCGCTCGAGCGGCAGGTCCTTGGTCATGCCCATGCCTCCGTGGATCTGCATGGAACGGTCGACCACGCGGCCGCCACCTTCCGAGGCCGTGAGCTTGGCGATCGAGGCTTCGATGCGGAACGGCAGCCCACGGCGCGCTTTCTCGGCGGCTTCCAGGGTGAAGTGCCTCGCGGTGCGGATGTCGATCTCGTTGTCGACCAGCATCCATTGCACGGCCTGGCGGTTGGCCAGCTTCTCGCCGAAGGTCGAGCGCATCTTGGCCCATTCGATCGCCATCTCGTGCGCGGCTATCGCAACGCCGATGCAGCCCGCGGCATAGGGAATGCGCTGGCGCGTCAGGCGGGCGTTGGCGACGGCGAAGCCCTTGTTGACCTCGCCCAGCACCTGGTGGTCCGACACCCAGCAGTCCTTGAACTCGAGTTCGGTGGCGTAGCTCGAGGAGCGCAGCGTGTGCACGACGCGGCGGACATGGAAGCCCGGCGTGTCTGCGTCAATGATGAAGCAGGTGATACCGGCGCGACCCTTGCTGGCGTCGGTACGGGCGAAGACGATGCCGTACTGCGCGCGGTCGGCGCCGGAGATGAACAGCTTGGCGCCGTTCAGTACCCAGCCATTGTCCTTGCGCTCGGCCTTGGTCTGGATGGCGCGCGCCGGATCGCTGCCGCCCGACGGTTCGGTCAGGCCGAAGAACGGCTTTTTCTCGCCGCGCAGGGTCGGATAGAGGTAACGCTCTTTCTGGTCCTCGTTGGCCTCGAAGATCTGGGCGAGGCCGGCGCCGCCGAAGGTGCCGTAGCAGGGCACGTACAGCCCGGCGCGGTGCTGGGCCATTTCGATGGCGAGCATCACGCGCGTCACGATGTCGATATCCGGCCCGCCGAATTCCTTGGGGATGTCGATGCCGAACAGCCCCATCGCCTTGGTCTTGTCGGTGAGGCGCTTGAAGTCCTCGTCCGGCAACTCCGAGGCGTCGGGATCGAGCTTGGCCTCGAGCGGGATAATCTCCTCACGCACAAAGCGGCGGACCTGGTCGATCAGCATCTGCTGTTCGGAGTTGGGTTCGAAATCCATGGGCTGTCCTTTCTCCGACCCCCTCCGCCCCTACGGGGCACCTCCCCCGAAGACGGGGGAGGAAGGGAGTCGCTATTCCTCCCCCGTCGTCGGGGGAGGTGTCGCCGTCTTACGGCGACGGAGGGGGTCATGGCGTCTCATGCCGGACTCAATCTGCCCAGCGGTGGCGGGTTCTTGGCGTTGTCGGGCGGCAGGGCGCCGTGGTCGGCCTGGTGGACCATCAGGAGCTCGAACCAGCGCGTGCGGTACTGCATGTTCACTTCGACGCGGAACTGGCAGCCCGGTCCGCGATCCCTCGCCTCGCGCTGCAATTCGCTGCGCAGGCCGAAGGGCGAACGTCCGCCAGCATGGCCTATATAGAGGACGGAGCCCTTGGCATCGGCAATCTGATAGACGCCAAGCTGGCCGGGCAGGCGCTGGGCTTGCTCCGGCGTCAGCGGCTGCCACGGCTTGTCGAGGCGGAGCCGAATCGCCACGTTACTTGCCTCCTTACTTTCCGGTGAACTTCGCCGTGCGCTTTTCCAGGCGCGCCTTCATGCCCTCTTGGGCGTCTTGGCTCTGCATTGCCGCGCGGACCAGCGCGTCGACGTCGTCGTGCTTGATGGCGTCGCGGAACTCCATCTGGCGGACGGTCAGCGCCTTCATGGCCTTGAGCGACAGCGGTGCATTGGCGGCGAGGCGATCGATCACCTTCTTGGCTTCGGCCTCGAGGTCGGCGGCCGGCACGCAACGCGCGATCAGGCCGAGCGCGAAGAGCTTGGTCGAGGGCAAAGGATCGCCCAGCAGCAGCATCTCGCGCGTCGTCACCGGCCCCAGCACTTCCATCAGCTTCTTGGCGAGGAACCAGTTGGGCGCCAGCCCGACTTGCGCCAGGGACATGCCGAAACGCGCCTTCTGGCTCGCCACGACGAGGTCGCAATGCAGCGCCAGCTCGTTGCCGCCGGCAATGGCGTCGCCCTGCACCACGGCCACCACGGGCAGCGGGCAGAGCTCGATGGCGCGCAGCATGACCTCGATGCCGCTGGCATGGCCGGCGCCGGCCGACTTGCTGCGCTCGGCCATGTCGAGGCCGGCGCAGAACACGTCTCCCTTGCCGCGAATGACCATGACCCGATCTTCCGCCGCGACCGGCGCGCCCAACGCAGCGATCATCTCGTTGATGAGTTCGGTGTCGAGCGCGTTGCGCTTCTCCGGCCGGTTCATCCACACGGTTTTGACCGGACCGTTCTTCTCGATGATGACTTTGTTCATCGCTTCACTCCCGCCGCTCATTCCGGTTCGATGCCTGCCGCCTTGATCGCCTTGCTCCACCACGCGGTCTCGCTCTTCACGTAGGCGGCGAAATCGTCGGGGCCGAGCGGCGAGACCTCCATGCGGCCCTGGGTCATGGCCTTGCCGGTCGCCGGGTCCTTCAACGCCTCGGCGATGGCGTCATAGAGCTTCAGCTGGATGGGCTTGGGCGTCGCGGCGGGGGCGAAAACCGCCAGCCAGTAGACTAGCGAATAGCCCGGCACGAACTCGGCGATTGCCGGAAGGTCGGGCGCCACGCTGGTGCGTTTCGCGCCGGTCGTGCCCAGTCCGCGCACCTTGCCGGCCTCCATCTGGGTCAAGGCCTGCGGCAGGTCGGGGAACATGACCTGGACTTGTCCGGCAACCACGTCGCCCAGCGCTTGCGGGCTTGCCTTGTAGGGCACGCGCTCGATCTTGATGCCGGCCATCGAATTGAACATCTCGGCCGACAGGCGCTGCGAGGCGCTCGCTTCGGCGTAGTTGAGCTTGCCGGGGTTCTGGCGGGCGTAGCCGATCAGATCGGAGATCGTCTTGATCGGCAGCGCCGGATTGACCACCAGCGCGTTGACGCCGGTGATGCAGCGTGCGATCGGCGCGAAATCCTTTTCAGGATCGTAGGAGAGCTTCTTGAACAGCGCACCGTTGGCGGCGTTGGTCGTGTTGGTACCCATCAGCAGCGTGTAGCCGTCGGCCGGCGCCGTTGCGGCCGCCGAGGCGCCGAGCTGGCCCGAAGCCCCCGGCTTGTCGTCGACGACGATCGGCTGCTTCAGGAGCTCCTGCAGCTTGGTGCCGAGTGCGCGCGCGGCGATGTCGGTGGCGCTGCCGGCGGCAAACGGCACGACGATCTTGATCGGCTTGTTGGGATAATCCTGCGCGGACGCCCGCGATGCCACGGACAAGGCGCCGGCGCCTATCAACGCCGAACGGCGGTTCAACTTCACTCTGTTCCTCCCAAGGCCTCCACCGGCCGCCGTCCGTTGTAGCGGGCCGGCGCGGCGAGGCAAAGGAGGGGCTACAGGAAGAGCTTTTCCGCTTTGCGGTCGGCGTACAGGCCAGCCACGAACTCGCCGTAGCCGTTGTAGAGCTGGGTCGGGATGCGCTGGTCGCTGCCCAGCGGCCGTTCCGTCGCCTGGCTCCAGCGCGGGTGCGCCACCTGCGGGTTCACGTTGGCCCAGAAGCCATACTCGCTCGACTGCAGCTTCTCCCAGAACGAAACCGGCCGCTTGTCGGTGAACTCGATCGTGGCGATCGACTTCACGCTCTTGAAGCCGTACTTCCATGGCACCACGAGCCTGAGCGGCGCGCCGTTCTGCTTGGGGATCGGCTTGCCGTAGAGGCCGGTGGCGATGAAGGCGAGATCGTTGGTCGCCTCGTCCATCGTCAGCCCCTCGGTGTAGGGCCAGGGATAGAGGAGGTCCTTCTGTTCGCGCATGACCGAAGGCTTGCTGATCGTCTTCATGGTGACGTACTTGGCGCCGCTCGTGGGCTTGCACAGTTCGACCAGTGCGCGCATCGGAAAGCCGCTCCACGGCACGATCATCGACCAGGCCTCGACGCAGCGGTGGCGATAGACGCGCTCCTCGAGCTGCACCTTGGCCAGGAGATCGTCGATGCCGATCTCGAACGGTTTGTCGACCATGCCGCTGACCTTGATCGTCCACGGCCGGATCGGCAGCTTCTGCGCCTCGCGCCAGATGCTCTTGTCGCCGCCGAATTCGTAGAAGTTGTTGTAAGTGGTCGCCTGGCGCTCCGCCGTCATCGGTGTCGGCGCGCCGTACTTGTCGTTGCTCTTGGCCGGATAGAGCCCGGCCGACGGATCGGTTTCTTTGCCCTGGGCCGAGGCGGCGGCAGGGAGGGCAAGGGAGATGGCCCCGAGGCCCACGGCCTGGACCAGGCTGCGGCGGCGCAAATAGAGGCCTTCCGGGGTCGCCAGCCGTTCGGGCAGGTGCCAGCCGGGTGTACGCTTGATCGGCATTCGTCGAACTCCTGTTGCGCCGCGCCCTGACATGGCGCGGATCGGCGGCTTGGGCAAATCAACCCCTGCTCACCGGCCTGTTACATCATGGGGACGTCAGGTGCGGACGTCACCCTCGCCCATGACATTGGCGAGATCGGCGCGATAGCCCATCACCACCAGGGTTTCGGCGACCAGGAACATCGGCCCGATGAAGCCCTGGAAGATGTTGTCGAGCAGCGCCGGCCGCTTGCCTTCGTAGTGATGGCCAAGGAACTGCAATGCCCAGCCGCCGACGAACAGCACCGCGAAGGCCACCCAGGTCGAGGTCGGACCCAGCGCCGCGGCCAACGCCTCGGCGGCGTACCACGCGGGCAGCATGAGGATCGCCATCACGACGCCGACACCGAGGTCGAGCGCCATCCATCCGAGCACGGCGAGGATGGCCATGACGGCGGCCATCGACGTGTCGTGGCCGGCCAGCCGGAACTGCCACAGGGCGAGGATCAGCAGCAGGGAGAAGACGATCAGCGGGATGCCGACGAAATGCGTCCCCTTGTTGCGCCAGTCGCGATGCACCGACGCGTAGCTCGCCAGTTGCCGATTGAAGAGGGCGTTGGCCATGGAAGTCTCCGGGCTGCTGCCGGGAGTCTACGCTTTCGTTGCCGTCACATCCATGATCGTCGGCCACATCGCTTCCTGCCAGCCCTTGATGCCGGTGGCGGTGAAGATGACCTGCTGGTTCTGCACCAGGAGGAAGCGGGGAACGACATGGCCGCGCTGGGCGCCGTCCTCGCTGGCCAGGAAGGTGTCGAGCACCCAGCGCGAGTCGGTGGGCCAGCTCTCCTGCTTCAGCAGCAGCGCCGCAGTGGCCGGATAGATGGCGCGGTAGTCCATCTTCTTGTAGGCCGGCGTTCCCACGAATATCGGCTCCCACTTGGTGCGCCAGGTCTTGCACTCCTCCGATGCCTGATGGCCCATGAACACCAGCATCGGGCGGGTGGCCGGAGTCTGAGCCCGTGCCAAGCGCGCCGCAGAAGGCGCCGCGGCCATCGCCAGCCCGCCTGCCATCAGGAACCGTCTGTTGATCATATGCTCTCCCTTCCTCCCCTTCGCGGAGTCCGCGAAGGGGAGGTGTCGCTATCATATGGCGACGGAGGGGCCATGAATAGGCGACGCGCGAACCAGGACCCCCGGCGCCTGTAAAGGCGCAAGGTCGGCGTGAGACGCCGACACCTCCGTTGAAGACAGGGGAGGGAAGTCTAACTAGCGCAGGCTGAAACTCAGGCCTTGGTGCCCGTAACTTCCACGATCTTGGGCCACATCTTGTTCTTCCAGCCGGCATTGCCGGTGACGGCCAAGATGATCTTGTTGTCCTGCGCGAGCATGAAACGCGGTGTCGAATCGGGCTTCGCCATGCCTTCGTCGCTCGCCAGGAAGGCGGTGCGGACCCACAACGCGTCGGTGGGCCAGCTCTCGTCCTTCAGGACCAGCGACTGGTTGGCAGGGTGTACGATCCGATAGTCGAGTTTCTTGGCTGCGTCGGACTTCACGAAGTCAGGCTCGGACTGGGCACGCCAGATCTTGCAGCCGCCTCAAAGTTCGTGACCCATGAACACCAGCATCGGCTTCCCAGACTGGGCCTCGGCGATGCGGGTCAGCGACGGTGCGATGGCCATCACCAGGCCGCCCACCATCAAAGACCGTCTGAACATTGCAGTGCTCTCCTCGTGGAACCGTTCCACGAGGGCAATATGCGCCGAACGTCCCGCGCCCGGAAGGCGGCCTCACCGCCTTGTGACCGAGCTCGCTATCACATTCCGGCCGTTCGCCTCTCGTCCATGCGCGGGATGGTGCAGAGCGCGGCGAGGCCGGCGAACCCGAGGATCACCGAAAGCGGTGTCGTCGATCCATCGTGCAGGAAGCTGACGACAGCCGAGCCGAGCGCGGCGGCTCCGACCTGGAGAAAGCCGGACAAGGACGATGCCGTGCCGACTGCTTCACCGACGTCGCTCAGCGTCAAGGCGGCGCCAACCGAAAGCGCCACGCCGAACGCCAGTCCGAACAGCGCCAGGCACAGAACGATCGCCGCGACGCTCTCTTCTCCCGAGACCATGAAGGCAAGAAGCAGGAGACCTGCTGCGATAGCGAGCATGGCTGCAGCGTCGAGCAGGCTGGCCTGAGCGGGCGTGCGCATCAGGCGTGGACCGACGAGGCCGCCAACGACGAGACTGGCGCTCATGATGGCGAAGGCGGCGCCGAACTGGAGATGGCCAAGCCCGAAGCGATCGATCAGCACGAATGGGGCGCTGGTATAGATCGCGCCGAATGCGAAGTAGAAGGCGGCGCCGAAAAATACTCCTTTGCGAAAGCGCGGCTGCGCCAGCAGCATGCGCATCTGGTGCCTTGTCGTGCCTGCGCCTTTCGCCGTCGAGGGTGCCAGCGTTTCGGAGATGCCGGCGTAAACGGCAAAGGACGCAAGCGCGCCGAGAATGGCGAGAAACCCGAACAGCCCGCGCCAGCCCACGGCCTCGGCGACGAAGCCGCCCAGGATTGGACCGACGACGGGTGAAACGCTCATGATCGTCGCCAGCAGTCCGAGCGCGGCCGCAAGATCGCCGCCCTGCCGCGTGTCGCGAACGATGGCACGGCTCAGGACGGGCGCCCCGGCGGCGCCGGCGGCTTCAAGCAAGCGACAGGCCAGCAGGACGGCGAAACTCGCCGCGAAGGCGCATGCCAGACTACCCAGCGCGAGCAGGGCGATGCCGCCGACCAGCAGGGGGCGCCGGCCGACATGATCGGACAGAGGTCCGACGACGAGACCGATCACGGCGAATCCGGCGAAGTAGGCAGTGACGACCAGCCCGGCGCTGCCCGCCGGCACGCCGAGGTCGCGCGCCAGCAGCGGCAGGGCGGGCAGGATCATGCTGTTGGCGAACTGGCCGACGGCGATGGCTACAGCGAGCAGCAGGAGCTGCTTCATCGTCCTTCCGGATCGCGGGCGCGGACCTCTTCCACGAGTTGCCGGCCGTCGTCTCGCGCCATCGCGATGGCGTCGTAGTCTATCGCCCAGCCGTTCAGCCAATGCATCAGCAGGACGTCGCCGGCCGCGCCGCCCTCCGGCAGCATTCCCGTGACGAACCAGCCGTGCTGCTCGAGGGCGGCAACGGCGTCCGGCACCGCAGGATCGGTGAGGGGCAGGAAGAGCTGGCCTACCTCTGTGCGGCTGAGCCGCGCGGCATGCATCATTGCCTTCATGCGTTCGACCAGATCGCTTCCGATCCGCTGCACCGTCACCCTGACGGTGCCCGACGTGGGGCGAACGGAGATGGTGACGTCGGAGTGCTCCTGCACGGCCGGGCCAGCCTCGCCGCGGGCGAAGGGGATGCGGCAATGCTCATAGAGGCGGGCGATGAGGGCTTCGTGCGGCGGCGGAAGGACGAGTAGGGGCGCCGCGCGATCGCCCAACAGAGCCGACAGGAACAGGATCGTCCCGCGGCCCCGCGCCGTGGTGTCGAGGCCGGCAAAATTCTCCGGTGGAACCGCGCCGAGCATCAGCCCGCACTCGTTGAAGCCGATGCGAAGGGCGGCTTTCTGCGAGGCGACGTGGGCGGTCACGGCGCCGCCGAAGCGCACCGACTTGCCGGAGCGCATGGCTTCTTCGGTGACGAGCTTCATCATGTCGTTGAGGAAGCCGTTGCCGCGAAAGGCCGGGTCGGTCGCCGCCATGCCATATTCGATCGTCGCCGGACGGTCGGGATAGTGGATCAGCGCCATGTGTGCGACCAGCCGTTCCCCCGGGAGTTCCGTGACGTAGCTGTCGATCTCGCCCTTGACGATCATCGCGCCCAGCGCTTCGGGGCTGTAGACGCGTTCGTTGAAATACGAATAGCGGTAACAGTCGTAGAACAGGCGGATGACCTCGATGGCATCGTCGGGCGTGGCTTTGCGGCAGATCGCCCCCTGTACGGAATCCGGAGCGACGTTCTCGCGCGGCCGCAGCGGCGGCAGTTTGGCCACTTCGATCTGGTGCGGGGCGGCCTTGAACAGGATGAGCTGCTTGCCTTCCCGGCCCAGCGATTCGAGTGTCACGACATCCATGAGCCGTTGCATCAGGTGCCAGCCGAGGCCGTGCCCCGGCGCCGCACTGGACTCGCCGCCGAAGGCCACCGGCTGGATGCGACGCGGATCGAAGGGCCGGCCACGATCGCGGATCCTGACGGTCAGGCCGTTCGAACCCTGCAGGCAGTCGATGTCGAAGCTCGCCTGTTCGCCGGGATCGTAGGCAAACCGCACGACGTTGGTCACCGCCTCCTCGATGACGGTTTCCCAGTCGTCGAGCTGGCTCGTGCTGTAGCCGTAGGGCCGGGCGGCGGCCCGCACGACACTGCGGGCAATGCCGACATGGGCGAGGTCGTTGGGCAGGGTCAGTCGGATGCGGTCTTGCTTCCACTCGACTTCGGGCGGCTTGGGCATCTCGGCTCTCTTGTCAGGACAGGTGACTCGCCAGCCGCAACGACAGGGCAGCGATGGTCAGGGTCGGCGGGTTGGCGCCCGTCGTCGGGAAGACGGCCGAGCCGACGATATAGAGGTTGGAATGGTCGTGCGAGCGCAGATCCTTGTCGACGACCGAGTTCTTCGCATCGAGGCCCATGCGGGCGGTGCCTGCGATGTTGGAGGTCACGACCGCCGGCCCGATCTCCCTGATTTCGCTGCAGCCCAGCGCATCGAGAATCGGCCGCAGTCGCGCCTGCGTGACCGTGAGGCCGCGCAAGGTGTAGTCGGCGACCTTGAAGGCGATGCGCGGGCGCGGCTGGCCGGCCGCGTCGAGCTGGTCGAAATCGGGACGGATGCGGTTGTCGGCATCGGGCAGCACCTCGGCCGAACCGCCGATCAGGAACTCCCGCGAAACCCGATCGGCGATCGCGGTATCCAGCGCCGCGCCACGCAGGCCGCGGCCCGCCAGGCTGGCGGCGGTGAGCAGCGGGCCGACCGCCCGCTCGAAACCCTCGTTGGTCAAGCCGCAGCCGACCGCTGCGTATTGGCCACGCTGATCGTGATCGCGGAATTCGACGAAGCCCACGGTTTCGACCGGACCGCGATAGGGATAGACGGGCTTGGCGGTGAGCCCCATGAAGGCTTTCTGGTAGTGGCCCATCAGGTTGCGACCGACCTGGTCGGAGGTGTTGGCAAGGCCGTTGGGCTGGCGCTCACCGCGTGAGGCGAGCAGGAGCTTCGCGGTTTCGATCGCGTGCGCCGCGATCACGAAGGTTCGACCAGTCACGCTTCCCGTGCTGCCGTCTGACCGGCGAAAGTCGAGGCCCGAGATCTTGCGGTCTTCGCCCACCGTGAGCGATGTCACGACGGCGCTGTCGATCACCCGCGCGCCGGCCGCTTCGGCCTTCGCGACATGGACCGAGGCGTCGTACTTCGCTGCGACCGGGCAGATCGGCACGCAATTGGCGTTGCCGCAGCAGGCCGGACGGCCGTCGAAATCGATCGAGTTGCGCGCCTGGGGATGGGTGCCCAGCGTCAGCCCGTGGCCGGGCGCCACGGCCAAGACCTGACGGTCGAGATAGGTGAAGGGAATCTCGGGAAGCGGGAAGTCTTTGGTTCGCGCCGGCCCGATCGACCGCGTCTTGTTCCCCGCGACGCCGAGCGCTGTCTCGGCGCTGTCGTACCAGGAGGCGAGATCGTCGTAGGCGATCGGCCAGTCGACGGCGACGCCGAACGCCGTCTTCATGCGGAAGTCGTTCGGATAGAGCCGCGTGGCCGTGCCGCCCCAATGCCACGTCGTGCCGCCCACCGCCCGCAGGTAGACGCCGCGGAACGGCACCGGACCGTCCTGCAGGTAATAGTCGTCGATTCGTGCCTCGTTGGGCGATGGCGCCCACGGCGTTGCGGGGTAAGGCGAGTTGGAATGCTTGACTGGTGCTGCGAAGAAGCGGTTCGTGGCGTCGCCGCGATCGATCCGCGGTCCAGCCTCGATGATCAGCGTCGAGCGTCCGCGCAACGCCAACCGCCAGGCACACAGCGCCCCGCGACGCCGCTGCCGACGATGACGACGTCGGCATCGTAACTGTCAGCCATCCTGCCCTCAACTCGCCGGCGGATCCGACCAATAGCCGAACGCGCCGCCGCAATAGCCGTTCGGCTTGGTGAAGGGTACGGCGTTCCAGGCGAGCGAGCTCGTATAGGTGATGACCTGCCCGTTCACGATCCCGCTGTACCACGCTGCCACGACCAGGTCGGCGGCCTCCGTCAACCCTTCGCCCGCGATCCGCTCGAGCAGCGTGGCTCCGCCGGCATTGGACGCCAGCCAGATCAACCGCGCCATGGCGACGGCATCCGGTCCGGCCCGCAAGGCCGCCTCGTAACTGCGTGCCAGGTCGGGATCGACGTTGGCCGCTCCGACAAGCGCCGACGACAGCGTGACGAAGGGCGTATCGGCCGACCAGGCAAGCGACGGCAGGACCGCCAGCGCCAGCGCGCCGCCAAGCACGCCTCTTCGGTCAGGCAATGGCCCCCGGTGATTTTCCAACGCCCTGAGTCACCTTATTGCGTCCCTGGCGCCTTGGGAACATTCGCCTCGTCTTGACGACCTCTAGAACTCTCGGTTCGGTTCTCATGCTCCTCTCCCCCGCTAGGGGGAGAGGCGGGGAGAGGGGGGCTTCGCAGGTTCCTGAAGAGCTACGTCGATCGCGGCCCAGACACCTTCGCGATTTTGGACAATCTCATTCGCGCCGAAGCGCAGGACGCGCCAGCCCAAAGTCTCCATCACCGCCGTGCGACTGAGGTCTCCATCGACCTGATCGGCGTGGAAGTTTCCATCGATCTCGATAACAAGCTTTCGAGCAACGCATGCGAAGTCCGCGAAGTAGCGACCAATCGGATGCTGGCGCCGGAACTTGAGCTCGGCCATTCGATGGGCGCGCAGCAGATCCCAGCAAATTTTCTCGGCACGGCTTGGGTCTCGACGGAGTGCTCGTGCGCGCTCGACCTTCCTGACCATGCCCCCTCTCCCCGCCTCTCCCCCTAGCGGGGGAGAGGAGCATGAAAGCGATTGATCTGGGCAAAAGGGCGGCGGCCTAAGCAGCCGCGCGCTTCTTGGCCTCCTCGACGATGCGGTCGGCGGCGCGGCCGACCAGTTCCTGGAGATGGTCGAACTCGGTGCGGTAGGTGCCGACGCCCTGGGTCACCGAGCGGATCTCGACGATCATGTCGGCGACCTCGGCTTCCGGCATCAGGGCCGAGACCTCGTCCCAGCCGTTCCAGCCGGGCCTAGTGTCGTAGCCCAGGAGCTGGCCGCGCCGGCCGGAGATCAGCCGCTGGATGCGCGACGTCGAGTCGTTGGGCGCCGCCACCGTGACCCTGAGGATGGGCTCGAGCAGGACGGGCCGGCACTTGGGCATGGCCTCGCTCATGGCGATGCGCGCCGCCATCTTGAACGACATCTCCGAGCTGTCGACGTTGTGATACTGGCCGTCGAACAGCGTGGCCTCGAGATCGACCACCGGCTGGCCGAGCGGGCCTTCCTTGAGATATTCGGCAAGGCCGTCCTCGACCGCCGGGATGAAATTGCGCGGCACCACGCCGCCCACGATCTTGTCGACGAAGCGGAAGCCCGAGCCGCGCGGCAGCGGCTTGATCTCGACCTTGATGTCGGCGAACTGGCCATGGCCGCCGGTCTGGCGCTTGTAGCGGGCATGCTGCTGGGTGCCGGCCTGGATGGTCTCGCGATAGGCCACGCGCGGCGCTGCCGTGTCGATGGCGACGTTGTAGCGGCCGCCGAGCTTGTCGACCGCGACCTTGAGATGCATCTCGCCCTGGCCCTTGAGCAGAAGCTCGTGGGTCTCGGCGCGGGCCTCGAAGCTGAGCGACGGATCCTCCTCGACGATCTTGTGCAGGGCGCCGGAGAGCTTGACCTCGTCGTTGCGGTTGCGCGCGGTGAGCGCCAGCGCGAACACCGGAGGGTCGGCGGCGGGGAAGTCGGCGACCGGCGCGAAGCCCGCGGCGGCGATCGACTGGCCGGACGACAGCCCGTCGAGCTTGGCCAGCGCCACGATCTCGCCCGCCTTGGCCTCGGAGATCTTGTCGAGGCGCTGGCCGAACGGCCGGAACAGGCTGCCGACCCTGTGCCCGCCCAGGTTCTGGCCTTCGCTCAGTGCACCCGACCAGACTCGGCAGAGCGAGAGCTTGCCGGCGTGCGCCTGGTGCAGGACCTTGAAGCACTCCGCCATCGCAGTGCCATTGGACGGCAAGGCGCGGCGCTTGGCGGTCTCGGCGACGAAAGGCGTGTCGTGCCGCAGCGCCTTCAGGAGGCGGCGCACGCCGTTCTCGCGGTCGCCGGCACCGACCAGCACGGGCGCGATCTGGTCGGCGCCGAATTCGTCGTGCAGGTCGCGATAGATCAGCGACTTCTCCGGCGCGATGTCCTCGATCAGCTGCTCGAGCAGCGTGTCGTCGAATTCCGACAGGGTCTCGAGCAGCTCGCGCCTTGCTTCGGCCTCGCGCGGCAGGATTTCGGCCGGCATCTCGATCAGGTCCGACGCGCCGCTCGGCTTGTAGCGGTAGGCGCGCTCGCTCACGAGATCGACGTAGCCCACGGTCTCCTCGGCCCCGTCGGGTGTCGGCCGGCGGATCGGCACCTGGCGCAGGACCATCTTGCGCGTCGACACCGCCTGCAGCGCCGCCAGCATGTCGCGCATGCGGACTTCAGCCGAATCGATCTTGTTGATGAAGATGATGTGGGGGATGTGGCGGTCCTCGATGTATTTCAGCAGCGGCGTCAGCGCCACCACGCGCTCGGGCGAGGATTCGCAGACCACGACGGCGGCATCGCAAACGGCAAGGGCTGCGAAGGCGTCGTGCTGGAACTCGATCGAGCCCGGCACATCGAGGAAGGTCCACTGGTCGCCGAGATAGTCGACGGACGCGACGTTGATCTCGGTGCTCATGTTGCGCTTGCGCGCCTCGACGGCGGCGTCGCCGATGGAGGTGCCTGCGCGCGTCGATCCGCGCCGGCCGATGGCCCCCGTGGCGTAGAGAATGCTCTCGAGCAGGCTGGTCTTGCCCGACAGATACGGCCCGCATAGCGCCACCACGCGATGCGCGCCGCTACCTGGTCTGCCGCCGGTAATGGTTTCTGTCTTGAGGTCGGCCATGACAACGTCCTCCTTCTTCGCGGATTGAAAACGCGTAGAAGCCCCGGACGGTGATCGCACCCGAACTCAGCGGCCGGAGCGAAGTCTTGCCGCGGAAATGCTTTCACTCCGGGGTGGGGGAGTCAATCCGCCCGGCGGCTGTTGTGGATTAGATTTCCGCAGGCGAGGATGGCGGAGAATGCCGACCCGACCGTTCCTGCGCCGCATCGCCTATATGCGCCGCAACCGCTGCAGCGTGCTGCTTGCCGTACTCTGCGTGATCATTGTGGTCAATCCACTGCTCAACACCTCGGAGCTGGGCGCGAGGATCATGGCGCTTTGCCTGATCGCGATCCTTCTGCTGGCACTGTGGGCGCTGCGTTCGCGCCGACTCGCCATCTGGACCGCGGTGCCGCTGGCGCTGCTGACGATAGCGGCAATGTTCGCGAGCCATTTCGGCCTCCAGCCGCTGCGTACCGTGGCGCTCGCCGGCGGTGCGGCCCTGATCGCCATAGTGACCGCCAAGCTGCTGCTCTACGTGCTCGACTGGCACCCGGTCACGACCGACAAGGTGTTCGGCGCGGTGGCGGCCTACGTGCTGCTGGGCTTTACGTTCGCAAGCGTCTTCAGCCTGCTGGAGCTCCTCCAGCCCAAATCCTTCCAGATCGCAGCACTCGTCGGCGCCGACGGCGGCCTGCGATTTACCGAGCTGCTGTATTTTTCCTTCACGGTGCTGACCTCGACCGGCTTCGGCGAGATCCTGCCGGCGACCAACCTGGCGCGCAGCCTGATCATGATCGAGCAGGTGCTGGGCGTGATGTACGTCGCCTTCCTGATCGCGCGGCTCGCCAACCTTTACAACCGGCGGCCGAGTTAGCCGTCGCTAGTTCAGCCGCCAGATTGCAGTGTTCAGCACCGTCGCGAACGACACCCAGGCGAGATAGGGCACGAGCAGAAGCGCGGCCGGCGGGCTGTGCTGGCGGAAGGCGAGTGCCGTCGCGACGATGGTGGCAAGCAGCAGCACGATCTCGATCAGGGCGAGATCGGCCCGGCGCAGTCCGAAGAACAGGAGTGACCAGATGCAGTTGAGTGCGAGCTGGATCGCAAACAGCGAGAGCGCCCGCCTGGCACCGCGCCAGCCGTCGCGCCGCCAGACCAGCCAGGCGGCCACAGCCATCATGACATAGAGCGCCGTCCATACGGGCGCGAACAGACCGTTGGGCGGATTGAATGACGGTTTGATCAGCGTCGGGTACCAGATGGCGACGGAATTCGCAGTCACCGCCGCGCCGATGCCGCCGACAGCGAGGCAGGTGGCGACGACACCAAGAAGGACCAGCGCCTGGCGCGCCGCGCTCGGGCGCGCCAAGGCTCGCTTCGTCAGCTCAGCGCCCCGCAGGCCCGCTGGATGCGCCGGCCGGCCTCTTCCAGCAGGTCGGTCGCAGTGGCGTAGGAGATGCGGAAGGCCGGACCCGATCCGAACGCCGAGCCCTGGACGACCGACAGGCCCTCGGCTTCGAGCAGGTAGTTCACGAAGTCGGTGTCGTTGGCGATCGTCTTGCCGTCCGGCGTCTTCTTGCCGATCGTGCCAGCGCACGACGGATAGACGTAGAACGCGCCCTCGGGCCGCGGGCACTTCAGGCCCTTGGTCTGGTTCAGCATCGACACGATGAGGTCGCGCCGCTGCTT
The DNA here is from genome assembly GCA_945889625.1 of Asaia bogorensis. GTDB lineage: Bacteria > Pseudomonadota > Alphaproteobacteria > Reyranellales > Reyranellaceae > Reyranella. The sequence continues at coordinate 10,454 of CAMDCE010000045.1, read as the reverse complement.
GAACACCGCGACGTTCTTGGGAATGAAGTCGGTCGGGCCGTTCAGCGCCGCCACCGCGGCCGCCTGGCTGATCGAGCTGGCGTTGGTGGTGCTCTGCGACTGCACGGTGATCATGGCGTCGATCAGGGGCTGCGGTCCGGCGGCGTAGCCGATGCGCCAGCCGGTCATGTTGTAGGCCTTGGACACGCCGTTCATGGTGAGCGTGCGCTCGTAGAGCCTGGGCTCGACCTCGGCCGGCGTGGCAAAGATGAAATCGTCGTAGACCAGCTTTTCGTACATATCGTCGGTCAGCACCCAGACCTGCGGGTGGCGCAGCAGCACGTCGCAAAGCGCCCGCAGCTCGGCGCGGCTGTAGGCCGCCCCGGTCGGGTTGCTGGGCGAGTTCAGGATGATCCACTTGGTCCGGGGCGTGATGGCGCGCTCGAGATCCTGCGGCTGCAGCTTGAAGCCGTTGGCCTCGGTGCACTGCTCGATGACGGGCGTGCCGTCGCCGAACATCACCATCTCCGGATAGGAAACCCAGTAGGGCGCCGGCACGATGACCTCGTCGCCGGGGTTGAGCGTCGCCAGCATGGCGTTGAAGATGATCTGCTTGCCGCCCGAGGTGACGACGGTCTGCGACGGCTTGTAGGTGAGGCCATGGTCGCGCTTCATCTTGGCGACAACTGCCTGGCGCAGCGCCGGCGTGCCGGGCACGGCAGTGTACTTGGTGTCATTGGCATGAATGGCCTTGATCGCCGCTTCCTTGATGTGGTCGGGCGTCGGGAAGTCGGGCTCGCCGGCAGCCAGGCCGATGACGTCCTTGCCGGCCGCTTTCAGCTCCAGGAACTTGCCTTGGGCGGCATTGGTCGGAGAGGGCTTGATGCGGCTGAGACGGTCGGCAATGAACGCCATAACGCGAGAGCTCCTTTCGGGCAGGGCAAACGGCCGCGAAGCTACTGGCGCAAGGGTTTTCCCGCAAGGCGACAGGCCGTGATTTCTCCTAGACTCGGCCCCTACCTCTCATATTCCTCCCCCGTCTTCGGGGGAGGTGGAGCCGTCATACGGCGACGGAGGGGTCATATGCGCGAAGCTAGCGTTCCGACCCCTCCGCCCCGTAAGACGGGGCACCTCCCCATCAGAATGGGGAGGCGAAGGGCGCGCTCAGTCGACGACCTTGACCGAGGCCTCGACGCTCATCTTGGCCTCGCCAAAGCCCGTCCGGCGGCCGCTCACCGGCGCGGCGTCGTGATAGTCGAGGCCGACTGCTACGCGCAAACTGTCGCCGCGTGGAGAAATGTTATTGGCGGGATCGAAGCCCACCCACTCCAGCCCGGGTACCCAGGCTTCCGCCCAGGAGTGGCTGGTGCGCCCGACATGCAGCTCGGGATCGTCGTTGCGCAGGTAGCCGCTGACATAGCGTGCCGGCACGCCGAGCCGCCGGCAGCAGGCGATGAAGGCGTGCGCATGATCCTGGGCCACGCCGGCGCCGCGCTTCAGCGCCTCGGCCGCCGTGGTGTCGACGGTCGATACGCCGGTCTTGTAGGCGATGCGCTTGCCGATCCTCTCCATGACCTCGTGCAGCACCACGACCCGCTCAGTCGGATCGGCGGCGCGCTCGGCGAGGCCCACGATCACCGGATCGAAGGTCGGCGCATCGTGGCGCGCCAGGCCTCCGTTTCGCAGCCAGAAGGGTGCCGGCAGCGTCGGCGCCTCGGCATAGCGCAACCACTGCTCGGTGCCGCTGAACTCGTAGACGCCGGCGACGGCGATCTCCACGGCATCGTGCTGCTGGGCGAGCGAAAAGGTCGTGACCTGGTTGCCGTGGCCGTCGATCCAGTCGGAGCGCTTGCCCGGCCCGTCGATGCGCCACGACACGATGCGCTGGCCGGTGGCAGGCCGCGGGGTCAGTCGCACGTCGTGGATCGAATGGCCGGACGGCCGGTCGAACTCGAAGCGCGTGATGTGATGGACGGAAAGGCGCATGCGGCTCTCTCAATCGAGCAAAAACTGTCGACCGATCTCCTCGGACAACAGCGCGATGTCGTCGCGCATGCCGCCGAGAAACTTGGCGAGCCCGATGTCGAACACCTGGTCGATGCGTGCGTAGCGCAGCCTGGCGTGCAGCTCGCCGGCCAGGCGATCGGCCTCGCCGCGCGTGCCGTAGGCGTCGGCCAGCTCGCGCATGCTGAGGTCGACCATCCACAGGCAGTGATGCACCGAGCGCGGCACGTCGCGCCGCAGCATCATCAGCTCCGCCACCTTCATGGGATCGAGCGCGCTACGATAGATGCGCCGGTAGGTGCGCACTGCGCCGATGCAGGCCAGCACCTCCGACCAGGCGAAGTAGTCCATCTCGTCGGCATGCGGGCTGCCGTCGGGCCTGAGGTGATGGAACTTCACGTCGAGGATGCGGGCGGTGTTGTCGCCGCGCTCGAGGAAGGCGCCGAGCTGGAAGAAATTGTAGGCCTCGTCGCGCAGCAGGGTGACCTGGGCGGCGCCAAAGATCATCACCGCCTGCTTCTTCACCGATTCGATCAGCGCCGTGCGATCGAGCGTGGCGCGGTCGGCACGCAGCCGGGCGCCGAGTTCGAGCCACAGGCCGTTCAGACTCTCCCAGACGTCGACGGTGATGTTGTTGCGCTCCTCGCGGGCGTTGCGCCGTGCCGCACCGATCGAACTCACGATCGAGGAAGGGTTGCTCTCGTCGAATGCCAGGAAGTCGATCATGTTGGCAAGCCGGCCACCCTGGCTCTGGGTCTGGCGGAACTCGTCCTCCATGCCGAAGACGGCCACGACGCCCTCGGCCTCCTCGCCCGACTGCAGCACCATGCGCTGGGTGGCCTCGATCAGCCGCGTCGTCGTCTTGGCGCGCTGCAGGTAGCGGCCCATCCAGTAGAGATTCTTCGCAGTACTACTCAGCATCGCGCGGACCTCATCCTGAGGAGCCGCGCAAAGCGCGGCGTCTCGAAGGATGGCAACAGACTGGGCGTGGCCCATCCTTCGAGACGCGCCAAGGTGCGGGGGTTACCCCGCGCTAAGCGGGCGCTCCTCAGGATGAGGCTGAGCTTGGCGGTGCTGCTGAGCATCAGCCGCCCGTCGAGGTGTCAGGCGCCAACACCCAGGTGTCCTTGGTACCGCCGCCCTGGCTGGAATTCACCACCAGCGAGCCCTCTTTCAGCGCGACGCGCGTCAGGCCGCCCGGCACGATGGTGATCTTGCGGCCCGACAGCACGAACGGCCGGAGATCGACATGACGCGGCGCCACGCCTTGGGCCACAAAGGTCGGGCAGGTCGAGAGCGCCAGGGTCGGCTGGGCGACGTAGTTGTCTGGCCGGGCGCGCACGATGGCGGCAAACTCCTCGATCTCGGTCTTCGACGAGGTTGGCCCGACCAGCATGCCCTTGCCGCCCGAGCCGTGCACTTCCTTGACCACCAGTTCGGCCAGATGCTCGAGCACGTATTTGAAATCGTCTGGCTTGTCGCAGCGCCAGGTCGGCACGTTCTGCAGGATCGGCGCCTCGCCGAGATAGAAGCGGATCATCTCGGGCACATAGGTATAGGTCGACTTGTCGTCGGCCACGCCGTTGCCCAGCGCATTGACGATGTTGACGCGCCCCGCCCGAACGGCGCCCAGGAGTCCCGCGACGCCGAGGTGGGAGTCCGGCCGCATGGCCAGCGGATCGAGGAAAGCATCGTCGATGCGGCGGTAGATCACGTCGACGCGCTGCGGCCCGCGCGGCGTGCGCATATAGACGCGGCCCTCGTCGACGAACAGGTCCGACCCTTCGACCAGCTCGATGCCCATCTCGTCGGCCAGGAAAGCGTGCTCGAAATAGGCACTGTTGAAATGGCCCGGCGTCAGCAGCACGACATTGGGCTCGGCATCGTCGCTGAACGACACCGAGCGCAAGGTCGCCAGCAGCTCCTCGCTGTAGTCGGCCACGGGCAGCACGCGCATGGCCGAGAACAGCTCGGGCGCCAGGCGCATCATGACTTCGCGGTTCTCCAACACGTACGACACGCCCGACGGCGTGCGCACATTGTCCTCCAGAACGTAGAAGTCCTTCTCGCCGACCCGCACCAGGTCGATGCCGGCGATGTGGGCGTGGACGCCGCCCGGCAGCTCGAGGCCCTGCGCCATGGACACGAACTCGGCGTTCATCAGGAGCTGGGTTTCCGGGATCACGCCGGCGCGGCAGATCTCGCGCTCGCCGTAGGCGTCGGCGAGGAAGGCGTTGAGCGCACGCACACGCTGCACGAGGCCCTTGTGCAGGTACTCCCACTCATCCCAGGCAATGACCCGCGGGATGATGTCGAAGGGGATCGTGGTCTCGGCCCCGTCGACCGCGCCATAGGCGCCGAAGGTGATGCCATGGCGGCGGTAGAACTGATCGACCTCGTGGCGGGTCGCTGCGACGCGCTCGGGCGATGTCCGCTCCAGCCAGCGCGCCACGCCGCGATAGGGAGCCCGCACGGCGCCGTCCGCGCCCGACCTCATCTCGTCGAAACTCTTGACCGCCTCCGCCATTTCGCCCCCTGTCGATTCGCAATATAAGCAATCGACGGGCCAATAAAAACGGGCCCTTTCGGGCCATTCGGAGGAACGCCGTGAAGCAGGTGCTGATCGAGCGATACGGAACGCCCTGGGAAGTCGCGCGTTCGGCCGACGTTCCCGACATCGGCGAACCCGCGGCAGACGAGGTGGTGTTCGACGTGCTTGCGTTTCCCATCAATCCCGCCGACATGTGGTTCTGCCGGGGCAGCTACCGGCTGAAGCCGCCGCTGCCTGCGACGCCGGGCGCCGAATGCGTCGGCCGGGTGATTGCCGTCGGCGCCAACGTCAGGCACGTCAAGACGGGCGACCTGGTGATCAACCTGCAGCGCGAGAACTGGACGCAGCGGCGCAAGGTCAAGGGCGACGACGCCATCCCGCTGCCCAACGGCATCGATCTTGCGCAGGCGGCGATGGTGCGGATCAATCCGCCGACGGCGCAGCTCATGCTGTCGGACTTCGTCGAGCTGAAGGGTGGCGACTGGGTGATCCAGAACGTCGCCAACTCGGCGGTCGGCCGGCTCCTGATCGTGCTCGCCCATCAGCGCGGCCTGCGCACCGTCAATGTCGTGCGCCGGGCCGAGCTCGCCGCCGAACTCAAAGTACTGGGCGCCGACATCGTGGTGGTCGACGGTGACGATCTGGCAGCGAAGGTCGCGGCGGAAACCGGCGACGCCAGGATCATGCTGGGCGTCGAGGCGATCGGCGGTGCTGCGACCGGGCGCCTTGCCGATTGCATCGCGACCGACGGGACGCTGGTGCACTACGGTTCGATGAGCGGCGAGGATCCCAAGGTCGGCCGTTCCAACTTCATCTATCGCGGTGTCAGGCTGACCGGCTTCATGCTGGGCCGCTTCATGGCCAAGCGCAGTCCGCAGAAGATCCGCGAGATCTACGCCGATCTAGCCAACCAGGTCATGGCGGGCAAGCTCTCGGCGCCGGTCGACACGGTCTATCCTATCGACAAGATCAAGGAGGCGCTGGCGCACGCCGACAAGGGCGGCCGCAACGGCAAGATCCTGGTGAGCCCCAACGGGGCGATTTGAAAGAGGAGGAAGAGAGATGAGTTCCGACGTCGCGGAAATCGAGAAGGTGCTGCAGGTCTATTTCGACGGGCTCTACGAGGGCGACACCAAGAAGCTCGGCCATGCGTTCCATCCGGCCTCGCACCTCTACAGCGTCGGCGCCGACGGCAAGGCCGCGGATTTCCCGCGCGGCGACTGGTTCAAGATGGTCGAGGGCCGCAAGTCGGCCAAGGCCAGCGGCAGCGAGCGGCGCGATCGCATCGTGTCGATCGACTTTTCCGGGCCGGGCACCGCCTTCGCCAAGGTCGAGTGCCAGATCCCGCCGCGCTACTTCACCGACTATCTGACGCTGCTCAAGGCCGACGGCCGCTGGCAGGTCATCTCCAAGTCGTTCCACACGGTGACGAAGGAGTAGTGACGCGACGTTCGTCGTCATCGCCTCATATTCCTCTCCCCCCGCTAGGGGGAGAGGTTAGGTGAGGGGGAATCGACGTGCGTAACCCCCTCACCCGTCCTCTCCCCCTAACGGGGGAGAGGAGAAAGAAAGAGGGAGTGCTCTCTGTCAGTCCTTCGCGTCGGCAGCGACCTGGACCTTGACCATCTTGTCGGGCGGCGGCGGGACGCTGCCCGACTGGCCGACGCCACGCTTGATCTTGTCGACGAACTCCATGCCTGACGTCACCTTGCCCCACACGGTGTACTGGCCGTCGAGGAAGTTCGAGTCCTTGAAGACGATGAAGAACTGGCTGCGCGCGCTGTTGGGGTCGTTGGTGCGGGCCATCGAGACCGAGCCGCGCACGTGCGGCTCCTTGGAGAACTCCGACTTGAGCAGTTCGCCCATGCCGCCGCTGCCCGTGCCGTCGGGATCGCCGGTCTGGGCCATGAAGCCCTCAATGACGCGATGGAAGACGACGCCGTTGTACTTGCCCTCGCGGGCGAGCTTCTTGATCTGGGCGACGTGCTTGGGTGCGAGGTCGGGGCGCATCTCGATGACGACTCGGCCGTCCTTCAGGTCGATATAGAGGGTGTTTTCCTTGTCCATGGCGGCAGCGGCTCCTGCGAACATGAGTAAGACGGCGGCGACGACGGGCGTCAGAGACAGGCGCATGACGAACCCACAAATGAAAGTGCAACGGCGCGGGACCTTAAAGGGCGTCGGTCGAAAGACAAGCGGCATCTTGGTGGCGACATGTGGGGGTGGCCGGCCACATTCGAACGTGCCTTGTTGCAGGCTGGATGTGGCGATTTCCCGCCAAGATGTGCAAGGTTTGCCGTGGTTTTTGCAGCCATCGCGGCTACAGTGCGGGGCGACCGAAGGAGGGAACGGACGACTGTATTGTGCCGCCTGCGGTCGCGCATAGTGGGAATTCATTCGGCGCATTCACGTGCGCCTGTTAAGCGGATTGTTCGATGACCGCCTTGAGCGGCGGGGGCCGGCATCGCAAGGATGGGCGGTCCCCCATGAGTCCCGTGCTCGAACGAGCGGACGCCGCCACATCGGATGCGCGTCCCGCACCGCGTTCGGTCGACCAGATCTTTCCTCAGCATGGCGACGCCGCACGCGGCCGTGAGCTCCAGGGCACGTGGGCCACCTTCTGCAAGGAGAGGGACAGCTCGGTGCGTGACGCGCTGGGTGGTGGCCGCTCGCCGCCGGAGATCGCCTATGCCGTCGGCGAGCTCGTCCACACTTATTTCCGCGCGCGCGGCGTGACCTTGACCAGCCACGAGCTGCGCCGGCTGGTCTCGGAGCTGCTCGAGCGCCACGCTCCGCCGCCGCGTGAGGCGCCGGCCGCCGCCGAACCGAGTGACACCAAGGACGTCCACAAGGCCAAGGACGAGAAGGCCAAGGACGAGCGCGACGACAGCAGGATCGAGACTGCGGCGCTGGTGTCGTTCGCCGCCGACTTGGCAATCCGCGAACCCCGCTGGACGGGCGATGAGCCGGCGAAGCCCGCACCCGTCGTGCCCGATGCCGTCTTCACGGCGCCGCCGTCGAGAGTGGTACAGGTGACCGGCCGCGACGCCGCGACCGTCGAAGGCCTGCTCGGCCCTGTACTGAAGGTCGCGCGTTTGCGGCTGCGGATTGCGCCCGGAGACCGGATCGGCCGTGACGAAGCCGTCCAGGCCATCGATACGGCGATCGACGACGTCGTCCGCGGCCAGGAAAAAGCGTTGGCCGCCGACGTGCGCGAGCCCCTGGCGTCGGTCGCCTTGAGCGAGATCTGCGGCCTCGGCCTGATCGACCGGCTGTGGGCGGATCGCGGGATTCGCGCCATCTTCATCAACGGCCCTGACGCCGTCTTTGTCGAACGCAACGGTCTGATGGAGCCGGCGCCGGAGACTTTCCGCGATCAGGCGCACTTGCTCGACATCGCGAGCCGGCTTGTCCCTCGCCCGGCGACCGGCGTCGCGGAGTTCCAGTTGCGCGACGGCGGCAGCGGCACGGTGATCTTTCCGCCGGCGGCGCCCAACGGGCCGGTGGTGGCGATCCGCCGGGGCGAACCGGGGACCGCGACCTTCGAGCGGCTGATCGCGGCGGATATGCTCGACCGGTCGATCGCGGACCTGCTGCGCATCGCCGTGCGCTGTCGTCTCAACGTGCTGGTCGCTGGGCCTTCAGGCGCGGGCAAGACGTCATTGTTGGCCGCGATCGCCCGTGATCTCGGCAGCGACGCCCGCGTCGTCACCGTTGCCCGCCACCGCGAGTTTCGCAGGCAGTCGCCCGGCAAGGTCGAACTGGTGGCGTCCGCAAGTGGCCATGGCGGTGCCGACGCCGCTGGCTATCCCGCGCTGCTTGCGGCCGGGCTGCGGCTGCACCCCCATCTCGTGATCCTCGACTCGATCGGGCGTGACGACGAGGCGGCGTTGAAGGAGCGTTTGTCGCAGGGCCAGCGCGGCATCGTCGCCGCGGTGCGGTCGGACGCCGCGACAGCGGTCTCGCCGCAATCCTTCGACCTGGTGGTTCGTCTCGGTCGCGGGCGCGACGGGTTGTTCCGGGCCGTTTCGCTGGAAGACGCGAGCGGTGCGGCGGTTTTCGTGCACGACGGCGGTCGGTTTCATCGCCGTACCGCCCAGCCGGCCTTCGCGGAAATCGCGGCGGCGGCGGGTTATCGCGAAGCGTTGGCGATCATCTTGCGCTAACTTGTAGGGGGATCAGGCTTCTTGCCCCATCGGAGGCGGGATATGCCGGGCCGTAGGCGGGACGATGGCGGGATGAAGTGCCTCAAAAGCGGGCCTTCGTGGCGATGCGGGACTCGTGGGGCGGCCCCGGCGACCGGCGGGTAGTTTTGCCCCACCGGCGGCGATTGCGCCCCGAAGGGCACAGAACGGGCCGTGGCGCCGATCGCCGCGCCTTCGGGCGACAAACCAATCAAATGAACGGGTTGTCCGTCGTCAGATAATTTGAGACAGATTGGGTCTATTTAGAAGAGAGGCTCCTGCGCATCTGCTGATTGATGTTAAGCGGCGATAGCACGGTGGTTCAAGCGTCTGCGTTGGATGGTCTGTCGTTTGATCCTTTCTCTCTCCAGGAGGATGGTCTGGCCGCGGCCGAAGTAGACGTCGGCCGGTGTCAGATTACCGATGGCCTCGTGGTAACGCTGGTGGTTGTAATGATCGACGAAGGCATTGATCTGAGCCTCGAGATCGCCGGGCAGATAGTAATTCTCGAGCAGGATGCGGTTCTTCAACGTCTGGTGCCAGCGTTCGATCTTGCCCTGGGTCTGGGGATGGAAGGGCGCGCCACGGATATGCTTGATACCGCGGTCCTCGAGCCATTCCGCCAGATCGCCGGCGACGTAGGAGGAGCCGTTGTCGCTCAGCAGCCGTGGCCGATGGGCGACCTGGGCGCTCTCGCAGCCTGATGCCGTGAGCGCCAGCTCCAGGGTGTCAGTCACATCCTCGGCCTTCATCGTCGTGCATAGCTTCCAGGAGATGATGTAACGCGAGAAGTCGTCGAGGATGGTCGACAGATAGAACCAGCCCCAGCCGATCACCTTGAGATAAGTGAAGTCGGTCTGCCACAGCTGGTTCGGCGCCGTCGTCTTGTCCTTGAACTCGTCGGCAGCTGTCACGACGATGAAGGCCGGGCTGGTGATCAGGTCGTGCGCCTTGAGCAGCCGATAAACCGATGCCTCAGATACAAAGTACTTCTTCACATCGGTGAAGCGCGTCGCGACCTCCCGCGGGGAGAGCTCCGGCTCGTCCAGGGCCAGTTCGACGATCTGTTCCCGGACCTCCTCCGGGATCTTGTTCCACACCCGCCTCGGCCGGGACGGCTTGTCTTCCAGCGCCTCGGGGCCGTCCGCCTGCAGCCGGGCATACCACCGGTAAAACGTCATCGGCAGGATACCGAGCGTGGCCAGGGTTCGTCGCACCGGCAGATGCGACTGCTCGACCAGGCGGATGATCTCCAGCTTCTCGGAACCGGGGTATCTCATGCCCCGTCTCCCCCATCCGCGATCATGCTTTTTTTAAGCAGACGCAATTCCAGCGCCTGCTCGGCCACGACCTCCTTCAGGGCCCGCGCTTCACGGCGAAGGTCCGTCACCTCGCTGCTCGTCGCCGCCCGTGCCGTATCACCCGCCAGACGACGCTTGCCGGCTTCCAGGAACTCCTTCGACCAACTGTAATACAGCCCTTCGGCGATACCCTCCCGGCGACACAGCTCGGCAATGCTCGACTCGCCACGCAGGCCGTCCAGGACAACACGGATCTTCTCTTCAGCCGAATAGTGCTTGCGGGTCACCCGGCGGATGTTCTTCACAAGGCGCTCGGACGGCGACGTCGTCGTGGGGGATTTCTGTCTCATCTCGTTCCTCTCGGGGTAACGATGAGCCGGAAATCCTCCCTTCCTCAAGACGTTAAATCTGTATCAGTGGTCCTGACGCCGGACA
>CAMDCE010000044.1 GCA_945889625.1 Asaia bogorensis | reverse complement strand
GATCGCGTAGCCGTCGAAGCCGATGGCTGAGAGCGCCTTGACGCTTTCCTCGCGCAAGGCCGGAAAGACACTGCCCTGGACGATGCCGAACAGCCCGTAGCCCGGCTTATCCACGAATGCGCGCTTGCCCGCCGCCGCCCATTTCATGGAAAGCCGCATGGAGGCCGCCGCCGCCGGCTCCTCGACCGGCCAGCTCGTGCATTCGTCGAACGACATGGTGATGTCGGCGTCGAGCAGGCGCTGGATCTCGATCGACCGCTCAGGCGTCAGGCGATGCTCCGAGCCGTCGACCGGCGAGCGGAAGGTCACGCCCTCGGGATCGATCTTGCGCAGCTCGGCCAGCGACATGACCTGGAAGCCGCCCGAGTCGGTGAGGATCGGTCCCGGCCAGTTCATGAACTTGTGCAGGCCGCCCAGGGCGGCGATGCGCTCCGCTCCCGGCCGCAACATCAGGTGCAAGGTGTTGCCCAGCACGATCTCGGCGCCCGTCTCGGCGACCGACTGCGGCAGCATCGCTTTCACGGTGCCGGCGGTGCCGACCGGCATGAAGGCCGGCGTCTCGACAGTGCCGTGCGCCGTCGCGATGCGGCCGCGGCGGGCCGCGCCGTCGGTACCCAGGAATTCGAAGGACAGACTCATCGCCGCAACAAACAACAATCGCCGTAGGAATAGAAGCGGTATCGCTCGGCGATGGCGTGTGCGTAGGCCATCTTCATGCGCTCCAGGCCGGCAAAAGCTGCCACCAGCATGAACAGGGTCGAGCGCGGCAGATGGAAGTTGGTCAGCAGCCCGTCGACGGCGTGAAAGTCATATCCCGGCGTGATGAAAATATCAGTCTCGCCGCTCCACGCCGTCACCGCACCGTCATGTGCGCGCGTCACCGCTTCCAGCAGGCGGAGCGACGTCGTGCCGACAGCCACAACTCGTCCCCCGGCGGTGTGCGCGTCGGCGACCGCACGGGCCGTCGCTTCCGGCACCTCGCCCCATTCGGCGTGCATGGTGTGATCGGCCGTGTCATCGACCCGAACGGGCTGGAAGGTGCCGGCGCCGACATGCAGCGTGACGCTGGCGGTCATGATCCCGGCGTCAGCAAGCGCCGCCATCAGTTCCGCCGTGAAATGCAGGCCCGCCGTCGGCGCGGCGACCGAGCCGTCATATTTGGCGAACAGCGTCTGGTAGTCGATGCGGTCGCGGGCATCGGCAGTGCCGCTGCGGATATAGGGCGGCAGGGGCACAGCACCCGCGCCTTCGAGGGCCGCAAGGAACGGCGCGCCGCTCAGGTCGAAGGCCAGCACGATCGAGCCGTCGTCGTGCTTGGAAGCGACGGTGGCACCGAGGGACCCGAAGGCAAGCGCGTCGCCCAGCTTGAGGCGCTTGGCTGGCCGGGCGAAGCACAGCCAGTGGCCGCCGCCCATGTCGCGGATCAGCAGGGCTTCGATCTTGCCGCCCCCCGGCCGAGTGCCAAGAAGCCGTGCCGGGATCACCTTGGTGTCGTTGAACACCAGCAGGTCGCCTTTCTTGAGGAGCGACGGCAAATCCCGGACGACGCGGTCATGCAGGCCATCGACCGCGACCTCGAGCAGGCGCGCCGAATCGCGCGGCGAGACGGGCCGCTGGGCGATCAGATTGTCGGGCAGGTCGAAGTCGAAGAGATCGACGCGCATCGGCTCTACGCCGTGCCGGTATCCATCATATCGGTCTCGGAATCGTCGTTGGGCGATTGAGCACCGGTGTCGACGAACGCTACGAAGCGGTGCACGCCGTCCACCACGATCCTCTTGGCGCGCGCTCGCGTCTCCAGGCAATGGAGATGCGCCAGCGTCTCGCCGAAGGCAAAGACCACCTGGTTGTTGTCGAGGTGACGCGCGAACAGCACCGGCACCATGTCCCAGCCGGTCGAGCCCGTGGGCCCGGTCCGCGCGATCGCTGCAGTGATCTCGTTCAGCCGGGCATCGTGATGCGCCACGAGCTGGTCGAGCCTCGTGTGCATGCCGACGAAGGGAAAGCCGTGCGAGGGCAGCACCAGCGCGTCGGCCGGCAGGCGGCGGAAGCGCGAGAAGCCGTCGAGGAACCAGGTCAGCGCGTCGGCAAACGGCTCGTTCGGCCACACGCCGACATTGGTGCTGATCTTGGGCAGCACCTGGTCGCCGGCGATCAGCACGTTGAGCTCGGGGCACCATAGAGAGGCATGCTCGGGCGCATGGCCGCGGCCGACGATGACGTCCCAGCGATGGCCGCCGAGCGTGATCGGATGGGCGTGGATCATGCGCTGGAAGGCGGGCGGAAGCGGCGTAACGCCCTTGGCGTAGCCGCCCTTGTGTCTGTGGAACAACGCGATTTTTTCGGCCGGCACGCCATTGCGCGCCAGGTGGGCTGCGCGCAGGTCCTCGTTCTCGATGAAGTCGTTGCGCGCCGCGATCGCGCTCATGTATTCGCCGAGCGTCATCCAGAGCGGCGCCTTCCAGCGCTCGCACAGCCAGCCGGCCAGCCCCACATGGTCGGGATGGAGGTGGGTGGCGACCACGCGCGTCACCGGCTTGCCGTTCAGTTTCTCGGCGAAGATCTTTTCCCACAAGTCGCGCGTGGCCTGCGTATTGATGCCGGTATCGACGATCGTCCAGCCGTCCTTTTCTTCGATCAGCCACAGGTTGATGTGGTTGAGCTGGAAGGGCAGCGGCATGCGCAGCCAATAGATGCCCGGGGCAACATTCTTGATGTCGCCGGGTTCGGGCACGTCGCCGCAGGGAAAGCGCAGCTGCGCCAGAAGGCGTTGGGACTCGGTGATGGCGTCAGGCATGGGACAACCTAGCGCCGCTTCAACTTTTTTTCCTCCCCATTCATATGGGGAGGTGCCCCGCAGGGGCGGAGGGGTCATGAGCCACAGGTATACGTCCGTTGGGTCTATGACCCCTCCGTCGCCCCAAGAGGGCGCCACCTCCCCGTTTGAATGGGGAGGGAGGTCATTTCTTAACTGCCCGCCACGCGATATCGCGCCGGCAGAAGCCCTCCGGCCAGTCGATCAGGTCGACGGCGCGATAGGCCCGGTCGCGGGCTTGCTCGACAGTGGGCGCCATGGCGGTGACGTTCAGGACCCGTCCGCCATTGGCCAGGACGCGTCCGCCGTCGGCTTTCGTCCCGGCATGGAAGATCTCGACGCCCTCGACCTTGCCCGCTGCGGCAAGGTTCTTGATCTCGCTGCCCCTTTGATAGGCACCGGGGTAGCCCCTGGTCGCCAGGATGACGGTGAGCGCCGTCTCGTCGGACCAGCGCAGGTCGAAATGCCTCAGTCCGCCATCGGCACAGGCCATCAGCGCCGGCACAATGTCGGACTTCAGACGCATCATCAGCACCTGGCACTCGGGGTCGCCGAAGCGGCAATTGTATTCGACCAGCCGCGGCCCGTTCCTGTCGATCATCAGGCCGGCATAGAGCACGCCCTTGAAGGGGATGCCGTCGGCCTTCATCGCGCGCACGGTGGGCAGCACGATCTCGCTCAGCGCACGCTCGGTCATGGCAGCATCGAGCAGGGGCACCGGCGAATAGGCGCCCATGCCGCCGGTGTTGGGCCCCTTGTCGCCATCGAAGACGCGCTTGTGGTCCTGCGCTGCGGCGAGCGGCAGGACGTGCTCGCCGTCGCAGAGCGCGAACAGGCTCACCTCCTCGCCCGCCATGAATTCCTCGATCACGACGGCGTCACCGGCGGTGCCGAAGCGGTTGCCCGACAGCATGTCGCGCACGGCCTCGAGGGCCTGGTCGATGGTCTCGGCCACGATCACGCCTTTGCCGGCGGTGAGACCGTCGGCCTTGACCACGATCGGCGCGCCACCCGACTTGATGTGGGTGGCTTTCACGTAGGCCTCGGCCTTGGCCACGTCGGTGAAGCGCTCGTAGGCGGCGGTCGGGATGTTGTGGCGACGGCAGAGTTCCTTGGTGAAGCTCTTGGAGCCTTCGAGCTGGGCTGCCTTCTTCGACGGGCCGAACACCTTGATGCCGGCGGCCGTGAAGCCGTCGGCCATGCCGGCCACCAGAGGTGCATCGGGGCCGATCACCACGAAATCGATCTTCAAGCGCTCGGCCAGCGCCATCTGGCCCGCGATGTCCTCGGCGCCGACCTCGATGCATTCGGCGACCTGGGCGATGCCGGCGTTGCCCGGGGCGCAGTAGAGCTTGGTGCAGAGCGGCGACGCGGCTATGGCCCAACAAAGAGCATGTTCGCGGCCGCCGCCACCCACCACCAGGATTCGCATGGCGAGGCTTTGACCACAGTTTGCGCCGTGGGCACAAGCCGCTAGGCTGCGGCGTCATATGGAAAACTCGGACGCCCCGGCCGCCGTCGGCAATATCCCCGAATTCTCGGTTTCGGAGCTGTCGTTTGCGCTGAAACGCGAGATCGAGACGGCGTTTCCCCGGGTCCGGGTGAGGGGCGAGGTCAGCCAGCCGTCCTTTCCGCGCTCCGGCCACTGCTATTTCCGCCTGAAGGACGAAAACGCCGTGATCGACGGCGTCGCCTGGAAGGGGACCATTCCGCGGCTGGGCATCAAGATCGAGGAAGGGCTGGAGGTCATCGCCACCGGCAAGCTCACGACCTATGCCGGCTCCTCTCGCTACCAGATCATCGTCGATCGCCTCGAACTGGCGGGTGAAGGCGCGCTGCTGAAGCTTCTGGAGGAGCGCCGCAAGAAGCTGGCGGCCGAGGGGTTGTTCGACAACGATCGCAAGCGGGAGCTGCCCTTCCTGCCCGGGGTGATAGGCGTGGTGACCTCGCCGTCGGGCGCGGTGATCCGCGACATCCTGCATCGCCTGGCCGACCGCTTCCCGCGCCACGTGCTGATCTGGCCGGTCGCGGTGCAGGGCGAGAAGGCGGCAGCCGAGGTGGCCGCCGCCATCGCCGGCTTCAACAAGCTTGCCGTGGGCGGTGCGGTGCCGCGGCCCGACGTGCTGATCGTGGCGCGCGGCGGCGGCAGCCTGGAAGATCTCTGGGCCTTCAACGAAGAGATCGTGGTGCGCGCCGCCGCCGCCTCGACCATCCCGCTGATCTCCGCGGTCGGCCACGAGACCGACACCACCCTGATCGATTTCGCCTCCGACCGCCGGGCGCCGACGCCGACCGCGGCAGCCGAGATGGCGGTGCCGGTGCGTGCCGACCTGCTGGCCGAGACGCTCGACTACGGCAAGCGGCTGGTCGGCGGGGTCAATCGCATGCTGCGCGAATCGGCCGTCGAGTTGGCCGGCCTGGCGCGCGGGCTGGGCGATCCGCGCCGCCTGATCGAGGAACGCCAGCAGCGGCTCGATGTCAGTGGCGAGCGGCTGGCGCTGGCGACGCGCCAGCTCGTCGAGCGCCGCGGCCACGCGCTGGCAGCGGCCCGGCTGGTCAGTCCGACTGCCGTCATCAACGCCAAGCAGCAGTTGCTGGTCGCCGAAGTGCGCGTGCTGGAAGGCGCGATGCGCCGCTATGTCGGCGACACGCGCCAGAAAATCGAGCGCACCGCAGATCGTCTCGGCCAGTTCGGCGAGCGCTTGAAGCGTTCCGGCAGCGACATGCTGGAGCGCGGCCTGCAGCGGGTCGATCAGGCGACCAAGCTGCTGGAAAGCTATTCCTTCCATTCCGTGCTCAACCGCGGCTTCGCCCTGGTTCGCGATCAGGACGGCGCGCCGGTGCTGGCTGCGGCCGGCACGCGGACCGGCGACGTGCTCGGCATCGAATTCGCCGATGGCCGCATCGGCGCGCGCGTGACCGACGCCCCGACGACGGCGCCGCGTCCGTCGGCTGCGCCGCCGAAGCGGCGAGACGGCGGCGGCAACCAGGGATCGTTGTTGTAGGGGGAATGAATGACGGAGCCGTTGTCGGCCGAGACCATCAAGAACTTCATGTACGCCAGCACCGCCACCGTCTCGATGCAGATGCTGAAGCGGGGCTTCCGCAATTGTGCGATCAACGGCGTGAAGCCGCTTAATCCCCAGGCAGCGCGGCTGGTCGGGCCGGCCTATACGCTGCGCTACATCCCGAGCCGCGAGGATCTCGACAAGCCGCCGACGCCTGCCGACCCGCCATCGGCGCAGCGCGCCGCGATCGAGGAGACGCCTGCCGGCCACGTTTTGGTGATTGGCACCGAAGGCAACACGCGCTCGGGCACCCTGGGCGACATCCTGGCGTTGCGCCTGAAGGTGCGTGGCGTTGCCGGTGTGCTGAGCGACGGCGCGATGCGCGACTCGCCGGTGATCGGCAAGTTCGACTGGCCGGTCTACTGCAGCGCCGCCGCCGCGCCGCCCAGCATGGCCAACCTGCATCCCGTCGAGGTCCAGACGCCGGTCGGCATCTGCGGCGTGCCGGTCTATCCCGGCGACGTGATCGTGGCCGACGAGGACGGCGCCATCGTCGTACCGCGGCATCTGGCTGATGAGGTCGCCCGGGATTCCTTCGAGCAGGAGCGGCTGGAGAAATTCGTCGCCATCCGGGTCGGCAAGGGAATCCCCATCACCGGCACCTATCCGCCGAACGACGAGACCAAGAAGCTCTACCAGGCCTGGATCAAGGCCGGTGAGCCGCCGAACGGCTGACTCGTGGCGCGGTATCCTAATGCCGCGCAGGGGTGGAGTGGGAAGTGGGAAGAATCGCCCAAAACCCTTGTGCCATCGGCATCGGAGGCTTCCCACGCGGGTGGGAAGTTTGGCACCTCTGGCTAGGACGCCGCGCTCGGCACGACCCGGCGTTTCAGCGGCTGCCAGGTGCTGCGCGGGATCGGGCGCAGCGTGTCGAGGAACTGCTTGGCGCACTCGGCCCAGGTGAAGCTCTCGGCGTGGTGGCGGCAGTCCGCCGGATCGCAGGCGACAGCGGCGAGGCAGGCCGCGCGCAGGTCCTCGTCGAGGGCGCCGACCTTGGGCGTGGTGACGACATCGAGCGGGCCCGGCACGGGGTAGCCCGCGACCGGCACACCCGAGGCCAAGGCCTCGACCATCACCAGGCCGAAGGTATCGGTGCGGCTGGGGAAGACGAAGCAGTCGGCCTGGGAGTAGCGCAGCGAGAGCTCCTCGGTGCCGACCGAGCCGAAGAAATGCACGTTCTTGTAACGGCGCTTCAGCTCCTTGAGCTGCGGGCCGCCGCCCACCACCCACTTGGTGCCGGGCAGGTCGAGGTCGAGGAAGGCCTTGATGTTCTTCTCGATCGCCACCCGGCCGGCATAGAGCCAGACCGGCCGCGGGTCGCCGAGCTCTGTGCGAGGTTGCGGGCGGAAGGCGGCGATATCGACGCCGCGCGACCACGGCACCAGGTTCTGGAAACCACGGGCAGCGAGCTCGTCGCGGATCGACTGGGCCACCACCAGCACGGCCGACGACGGCGCATGGAAAATCCGCACGAAGGCGTAGCTCCACGCTATCGGCACGCGGATGCGGGCGCGGACATATTCGGGGAAGCGCGTGTGGTAGGCCGACGTGAAGGGGATCCTGCGCTTGCGGCAAAAGGCGCGCGCCGACCAGCCGAGCGGGCCTTCGGTGACGAGATGGATGGCGTCGGGCGCATAGAGCTTCAGCATGTGATGCAGTCGCGCCGAGGGAAACAGCGAGAGACGGATCTCGGGATAGGTCGGGCAGGGCAAGGTACGGAAGCGGTCGGGGCCGAAAACCTCGACGTCGTGACCCTCGGCCTGCAGCAGTCGCACGACGGTTTCGATGGTCCGCACCACGCCGTTGATCTGCGGGCGCCAGGCGTCGGAGACGATGGCAATGCGCAACCGGGTCTACTCTGCCGCCAATTGGGCGGGCACGTATTGCGGCAATATCGACTGCTGCCGCGCGTGCTCCTCGGCCCAGTGCACGATGCGCAGCCGGCCCTCGAAATCCTCGACCAGCGCGGTACAGCTCTCCACCCAGTCGCCGTCATTGCAGTAGAGAATGCCCTCGATGGTGCGGATCTCGGCGTGATGGATGTGGCCGCACACCACGCCGTCGACACCGCGGCGCCGCGCTTCGCTCGCCACGGCGTGCTCATAGTTGGCGATGAACTGGACGGCGTTCTTGACCTTGTGCTTGAGATAGGCCGACAGCGACCAGTAGGGCAGGCCGAGCTTGCGGCGGCCCCAGTTGAACACGGTGTTGATGCGGAGCGCCGCGGTGTAAGCCCAGTCGCCGAGGATCGCCAGCCAGCGCGCATAGCGCACGATGCCGTCGAATTTGTCGCCATGGATGATCAGCAGCCTGCGACCGTCGGCCATCTGGTGGATCGCTTCTTCCTCGACCCGGACGTCGCCGAAGGTGAGCTGGCAATACTGCCGCGCCGCCTCGTCGTGATTGCCGGGGATATAGATCACGTTGCTGCCCTTGCGCGCCTTGCGCAGGATCTTCTGCACCACGTCGTTGTGCGCCTGCGGCCAATACCACCAGCGCTTCAGCCGCCAGCCGTCGACGATGTCGCCCACCAGATATAGGTTCTCGCACTCGTTCTTCTTCAGGAAGTCGAGCAGCAGCTCGGCCTGACACCCGCGGGTGCCGAGATGGACGTCGGACAAAAATATCGTGCGGTGGCGGGCGGGTTGATGACGCTCGACAACGGTCATGTGGATAAAACTCGACCGACCACAAAATCTGTCGTGCGCGATTGCACGAACCTCAGCGGATTGTGTATGTCAGCCGTTGCGTGCTCGTGAATCGGTTGTGACAGTTCGATGACACTCTCGGCTCCCAAAGCGATCCTGCTGATCCGCAATCCGACGGCTGGCGGCCGTCGCCGCCGTGGCCTGGTCGATGCCGTGGTGCGCCGCGTCAGGGCCGAGGGCTGGACGGTCGACCTGGTCGACACCGCGGCGGCCGGCGACGCACGCCGCCTTGCCGAAACTTGCGACGCCGCGCGTTACGCCGTGATCGCCGTCGCGGGCGGCGACGGCACGATCAACGAAGTGGTGAACGGGCTCGCCCGGCGCGGCGCGGAAGGCCCGGCGCTGGCAATCGTGCCGCTCGGTACAGCCAATGTACTGGCGCACGAGATTGGCCTGAAAATCTCCGCCGGCGCCATTGCCGGCGCCATCATGGCCGGGCGTGAACTCAGCGTGCGGCCGGGGGCGGCGAGCGCCGACGGTGCTGCGCGGCATTTCTCATTGATGGTGGGCGCGGGCTTCGATGCCCACGTCGTCGCGGGCGTCAGTGCAGCGCTGAAGCGCCGCTGGGGCAAGCTTGCCTATGTCTGGCGCTCGCTGGTCGAATCGGCGCGCTACCGGCCGGTGCGCTACCTCGTGGAGATCGACGGCGTGCGCCACGAGGCGGCGTCGGTCATCGTCACCCGCGGCCGTCACTACGCCGGGCCCTACGTGGTGGCGCCCGACGCAGCACTCGGCGAGCCCACCCTGCATGTCTGCCTGTTCGAGCGCTGGGGCCGCCTGCAGCCGCTGCGCTTCGGCGCCGCCCTCGTGCTGGGCCGCCTGCCGCGCGCCACTGGCTACCGCGTGATCGCCGGCCACGACGTGCGCATCTCGGTCGAAGGCGAGGCGGCGCGCCAGCCATTGCAGATCGACGGCGACGATGCGCTCAGTCTGCCGGTGTCGATCGCGCTCGCCGCAGGCGCGGTACGGATGCTGCGGCCGGTGTAAGGTCTACCGCACCGCCTGCTGCAGGCGCTGGACCATCTCGGGCGTGGCGTGACCGTCGGCGGGCAGGCCGGCCTGCTTCTGGAACATCCGCACCGCCGAGCGCGTCTTGGGCCCCAGGAGCCCGTCGGTCTCGTCGGTATAGAAGCCGAGCCGCGCCAGGCGGGTCTGCATGTCGATCACGGTGTCGCGCGACAGCGGCTGGTCGTCGGCCGGCGGCGGCTGCATCACCGCCGGGCCGCCGGCAATCTGGCGCGCCAGGACGCCGACGGCCAGCGCATAGAGCGTCGAGCGGTTCCAGTTCATCACCGCCTTGAAGTTGGGATAAAGGATGAAAGCAGGCCCGCGCCAGCCGGCCGGCAGGATGATGGAAGACGGATCGTCGACCGCCGCCAGCGGACCGCCGCCCACCTTCTTCACGCCCAGCGCGGCCCAGGCTTTCACCGGCTTGTCGACCGAGGCGTCGGCCTGCTCGAGCGGGAAGCCCTGCGGCAGAACCACTTCCTCGCTCGAGGGCAGGCCCGGCTTGAAGCCGATGCCGCGCAGGAAATTGGCCGCCGAGGCGAAGGCGTCGGGAATGCTGCTCCACAGGTCGGTCTTGCCGTTGCCGTCGCGATCGACCGCCCACTTGGTGAAGGTCGACGGCATGAACTGCATGTTGCCCATGGCGCCGGCCCACGAGCCGCGCATCTGTTGGCTGGTCATGTGGTTCATGGCGAGGATTTTCAGCGCCTGGATGGTCTCGTTGGTGAAGAAGGCGACGCGTTTGGTCATGCAGGCCAGCGTCGCCACCGAGCGCACGACCTGGAAGTCGCCCATGAAGGTGCCGTAATTGGTCTCCACGCCCCAGAACGACATCAGGTACTGCGGCGGCACGCCGTACTCGCTCTGCAGCTGATCGAGCAGGCTGCGGTACTGCGCCATCTTCTGCTGGCCCTTGGCGATGCGGTCGGGCGTCACTGAACCGCCGACATACTTGCCGTAGGTCAGGCTGAATTCCGGCTGGCGCGAATCGAGGTCGATCACCTTCTGGTCGGGCGTCAGTCCCTGGAAGGCACGGTCGACGACCGCCCCCGGCACGCCCTGGCGCACGGCGTCGGTCTTGATGTTCTGCAGGCAGTCGCGAAAGTCGCTTTGCGCGAAGGCCGGCGTCGCGAATGCCGTCGTTGCGGCGAGGAGAAGGAGTCTTGCGGAGGGGGTCATGCCGCCGATTCTATCACGAGCCAGCGATTGTCATCCCTTCGATTCGCACCGTCGGCGCGTTGGTCGCGCTCTTGAACTGCAGGTCGTTGGCCGGAGTCATCTTGAGAAACATGTCCTTGAGATTGCCGGCCACGGTGATGCCGCTGACCGGCCAGGCGAGCTTGCCGTTCTCGATCCAGAAACCCGAGGCGCCGCGGCTGTAGTCGCCGGTGACGCCATTGACCCCGAAGCCGATCAGGCTGGTGATGTAGAGTCCGCTCTTGATGTCGGCGATCAGCTCGTCGACCGAGAGCTTGCCCTTCTCGAGGTAGAAATTCGAGGTGGTGGGCGAGGGCGGACCCGAGGTGCCGCGCGAGGCATGTCCGGTCGGCTTGAGATCGAGCTGGCGGGCGGCGGCAAGGTCGAGCAGCCATGTCGTGAGCTTGCCGTCATCGATCACGGTATAGCGCCTGGCCGGCAGGCCCTCGGCGTCGAACGGCCGGCTGCCCAGCCCGCGCTTGCGCAAGGGATTGTCGAGGATGCGAATGCCCTTGGCGAAGATCTGCGCACCCATCTTGTCCTTCAGGAACGACGTGCCGCGCGCCACCGAGCGGCCGTTGATGGCTCCCGCCAGATGGCCGATCAGGCTGCCCGAGACACGCCGATCGTAGACCACGGGTAAGCGTGCACTCTCGGCCTTGCGCGGGTTGAGGCGGGCCACGACGAACTTGCCGGCGTTGCGGCCGACCTTGGCCGGCGCCATCAGATCCTCGAGATGGACGGCGCTGGTCCATTCGTAATCGGTTTCCATGCCGGTGCCTTCGCCGGCCAGCACCGAACAGGACAGCGAATAGCCGCCGCGCCGGTAGCCGCCGACGAAGCCGTTAGTGGCCGCCAGCACCACCGTGGTGCGGCCCCAGCTGGCCTCGGCGCCCTCGGAATTGGTGACGCCCTTGACGGCGCGGGCGGCATCCTCGGTCTCGGCGGCGAGCGCCAACAGCGCCCTGGCCGACGGCCGGCGCTTGTCGTCGAGGTCGAGATCGGGCCAGGTCGAGGCCAGCAGCTCTTCCGGCGCCAGGCCGCAGATCGGGTCCTCGGGCACGGCGCGCGCCATATCGACGGCGCGCTCGGCCAGGATGCGCAGCGCCTTGGGCGCGAAATCGGTTGAGGAGACGAATGCCTGGCGGGTCCCGACGAAAACACGCAGGCCAAGGTCGCGGCCCTCGCTGCTGTCGAGCTTCTCGCGCTTGCCCAACCGCTGCGCCACGGAGATCGATTCGCCGTTGACGTAGAGCGCGTCGGCGGCATCGGCGCCAGCGGCCTTCGCCCACTTCATCAGGTCGGTGAGGATATTGAGATCGACCCCGGCAGGCGGACGTGGCTTGCGGAGGGACGACTTACGAACGACGGTCTTTTTTGCTTTGGCCATGGCGCCGTTCTACGCGCTCGGGGCCCGGGTCGTCGAGGGACCTCAATCGCCGGCGTAGGCGATGCCTTCGCGAGTCTGCAAGATGGCCTGGTCGACCAGCTGGATTGCGCGCTCGCGGTGGCCACCCTTGTGCGGAACCGCCTGGATCAATTCGGCGCGCGCGGCTTCCAGCGAGCGCAGCGCGTTCACCATGTGGGGTTGATTGGCCGTCGCGAGGGAGGCGCCGGCGACAAGGCCGATCGCGAGGCAGGCCACGGGCGCCCTCAATCCGAACAAAGACATGGAAACCTCCCGGAGCGAAGGGCGCGCCGAAGATCCCGCGCGACCGCAATGCCATCATCGCCGCGCGAAGGCGGAGAACCGCTACCCGGTGGCCGCCGTCGCCCGGTTGGCCGCGCAGGTCACCGCCTTGAGCGACGCGGTGACGATGTTGGAGTCCATGCCGACGCCCCACAAGACCCGCCCGTCGCCGGTTTCAGCCTCGATGTAGCTGACGGCCTGGGCGTCGGAGCCGGCGCCGGTGGCGTGCTGGTGGTAGTCGCGCACCTTGATGGCGATGCCGCAATTCCTGGCGAGCGCGTCGACATAGCCTGCGATAGGCCCGTTGCCGCGACCGCTGATCTTCTGCTCCTTGCCCTGGAAGGTCACTTTGGCGTCGAGAAGACGCACGTCGGGGTGGCCGGGCTCGGGCACCGTGGTGTGGCTGATGAAATCGACCGGCGCGATGTTCTCGAGATACTCCTTGCGGAAGGTGTCCCAGATCAACGCCGGCATGATCTCCTTGCCGGTCTCGTCGGCGATCTGCTGGATCACCTTGGAGAACTCGACCTGGAGAAGACGCGGCAGGTCGATGCCGTAGTCGCTCTTCAGGATGTACGCGATGCCGCCCTTGCCCGACTGGCTGTTGATGCGGATGATCGCCTCGTAGGTCCGCCCGAGATCGGCCGGATCGATCGGCAGATAAGGCACTTCCCAGGTCTTGCTGTTGGACGACTGCAGCGCCTTGAAGCCCTTGTTGATGGCGTCCTGGTGCGAGCCTGAGAAGGCGGTGAACACCAGATCGCCGCCGTAGGGATGGCGCGGATGCACCGGCAGCTGGTTGCAGTATTCGACGGTCTGGCGGATCTCGTTGATGTTGGAGAAGTCGATCTCCGGATCGACGCCCTGGGTGAACATGTTGAGCCCGAGCGTGACCAGGCAGACGTTGCCGGTGCGCTCGCCGTTGCCGAACAGGCAGCCCTCGATGCGGTCGGCGCCGGCCATGAAGCCCAGTTCCGCCGCCGCCACGCCGGTGCCGCGGTCGTTGTGCGGATGGAGGCTGAGGATGATCGAATCGCGGTACTTGAAGTTGCGATGGCACCATTCGATCTGGTCGGCATAGATGTTGGCCGACGCCATCTCGACGGTCGCCGGCAGGTTGACGATCATCTTTTTCTGCGGCGTCGGTTTGTAGACGTCGCCAACGGCGGCGCAGATGTCGCGTGCGAACTCGAGCTCGGTGCCGGTGAAGCTCTCCGGCGAATATTCATAGACCCACTCGGTCCCGGGATCGGCGTCGGCCAGCTGCTTGACCAGCTTCGCGCCCGACACGGCGATCTCGGTGATGCCGGCATAGTCGGTGCCGAACACGACGCGTCGCTGCAGCGTCGAGGTCGAGTTGTAGAGATGGATGATGGCGCGCTTGGCGCCGCGGCAGGACTCGAAGGTGCGCTCGATCAGCTCGGGCCGGCTTTGCGTCAGCACCTGGATGGTGACGTCGTCGGGGATCATCTTCTTTTCGATCAGCTCGCGCACGAACTCGAAGTCGGTCTCGGATGCCGCGGGAAAGCCGACCTCGATCTCCTTGTAGCCCATCTCGACGAGGAGCTTGAACATCCGCGTCTTGCGGTCGGAATCCATGGGTTCGATCAGCGCCTGGTTGCCGTCGCGCAGATCGACGGCGCACCAGATCGGCGGCTTGGTGATGACCACGCCGGGCCACTTTCGTTCCTTGATGTCGATCGGCTTGAAGGCGACGTACTTTTCGCCGGCTGTCGGCATCCTGGGTTTCTGGGCTGACATCGGAAGACTCCTCGCGCCGCGCACGGCCAAACGGCTCTAAGCGAACACTGCGATGATATTGAAGGGGTGCGGCGACTACAGATGGATGGAAAGAGACGAACGACTAGCGATCCGCAGGGCCCCGGCGAACCGGGGCGGCAGATCAGCCAATAAGTCGAAGCGTCGTCAGTCGCAGCATGCCGCCACAATACGGTCGCGCGGGCAGGAGTCAACTAGCAGGGCATAGTGGCCCGCCGGATGAGGGGTGCATCCGGCGGGGTCTCGAGGGGCAGGGAGGCTTAGTTCAGCGGAATATTGAAGTTCAGGTTCAGGCCCGACGGGCCCTGCTGCTGGTACGGCTGCTGATACATTGGCATCATCGGCTCCATCATGACTGGGCGCTCGACGATGCGCTCGCGAACGTAGACCGGCCGTTCGCGTTCGGCGATGTAGCGGTGCCGCTCGATGTGGCGGTGCCGCTCGACCTTCCCGTCGTGCTTGTGATGCCAGCGGTGATCGCGGCGATCGCGGTGATCCCAGCGGTCGTCGCGTGCCTGGGCACCCGCCGAGACGGCAAGAACCAGGGAACCGGCGAGAAGGGCTGCTCCGATAGTGCGCAGATTGAGTCGCTTGATGACGTCTCGCATGGGCTTACCTCCGTTGACATAAGGGGGTACGCAGCGAGACGCCGGACATCTCCGGGTCAATTGGGGCATTGTAGCGAAATACCGTGCCGGGTTTTGGCCATGTTTCGCCTCGCCCGGCATAGCTATGATGGCGGCAGAAGAAACGTTTGGAGGAAAGCACGA
Source organism: Asaia bogorensis (assembly GCA_945889625.1). Lineage (GTDB taxonomy): Bacteria > Pseudomonadota > Alphaproteobacteria > Reyranellales > Reyranellaceae > Reyranella. Next base: position 26,747 of record CAMDCE010000044.1, on the reverse strand, counting down.
TGGCGGGTCCGCTGGCCGGAGTACGTATTCTCGACTGCACGACAGTCGTGTTGGGCCCGTGGGCGGCGCAGCAGCTCGGCGATCTCGGGGCCGACGTGATCAAGATCGAACCGCCCGAAGGCGACACCACGCGCCAGCTCGGGCCGGCGCGCCATCCTGGCATGGCCGCCTTCTACCTCGGCTGCAACCGCTCCAAGCGCTCGATCGTGCTCGACCTCAAGCAGGACTCCGGCCGCAAGGCGCTGTTCAAGCTGGCCGAGACCGCCGACGTGCTGATGCACAATTACCGGCCCGACCCCGCCCGGCGCCTGGGAGTCGAATACGAGGCCTTCGAGAAGATCAATCCGCGCCTCGTCTACCTTGCGACCTATGGCTATCGCGCGGCCGGTCCGATGGGACCGAAGGCTGCCTACGACGACATCATCCAGGCGGGCTCCGGCTTGGCGGCACTGCAGAGCGTGGTGGCGGGCCAGCCGCGCTTCCTGCCGACCATCGTGGCCGACAAGACCAGCTCCAACGGCGTCGTCTCCGCACTGCTGGCCGCGCTCTACGCCCGCGAGAAGACCGGCCTCGGCCAGGCGGTCGAGGTGCCGATGTTCGAGACGCTGGTGTCGTTCGTCATGGTCGAGCATCTCTACGGCGAGACCTTCCGGCCGGCGCTGGAGACCGCGGGCTACAAGCGCGTGCTCAACAAGGAGCGGCGGCCTTATCCATCGAAGGACGGCTATTTCGCGCTGCTGCCCTATACCGACGGGCACTGGAAGGAGTTCTGTATCCTGATCGGCCGGCCCGAACTCTCGACCGATCCACGGTTCACCTCGCTCGCCAACCGGCTGAAGAACGTCGAGCACTACTACGCAGCCCTCGCCGAGATCTGCGCCACGCGCACCAATGCCGAATGGATGGCGTTGCTCAAGACTTCCAACGTGCCGCACGGGCCGGTCAACACGCTCGACGACCTGTTCGTCGATCCGCAGCTCCAGGCAACCGGCTTCTGGAAGGAAGTCGACCATCCGAGCGAGGGCCGGCTGCGCATGCCCGACATCGCGCCGCGCTTCAGCAAGACCCCGCCGGAAGTCACGCGCCTGCAGCCGCGGCTGGGCGAGCACAGCGTCGAGGTGCTGCGCGAAGCGGGCTACAGTGCCGGCGAGATCGATGCCATGCTGAAGTCCGGAGCGACCAAGACCGCCTAACCAAGACCGCCTAAAGGGAGGCAACGATGATCGTCCGTCCGACACGACGCGATGTGCTGCGCTACGGTTCGGCTGCGGCGTTGGCCGCCTTGCCGGCGCCGGCCATCGCGCAGGCCTGGCCGAACAAGCCGATCCGCATCGTCGTCACCTATCCGGCGGGTGGCCTGACCGACGTGTTTGCCCGCGCCTATGGCGAGTATGTCTCGCAAAAGATCGGCCAGCCGGTGGTCGTCGAGAACAAGGCGGGCGCCGCCGGCGCAATCGGAGCGGAAATAGTCAAATCGTCGCCGGCCGACGGCCACACGCTGATGTTCACGAACTCGACCACGATGATGATGAACAAGGTGCTGTTCAAGAAGCTGCCCTACGACCCCGACAAGGACTTCTCGCTGGTTGCCTGGTTCAACACCGGCCATCTGCCGACGATCGTCAGCAAGGACGTGCCGGCCAGGAACGTCGCGGAGTTCGCCGCCTGGGCCAAGGACCTCAAGGTGTCGCTCGCCACCTACGGTGCCGGCTCCTACGCCCATGTCGTGTGCGAGACGCTCAACCGCCACTACGGGCTCAAGATGGAGGCCGTGCACTATCGCGGCGAGTCGTTGATGTGGCAGGACGTGATTTCCGGCGCGGTCCAGGGCGCCAGCGGCAGTTACGCGGCGGCAAGCCCCACCTTGCAGTCGGGCGCCGGCCGGGCGATCGCCGTGCCGACCATGGAACGCATGAAGAAGCTGCCGGATGTGCCGACCTTCTACGAGCAGGGATTGACCGAGAAGGCATTCCAGGTGCGCGGCTGGGTCGGCGCGGCAGCGCCCGTCGGCACGCCTGAGGCGATCGTGCAGAAGCTCTCCGACCTGATGGTCGAAGCCGGCAAGACCGAGCGCATCCAGAAGATCATCGACACCTTCGGCATCGACGAGGCGGCTCGCGACCGCGTCTACTTCCAGAAGGTCCTCGACGAGGAAGGCCCGGTCTGGCTCGATGTCATCAAGAGCCTGAACCTCGAGCCACAATAAGGCCGCTTTACCGCTGGCAAAATCGACGCCATTCTGAGATAGGCGCGATCGCCATCCAAAAGAGTCGCGCCGCAGGGAGGAAGTGAAATGATCAAGCGTGCGACGCGGCGCGATGTGCTGCGGTATGGCTCGGCCGCTGTGGCGGCGAGCGCCCTTTCAGCGCCGGCGGTGGCGCAGGCTTGGCCAAGCAAGCCCATTCGCATCATCTGCGGCTATCCGCCGGGCGGCCTCACCGACGTCTTCGCCCGCGCCTATGGCGAGTATATTGCCCAGAAGACGGGTCAGTCGGTGTTCGTCGAGAACAAGACCGGCGCCTCGGGCGCCATCGCCGCCGAGATGGTGAAGTCGGCGGCACCCGACGGCTACACGCTGATGTGGACGATCTCGACTACGATGATCATGAACAAGGTGCTGTTCAAGAAGCTGCCCTACGACCCCGACAAGGACTTCGTTCTGATCTCGTGGATGAACGCAGGTCACCTGCCGATGGTCATCAACAAGAACGTGCCGGCGACCAACCTCAAGGAGTTCGTCGCCTGGGCGCGCGACAACAAGGTGTCGATGGGCACCTACGGAGCGGGCTCCTACAGTCACGTCGCCGTCGAGACGCTCAACCGCCGCTACGGTCTTTCGATGCAGGCCGTTCACTATCGCGGTGAGGGGCCGATGTGGCCGGACGTAGCCTCGGGCACGATCCATGCCGGTAGCGGCAGCTACGCCGCCGCCTCGCCCGTGCTGCAGGCCGGCAACGGCCGGGCGATCGCCGTGCCGACCATGGTGCGCAGCAAGAAGCTGCCGGATGTCGGCACGTTCCACGAGCAGGGCGCCACCGATCTGGGGTTCCTGGTGCGCGGCTGGATCGGCCTGGTCGGTCCCGCCGGCATGCCGGACGAGATCGTCCAGAAGCTCTCAGACCTGATGGTCGAGGGCGGCAAGACCGAGCGCATCCAGAAGATCCTCGACACCTTCGGCATCGACGAAGCCGCGCGCGACCGCGTCTACTTCAAGAAGGTCATGGACGAGGAAGGCCCGGTCTGGATCGACCTGGTGAAGAGCCTGAATCTCGAGCCGCAGTAGTCAGCCGACGCAGCCTTCGCGCTTTGTCGCGGCGCGAAGGCATCGAATAATGACGGGTCTTCCCCGCGTCATACGCGCTGCAACCGGGGCGTGTCGCGTGCGTTTGTGCTCTTGAGCTGTTCGCTTTCGCAGCTTCTCACGCGATGATTTGCAGTGTAGAGCAACTGCAAGTGGCAAAGGTGCCGAGGCACCGAAAATAGAAAAATCGAGGATCCCCCGTCTATGGCGCTGGACGTCTATGTCGGATCGCTTGCGCGCTACTACGCAGGCGATTGGGAAAGCGTGGGAGAAAGATCGGCCCGCGAGCGGGGTGTGCCGCAGGGGGTGACGCGTCCGCGCGCTCCGAGCGACCGCGTGCAGGACGCAGAGCGCATCCGGCCGATGGTGCTGGCCTGGCGCACGACGCTCGGCAATTCGCTCGGCGCCAACGTCGCCGGTCCGCTCGACTGGGATGAATCGTCCGTGGCACCGCACTTCACCGGCCGGCCGGGATGGGACGGCTTCGGCTCCCTGGTGCTGTGGGCGGCCTATGCCGAGCATCCGGCGCTGCACCGTCCCGCCACTCTCCCGGAGGAATGGGACGACGATTCCGCGCTGATGCACTGCAACGCCGAGGGCTTCCGCTCACGTTACTCGCATCTCGTGCGCAACGTCGAACTGTGGCTGCCCAGTGCCTTCCCCTTCACCTTCGAAGGCGAGGATGTCGACGGCAGGCGAATCGTCGTCGGCTCGGCCACGACGCTGCGGCGCCAGCTCGTCGATCTCAATGCCGCGACCTGGAAGGTGGAGGACGGCGAGGCCGCCGACTGGAGCCGCCGTCCGCCGATCGACGACATGCCGCTCGAACTGCGGGCGCGCTACGCCTTCGCCGTGCTGGTCGATCTTGCGCAAAAGGCGGTCGATCACCGATTGCCGATGAAGCTCGACTACTGAAACGACACCGCCCGCAACTTGCGTTGCGGGCGGGTTCGTCAAGCCAGGGCCGGATCTTCAGTTCGTCGCGGGGGGCGCGGCCGGCGGCGGCTCGGTCGAGGGCGGGCGGTTGCGGCGCTCGTTCATGAACTGGTCGAACTCGGCGCGATCCTTGGCCGACCGCAGCCGGTCGAGATAGTCGCGGAACTCGTGCTGTTCCTCGTCGAGCTTGCGCAGCGTCTCCTCGCGATATTCGTCGAAGGCGACGTTGCCCGAGCCATTGCGCGCCGCCCACCTGGCGCGCCGTTTCCAGGTGCGCCACTCTTCGCGCGCGGCGTGGCGGGCTTCGCGGCTGTCGAAGCCGCCTTCGGGCGTATGCCAGCGGCCGTAGCCGCGATGTGAGCAAAACATGCGTCCACTCCATTTCAGGTAGATCAGAAGGGCGAGGCCGATCGGCCAGAAAACGATGAAGCTCACCACCACCAGCGCGATCCAGGCCGGGCGGGGGAGGTCGTCTAGTCTTTCCATCATCGGGCCCATGCGCGGCCTCCTCGTTAGCGTTAACCATGTAAATGTTAACGACATTTACATTGGGCATTCCGGACCGGGGAGTCAAGCCCCCCTCAGGATTTTTGGGGAAAACCCAGTCCCTGCAGGTAAATGAGCATCGCCGACTCAAGTAGTTCCTCGGCCGTCATTGGCAAGGTGCGGCGGCCGGCATCGCCACGGCCGAACAACGAGGCGATGCCGTGGCTGAGCGACCAGATATGCAGGCTCATCATCAGCGCCGGCGGCCGCCGCTCGGCCGGCAGGCTGGCCGTCAGCGTTTCGGCAGCGGTGCGCAGCACGGCGAAGGCGCGGTCGGCGGCGGCGCGCAGGTCGGGGCTGAGGTCGGGCGGCAGGCCCGATTCGAACATGGCGGCATAGTAGGCGGGCTCGGCTCGCGCGAAGGCGAGATAGGCGCGGCCGACGTTGTTGAAAGCCGTCATTGCGTCGGGCTTGCCGCCGTTCCATCCCGTGGTGAGCATCGCCTCGAAGCGCACGAAGCCCTCGCGTGCCACGTCAGCCAGCAGCGCCTCGCGGTCGCGAAAGTGGCGATAGGGGGCGGCCGCGCTGACGCCGGCCGAACGCGCGGCGTCGGCGAAGGTGAAGCCCGCCGGTCCCTTCTCCTTGATCAGCTCGCGCGCCGCCTGGATCAGGGCCTCTTTCAGATTGCCGTGATGGTAGGCGCGCTCGGCGCGGCGTTTCCAACTCATGTTAAGGCACTTTACATTAAGCCCCCGCGCAGCGCACGTAGTCGCTGTGAATGGATAAGTTGTCCTGATGGACGAAACGCTCCCGGCCCGACTGCTCGAACACCTGCGTGCCACCCTTGGGACGGAGGTCGCGTTCGCCGTGCCTCCCATCCCGTTCAGCGGCGGCTTCGACACGACCACCGCAGCGTTTCGCCTGAGCGGCGCGCCGGCCGAGTACAGCCGCGGGTTGGTTCTTCGGCTGATGCCGCAGGCCGAGGACGGCGATCGCGTGATGCGCGAGGCCGCAACCCACGCAGCTCTGGTGGCCGAGGGCTTTCCGGCGCCGCGCGTGCTCATGATGTCGGCCGATCCGGCGGCCCTCGGCCGGCCGTTCCTGATCATGGAGCGTCTGGCAGGCGACCACATGTTCGCCAACGTCTTTGGCCGCAACGGCCGGATCGGCCGCATCACCGGCCTGTCGCGCACGCTGGCCGATGTCCAGGTGAGGCTACATGGCGTGGCGGGCCACAGCCTGCTTGAGAGGGCCCGGGATTTCGGCATCGATCCCGCGACCTTCACCGTCGACGGCGTGGTCAAGCGGCTGGCCTGGCGCATCGAGCGCGCGGGCCTCGGCTCGCTCTCCCCCGGCATCGCGTGGCTCTCCCAGAACCGGCCGGCGCCGGCGATGGCAGAGGTGATCTGCCACGGCGATTTCCATCCGCTCAACGTCGTGATGGCGGGCGACAGGCTTTCCGGCGTCGTCGACTGGTCGCAGGCGATCGCCGCCGAGCCGGCCCATGACGTGGCGGCGACCCGCGTGCTGCTGCTGTTCGGCCGGGTCGACATGGCGGCCTGGCTGCGGCCGGTAGTCGACCGGGCGAGGGCGATTCCCATCCGCCGCTACCTTCGATTCTATCGCGCAGCGCGGCCGTTCGATGAGCGCAACATGGCCTACTATGAAAGCCTGCGCGTCCTTTATGCGCTGGTCGCCGCCGGCACGACGCCACCGGGCCATCCCGACGCCTGGGGCGCGCCGCACACGCTGGCGGCGCTCTACCGGCACTTCGAGCAGATCACCGGGGTTCGGGTCCGGCTTTGAGACGCCAGACCGGCGCATTCGGCGTTGCGTCGCGCCCGGCGTTGTGGCGGGATGCGGCCCATGCCCCTCGCTTTTGAACTGCGGCCCTCAAGCCGCTCCGACTTGGCCTTCTGCTGGCCGATTTATCGCGAGTCGATGCTGCCTCTGACCGAGGCGGTGACCCAATGGAACGAGGCGGCACAGCAGAAGCTCGTCGAGCAGGCTGTAGGCCACGCCGGCACGTCGATCCTGCAGGCCGAGAAGGCCGATGCGGGCTGGTTGCAGGTCGAGGAAACCGGTCACGCCGTGCAGCTCCGCCATCTCTATCTGGCGGCGGAGATGCGCAATCGTGGCCTGGGCACGGCTTTCCTCGCCTGGATGAAGGAGCGGGCCGACCGCAAGCGCAAGGATCTCGTCCTGGAAGTGATGACCAACAATCCGGCGCGGCGGCTCTATGAGCGCCTGGGCTTCAAGCCACTGGAGACCGCGGGCAACAAGGTCACCATGCGTTACTGACCGCTAATGCGTGATGACTTTGGCTTTTCGCGTCGGCCCAGCACGGGCGCCGCTCAGGCGCGATGGCCAACCATCGCGCCATAGCTGCGAGAGCTGGGCCGACGCGCCAGTCAACTGAAAGTCGTCACGCTCTAGTCGGACGGAGAAGCAAATGGAGCTCTGGACGACGACCGTGGCCTCGGCGCGCGCCGCGCAACGTATGGCGCAGGAGACCGAGGCGGCCGGCTGGGACGGCATGCTGGTGGTCGACTCGCAGAACCTCTCGGGCGATCCCTATGTCTCGCTCGCCCTCGCGGGCGCCGCTACGACGCGCCTCGGTCTGGGCACCGGCGTCACCAACTCGGTGACCCGCCATGCCGCGGCGACCGCCACGGCGATCACCTCGGTCAATCGCCTCTCCAACGGCCGCGCCGTGCTGGGGATCGGCCGCGGCGATTCAGCCCTCGCCCATCTCGGCCGCGCGCCGGCACGGCTGGCGCAGTTCGAACGCTACCTGAAGCAGCTGCAGACCTACCTCAGCGGCGAGGCGGTGAGCTTCGACGACATCGACATCCCGCTCGACGCCGCGCCGCCGCTGTCGGGGCTGCATCTGCACGACGCGCCGCCGTCGAGCCGCATCGCCTGGATCGCCGAGGGCCTGAAGGGCGGCGCCAAGGTGCCGGTCGAGGTCGCCGCCAGCGGCCCCAAGGTGATCGCCATGTCCGCCCTGCACGCCGAGCGGGTCATGTTCACCCTGGGCGCCGACGTCGAGCGCCTGGTCTGGGGCATTGCGCTGGCAAAAAAGACGCGCAAGGACGCCGGCCTCGATCCCGACGCCATCGCCTTCGGCGCCTACGTCAACATGGGCTGCCACACCGACCTCGAGGCGGCACGCAGCCTGGTGCGCGGCGGCCTCACGACCTTCGCCCGCTTCTCGGTGATGCACGGCAAGACCGCCGTCCCGGTCTCGTCGGGCGATGCCGCCGTGCTGGAGAGACTGCGCAGAAACTACGACATGAAGGCGCATACGCGCGGCGACTCGCGGCAGGCCGGCACGCTCACCGACGATTTCGTCGACCGCTTCGCCATTGTCGGCCCGCCCGACCGCTGCATCGAGCGCCTGCGATCGCTGGCCGCGCTCGGCCTCGACAAGGTCGCGATCAGCGGCGGCACGCGCGGTGCGCCGGCAGACGCCGCTGCAGTGGGCCGGCAGTTCGTGACGAGCGAAGTGCTGCCGGGCATGCGCCGGTAACGGCCAACGGATATTCCAATTAGTCGCCTTTCACCGCGGAAAGGCGTCACAATTGGCGCTTCCCCGAAGAAATATGCGAAGTAGATGACGTCCGAGCTTGGGGTGAAGCGGGCTCAGTAGCAACGTAGCGCGACAGCCGAGTCTGACCCGAAGCGGACATGGCGAAGCCGCCTACAGCGCGATGACTTTTGCTTCAGCCGTCGGCCCGGCTCCCGCAGCTATGGCGCGATGGTTGGCCATCGCGCCTGAGCGGTGCACGAGCCGCGCCGACGGCGCGATTCGAGTGAGAGTCATCGCGCTTTAGTCGACCTTGGGCTTTTCGCCCAGGACCATGTCGAGATGGATCGATTTCGGGGCCTTGTAGAAGTGCAAGGTGATGACCCGACCGCAGAGGTAGGCCGCAAGAAACGCCGCCGCCGCGCCAAGAACGCCGAACTTGCCCGACTGGCGCGTCATAAGATCGGAGGTCACGAATCGAGCGAGTGTCAACAGCAGCAGCAGCGCCGCCGCACTTATGCCGTCCCAGGTGCGGCGCACGCGTACCAGCTTGTTTGCGAAGTCCTTGTCGGCCTTCAGCAACAAACCCGCGCCCAGACCGATCGCAAGGCCGACATAGGTGGCGATAGTCCACAGTTCAGTGCGCTTGCCCGGCGACACGATCAGCAACACCGTCGCCACGGCAACCGCCAGCACGGTCGGAAGCGCCCACCCAAGACGACTGGCCGGCTTTTCGGTGAGCTCGTGGCGCATCGACCACAGGGCGACGGCTGCCATCAGCATTGCTGCGAGGTGGTATTGGAGAAGGCTGAACTTCATGGGTAACCCCCGCCCATGGAGAGCCAATAGATTTGAACCGACATTCCTGCGAATCCCGCTCCCCACCGGACCAAGTGTACCGATTTTTGCCGACAGTTTCAGTCCACACCTCAGCAGGGCAATCCGGGGCGTAGCCGGATTTCAGCGGGATCGGGGCAAGGGCGGGATGTCGTACGCGCTGGTCTTCGTTTCCATCTTGCTCCACATCTCCACCGCAGTTGCCGTCGTGCACGTGGTCTTACGGGGCCTGATGCGGGTGTGGTGGCGGAGCGCCGGCGGCAGGGCCTAGCCGAAGGGTGGATGCGGATGTATCCCCAATTCCGCCCCTGGCACAAACCGGAGCTCTTCAAATGTCCCCAGTCTGGTCGCTATCGGGAGCAAAGCAGACATTGTGCAAGCCACAATCAGCAGGCTCGATTGATGAGTAGGCGTCCTGGAACAGTTGTTTGATCGAAAGCCGATTATCGCCAGATCTTCTTCCCGCTCCCCGGCAATCCCAGCTCGTTCCACATCGCGTCGACCTTGTCGACCACGGCCTGATCCATCCGGATCTGCCGGCCCCACTCGCGGTTGGTCTCGCCGGGGAATTTGTCGGTCGCATCGAGGCCGATCTTGGAGCCCAGTCCCGACACCGGGCTCGCGAAGTCGAGATAGTCGATCGGCGTGTTCTCGATCAGCGTGATGTCGCGCGCCGGGTCCATGCGCGTGCTCACGGCCCACATCACCTGCTTCCAGTCGCGCGCGTCGATGTCGGCGTCCACGACGATCACCCACTTGGTGTACATGAACTGCCGGAGATAGCTCCACACGCCCATCATCACGCGCTTGGCGTGGCCGGCGTAGGCCTTCTTCATCGAGACCACGGCGATGCGATAGGAGCAGCCTTCGGGCGGCAGCCAGAAATCGACGATCTCGGGGAACTGCTGCTGGAAGAGGGGGATGAACACCTCGTTCAGCGCCTCGCCCAGCACCGAGGGCTCGTCGGGCGGCCGGCCGGTGAAGGTCGAGAGGTATATGGGCTGGCGGCGCATGGTGATGGCGCTGATGGTGAACACCGGGAACTTCTCGACGCTGTTGTAGTAGCCGGTGTGATCGCCGTAGGGGCCCTCGTCGCCATAGTCGTCGAGGCTGACATGACCCTCAAGCACGATCTCGGCCTCGGCCGGCACCTTGAGCGGCACGGTCTTGCAATCGACCAGCTCGACCTTCTTGCCGCGCAGGAGTCCCGCGAACTGATATTCCGACAGCGTGTCGGGCACCGGCGTGACGGCGGCCAGAATCGTGCCGGGATCGGCGCCGATCACGGCGGCGGCCGGCAAGGGCTCACGCTTGCCGGCACCCTTCCAGCGCTGGTGATGCTGCGCCCCGCCACGATGCTTCAGCCAGCGCATCAAGGTCGTGTTCCTGCCCGTCACTTGCAGGCGGTAGATGCCGAGGTTGTAGCTGTCCTGCTTGTCGCCCCCCTTGGCGTTTGGGGGGTTAGGCCCCTGCGTCACGATCAGCGGCCAGGTGATCAGCGGCGCCGGCTCGCCGGGCCAGCAGGTCTGGACCGGCAGGCGGCCGAGATCGACCTCGTCGCCGGTGAGCACGACCTCCTGGCAGGGCGCACTGTTCACGGTGCGCGGCTTCATCGCCATGACCGTGCGCACCATGGGCAGCATGTCGAGCGCCTCGCGCCAGCCGCCCGGCGGCTCGGGTTGGCGCAGGAAGGCCAGCGTCTCGCCCACGGCGCGCAGCTGGCCGGGTTCGCGATCCATGCCCCAGGCCACGCGCTCGACGGTGCCGAACAGATTGACCAGCACCGGCATCTCCGAACGCGTGCCGTCGGCCAGCACCACGTTCTCGAACAGCACGGCAGGACCCTTCTCGGCCAGCAACCGAGTCTGGATCTCGGTCATCTCCAGATGCGGCGATACCGGTGCTTTTACGCGCACCAATCGGCCGCTTTTCTCCAACCGGTCGATGAAATCGCGCAGCGAGGCGTAGGGCATGGCGTTGTGTAGAGGAGATCAGCCAAGCTTGTCATCCCGAGGCCGCAGGCCGAGGGATCTTTGACGACCCAGAAAGATCCCTCTAGGCGCATTCGAATGCGCCCCTTTTGCTCGGGATGACAGTAAGCTGCGCTCATGTCGCACAGCGCCATCCCCGCCGAGTTCGAGGAGTTGCTGAGCCGCACCGGCCGGCAGGTGCTCGCAGGCACGCATCCATCGTGTGGCGCGCTGGCCGATCCGCGCCGGCGCTTCCTGATGGCCGACGATCTCCTGGACCGCGGTAAGGCCGCTGGTGTGCGGCGTGTGCTGGACAAGGAACTCACCGACACTCTGGAGACGCTGGAGCGGCCGATCCCGCCCGAGAGCATCTGGGATATGCAGAGCGACTATGGCGAGAGGCTGCCCAAGACTAGTCGGGCGCGCACCATCTACTTCGACAGCCGCCGCGAGGCCGGCGTCAAAGCCGCCGAACGGATCGGTCTGGTGCACCTGATGCGCTCGGCCTCGTTCCGCGCCTTCGCCGAGGCGCTGGCCGGCCGCAAGCTCGCCGCCGACTGGGGCCTGCAGGTGCTGCGCTACGGGCCGGGCGACTATGCCGGGCCGCACAACGACCACCATCCGGAGAACAAGAAGGCGCAGAGAGGTTACATCGACCTGCATCTCGGCCTGTGCACGCCGGGCGTCGAGCACCAGTGGCTGGTCTACAGCCGCGCCGGCCATTTCAGCGAGATCGTGTCGGTCGCCGGTCCCGCCACCGTGACGGCCTATCGATTGCCGTTCTGGCACTACACGACGCCGCTGGTCGGCACGACGCGGGCGGCCCGCTGGGTGCTGCTGGGAACATTCCTCTATCGCTGGCCGGATCATCTTCCGCCCCCGTCATACCGGGGAGGATAGAGGAGGGGGAAAGCCCCAGACGCGACGCTCCCCAGTTTCAGGTCTTTCTGACCTCATCCTGGAAAAGATTGGCTGCGTCGCCTTCCCCCTCCGTCCTTCGGCCACCTCCCCCGCAGACGGGGGAGGAAGGGCCTTGTTTATCGCGCCAACCCCACCGGCACGACGCTGATCGAATTGCGCGGGCTGCCCTCGATGATGCGGTCGGTATAGACGAGGTAGACCAGCGCCTGACGCCTGGCGTCCCAGAAGCGCGTGACCTGGGTGGTCTTGAAGATCAGCGAGGCGCGCTCGCTGAACACCTCGTGCGGGCTCTTGAGTTTGGCGAGCTTGGCGGCGTCGATCGGGCCGACCTGGCGGCAGGCGATCGAGGCCTCGCCGGGATCCTCGGCCAGCCCGAGCGCTCCTTTGATGCCGCCGGTGCGGGCGTGCGAGACGTAGCAGGTGACGCCCGCGACGTCGGGATCGTCGAACGCCTCGATCACGATCTTGTCGTTGGGACCCAGCCATTTGAATCGGTAGCCGACGGTGCCGACTTCTTCGGCGGCGACGGGGAGTGCCAGCAGACACAGCAGCAAAGCGAGGAACGGACGGCGCATGATCAGCCTCCTGCCAGACCTTGGAGATCAGGCGGCGCGCAGACCCTCGTCGGGCGTCTCGCCGCCGGCTTCCTTCACCGCCTCACGATACTCTTTTTCCGACCTGAAGGGCTGGGCCTTGGGGAAGTCAGCTTTGCTGCCGGGCCGGATTTCGCCGGTCGAGGGCTCGACGATCAGCAGTTCGCCGCGGCGGCCGAGCAGGGGCAGGGGCCGCTTCCAGCGCGAAAAGACCCGCCGCGCCGAGGCCGAGAAATCGACATAGGTCGCAAATTCGCTGGCGTCCTTGACGAACAGCGCCTCGTAGGTCGCCACGAACTCCTCGACGAACTTTTTGTCGACGATCTCGAGGTTCGACATCATCCAGCAGCGATCCTCGAACACCCAGTAGGTGCCGACGCCGACGAACTGCCGCTGCCGCGTGATGTAGGGAAAGAAGGGAAAGCCGCGGCAGGCGATGGTGCGGTTGTCGCGCTCGCAGTGCCGTGAGCCCTTGCAGTGGATGGCCGTGCAGTCGGGAGTCAGGTCTTCGACGATCTGGCGCGTCGCATAGTCGTAGGGCGTGAACTGCGACCACAGGTCGGTGCGGCTCTTCAGCAGGTCGAACTCGACCTTGTGCACCACCGGTACGGCGTTCTGGGTCGAGCAGCAGACCGGCTCGCCATTGTTGAGCGGCGCACACTTGCGGCCGCAGTCGAAGCGCGAGACCGCCGCGTTGAAGCCCTCGTAGAGGTTCGCGAAGTCGGCGGGCGTGATGCTGGAGGGCGGATCTTTCGGCGGCATGCCGGCGCGGTGTAGCCGATCCGGATATGAAAGAACAGTTAAGGAATCTTGAAGCGCTGCCTACGGATGAGGCAGCACGCGCCAGACAACCGTCTCGCGCATACCTCGATTCTCCAATTGCAGAGAGGTCGGGATCTCGTAGCGCGCGCGTTCCTCGAGGCCCCGGGCGCTGAAGTAGTTGCGGCCGGGGTCGCCCAACAGCACCAGACGGCCGAGCCGCGCGTGACCGCGCAGCCAGGCGAGCGCGCGAATCGACATATCGCGTTCGTAGCAGACGTCACCCGCTATTACGACGTCTGCGAGGGGCGCACCTTCCGGGCCGGCCAGCCAATCCTCTGCACTGACTTCGAGGCTAAGGTCGTTGGCCTCGGCATTGAGGCGCGCCGCGATCAGCGACAGCGCATCGATGTCGTTGGCCACCACCGACGCCGCACCGGCCCGCGCCGCCGCCATGGCAGACACGCCGGAGCCTGCGGCAAAATCGATCACGTGCCGGCCTTCGACCAAGGTCGGATTGTCGAGCAGGTAGCGTGCGATCGCCTGGCCGCCCGGCCAGCAGAAGGCCCAGTAGGGTGGATCGACATTCTGCTCCTCCAGCCAGGCCTCGGTCGCCTGCCAGATCGGCACGTATTCGGACGCCAGCCACAGTCGGAATTCCGGCACCATCGCCGGCACCTCGAGTGCCGTGTTGGCACGGATGAAACCTTTGGGATCGGCCGGCAGGCGCGCCATCGACTAGCCGAGATGGCCGGCGATAATGGCTGCCGTCAGCAGGACGCCGATCTGGGCGTTGGCCTTGAACTTCGCCAGGCAGTCGGCCGGGTTGTCCGGCTTCAGCAAGGCGATCTGCCACGTGAAGTGCAGGGCGATGGCGAGCAGGACGGCAAAATAGTACGGGCCGAGAGCTGCGAGATGGCCTGTCAACGCCCAGAACGTCAGTGCGAGGACTGCGAACAAAGTGAGCCAGCGCCGCGGCGCTGCCGCAAACCGCCGTGCCGTCGAGCGCACGCCGATCACGGCATCGTCGCGCTGGTCCTGCATGGCGTAGATCGTGTCGTAGACCATCGTCCAGGCGACGCCGCCGAAATAGAGCGCGACCGTTGCTGCCGACAGCGTGCCGGTCACTGCCGCGTAGCCGACCAGGGCGCCCCAGTTGAAGGCCAGCCCCAGCACGACCTGCGGCCAGGAGGTGAGGCGCTTCATGGTCGGGTAGATGGCGACCAGGACCAGGGAGAGCAGCGCCACCAAGCCGGCGAACTTGTTGAGCTTGAAGAGGATCGCGGCACCGACCAGCGACTGCAGCGCCGTCCAGATCAGCGCATTGCGCAGCTTCACCTCGCCCGAGGGCAGCGGCCGGCTGCGCGTGCGCTCGACCTGGGCGTCGATCTTGCGGTCGACGATGTCGTTCCAGGTGCAGCCGGCGCCGCGCATGGCGAGCGCGCCGAGCGCAAACAGCGCCATCCAGCCGACCAGGCGGCCCCAGTCCGGCGCGGCGCCCAGCGCCAGCGACCACCAGCAGGGCAGCATCAGCAGCCAGATGCCGATCGGCCGGTCCCAGCGCGACAGCCGGCCGTAGGGGCGGGCCCAGTGCGGCAGGTAGCGCAAGGACCAGTGCTGGCGATCGATATCGGTGAAGCCGGCGGCTGGCCTATCGGTGGTCATGACGGCATCATGACGGCAACCAACAGGGAGTGCCATGAGGGGAGCCGAATGACTTTGGCCCGGCTGTTCGTCGAAGCCGATCTTGCCGTCGGTGTCGAGGCGCCGCTTGCCGAGGCGCAGGTCCATTACCTGCGCCACGTCATGCGCCGTCCCGATGGCGCGTCTCTGGCGCTGTTCAACGGTCGTGACGGCGAGTGGCGCGCCGTGCTGGCCGGGCGCGGCAAGAAGGCGGCCGTGGCGCTGGTGGCTGAGCGCCTGCGCGAGCAGACGAGCGAGCCCAATCTGTGGCTGTGCTTCGCGCCGGTCAAACGCGCGCGCATCGACTACATCGCCGAGAAGGCCACCGAACTGGGCGTGTCGGTGCTGCAGCCAGTGCTGACGCAGCACACGGCGGTCGAGCGAGTCAACATCGAGCGCCTGTGCGCCAACGCCGTCGAAGCCGCCGAGCAGACCGAGCGGCTCTCGGTGCCCGAGGTGCGCGCGCCGATCGAGCTGGCCCGCCTGCTGGCCGGCTGGCCGGCCGGCCGGCGGCTGCTGATGTGCGACGAGAGCGGCGGCGGGCCGCCCATCGCGCCCGCCCTGGCCGGGCTCGATGCGGCCGGCCGTGCCGCGCCGTGGGCGATCGTGGTCGGGCCGGAAGGCGGCTTCGCCCAGGCCGAGCTCGAAGCCTTGCATCGCATAAAGGATGTCATGGCTGTGGGCCTCGGTCCGCGCATCTTGCGCGCCGACACGGCGGCCGTGGCGGCGCTGGCCTGCTGGCAGGCGATGGTCGGCGACTGGCAGCAGCCAACCCCACGATTGGCAGTCGATTTTCGCAGCTCCAAGGCCACCGCCTGACCACCTGGTCACACCGCTTGCGCTTGCCCCTGCCGATATGGGACAGGGGGAGTTGAACAACATGAACCAGCCGCAGGCTCGCGTGAGGAATGCTCATGCGACCGCGCCGCCTCCGGTCCCAGGCCGCGGGGCGCTCAGGGAGCAGTCAACGAATGTCCGCACCACCGTCGGGCGGCGGCGCGCCGATCGAGAATCGGCGGCAGCTGATCGAGTACTTCGCTGCCGGCAACAAGCCCCGCGCCGCCTGGCGCATGGGCACCGAGCACGAGAAGTTCGGCTTCCATAAAGCGTCCTTGAAGCCTCTGGCCTATGAAGGGCCGGACGGCATCCGCGCCATGCTGGAAGGCATGATGCGCTTCGGCTGGGAGCCGGTGGTCGAGGGCAACAATCCGATTGCCCTGCTGCGCGGCAAGGCGAGCGTCACGCTCGAGCCGGGCGGCCAGCTCGAACTGTCGGGCGCGCCGCTCGAGACCGTGCACGAGACGGCGGCGGAGAATTCGCAGCATCTCAGCGAAGTGAAGGAGGTCGCAGGCGAGATCGGCGCCGGCTTCATCGGGCTGGGCTTCGCACCTGAGTGGAAGCGCGAGGACATGCACTGGATGCCCAAGGGGCGCTACAAGATCATGCGCGACTACATGCCCAAGAAGGGCAAGCTCGGCCTCGACATGATGCTGCGCACCTGTACCGTGCAGACCAATCTCGACTTCGAATCCGAAGCCGACATGGTGAAGAAGTTCCGCGTGTCGCTGGCCCTGCAGCCGCTGGCGACCGCCTTGTTCGCCAACTCGCCCTTCGTCGAGGGCAAGGCGGTGGGCTTCAAGAGCTACCGCAGCCACATCTGGACCGACACCGACCCCGACCGCTGCGGCATGCTGCCCTTCGTGTTTGAAGACGGCTTCGGCTTCGAGCGCTACGCCGACTACATGCTCGATGTGCCGATGTACTTCGTCTATCGCGACGGCAAGTACATCGACACCTCGGGCCAGAGCTTCAAGGACTTCCTCAAGGGCAGACTGGCGGCTCGACCGGGCGAGCTGCCTTCGATCGCCGACTGGGGCGACCACATCACGACGGCGTTTCCCGAGGTGCGGCTGAAGCGCTATCTTGAGATGCGCGGCGCCGATTCAGGTCCGTTTGCCGCGCTGAACGCCCTGCCGGCACTGTGGGTCGGCCTGCTCTACGATCAAAGCGCGCTCGATGCGGCGTGGGATCTGGTGAAGGGCTGGACGGTTCAGGATCACGATTTTCTGCGCAAGGAGACGCCCCGGACCGGGCTTGCCACGCCGTTCCGCGGCCGGGCGCTCACCGAGTGGGCGCGCGAGGTGGTGGCGATCGCCCATGCCGGCCTCAAGGCGCGCCGATGTCTCGACGAACACGGCAACGACGAAAGCGTCCATCTCTTTCCGCTCGATAGAACGGTCGACAGCGGCCTCGCGCCGGCCGATGAACTTATGGCCAGGTGGCAGGGCGAGTGGGGCGGCTCCTTCGCGCCGCTGTTCCGCGACTACGCCTACTGAGCTGGAGCATGGTCCGTTCGGCTGCAATCTGACGGACGGACCATGCCATCGAAGGAGATGCGTGGATCGACGCGTTTCCGGTCAAATGGAACCGCGGGAGCGGTTCCATTTGACCGGAAGCCGCACTATCGTCGGGCCATGCTCGACCGGTGCGATCGCGTCCAGATTGCCGTGAAAGACGCCGCCAAGGCGGCCCTGCGATTCAAGGAGCTGCTGGGTTGCGAGATCGCGCGTCAGGATCACAGCCGCCATCTCACGGCCAGGCGCGTCATCCTGGCGGTCGGCGAGAGCGAATTCGAGCTCTGCGAACCCGACGGCGCGGGCGTCACACAGGATTTCCTCAGCCATCGTGGCGAGGGCTTGATGACGGCGGGCTACTGCACCGCCGATCTCGACAGCATGGTGAAACGCTGGGAGGGCCTGGGCGTTTCCTACGAGCGCGACGGCGAGCAGCTCTATCTCGGGCCTGACGTCACTTTCGGCCTGCCGATCGTGATCTCGCAAAGCACCTACCGGCCGCGGGTCGGGCCGGTGTCGTTCCTCTACGAGACGACCAACACGCTGATGAGCGACTGGCGCCGCGTCGCGTCGGTTTATGCCGGCCTGTTCGGTCTCGACCCGTCGCGGTTCAGCGAGATCGGCAGCGAGCGCTTCGGCTATATCGGCACGCTCACCCTGTTCGACCCGCCCAACCGGCTCGATCGCATCGAGCTCAGCCAGGTGACGGACAACGTCCATGCCATGGGTCGCTTCGCCCACAAGCACGGCGACTCTCTCTATATGTGCTACGTCGAGGTCCATGACTGGTCGGCGGTCCGCCAGCGGCTGCTCGATGCCAATGCCCGCTACACGCCGCGTGGCGCCGATCCCGTGGCCGAACCCGACGGCGGCTGGGTGCATCCCAGGGAACTGCACGGCCTGCTGCTCGGCATCTCGCGTACCGGTGTGGCCTGGGACTGGTCGGGCCGCAAAGACCTCGTGCCGCCGGCATGAGGCGTCGACTCATTCTTCTTGCGTTGCTCGCCACGCCTGCCGCTGCGATCGCGCAGACCGAGGAGTGGCAGACCGTGATCGGGCCTGATCTGCGCTTCCGGCTGGAAATGCCGATGCCCGTTGCCAAGAACACGGCCGGGGAGAAGGAAAAGGGCCACGCCGGGTCTCGCGTGTCATGGGAGAGCAAGCGCGACGACGAAATGTTCGATTTCGACTACGTCGACTACGACCCTGCCTGGTTCTCCAGCCGCGACACCAGGCAGATGGCCCGCGACCTCGGCCGCGGCGAGGCCGAGAAGGCCTTCCCGCGCGCCAAATACAAATATGTGCGCGACGAGCCGGTCGCCCTGCAGGGCTGGGACGGCTATGCGCTCGACATCGAGGATGCGGCAGGCGCCATCGTGATGATGCGCACCTATATCGTGAAGGACCGGCTCTATCGCATGCTGGTCACCGCCAAGGGCGACGCCAGGAGCAAGAGCGCAGCACTTCGCTTCCTCGAGTCGCTGCGGCTGGCGGAGACGAAGCAATGAAGAGTGGGCAATGAAGATCTGCGTGTTCGGTGCCGGTGCGATCGGCGGAAATTTCGCGGCGCGTCTTGCCGACGCCGGCAACGACGTTTCCGTCGTCGCGCGCGGCGCCCATCTGGAGGCGATACGCGCGCGCGGCCTGACGCTGCTGGCGGGCGACAGGAGGATCGTGGCCAAGGTCCGGGCCAGCGACCGTCCGGCCGACCTCGGGCCGCAGGATGCGGTGATCTCGACCTTGAAGGCGACAGGACTGGCAGACCTTGCCGGGGGCGTAGGGCCACTGCTGCGCCCCGACACGCCGGTCGTCTTCACACAGAACGGCATTCCCTGGTGGTACGGCCACGGGCTTGCGGCATCGCGTCCGCCGGCGCCTGACCTGTCGCGTCTCGATTCGGGCGGGGCGCTCGCCAAAGCCGTGGGCCTCGAGCGCACGCTGGGCGGCGTCATCACGTCGCCCAACCATGTGGTCGAGCCTGGCGTCGTGCGCCACGAAATGCCCGACCGCAACGGGCTGTGGGTGGCCGAGATAGACGATCGGGCGAGCCCGCGTGTCGACGCCCTGCGCGCGGCCTTGATCGAGGCCGGCATTGCATCGCCGGCAACGCGCGATATCCGCTACGACATCTGGCACAAGCTGATGGCCAATCTGACCGGCTCGACGATTTGCCTGATTCTGGGACAGCCAGCCACGGTCCAGAAGACGCCCATCGTCAATCGACTGGCACGCCGCGCTCACGCCGAGGCGCTCGCTATCGCGGCGGCCCATGGCGTCAAGCTCGACGACAGTCCTGACGTACGCTACGGACCCAAGCGAGTGTACTTCGATCATCGCCCGTCGATCCTGCAGGATTACGACCTCGGCCGGCCCATGGAGATCGAATCGATCGTGCGCGCACCGGTCGCCTTCGCGCGCAGTGCCGGCATCGATACGCCGACCCTCGACGCAATCGAGTCGTTCTGTGTCAGTATGGCCGCAGCCAAAGGTCTCTACGCAAGTTAAGGAGGAAACGCCCATGAAATCGAGAATCATGCGAGCCGCGTCGCGTCCGACCGCCAAGGCGGAGGCCGCCAACTTCGTCGGCACGGTGCTGTCGGATCCCGTTTACGCGCCCGAGCAGCCGTCGAGGCTGCGGGCCTCGCGCGTGTCGTTCATGCCCGGCGGCCGCACCAACTGGCACAAGCACGCGGTCGGCCAGATCCTCTATGTGCTGTCGGGCGTCGGCCGCTACCAGCTCGAGGGCGAGCCGGTGCAGGAGATCAAGCCGGGCGACACCGTGGTCATTCCTCCCAACGCCCGGCACTGGCACGGCTCGGCCCCGGATACGATGATGTGTCATCTCGCCATGTCGGAGACCGACGACAAGGGCCAGGCAACGAGCTGGTTCGAACCGGTGAGCGACGCCGACTATGCGAAGGCGCCGGCCAAGTCCTGACTCATGACCCCCTCCGTCGCGGTGTGACCGCGACACCTCCCCCGAAGACGGGGGAGGAGGGGAGTCATTTCCTCCCCCGTCTTCGGGGGAGGTATCGGCGTCATACGCCGACGGAGGGGGTCAAGAAGTTGCCGTACCGCCGACCGTCAGCGCGTCGATGCGCAGGGTCGGCTGGCCGACGCCCACCGGCACGCCCTGGCCGTCCTTGCCGCAGGTGCCGATGCCGGGATCGAGCGCCATGTCGTTGCCGACCATGCCGACCTTGGTGAGGGCTTCGGAGCCCGAGCCGATCAGGGTGGCGCCCTTGACCGGCCGGCCGATCTTGCCGTCCTCGATCAGGTAGCCCTCGGTGACGCTGAACACGAACTTGCCCGATACGATGTCGACCTGGCCGCCGCCGAAGTTGGCGCAGTAGAGGCCCCTCTTCACCGAGCCGATGATCTCTTTCGGATCTGCGGTCCCGCCCAGCATGATGGTGTTGGTCATGCGCGGCATCGGCGCATAGGCATGGCTTTGCCGGCGGCCATTGCCGGTCGGCTTGACACCCATCAGGCGGGCGTTCATGCGGTCCTGCATCAGCCCGACCAGCTTGCCGTTCTCGATCAGCACGTTGCGCTGGGTGGGCGTGCCCTCGTCGTCGATGGTGAGCGAACCGCGGCGATCCGACAGCGTGCCGTCGTCGACCACCGTGACGCCGGGCGAGGCGATCATCTGGCCCATTAGGTGGGTGAACATCGAGGTCTTCTTGCGGTGGAAGTCGCCTTCCAGCCCGTGGCCAACGGCCTCGTGCCACAGCACGCCCGACCAGCCGGCGCCCAGCACCACCGGCATTTCGCCGGCCGGCGCATCCACCGACTCGAGATTGACCAGCGCCTGGCGGATCGCCTCGTCGGCCTCGCGCTTCCAATATTCGGTCTGGAAGATGTCGCCGTAGGCGGCGCGCCGGCCGCTGCCGGTGCCGCCGGCCTCCATGCGCGTGCCGTCGCCGCACACCACGCTGACGTTCAGCCGCACCAGCGGCCGCACGTCGGCGGCGCGCCAGCCGCCGGCGCGGATGATCTCGACCACCTGCCACGAGCCTGCCAGCGAGATCGAGACCTGCCTGGCCTTGGGTTCCTTGCCCCGTACGTAGGCGTCGATCTCCTGCAGCAGCTTCACCTTCTTGGCGAAGCCCTCGCCGTCGATCGGGTTGTCGTCGGCATAGAGCAGCCGGTTGGTGCCGCGCGGCGATTCGTCCAGCTTGCCCGACTGGCCCGACCGCACCGCCTTGACCGTCGCGGCGGCGCGCTTCAGTGCCTGCTCGTCCAGCGCCGAGGCATGGGCGAAGCCCGTCGCCTCGCCCGACACGGCGCGCAGGCCGAAGCCCTGGGTGGTGTCGTAGGCGGCGCTCTTCAGCTTGCCGTCGTCGAAGCTGAGACTCTCGCTTTGCACATATTCGAGGAACAGCTCGCCGTCGTCGGTGCCGGCCAGTGCCTCGTCGACCATCTTCGAAGTCCTGCGCTGGTCGAGCGCTCCCTTGCCGAAGAACAGGCCGTCGGCGGTGGCGAGATGGTTGATGGCTTTGCTCATTGGAAACGCCTTCCGGTTCAAGAACTCCTCCCCTCGGCGGAGTCCGCCGAGGGGAGGTGTCGGCGTCTTACGCCGACGGAGGGGTCAGAGGCCACAAACCGTGCCGTCGCCTCTGACCCCTCCGCCCTCGTAAGACGAGGGCACCTCCCCTTCGCGGAACCCGCGAAGGGGAGGGGCGCTGATCGTCAAACGACAAGCACGATCTTGCCAAAATGGGCATTGGCCTTCATGTGCGCAAGCGCTTCGGCGGCCTGGGCCAATGGGAATGTCTTGTCGATCGGCAGGTGGAGCTTGCCCGCCTCGATGGCCGGCCACAGGTCGGCGCGGGCGGACTTGACGATGGCACGCACCTCTTCGGGACTGCGCGTGCGGAAGGTGACGCCGATGTAGTCGATGCGCTTGAGGGCATGCAGGTCGAAGTTGAATTCGCCCTTCATGCCGCCCAGCCGCCCGACATTGACGATGCGGCCGAGAATCGCGGCGGCTTCCATGTTCTGGTTGGCCACGCTCGCCGAGACCTGGTCGACGATCAGGTCGACACCCTTGCCGCCGGTCGCTTCCTTGACCCTGTCCGGCCACTTGGGATCGCGCGTGTCGAGGGCGAGGTCGCAGCCGAATTCCTTGAGCCGTGCGCGGCGGCCGTCATTGGTCGAGGTGCCCATCACGACGGAGGCGCCCAGGTGCTTGGCGATCTGCATGCCGAGAAGGCCGACGCCCGAGCTGGCGCCCTGGATCAGCACCGACTCGCCTTTCTTGAGACGCCCGGCGCCGACCAGCGCGTTGTGCATGGTCTGCACCGCCACCGGCATGCAGGCGGCCTGCTCGTAGGTCATGTTGTTGGCGGGGATCTTGTGGGCGCGGCCCCAGTCGGCGACGGCATATTCGGCGAAGCCGCCGGCCGCCGAGCTCATGACGCGATCGCCCGGCTTGAAATCCTTGACCTCGCCGCCCACCGCCTCGACCTCGCCTGCGCACTCCAGGCCGACGATCGTGCCGGGACCGCCGACGCGGCCATGGGCCTGGCCCGACGCCACGGCCAGGTCTGCGCGGTTGAGCGAGGCTGCGCGCACCTTGATCAGGATCTCATTCGGCTTGGGCGAGGGCTTGGGGGCGTCCTTGTACTGGACGCCGCTTTCGGTGACGACGGCTGCCTTCATGGTGGATCTCCCTGGAACAGGGAGCCACCCATAGCATGGCCCCTCAGGGCTGGGCTTTGCCCTTCACGTATTTCTTCACGATGGTTTGGTCGGGCGGGTAGTTGGCGGGCGTCACCGGCGTGATCTGCGCCTGGATGCACTTCCACGCGCCGTTCTCCTGCACGTAGGTATCCGTATACATCGTCATGCCCGTGCTCTCGGCGCCGTTGGCGACCCTGATGCTCTTGTTGGTCGAGCGCAGCAGCGCCGTCGGGCCGAAGACGTGGATCAGCTCGTCGCGATAGTCGAAATAGGGGATGCGTTCGGCGTCGAAGCCGGTCGCCCAGGCCTTCAGGTAGTCGGCCCGGCCGACGCGGGCACCGGTCGGCGTGATGCAGATGAAGTCCTTGTGCAGGATCGCATCGTGCGAGGGCACGTCGTTGGTGATGAAGTTATGGATGAACCTGGCGTTGAGCGCGCGCAGTTCCGCTGTCATGGCAAGCCTCCGTCGAACAGATAACCATATAAGAGGTTAGTCGGGCCGAGTCTAGCTGTTTCGGGGATTGTTGCTTTCCAGGCCGAGCCAGGGCACCAGAATAAGCGCGAACGCGGTCGAGGCCGCGGACACGACAATGAGCGGGCCGAGCCGGTTGTCGAAGACATGCTCGTAAAGAAACGCACCGGCGTTGATGGAAAAGATTTCCGCGAGGTTGGAGATGGACATCAGGCCGGCGAAGGCAAATCCTTCCGCCCGGCTCGGACAGTGCCGCGCGGCGAGGGACAGCGTAGCAATGATGGCGATCATCGCGGCCACCCCGTTGGCAAAGTTGATCAGCGCTGCGCTGAATTCGTCCGTCATCAGCAGGAAGGACGCCGCGGATGCCGTTCCCAGCACGATGCTGAGATAAAGCAGCGCGCTGGGGCTCGTTCGCCGCAGAAGCCAGCGATGCACCACGGCGCCGGCGATCCAACCCGCAGCGGCGATCGAGCCCAGCATGCCTATGTAAGCCTGTGAGAAGCCCATCCTGTCGGTCATGTGGTAGTAGAGCGGCGTGCCGAAGCCGGGGGCGAAGGAATAGAGAAACAGGAACGCCGCAACCAGGAGCAGGCTCCTCGACTTCAGCGCCGCGATGATCCCCTGAAGGGTGTTGCGGAATTCCTGCCGGCCGATCTTGCTTCTCGGCTCCTCGAGCAGAAGAGGGGTGGCCAGGAGGACCACGATCGCAGCGACGGCTGCGATGGCGGCGGCGACCTTGAGTGCCGCTGAGGCGGACAGATGCTCGACCAGCGCGCCGCCCGCGAACGCGCTCGCCATGATCGCGACGTTGAACCAGAGCCATTGCTGACTGACGAACCTGCTGGTTTGGTCGAAGCCCTGCCCCTTCTCGGCCAGCAGCGCGCCGCACAGGGTGCTCGCCGTGGCCATCGCAAACGAGGTCAGCAGCAGCAGCAGCGCGAACTCGCCGGGGTCGCTCAGCAAGGCGACGCCGGCGTAGGCGCCGGCCGCAACGGCGCTGGCGAGCAGCAAGTAGCTGGTGCGGCGGTAGCCAAAGAGCGGAACGAAATCGGAGACCAGTCCGTAGAGCGGCTTGATGATCCACGGGATGTTGAGGACACCGAAGTAGGCAGTGACCTGGAGCGGAGTCCAGCCATTCTCCTTCAAGTAGAAGGTCAGGGGCTGGAGGATGATGCCGACGCGCGCCTGGCCGATGCCCTCCACGGTAAAGACGATGGCGAAGAACAGCATCAACCGGGCGACGGCGCGATCCTCCTGTCCCGTGTGCCGGACGGACATCACACGATCTTGCTCTCGCGGCCCTGCCAGTAGCGGTCGCGCAGCAGGCGCTTGTAGAGCTTGCCGGTGGGGTGGCGCGGCAGCTCGGCCTCGAAGTCGACCGTGCGCGGGCACTTGATGGCGGACAGGTGATCCTTGCAGTAGGCGATCAGCTCCTCGGCCAGCGCCGGACCGGCATCGGCCATGTCGCGCGGCTGCACGACGGCCTTCACTTCCTCGCCGAAATCCTCGTTCGGCACGCCGAACACCGCACAGTCCATCACCCGGGGATGGTTGATCAGCAGGTTCTCGGCTTCCTGCGGGTAGATGTTGACCCCTCCGGAGATGATCATGAAGGCCTTGCGATCGGTCAGGTGCAGGAAGCCGTCGGCATCGACGAAGCCGACGTCGCCCAGCGTCGTCCAGCCCTTGGGATGGCGCGACTCGGCGGTCTTCCTGGGATCGTTGTGATATTCGAACGGCCGGCCATCGGCGAAATAGATCGTGCCCGACTCGCCCGCCGGCAGCTCGTTGCCCGCGTCGTCGCAGATCCTGAGCGTGCCGACGATGGCGCGGCCGACCGTGCCCTTGTGCGCGGTCCATTCCTGGGCGTTGCACATGGTGAGGCCGTTGCCCTCGGTGCCGCCGTAATACTCCCAGACGATCGGCCCCCACCAATCGATCATCTTTTCCTTCACCGGGATCGGGCAGGGCGCGGCGGCATGGATGGCGCATTTGAGCGACGACACGTCGTAGCTCTGCCGCACCTCGTCGGGCAGCTTGAGGAAGCGCACGAACATGGTCGGCACCACCTGGGTGTGCGTGACGTGATACCTGGAGATCAGCCGCAGATACGACTCGGGGTCGAACTGCTCCATGATCACCGACGTGCCGCCCAGCCGCATGACGCTCATGTTGAAGCGGAGCGGAGCGGCATGATAGAGCGGCGCCGGCGACAGATAGATCGTGTCCTCGTCCATGCCATAGAGCTTGCGCGTGATCGCCAGCAGCGGATTGTCGTAGTCGATCGGCTGCGGCTCGACGACCGGCAGCACGCCCTTGGGCCGGCCGGTGGTGCCCGACGAATAGAGCATGTCGTGGCCGGCCGTCTGGTCGGCGATCGGCGTCGCGGGATGGCGCGCCACCTCCGCTTCCCATGATCGGTAACCCTCAATCGTGCCGTCGATCATGTAGCGGTTGGTGACGCCTCCCGGCAGCGGGCCGAGTTCGGCGGCCTTGTCGGCAAGATACTTCGAGGTGACGAACAGCCTGGCGCCGCAGTCGGTCACGATGTAGTCGACCTCGGCCGCGGTCAGCCGCGAGCTGAGGGCGGTGTAGATCAGGCCCGACCGCTGGGCAGCCCAGCAGATCTCGAAGAAACGCGCGTTGTTCTCGAGGAACAGGGCGATGTGGTCGCCCGCCTCGAGGCCAAGCGAGCGGAAAAGCTGGGCGATGCGGTTGGACTGCCGGTCGAGCTGGCGGTAGGTCACGGTCTCGCCCGTCGAGGCCATGATGTAGGCCGGCTTTTCCGGGTGCTTCTGCGCGTGGATGTAGGGATGCATGTGTGGGGTGAATAAACCGGAGAGGCAGGGGTGCCGCAAGCGTCGCGCGGAGAGCGCGCGCCCGGATTGACCCGGTTCGGCCCATCGGCTTTATTCGCGGCGCACGACAACGTGCCCCCGTGGCGGAATTGGTAGACGCGCCTGACTCAAAATGCACATCAATATGCGATAAAAGCGTGTATTTACTGCATTATACCAACATTACTAGCACTACACAGAGACTACACACGCTAGCTATGCTATTCTGCAGCGGATGGCAGAAGCGGCTGGACTGAAAAAACTGAGTCGGTTTGATGGGCGGCTGCACATCTTTGCGCGTCCCAATAGCCCGTTTGTGTGGTGCGGGTTTCATCATCAGGGACGCTATGTCAGGCACAGCACCAAGGAACGAGTTTGGTC
>CAMDCE010000043.1 GCA_945889625.1 Asaia bogorensis | reverse complement strand
AAGGCCCACCTCAGGCGCATCGGCGCGAGAACCATCGATGCTCTCTGGAAAGCCATCGGTGACATCTGCGCCCTCTACACCGAGCAGGAGTGCTGGAACTACCTCAAAGATGCCGGCTACGCTTCCGATTAAACGCTCGGTGCTCTAGCGTAGCGACAGGGCCCTGCTGAGGCCTTAGGTCCTTCGCTCCGCTCAGGACGACGGTTTAGCTAATCCTTCACCGCAGTCCGCCCCAGCACGACGTCTTCATAGACATGGAGCGACGGCAGTCCGCCGGTGTGCATGAAGAGGACCTTGGCGTTGGGCTTGAAGTGGCCTTGGCGCGCGAGGCCAATGAGGCCGGCCATGATCTTCCCGGTATAGACCGGGTCGAGCAGCACGCCTTCGGTCCGCGCCAGCATCTGGACGGCTTCCACCATCTTGGCGTTGGGCACGGAATATTTCGGCTGCCAGTAGCCGCCGAAGCTCTTCACCGCCTCGCGCGGCACCTTGCCGATGCCGAGCAGGTCGGCGACGGCCTGCGCCTCCTTGAGAACCAGCGGCTCCTGGTCGGCGGGTTCGCGGCTGACACCGATGCCGATCAGCGGGATCCTGATGTTGTTGCCGAAGAAACCCGCCACCATGCCGCCATGGGTGCCCGAGCTGCCCGAGCCGACCACGACGGCATCGAGCGCCAGCCCCATGTCGAGCCATTGCTGCTGCATTTCCTGCACGCAGGCGACATAGCCCAGCCCGCCGATCGCGTTCGAACCGCCGCCCGGAATGATGTAGCCCTTGCGGCCGAGCGAGGCGACTTCCTGCGCGATCTTCGACATCGCCGCGCCCATGTCCGAACCGCCGGGCACCACGGTGATGGCTTCGACGCCCATCAGCTCGAACATGAAATTGTTGCCGCCCGCCTCCTTCTTGTAGCTGTTGGGTACGCGCTCCTCGATCACGAAGCGGCACTTGAGGCCTTCCTTGACCGCTGCAGCAAGCGTGATGCGGCAGTGATTGGACTGCGGCGCGCCGCAGGTGATCAGCGTATCGGCGCCCTGCGCCAGCGCGTCGGCTGCCAGGAACTCGAGCTTGCGGGTCTTGTTGCCGCCGGGAAAGAGGCCCAGCAGATCGTCGCGCTTGATCCAGATCTCCGGACCGACGCCGCCCGGGCAACTCGCCGCCAGCGCCTTGGTGAAGTGCGGCAGCAGCTCAATCGGCGTCGGGGCATGGGTGTAGCGACGACGCGGAAAGCGGGCCAAATCCATTCGATCAACTCCAACTTTTCATGATGATGCCGCAGGCGCCCAATTGAAGCTACTTGCTTAGCTTCACCCACTGTTCCTCGGTCAACGTCTGAACACCGAGCTCGGACGCCTTGCGCGCCTTGGAGCCGGCATTCTCGCCGACCACCACGAGGCTGGTCTTCTTCGACACCGAGTCCGTCACCTTGGCGCCCAGCTCCTCAGCTCGCGCCTTGGCGGCGTCGCGGGTCATCGAGCTGAGCTCGCCGGTGAAGACCATGATCTTGTCCTTGAGCGGTGCATCGGCGGCAACGACGCGGCGGGTCACCGCCTCGACAGTGAGCTGTTTGCGCAGGTCCCTGATGATCTCGACGTTGTGGCCCTCGCTGAAGAAGGCGCACATGGCGTCGGCCGTGGTGACGCCGATCTGCTCGACGTTGCAGAGGCGGCCGTAGCTCTCGCCGACAGTCGCGGCAGCCTTCTCCTTCTTCACGTCCTCGTCGGAGTGCTTCTTGCGCTCCTTGGCCGCTTTCAGCATCTCGGCCAGCCAGGTATCCACGTCGCCATATTCCTGCGCCAGGATCTTGGCCGTCGCCTCGCCGATCAGCGGGATGCCGATGGCGTTGATGAAGCGGTCGAGCGCGATCGTCTTGCGCGCCTCGATGGCGGCGATCAGGTTGCGCACCGAGAGATCGCCCCAGCCTTCGCGCTTCTTGATCTCGTCGATCTTCTTCGGGAGCCGGAAGATATCGCCCGGGACCTTCAGTAGCCCGTCGTTGAAGAAGTTCTCGATGTGGGTACCGCCCAGCCCCTCGATGTCGAAACAGTTGCGCGACACGAAGTAACGCAGGCGCTTGACCTGCTGGAACGGACACTCCAGCCCGCCCGAGCAGCGCCGTACCACGCCGCCCTCCTCGCTCTGCACCCTGGTCTTGAGCGGACAGGGGCAATGGGCGGGGAAGCGAAACTTCTCGGTCTTCTTCGGCCGCTGCTCGGGCACATAGCCCAGGATCTGCGGGATGACGTCTCCGGCACGCTGGAGGGTCACCATGTCGCCCACCCGCACATCCAGCCGTTCGATCTCGTCGGCATTGTGCAGGCTGGCGCGCGCCACCACCACGCCGCCGACATTGATCGGCTCGAGATCGGCCACCGGCGTCAACGCGCCGGTGCGGCCGACCTGGATCAGGATGTCCTTCAGCCGGGTGCGGGCCTGTTCGGCCGGGAACTTGTGGGCGATCGCCCAGCGCGGCGCGCGGCTGACGAAGCCCAGCCGCTCCTGCCAGTCGATGCGGTCGACCTTGTAGACGACGCCGTCGATATCGTAGGGCAGCGACGGCCGCTCGACGCCGATCTTCCTGTAGAAGGCGCGCACCTCGGCGGGCGTGCGGCAGAGCTTGGTGAGCGGATTGATCTTGAAGCCCCAATCCTTGAGCAGCTTCAGGTACTCGCTGTGCGTCTTCCACGAACACGGCTCGGCCTCGCCCCAGGCATAGGCGAAGAAGCGCAACGGCCGCGATGCCGTGATCGCCGGATCGAGCTGGCGCAGGGAGCCGGCGGCAGTGTTGCGCGGGTTGACGTATTCCTTCTCGCCCGCCGCGACCTGGCGGGCATTCAATTCCACGAACGCCTTGCGCTCCATATAGACTTCGCCGCGCACGTCGAAGGCCCTGGGCACACCCCTGCCCTTGAGCTTGTGCGGGATGTCCTTGATGGTCTTGAGATTGGCGGTGACGTCCTCGCCGGTCGTGCCGTCGCCGCGCGTTGCGCCGACGGTGAACTCGCCATCCTCGTAGCGTAGGCTGATCGACAGGCCGTCAATCTTCGCCTCGCAGCTGAGCGCAATCTCGGCATCCGGTTTCAAGTCGGTCTCGCGCTCCAGGCCACGTCGCACGCGGTCGAAGAAGCCCTGCAGCTCGTCGTCGCTGAAGGCATTGTCGAGCGACAGCATCGGCCGCGAATGGCGAACCTTGGCGAAGGCCGTGGTCGGCGTCGGCGCCACGCGCTGGGTCGGGCTGAACATGTCGACGAGCTGCGGGAAGCGCGCCTCGATCGCCTTCAGACGCTGGCGCAACTGGTCGTAGGCGGCGTCGGAAATCTCGGGATCGTCCTTGTCGTGATAGAGCTTGTCGTGGCGGGCGATCTCGTCGGCCAGCCGCTTGTGCTCGGCACGCGCCTGGCGCTCAGTCATCTCGTCGACCGAAAGAGCGGCAACGACCTTGGCGGCACGCGACACCGGCGTCGCCCTAGCCAGCCGCCGCCAGCAGGCGGTCGGCGGCGGCGCGCGCCTCGGCTGTCACCTCGGCGCCCGACAGCATGCGGGCGATCTCCTCGCGGCGGCCCTTGGCGTCGAGCGCCAGCACGTCGGTGCTGGCGGCGGTGCGCGTCGTGGTCTTGCGGATCAGCCAGTGCCGGTCGGCGACCGCGGCGACCTGCGGCGAATGGGTGACCACCAGCACCTGGACCTCCCTGGCGAGCCGCTTCAGCCGTTCGCCGACTGCAGCCGCGGTGGCGCCGCCGATGCCTGAATCGACCTCGTCGAACACGATGGTCGCGGCGTCGCCGACCTTGGCGAGACAGACCTTCAAGGCGAGCAGAAAGCGCGATAGCTCGCCGCCCGAGGCGATCCTGGCGATCGGCGCGGGTGGCGTGCCCGGGTTGGTGGCGACTGTGAACTGCACGCGGTCGGTGCCCTGCTCGGACCATTCAATCTCCGGCAGCGACGCAAGGTCGGTAACGAACTTCGCCTTCTCGAGCTTGAGCGGCCCCAGTTCGCCCGCCACCGCCTTGTCGAGCCGGGCCGCGCCCTTGCGACGGGCCGCCGACTGCGTCTCGGCGGCGGTGAGGAAAGCGGCGCGCGCCGCCTTGGCGGCCGTCGCGAGCTTCTTCAGACCCTGCTCGCCGTCGTCCAGCGCCGCGAGCTGCGCTTTCATTTTCTCGGCCAGCGGCGCCAGTTCGACCACCGCGACATTGTGCTTGCGCGCCGCCGCCCTCAAGGCAAACAGACGCTCCTCGATCTTCTCCAGCCGCGCCGGATCGAACTCCAGCGCGTCGCGCGCCGCCTCGAGTTGCGCCTGCGCCTCGGTCGCCTCGCTCAAGGCGCGATCGAGGGCGGCGAGCGAGGCATCGAGCCGGCCCATGGCCTTGTCGGCATTGCGTTCGACCAGGCGATGGGCAATGCCGAGCGCCGTGACCGCGCCGCGGCCCTGCTCCAGCTCGCCAAGCGCCTGCGCCACGGCCTCCCCCAGGGCGCTGCCGGCGCGCATCATCTGCCGCTCTGCTGCGAGCGTCTCCTCGTCGTCGGGCTTGGGCGCCAGGGCCTCCAGTTCCTTCACGGCATGGCGCAGGAAATCCTCGTCGCGCCGTGCCGCTGCGGCGGCGGCCTCGGCCTCGGCGCGGGCTTGTTCGGCCGCCCGCCAGGCGCGCCAGGCGGCGCGCACGGCCTCGCCCTGCCTGTCGAGGCCGGCGAAGGCGTCGAGCGAGGCGCGGTGCGTCGCCATGTCGAGCAAGCCGTGCTGCTCCATCTGGCCCTGGATCTCGACCAGCGTGTCGCCCAGCCGCCGCAGCAAGGCCACCGACGCCGGCTGGTCGTTGACGAAGGCGCGGCCGCGGCCGTCGCTCCCGACGGTCCGCCGCAAAGTCAGCGCGTCGTCATCGTCGAGGCCGTATTCGGACAGGATGGCGTGGGCGGCATGGGCTTTCGGCAGGTCGAAGGACGCGGCAACGGAGGCCTGCGCCGCACCGCGCCGGATGGCCGCCGAATCGGCGCGCGCACCCAGGGCGAGGCTCAGCGCATCGATCAGGATGGACTTGCCGGCACCGGTCTCGCCGGTCAGCGCGCCCAATCCGCCATGCGGCTCGACGGACGAGCCGCGCGCAAAAGTCAGGTCGAGCTTTTCGATCAGGACGAAATCGCGGATCGAAAGCGAAACGAGCATGCCCGGCCGGTCAGAAGAGACCGAAGAACCAGCCGCTCTTCTCGTCCGGCGGCCTCTGGCCTTCACCTGTCACCAGGAAGTAGCTGTCCTGATACCAGTCGCTGCCCGGAAAGTTGAAGCCCAGCACGGCGGCGGCCTCCTGGGCCTCGCTCTTGACCCCCAGCGACAGGTAGCTTTCGACGAGGCGATGCAGTGCCTCAGGCACGTGCGTGGTCGTCTGATAGCGCTCGATCACCGTGCGATAGCGGTTGATCGCGCCGATGTACTGCTGGTGGCCCTGATAGTAGCGGCCGACCGCCATCTCCTTGCCCGCGAGGTGATCGATGGTGAGTTCGACCTTCAGCCGCGCATCGCGCGCATAGGGCGACTCGGGGAAGCGCTTGACCACCTCGGCCAGCGCATCGAGCGCCTGCTGGGTGGTGCGCTGATCGCGGCCGACGTCGGAGATCTGCTCGTAGAAGCACAGCGCCTTCAGATAGTAG
The DNA here is from genome assembly GCA_945889625.1 of Asaia bogorensis. Lineage (GTDB taxonomy): Bacteria > Pseudomonadota > Alphaproteobacteria > Reyranellales > Reyranellaceae > Reyranella. Next base: position 36,862 of record CAMDCE010000043.1, on the reverse strand, counting down.
GCGTAGGGAACGTCGCGGTGGCCGGGATGGAGCTGGATGAAGCGATCGAGCGCGATGATGGCTTCGTCGTACTTGTTCGACTGGTAGTAGGTGAAGGCAGCCATGATCTGCGCCTTGGTCGCCCACACCGAATAGGGATGCTGGCGATCGACCTCCTCGAACTCCTTGGCGGCGGCCTTGTATTCCTGGCGACCGAGATCGTCGAGGGCGCGGTTGTAGAGCACCTCGACAGGCAGCTCGACATAGGTCGAGTCGTCCGAGCCGCCGAACCAACCGCAGCCGGAGACTCCGAGCGCCACGAATGCCAGCGCTGCCGAACGAAAAGTCCACCTTACCGACGCTTTCGACATTTCCCATCCGACCCTTTGTGCCGCCGCGTTATATCACGCCGAGGCCAAAAAAAGAGGGGCCGAACCGGCCCCTCCAAGGGATGCGTGGATGACTAAAGAGCCTGCGTCAGTTGGCTTGCCGACGCAGGAACGCGGGAATTTGCAGGTCGTCGTCATCGCGCGCCGGCTTGGCGCGCTCCGTGACGTCGAGGCTGATCGAGGTCTGCAGCGGCGCCGGCCTGGGAGCGGGCTTGGGCGCTGCGGCGACGACGTTTTCCGGCACCGGGCGCGCCACCGGCGGCTCGGCCGGAAGCGCGGCGGCGGCTGCAGCGGGAGCCGCGACTGCCGTCGTCGTCTTGGGCGTGGCGAAGGCACCGGTGATGCGCTGGAAGAGGTTCGGCGACCGGGCCTCGGCGGCGACCGGCCGCGCGGCCATCGGCCGCGCGATCGGTTCGGCCCGCACCGCCGGACGAGTTACCGGCCGGCTGACCCGCCAGTCGGTCTCGTCGACCAGCGGCTTGTGGACCGGAGCAACCGGCGCCGCGACGGCGGCGGGCGCCGGGATCGGCGCCGGAGCCGGCACGGGCACCGGAGTCGGCGCCGGAGCGGCAGCGACTGGTGGCGCTTCGATTGGCGCCGGAGCCGGTGCGGGCTGCTGCATGATCTGCGCTGGGATCGGCGCTTCGGCGACCGGCGCGGTCGGCGCCTGCATGACCGGAGCGGCGGGCGCAGGAGGCGCCTGCAACATCACCGGCGCCGGAGCGGCTTGAGCCACTGCCGGCATCGGCGCGGGCGCGACGATGGGCGGTGCTGCCGGCGTCGCCGGTGCGGCAGCCTCGGCCGGCATGGCGACCCTGCCGACGGCCGGCGGCGCGACCGGACGGCTGAGCGCTGGCTGGCCGGTCTGCATCGGCCGGTTCATGTCGAGCGACAGGTAGTTCGGCGTCGGCTGCTGCGCCGCCATGGCGGCGATACCGGTGGCAACTACCGACACGCGCATGCGACCCTGCATCGTGGCATCGAAGGTCGAGCCGAAGATGATGTTGGCGTCGGCGTCGACTTCCTCGCGGATGCGGTTGGCCGCCTCGTCGACCTCGTGCAGGGTCATGTCGAGGCCGCCCGTGATGTTGATGAGCACGCCCTTGGCGCCCTTCATCGAATGGTCTTCAAGCAGCGGGTTGGAGATCGCCGATTCGGCGGCGACGCGGCTGCGGTCCGGTCCCTCGGCCTCGCCGGTGCCCATCATCGCCTTGCCCATCTCGCCCATCACCGTGCGGATGTCGGCGAAGTCGAGATTGATCAGGCCGGGCATGACCATCAGGTCGGTGACGCCGCGCACGCCCATGTGCAGCACGTCATCGGCCAACTTGAAGGCGTCCGCGAAGGTCGTCTTCTCGTTGGCGATCTTGAACAGGTTCTGGTTGGGAATGACGATCAGCGTATCGACCACCTTCTCGAGCTCGGTGATGCCCTGCTCGGCCGACTGCATGCGGCGCCGGCCCTCGAAATGGAACGGCTTGGTGACGACGCCGATCGTGAGGATGCCCTGCTCGCGCGCCGCGGCGGCGATCACGGGAGCTGCACCGGTGCCGGTGCCGCCGCCCATGCCGGCGGTGACGAACACCATGTTGGCACCGTCGAGCAGCTGCAGGATTTCCGGCAGCGCTTCTTCGGCCGCCTGCCGGCCGACTTCAGGCCGGGCGCCCGCGCCGAGACCTTGCGTGATGGTGATTCCGAGCTGCACGCGTCGGTCTGCGAGCGACTGGCCGAGTGCCTGCGCATCGGTGTTGGCGACGATGAATTCGACGCCTTCCAGCGACGCGCTGATCATGTTGTTGACCGCGTTTCCGCCCGCGCCACCGACACCGACGACGGTGATTCGCGGCTTAATCTCGGACTCCTTCTGGGGGAGACTGAGGTTGATTGTCATACGGCTCTCTCCACGCAAACGAGGGGGGTATCTGCTCGGAGCGGCAACGTGGGTCCGGTTTAGGAAAGACCCTTCGCTGCCACCGGCTTTTCTTATCGTTATCAACAGTCTGTGGGATTTGCCTTATCCCACACAACATATTGCCTAAAAGTTCTCTCTAATCCAACTACCAATACGGCCAATTCGGCTCGCCGGAGCCTCATTTACGACTGGTTGGGCCTGTGAAACAGCGTGATGCTGCAGTGCGAAGGCCAGCAAACCCGCGGCGGCGGAGAAAGCCGGCCCTCCGGTCGAGTCGGCGAGGCCCGCCAGCCGCAGCGGACTGCCGGTCCGAACCTTCTTGTTCAGCACTGCCGCGGCGACCTCGGGCACGCCATCGAGCTGGCAGCCGCCACCGACCAGCACTGCCCGGCCACCGGCCAACTTATCCACACCGCTGGCCTCCAGCCGATTGCGCACCAGTTCGAACGTCTCCTCGACCCTCGGGCGGATGATGCCGACCAGGATCGAGCGCGGAATATGGTTGGGCCGCGTGCGGTCTTCCTCGCCGATCAGCGGCACGTCGATGATGTCGTATTCATCGTTCGGCTTGGCGACGGCGCGGCCGATCTGGGTCTTCATGCGCTCGGCGTGGGCCACCGGGGTCGACAGGCCGCGGGCAATGTCGCGGGTGACGTGCTCGCCGCCGACCGGGATCGAATCGACGTGCACCAGGTGGCCTTCGTAGAACACCGCAATCGAGGTCGTGCCGCCGCCCATGTCGATCAGGGTGACGCCGAGGTCGCGCTCGTCGGCGACCAGCGAGCTCAATCCCGAAGCATGCGAGGCCACCACGCGCTCGGCGATCTCGAGATGGGCGCGGCGCACGCAGACCTGCAGGTTGCGCATGGCGCCGCTGGTCGCCGTGACCAGGTGTACATCGACGCCCAGCCGCTCGCCGAACATGCCGCGCGCGTCGCGCACCGGAGTGCCGTCGACGCTGTAGCCGATCGCTGCGGAATGGATGATGTCGCGGTCGGCGGTCTCGGCCGGCAGCTGGATGTGGGTCTGGACGCGGCGCACGTCGCGCTCGCCGATCTCGTGGTGGCCGACTGCGACCTCGAGGGTCTGGTTGTGCGAGGCGGGCGAGCCGCCGCTCACCCCGACGATGACCTCGCGGACATGCTCGCCGCACATCTCCTCCGCCGTCGACACCGCCGAGGAGATCGCGCGGGTGGCCGCCTCCATGTCGACGATGTTGCCCGAGCGCATGCCGAGCGCCGGCTGATGGCCAATGCCGACCACGCGCAGCCCCTGCCCGTCGACTCGGGCCACGAAGCACACGACCTTGCTGGTGCCGATGTCGAGCGCTGCGATTACGCCGTTTCTTGCTTTTGCCACGATGACCCCCGTCTTTACGCGTACACTTCACTTTTCATTGGTCACGCCGGCCCGGGCGACGGCGCATCGCCGCCTGAGCGTTTTCTCAGGTAGAGCTTGTCCGGCAGCCGCAGATCGACGACGCCGTACTCGCGCGACAGCAATTTGTGCGCGGCATCAAGCTTGGCGAGCTGCTGGAGTGCGGCGACCGCGTCCTCCTCAGGCAACCAGATCTCGACGCCGTTGTTCAGGACCAGGTTCCAGCGACGCTGGCCGACCCAAACGGCGGCGCGCAGTTGGCGCGCCACGACCGGCTCGTAGGCCAGCAACAGCAGCAACTCGCCGACATGCTCGGGCGCGCCAGGACCGCCCAGCAGCAGCAGCTTCTCGGCGCCGGGCGGCATGCGGCTGGCGCGCACCGTGCGGCCGTTCCTGTCGATCAGCGTGTATTCCTCGCCACTCTGCCAGATGGCGACGGCGCGACGTTCTTTCAGCGTTACATAAAGCGTGTCGGGCAGCCGGCGCTCAACGGTAGCGCTCGCCACCCAGTCGATGCCCTCCAGCCGCTTGCGCGAGGCTTGCAGGTCGATGCCGAGCAGCGAATCGCCGGTCTTCACGCCCAAGGCGGTGAGGATAGCGCCGCGCTCGACATAGTCGCGGCCCTCGACCGTGACATCGGACAATTTGAACGGCGTGATCGCCACCACGACGCTGCGCGAGACAGCCTCAAGCTGGCTCTGGGCAGTGACCAGCCAGCCCTCGCGCCATGCCCACCAGCCGCCGCCGCCGCCACAGCCCAGCAGCAGCACGACGACGCCGAGCAGCAGCGGCTGGCGCCAAACCGGCCGGCCGGTTTTGCGCATCGGGCCGCGCTTGCGGCGACGATCGTAGTCGCGCCGGTTGGCGACCGGCTTCCTGGATGCGTTCTTCCTGGGTGCGGCGCTCATGCCGGCCGCCTCGCGTGGTCGATCATCCAGGTCATCAGCGCCGGCCAGGAAATGCCTGCCCACTTGGCCTGCTCGGGCGCCAGCGAGAGCGGCGTCATGCCGGGCTGGGTGTTGAGTTCGAGCACGACCAGGCCCGTGGTGCCGGGCTGGGAGTCGTCCCAGCGCAGATCGGCGCGGCTCAGCCCGTCGCAGCCCAGCGCCTGGTGCGCCATCAGCGCCCATTGCTTGGCGAGTTCATAGACCTCGGCCGGAATTGGCGCCGGGATCAGGTGCTCGGTGATGCCGTCGGTGTACTTGGCCTCGTAGTCGTAGAAGCGGGTGCGTGGGCGCAGCTCGGTCACCGCGACCGCCTTGTCGCCCATGACCGCCACGGTGAGTTCGCGGCCGGGCACGAATTTCTCGACCAGCACCTTCTCGCCGAAGGCTGCTTCGGCCGTCTCGACGGCGGCGAGATTGTCGCCCTTCTGAACGATGTGGACGCCGACGCTGGAGCCCTGGTCGATCGGCTTGACAACATAGGGCCGCGGCATGGGATCGCCCAACGCCAGCGAGCGGCGCTCGACCACACGGCCGTCGGCGACGCGAATGCCGAGCGAGGTGAAGACATGGCGCGACATCGGTTTGTCCATGGCGATCGCCGAGGCGAGCACGCCGGAGTGCGTGTAGGGCACGGCCAGCACTTCGAGCACGCCCTGGACGCAGCCATCCTCGCCGTATTTGCCGTGCAGGGCGTTGAACACCACGTCCGGCCCGCCACCCGAGACGGGCCGCAGAAAATCGATCAGCGCGCGCAGATCGCGCTTCACGTCGTACTCGATCACCTTGTGGCCGCCTTCACGCAGGCCCTCGGCGCAGGCCTTGCCGCTCACCAGCGAGACCTCGCGTTCGGGCGACCAGCCGCCCATCAGGACCGCAACGGTACGTGTCATACCGCCTCCCCGATGCACCGGATTTCCCATTCCAGACGTACGCCGCTGTGCTCGAAGACGCGGCGCCGCACTTCCTCGCCCAGCCCTTCGATGTCGGCCGCCGTCGCATCACCCAGGTTGATCAGAAAATTCGCGTGCTTCTCCGAAACCTGCGCACCGCCGACCCGGAGGCCGCGGCAGCCAGCGCGATCAATCATCTCCCATGCCTTGAGGCCGGCCGGATTGGCGAAGGTCGACCCGCCGGTGCGGCTGCGCGGCTGCGACTCCGCACGCGTCGAATCTATCTCCGCGATGCGCCGCGCGATCGCGAGCTGATCGCCCGGCGTCGTGAGCAGGCGGGCGGAAGTGAAGATCCAGTCGGTCGGTGCCGTGCTGCAGCGATAGCCAAGACCGAGCTGCGCGGGCACGACGGTGCGGATCGTCCCGGCGCGGTCCACGGCTTCGGCCGAGACCAACACCTGCGAGAGGTCGCCGCCATAAGCGCCGGCATTGGTCGGGAACGCGCCGCCGATCGTGCCGGGAATGCCGCTCAGGAATTCGAGCCCGGCGAGCGCGTGGTCGCGTGCCGTCAGCGCGACGTTGAGGTCGGGCGCACCGGCGCCGGCCACGACTTCGTGGCCTTCGACTACGACGCCCGTAAAGCCACGCATCAGTCGGATCGCCACGCCCTTGACGCCGCCGTCGCGCACCAAAAGGTTCGAGCCGACGCCCAGCACCGTGACCGGCACATCGGCCGGCAACGCGGCGAGAAACGCGGCGAGATCTTGGGTGTCGGCCGGACGGAACAACACCTCCGCATTGCCGCCGGCGCGGAACCAGGTCTGCGGACCAAGCGGCGCGTCGACGGTCAAACGGCCGCGCGGCCTGGGCAGCCGGTCGATCAGGTGCGATGTCGCGGCGGCAACCATCATGCCGCTGAGCCCGGATCGTTGGCGATGGCGCGCGGGCCTCCATGCTCGGCCGCGAGCTGCTGGATCTGGCCGGGCAGCGCATGCGCCCAGGCGGTGATGTTGCCGGCGCCGAGAAACACCACGACATCGCCGGGACGGCCGATCTGCCAGATAATGGCCGGCAGATCGGCCGGCGCGCCGAGCGGCATCACGTCGCGATGACCGGCGCGTTGCGCGAGGCCCACCAGCATGTCGCGGCTGACACCCTCGATCGGCGCTTCGCCCGCGGCATAGACGTCGGCTACGATCACCGTGTCGGCGTCGGTGAAACAGGCAGCGAACTCTGACTTGAGCGCGCCGAGACGCGAGTAGCGATGCGGCTGCACGACCGCGATCACCCGCCCCGAGCCGCCATAGGTCTGGCGCGCGGCTCGGAGCGTGGCGGCGATCTCGACGGGGTGATGGCCGTAATCGTCGATCACGGTGATGCCGTGCGCCTCGCCGGTCTTGGTGAAGCGCCGCTTGACGCCGGCGAACGAGCCGAGCGCGCGGCGGATCGTGTCGTCCGGCAAGCCCATCTCCTGCGCCACGGCGACCGCCGCCAACGCGTTCTGCACGTTGTGCTGGCCGAACATCGGCAGGCGCAGCCCCTCGATGGTGCGCGACTGGTTGGTGGCGCGCGGTTCGATCACGACGTCGAAATCGGCGCCGCCTCGGTCGAGCTTGAGGTTGATGGCGCGCACGTCGGCGTTGGCGCCCAGGCCGTAGGTGATGATACGGCGGTCGGCAACCCTGGGGATCAGCGCCTGGACTTCGGGATGGTCGAAGCACAGCACCGCGAAGCCGTAGAACGGGATGTTCTCGACGAAACGCACGAAGGCGTCACGCAAAGCATCGAAGGTGCCGTAGTGGTCGAGATGCTCGGGATCGACATTGGTCACCACCGCGATGGTGGCCGGCAGGCGCAGGAACGAGCCGTCGGATTCGTCCGACTCGACCACCATCCAGTCGCCGGCGCCAATGCGGGCGTTGGTGCCGTAGGCATTGATGATGCCGCCGTTGATCACCGTCGGATCGAGGCCGCCGGCGTCGAGCATGGCGGCAACCATCGACGTGGTCGTGGTCTTGCCGTGCGTGCCGCCGACCGCGATCGACCATTTGAGCCGCATCAGCTCGCCCAGCATCTCGGCACGGCGCACCACCGGCACCAGGCGTGCGCGCGCCGCCATCACCTCGGGATTGTCCTTCTTTACGGCCGACGAAACGACCACAACCTGGGCGCTGCCGAGATTGTCGGCGCGATGGCCGATCGCGACCTTGATGCCGAGCTCGACCAGCCGGCGCGTGTTGGCGCCGTCGGCGACGTCGCTGCCCTGGACCTTGTAGCCGAGATTGTGCAGCACCTCGGCGATGCCCGACATGCCGATGCCGCCGATGCCGACGAAGTGGATGAGCCCGATATCGAGCGGCAGAGCTCTCATGCGGCAACTCCCGACGGCGTGATGGTGGGATCGATCAGTTCGCCCACCAGGTCGGCGAGACGCGCGGCGGCATCCGGCCGGCTGACGGCATGGGCGGCGACGGCCATCCGGGCCAGGCGCTGCGGCGCCTCGAACAGAGCGACGAGATGCCCGGCCAAGGTCTCGGCCGTGAAGTCGGCTTGCGCGATCACGATGCAGGCGCCGGCTGCCTCGAAGGCACGGGCGTTCGCCATCTGGTGATCGTCAGCCGCAAAGGGATACGGAACCACGATGGAGGGTCTGCCGATGGTCGCGAGTTCGGCGACCGTCGATGCGCCGGCGCGACCGATCACGAGATGCGCCGACGCGATACGCTGCGGCAGGTCGACGAAGAACGACGCCAGCTCGGCCACGATGCCGGCCTCGCCGTAGCGCGTGCGCACCCTTACCAGGTCATCGGGCCGGCACTGCTGGACCAGACGCAGGCGGGCGCGCAGCGGCTCCGGCAGCGACAGGATCGCCGCCGGAACGATCCGGCTGAACGAAGCGGAACCCTGGCTGCCGCCGACGATCAAGAGGTCGATCACGCGATCCGCGCCGGGCGCACGATAGGGCGAATTGCGCAGCGCCCGCACCGGCTCGCGCACCGGATTGCCGACCAGCCGGGCGCGCTGGTCGTTCTCCGCGATGTACCGGGTTCGGGCGAACGATACGGCGACACAGGCAGCACTTCCCTGCACCAGGCGATTGGCCCTGCCCAGCACGGCATTCTGCTCGTGCAGCATTGACGGCAGCCGGCGCAGGCGGGCGGCGATCATGGTCGGCACCGAGGCATATCCGCCGAAGCCGACCACGGCGGCCGGCGCGATGCGACCGAGCGCGCGCCAGGCATCGAACAGGCCGAGGCCGAGCGCGAGCAACGCCAGCAGGCGGCGGCGCAACGAGCCGGTCGGGCTTGCCGAACGGATATGGTGGATCGGCCGACGCGACAAGGCACCCTGCCACTGCCGACCGCGCGAATCGGTGACCAGGGTGAACGCAACGCCGCGCGCCTCGAGTTCGCCGGCCAGCGCTTCGGCGGGAAACACATGCCCGCCGGTGCCGCCGGTCGCCAGAACGACAGGGCGCGACTCGACCATCACACCGCCTCTCTCAAGCCCGCGTGCTCGCGCGTCAGCGACAGCATCATGCCGACGCAAATCGCCATCGCCAGCGCCGAGGAGCCACCGTAGGAGATGAACGGCAGGGTCATGCCCTTGGCGGGAATGAGCTGGACGGTCGAGGCCATGTTGATGGCGGCCTGCAGCCCGAACTGCACGCCGAGCCCGGTCGCCGCCAGAGTGATGAACAGGCTGGTCTCCCTCGAGGCCCGCTGCATGGCACGCAGGGTCACGAAGGCGAACAGGCCGAGGATAATCAGACAGACGATCAAGCCGAGCTCCTCGCCCGCCACCGCCATGATGAAGTCGGTATGGGCGTCGGGAAGCTGGGCCTTCACCGTGCCCTCGCCCGGTCCGCGGCCGAACAACGAGCCGTTCATGAAGGCCTCGAGCGCGGTGTTGACCTGGTAGTTGTCGCCCGACGACGGATCGAGGAAGCGATCGAAGCGGCTGCGCACGTGGTGGAATACGAAATAGGCACCGACCAGCGCGCCGGCGCCGGCGACGACGCCGAAGCCGGCGATCCACATCGGCAGGCCGACCACGAAAAGCTGGCAGGCCCACACCGCGGCGACCACGACGCTCATGCCGAGGTCGGGTTGCAGCATCAGCAGTGCCAGCACCGTGACGACCAGCAGAGTCGAGAGAAAGTAGCCCGGGGCGCGACGCTCGGTGCGGCTCTGCGCCAACAGCCAGGCCGAGATCACGGCGAGGCTCGGTTTGACGAACTCCGACGGCTGCAGGCTCGACAGGCCGGGCACGGTGATCCAGCGGCGGGCGCCCTTGATCTCGACGCCGATGGCGAATGTTGCGGCCAGCAGGATCAGGCTGGCGCAGAACACCAGCAGCGCCAGCCGCCGGACATGGCGCGGCGAGACCAGCGAAATGGCGAGCATCAGCATCAGCGCCATCGGCAGGAAGATGAACTGGCGCTTGGCGAACATGAAGGAATCGGCGCCGAGGCGTTCGGCCGCCGGTGGCGAGGCCGCGAGAGTGAGCAGCACGCCGAACGCCATGATCGCCAGGATGGCGCCCAGCGACCAGCGGTCGACGGTCCACCACCACTGGCCGATCACGCTGCGGTCGTCGCGCGGAACCTGGATCACGCCACGCTCCCCAAGCTCTGCGCGCCCGGCAAGGCACGCGCCATGGTGCGGAAGGCATCGCCGCGATGCTCGTAGCTCTTCCATTGGTCCCATGAGGCGCAGGCGGGCGAGAGCAGGACCACCGCCGGCCCCCCGTCTCGTTTGGGCGTCTCGCGCTGCGCAAGCTCGTGCGCAGCGCCCACCGCCGACTGCAGGTCGCCGCAGCGGCTGTAGCCGACCTTGCCCTCGAGCTGGCCGGCGAACAGTTCGGTGGCCTCGCCGATCAGGAAGGCGTGCCGAACGCGCTCGAAGTACGCCGCAAGCGGCGCCACGCCGCCTTCCTTGGCCTGGCCGCCGGCGATCCAGTAGATATCGCAGTAGCTCGACAGAGCGCGCGCCGTGGCGTCGGCGTTGGTCGCCTTGCTGTCGTTGACATAGGTGACGTTGCCAACGGCGGCGACCCGCTCCTGGCGATGCGGCAGGCCGGGATAGGTCTTGAGCCCTTTGAGGATCTCGTCGCGCGACACCCGAAGCCAGCGGCAGGCCACAAAGGCGCAAGCGGCGTTCTGGGCGTTGTGGTCGCCGGGCAGCGTGGGCACGTCGGAGAAATTGGCCGAGTAGCCGTCGGCATCGAGCAACCTGCCGGCGCGAAACGACATGCCGCCGAGAACGGGGCGATCGAACGCCACCGGCGGCGCGGCGATGCGGTACCGGGTGGCCATTTTCGTGTGGACGGCGCGCGAATGATCGTCGTCGACACCGATCACGGCGCAATCGCCCGGCTTCTGGCGGTCGAAGATGTGTTCCTTGGCGGCAACGTAGCCCGCCATGTCGCCATGACGGTCGATATGGTCGGGCGTGATGTTGAGCCACACCGCGACATGGGCGCGGAACGTGTCGAGCAGCTCGAGCTGGTACGACGAGAGTTCCAGCACATAGACCCCGCCGATGCCCAGTGGCCCGAGGCCGAGCGCGCCGCGACCGATGTTGCCGCCGACTTCGCAGGCGACTCCGGCCGAAGTCAGGATATGGCCGATCAAGGCCGTGGTGGTCGATTTGCCGTTGGTGCCGGTGACGGCGACGAAGCGCGCCTCGGGCTGGGCGACCGCCAGAAGCTCGACGTCGCAAATGATCTTCTTGCCGGCCGCGCGCGCCGCTTCGGCCGCGGCATGCGGCTTGGGCAGGCGATTGGGAATGCCGGGGCTGATGATCAGCGCGGTGAAGCGCTGCCAGTCGATGCTCGCGGGATCGACGAGCTTGACGCCGGCACCTGCCGCCGCGGCGCGTGAGGTCTCGTCGTCGTCCCAGGCGACGTAGTCGATGCCCGCCGCCACCAGGGCGCGCACCGTAGAGAGGCCCGAGCGCGCAAGCCCCAGCACGACGAACGACGATCCTTTGAGGACGGCAAGATCGATCATCCGCTCACCTCAACTTCAAGGTGGCAAGGCCGATCATCGAGAGAATGGCGGCGATGATCCAGAAGCGGAAAACGATGGTCGGCTCGGCCCAACCCTTCTGTTCGAAGTGATGATGCAGCGGCGCCATGCGGAAGACGCGGCGGCCGGTCCATCTGTAGGACAGGACCTGCACGATCACCGACACGGTCTCGAGCACGAACAGCCCGCCGACGATCGCCAGGACGATCTCGTGCTTGATGACGACGGCAACCGCACCCAGCGCGCCGCCGATCGCCAGCGAACCGGTATCGCCCATGAACACCATCGCCGGCGGCGCATTGAACCACAGGAAGCCCAGGCCCGCGCCAACCAGGGCGGACAGCAGCACGGCGAGCTCGCCCGAGCGCGGGATGTGATGGACGTATAGGTAGTTGGTGTAGATGACGTTGCCGACGACGTAGGCGATCAGGCCAAACACGATCGAGGCCATGATCACCGGGCCGATGGCCAGACCATCGAGCCCATCGGTCAGGTTGACGGCGTTGGAGGTGCCGACGATCACCAGCACGGAGAAGATTACGAAACCTACGAGGCCGAGCGGCAGCAGCACGTCCTTGAGGAACGGAAAGGCCATCATGTAACGCAGCGGCGCCGGCGAGGCCTGCGCGATGTAATAGGCGGCGGCGGCGGCCACCACGATCGACAGGGTGAACTTCACCTTGCCCGGCACGCCCTTGGAATTGCGCTTGGTGACTTTGAGGAAGTCGTCCCACAGGCCGACCGCGCCAAACGTCACGGTGACGATGAGTACGATCCAGACATAGCGGTTGGTCAGGTCGGCCCACAGCAGGGTGGCGGCCAGCAGCGAAATCAGGATCAGCAGGCCGCCCATGGTCGGCGTGCCCTTCTTGGTCATGAGATGGCTGGCCGGGCCGTCGTCGCGGATCGGCTGGCCCTGGGTCTGCTTGCTGCGCAGCCAGCGGATCAGGCCGCCGCCGATCAGGAAGCTCAGCACCAACGCCGTCAGGAACGCCGCAATCGAGCGGAACGTCAGATAGCGGAACAGGTTGAAGGGACTGAAGACGTCGGCCAGCGGATAGAGGAAATTGTAGATCATCTTCAGCGTCCCGTTTCGCCGCTGCTTGCCGCCAGGACGGCATCGACGACGTTTTTCATTTTTGAGCCCAACGAACCCTTGATCGCAATCACGTCCCCGGCCCGCAGAGCCGCCGCGACTTCGCCCGCCAGCGCCGCCGAATCGGGCCGGTGCACGCCCTTCTGCGCCGCCGCCAGGCGCTGCCACAGCACCTGCATGTGCGGCCCGCACAGAAAGACCTGTGTCGCGCCGCTGGCCGCGACCGCGTCGGCGAGGCCGGCATGGTAGGCGTCGGCGTGCCCGCCGAGCTCGCGCATGTCGCCCATCGCCAGCAATCGCCGTCCGCCGGGCGCCGGCTCGGCGCGCGCCAGCACTGCGAGCATCGCCTTCACTGACGCCGGATTGGCGTTGTAGCTCTCGTCGAGCAGCTCGATCGCGCCCTCGCCAAATTTCAGGCGCCGGCGCGCGCCGCGACCCGGCGAGGCCTTGACCTCGGCAAGCGTGGCGGCGGCCAAGGTCACATCTGCGCCCAGCGCTTCGACAACGGCAAGTGCTGCCAGGCTGTTCAGGACCCAGTGCTCACCCGCCGCGCCCATCCGATACTCGACCCTCCAGCCGTGAATAGAGGCCACGACGTCGCTGCCGGAATCATGCAGGTCGCACGCAAGGAGACGGACGTCCGCGGACGCATCGCGGCCAAATCCGACGATGCGCGCCACGCCGAAGCCTCGCGCGCGTTCGGCGAGCCGATCGAAGTGGCGGCTATCGCGATTCAGCACGGCAACGGCGCCGTCGAGCATGCCGGCGAACAGGCAGGCCTTCTCGTCGGCAATCGCTTCTTCCGAACCCATATGACCGATATGCGCCGGCTCGACGTTGGTGATGACGCCGACATGCGCCTCGACCAGGCGGGCCAGCGGCTCGATCTCGCCGGGATGGTTCATGCCGATCTCGAACACGCCGTAGTCGGCTGCTCGCGGCAGGCGGGCAAGGCTGATCGGCACGCCGACATGATTGTTGTAGCTCGCCATACTCGCCGCCGTTGATGCCTGGTCGGACAGCATCGTGCGCAGCGCGTCCTTGGTGCTGGTCTTGCCGACCGAGCCGGTGATGCTGGCGATGCGCGCCTGGCTGCGGCGGCGGCCGGCGCGGCCGAGATCGACCAGCGCCTTCATCGTGTCGGCGACCTTCACGAGGTTTCCGGCAGCGTTCGGCACATCGCGCGAGACGATCGCCGCGGCAGCGCCGCGCGACAAGGCGTCAGCGACGAAACCATGACCGTCGGTCGTCTCGCCGCTCAGCGCAAAAAACAGGTCGCCCTTGCCGACGGCGCGGCTGTCGAACGTGACGCCGGTCGCCTCGAAGGCGCCCGACATCGCCACCGGAGACAGTGCCTTCGCCACTTCGTCGGAGGTCCACAGCGCGCTCACGACGCCAGCTCCCGCGCGACTTTGGCGTCGTCGAACGGATGGTTGACGCCCTTGATCGTCTGGCCGGTCTCGTGGCCCTTGCCGGCGATCAGCAGCAGGTCGTTGGCCGACGCGAGTGTTGCCATGCCGCGTTCGATGGCGGCGTGGCGGCCGTCGCGCGCTTCGCTCCAGTTCTTCCGTTCGGCGGGAATGCCGCGCAGGATTTCGCTACGGATGGCCGCCGGCTCCTCGGATCGCGGATTGTCGTCGGTGACGATGGTGAAATCGGCAAGACGCGTGGCGATCTCGCCCATCACCGGGCGCTTGGCCCGGTCGCGGTCACCGCCGCAGCCGAACACCACGATCAACCTGCCCTTGGCGAACGGACGCAGCGTGGCCAGCACCGTCTCCAGCGCTTCGGGCTTGTGGGCGTAGTCGACATAGACCGGCGCGCCGGAACGATGGCGGGCGACGAGCTGCAGGCGGCCCGGCGCGCCGCTCAGGGTCGCGAGTGCCGCAGTCGCGCGTGCGGGATCGCCGCCGGTCGCCACGGCCAGGCCGAGGGCTGCCAGCGCATTGGAGGCCTGGAAGCCGCCGACCAGCGGCAGCTCGACTTCGCGACGGGTGCCCAGCACTTCGACCGTGAGATGCTGGCCGGCCGGCGTCGGCTGATCGCGCAACAGGCGGAATTCCCTGCCCTTCGTGCCGTAGGTCCAGAAGCGCAAGCCACGTCGACGGCAGATCTCGGCCAGCGCCGCGGTGCGATCGCTGTCGGCGTTCGCCACGGCGGTGCCGCTGGCCGGCATCAGCTGGTCGAACAGCCGCGCCTTGGCCGCGAAGTAGGCATCCATCGAGACGTGATAGTCGAGATGCTCGTGCGTCAGGTTGGTGAAGGCGGCGGCCGAGAGACGCAGCCCATCAAGGCGATGCTGGTCGAGGCCATGGCTCGAGGCCTCGATGGCCAGATGCGTCACACCCTCGCGCGCCAGCGTGGCAAGATCGGCGTGAAGCTGCACGGGATCGGGGGTCGTGAGTCCGGCGGCGCGTGAAAGGCCCGGCGAGACTATGCCGAGCGTGCCGACGCTCGCAGCCTTTTGACCAAGCGCCGCCCAGATGTGGCGAACGAAATGGACGGTCGAGGACTTGCCGTTGGTGCCGGTGACGGCGGCGACCGTGGCGGGCTGGGTTCCGGCGAATGCCGCGGCCATCAAGGCCACGCGGCGGCGCGGGTTGGCGTCGCGCAGGACGGTGACGCCGGGCGCGAGCGGCGGCAGGGCGGCCTCGGGCGCGGCCAGGATCGCCACCGCGCCGCGGCCGACGGCATCGGCGACGAAGGCCGCGCCATTGTGCTGCGCTCCGGCCAGTGCCGCGAACAGGTAGCCTGGCCGGACCTTGCGCGAATCGAGCGTCAGGCCAGCCAGAACTGGATCGCGCGGCGGCGCGGCACCGGGAGCAGCGGTGTCGGCGCTCTGCCGCATGAGCTCACTCAACAGCAACGGAGCGCACTCCGGGTGCGGCTGCCGTCTGTCCGCCGACTTTCGCCGGCAAGGCCTTGCGCTCCGCCGCCCGGTTGCGCGCCCCCACCGGCACGAAGTGCGGTGTTGGCGCGGTGGCCGGAACCGGCGTCGAGGCGATCTGCAGAGGCGGCAGGCCGCCGTTCCAGTCGCCCGGCAGAATGCCGTAGAGCCCGGCAATGCTCTCGATGATCGCCTTGACGCTGGGCGCGGCGACCATGCCGGCGGTGGCGTAGCCGCCGGTTTCGGCGATGCCCTTGGGTTCGTCGAGCGAGGCCAGGACAATGAATTTGGGCTCGTTCATGGGAAACATGCCAACGAACGAGCTGATTAGGGCTTTTTGGCGGTAGCCGCCGCGTGCCGCCTTTTCCGCCGTGCCGGTCTTGCCCCCGACGTCGTAGCCCGGGACGTCGGATCTCTTGCCGGTGCCCTGGACGACGTTGAGACGGAGGAGCTGGCGCATCTGCATCGACGTCTTGGCCTGAATGACGCGCTTGCCGGGGTCGCTGGCGGCATTGCGCTTCACCAGGCTCGGCTGATAGAGCACGCCGCCGTTGACCACCGCGGCCGAACCGGTCGCCATGTGCAGCGGCGTCACCGACAAGCCGTGCCCGAAGGCGATGGTCATGGTGTTGATCTTCATCCAGTGCCGCGGCCAGAGCGGCCCGGCGACCTCGGTGAGCTGGGTCTTCAACGGCTTGAGAAAGCCGATCTTGTCGAAAAAGGCACGCTGTCCCTCCGGCCCCATGATCTCGACCGCCATCTTGGCCGAGGCGATGTTGGACGAGTAGGTGAAGATCTCGGGCACCGTCAGCGGCCGGCGCTGCGCATGGTCGTCATTGATGGTGAAGCGGTCGATCTTGATCGGCGAGGTCGCGTCGAAGATGCTGGCGAGGGTGACCTTGCCGCTGTCCAGCGCCATCGCTGTGTTGAAGATCTTGAAGGTCGACCCCTGCTCGTAGACGCCAAGAGTCGCGCGGTTGAACAGCGCCTCGTTGGTCAGGGTCTTGGCCTTGTTCGGATCGAAGGTCGGCAGCGAGGCCATGGCGAGGACCTCGCCGTTGGTCGCGTCCAACACGATGGCGGTGGCGCCGATCGCCGAAAATTTCTGGACCGCGCGGGCGATCTCCTGCTCGACCAGGCGCTGCAGGCGCAAATCGATCGAGAGCTGCACGGTCTCGCCGCTCTGGAGCTGCTGGTCGAAGTAGCGCTCGACGCCGGCCAAACCGGCATTGTCGACGCTGGCGTAGCCCATGATGTGGGCCGCCGCCGTGCCCTGCGGATAGATCCGCCGCTCCTCGGCCTGGAACTCGAGACCGGGGATGCCGAGGCGGTTGACGAGGTTGTGCTCGCGCGGGCTCAAGCCCCTCTTGATCCACACGAAGCTCTTGTCGCCGTCGAGCTTCTCCCGGAGCTCCTCGAACTTGAGCTCAGGCAGGGCCGATACGATCCTGCGCGCGGCGTCCTGCGGGTCGAGCAGCAGGCGTGGATTGACGAAGGCCGACATCACCGGCACCGAGGTCGCCAGCACCACGCCGTTGCGATCGACGATGTCGGCGCGCTCCGACTGGATCGAGCCGCCGCGGGCGGCAACCCTCTGCGTCGGCTCGGCGCCGTCGCGCAGCACAGAGACGTAGCCCATGCGCAGGCCGACCGCGACGAAGACCACGGTGAAGATCGCCGAAGCGATGATCAGGCGCTGGCGGGCGGTCTCCTGGGCATCGCCCTTCAGACGGTCCTGCACTGACCCGTAACGCACGCCGGCCGCCGCGTTTGCCGCGGCGGCCGGTTTGGGCGAGCCGGACTTGCACCACAACCTCACCGATGTCCCCCCTCTTTACGCTGGAGGAGTTCATCGATGGAGGCTGCGGCGGTCTGGCCGTCGCCATCCGGACCCGAGGTTGCCGGCTCTTGGATTATGGCCGGTCGAGGGGGCGTCGTGGGTCCGGACGAACGCTTGGAATGGGGTGCGGAGGCCGGCGAGGGGCTGCCGGCCTCCGCTGCGACGCGACCACCACCGGGCAGGTTCGACGAGGGGACGTCGTTGCCCGTACGTGGGGGGGAAGGGAGTGGTGGATCGCGTCGCGGGGGGACAGATTCGGGTTTGAGTGTATCGAGTCGGACGACCTGCTTGATACCGGCCGGCTCGAGCTTGAGATGTTTCTGGGCCAGGCGTTCGATGCGCTCGGCCTCGTTGAGATGAGCCCATTCGACCCGCAGGATGTGCGTGGCCTGCTGGCTCTCGATGATCTTCTGGTTGGTGCGGTCGATCTTCTCCTCGAGGTCCTGCACCTTGTATTTCACGGTGAACAGCCCGACCGCCGTGGCGACGGCGGCGACCGACCAGAACAGGAGTCCGCGATGGATCATGCGCGGCCTCCAGGCAATTGGCCCTGGGCAGCAAGCTTCTCGGCGACGCGCAGCCGTGCCGAACGGGCGCGCGGATTGGCGGCGACCTCGGAACCCGACGGCAGCACAGGCTTGCGCGTGAGGTCGCGCAAGGTCGTGGCGTTCTCGGCGGCGCGCGGCGGCGCGTGACGCGATGGACCGGGCACGCGGCCCGCCCGGGCACGCACGAATTCCTTGACCGCACGGTCCTCCAAGGAATGGAACGACACGACGGCCAGCCGGCCGCCTGCAGCGAGCACCTGCTCGGCGGCGGCCAGGCCGCGCTCGAGCTCGCCCAGTTCGTCGTTCACCGCGATGCGCAGCGCCTGGAAGGTGCGCGTCGCGGGATCGCTGTCGTCCTTGGCCTGTGGGCCCACGGCGCGGCGCACGATGCTGGCCAGCTCGGCCGTCGTCTCGATGCGCTTCTGCTTGCGCTGCTCGACGATGGCGTGGGCAACGCGGCGACTCTTCCGCTCCTCGCCATAGCGCCAGATGATATCGGCGAGCTCGCTCTCCTCGCTGTCGTTCACCAGATCTGCGGCCGACGATCCGCTCCTGGCCATGCGCATGTCGAGCGGACCCGAGGCGCGGAAGGAAAAGCCGCGCTCGGCCTGGTCGAACTGCATCGACGAGACGCCAAGATCGAGCGCCACGCCATCGACGTCATCGACGCCTTCAGCCGATAGAAGATCGGCCATGTCGCCGAAGCGGCCTTCGATCAGGCGCAGCCTCGGCGCATAGCGCGCCGCCAGCGCCTGCCCGGCCGCGATCGCACTGGGATCGCGGTCGATGGCGATGACCTGGCAATCGGCTTCATCGAGCAAGGCGGACGTATAGCCGCCGCCGCCGAACGTGCCGTCGACATAGCGGCCGCCGTCGCGCGGCTGCAGCGCATCGACGACTTCGCGTGCCATGACGGGGATATGAGCGGCGCGGCTCATGCCTCGCCTCCCCCCAGGCCGCGCACAAACGCCGCCATCTTGTCGCGATCGCCGTCGCGGCGGGCCTGCCAGCGCTTGGGATTCCAGAGCTGGAACTTATCGCCTTTGCCGATCAGCATGACGCCGTCGGCGATCTCGAGCACTTCAGCGAATTCGGCGGGCAGCGAGAAGCGGCCGTCCGGCTCCAGGGGAATGGCGCGGGCGCTCGCCGAAAGATAACCGGCGGGATCGAAGGCTTCGTCGTCGAGCGCCACCTTGAGCGAGCCCTTGGGGCCGAGCGCCTCGAGACGCAGACGATCGAGCATGGCGTCGAAGCCCAGGCGCGAATTGCCGTTCACGACGCCGGGCAGGTTGGGCGAGTGATAGAGGACGAAAGCACCGCGGTCGTCGGCCGGCAACTCGTCACGGAAGGCGGCGGGCAGAAGGACCCGGCCTTTCTTATCGAGCTTGATCAGGATTTCGGACCGGAATGCCACGGCCCTCTCCCCCTGGATCCCGCCGGCGATGCCCCACGCTCCGCCGTAAACCGATACACGGGATATAATGGGATATCATGGGATTTCCCGGGGCGCAATTCGAAAAGCGCGAATCGCCAAGGAATCTGAAGGCCTTACCCCCAACATCTATTGTGGCTGATGGGGATTCTGACGCAAGAGATTGATTGAGACATTGCCCTTGGCCCTGCCTTTTCAATGGCTTCTCACGCGTTTCTCACCGATTTCTCACCTCGGTGAGAAACATAAAATGCAGATGCGACGGGCTTTTCGGCGATTGTTTCTCACATTCCGGGGGTCCTCCCCGGGGGACCCCTGCGCAGCATTGGAACTGGAGCAGAGCAGGTCAGACGGCCTGTAAGCCGGGTTCTGTCCCCGCCCCCGAAAGGGCGATGGATGGCCATTCCTCTGGGATGCCCGTTGCCGGACACCTCGCGCGACCGACCCGGGCGACGACGCGGAAACACCGCTGCCGGTTGCCCGGCGTGTCGCCCCTATTTGGTCTTGCTCCCGGTGGGGTTTGCCGTGCCGCTTCCGTTGCCGGTCGCGCGGTGGGCTCTTACCCCACCGTTTCACCCTTACCGGCCCGGTTTTCCGCCAAAAGACGGGCCGGGCAGGCGGTCTGTTCTCTGTGGCACTTTCCCTGGGGTCGCCCCCGCCGGCCGTTAGCCGGCACCGTGTCTCCGTGGAGCCCGGACTTTCCTCACCGAAGCGGTTGCCCGCCCCAGCGCAGCCATCCGGCCGTCTGACCCACGGGGCCTGACTAGGCCGCTCCCCCTACCTGGTCAAGCAGGTCGGCCAGCAGGCCGAGCGTCTCGGAATCGGGCATGCCGTCGACCTGAGCGGGGCGGAAATGGCGCTGGAAGGCCTTCACGATCTCCTTCGGTGGGACGGCGACCGGGGCGGCGTAGCCAAAGCGCTGCAGCGCCGGATGGAGCTTGCCGTCGATCGGCCGCCTGCCCGCCTTCGGCCACAGCCCGATGCCGGCGGCCGCCAGCGTCGCCCAGGGGAAGCGCCGGCCGGGATCGATCTTGCGCTGCGGGGCGATGTCGGAATGGCCGACGACGTTGCGGGCCACGATGGCGGGATGGCGGGCGATGATGCCATGGCAGAGGTCGATCAGCGCTGCGATCTGCGGCGGCGGATAATCGTGCCGGTCGCCGTGCAGGTTCACGATCTCGACACCGATCGAGGTGGCGTTGAGCGCCTCGCGACCGCGCCAGTACGAAGGGCCGGCGTGCCAGGCGGTACGATCCTCCGGAACGAGCCGATAGGCGGTGCCATCCTCGGCCAGAACATAGTGCGCGCTCACCCTGCCCGCGCGCTTGTCGTCGCTCAGGATCTCAAGCGACCCCTGCAGCGGCAACTCCGTGTAGTGCAGGACAAGGATGTCGACAGGGTCGTCGGTGCGCGGCGCGTGGTTAGGCGACGGATGCTTGACGATGTGCATCGTCAGGCGGCGACCAACCCGCGCTCGCGCTTCAGCCGGTCGTAGGCGTCGTTGATCATGGCGAGCTTGCGGTTGGCGACGGCGATCGCCTCCTCGGGCAGGCCCTGGGCGATCAAGCGGTCGGGATGGTTGGCGCGGACCAGCCGCAGCCAGGCCTCGCGGATCTGCTCGTCGGTCGCCAGCGGATCGATGCCCAGGATGACGCAGGCTTCGCATTCGACGACACCGAGTGCTGCTGCCTTGGCGCGCTCGAAACGGTTGCTGTCGAGGCCGAAGATGCGGGCGACCTGGGCGAGATACTCGGCTTCCGCGGGGCCGCTCCGCCCGTCGGCCTCGGCGATCGAGAACAGTCCCTCGAGCACGCTTTCGAGGATATCCGGCGCATCGGGAAACAGCGCCGCCACCTGCCGCGCATAGGTCTCGAAGCCCGCTGCATCGCGCTTGGCGAGATCGAAGAAACGCTCGACGTTCTTCTCCTCGCCCGGCGGCACCTGGAAGAAGGAGCGAAAGGCCTCGACCTCGCGACGTGTCACTTCGCCATCGACCCGCGCCATCTTGGCGCCCAACGCAATCATGCCGATGGTGAATCCGACCTCGCGCAGGCCGGGATGATCTTTCGGATCGCGCGACGCGGCTGGCGCGGTCTCGCTGCTGACGCGGCCTTCCAGCACATAGTGATCGACGGCATGGCCGGCCATGACGCCCAGCAATGCCGCGATCGGCCCGCCGATGGCGAAGCCTGCCGTCCCTCCGACGATCTTTCCCCAGATCTGCATATCCGCCCCGCTACCCGGCTTGCGTCACAGGATCAAGGCGCCGATCGCCACGGCGACCAGCAGGCCAAGGGCAAGGCGGCGGTAGAAGACCTCGCTGGCCAACGGGAACAGACGCTCGCCCAGCAGGCCGCCCAGCACGACCGCGGGCGCCAGGAAGACCGCCTGAACGCCGGTATTCCAGCCGATCAGGTCGCGGCCGATGAACACCGACAAGGCCGCCAGATCGACGAACACGAAGTAAGTCGTAAGGTTGGCGCGCACCCGCGTTACCGATTCGTTACCGGCAAGGTAGTAGAAGACGATCGGCGGGCCGGCCATGCCGGAGAAGCCGTTGAGAAAGCCGCTGGTGGCGCCCGCTGCCAGGGTCGCCGGCAGGCGCGGCTTGCCATGGTAACGCCAGCCGCTCGCCAGCATGACGACCGCCATCAGCACGATGACCGAGATCGCCCAGCGCGTCGGCTCGGGATCGACCGAGGTGAGGAGAAGGTTGCCTAGCGGCACGCCGACAACGGCGGCCACCATGAGCACCCCGATGCGGCGCCAGTCGACCAGGCGGACGACGCGCGGCAGCAGTGGCAGCACGACGACGATCTCCATCAGCAGGCAAAGCGCGATGCCGATCGCGGGACCATAGAGCGCCGAAAAGACCGGCGTCATCACCATCGCCGCGCCGAATCCGGCGAAGCCGCGTACCATCCCGGCAACGCAGGCCACGACAGCGGCGATCAGGAAGGGAAGAGCGAGGAGATCGGGCATTTGCGAGGTCTTGTCATCCTGAGCGCAGCGATGGATCTCATGCCCCTGGCAAGAGACGATGAGGTCCTTCGCTACGCTCCGGCGCGGGGTTTACCCCGCGCGAGACGACAGAAGTAGCATTGCAGGGGCCCGCCTCGGGCATCATATAATGCAGGCCATGCCCTCAAAGAATCTCGCGGTCAGCGCCGTGCCGCTGGCGATGCCGTACGTCCAGCGGCGGCCC
Source organism: Asaia bogorensis (assembly GCA_945889625.1). GTDB lineage: Bacteria > Pseudomonadota > Alphaproteobacteria > Reyranellales > Reyranellaceae > Reyranella. The sequence continues at coordinate 14,329 of CAMDCE010000043.1, read as the reverse complement.
GAAAGCGTCGGCGGCAAGCCCTTCAAGCTGGTGTCCGACTACACGCCGGCCGGCGACCAGCCCGAGGCGATCCGCCAGCTCATCGCGGGCGTCGAGAGCGGCGAGCGCGACCAGGTGCTGCTGGGCGTCACCGGCTCGGGCAAGACCTTCACCATGGCGAACGTCATCGCCTCGCAGCAGCGCCCGTCCCTGGTGCTGGCGCCCAACAAGACCCTGGCGGCGCAGCTGTGGAGCGAGATGCGGACGTTCTTTCCCGACAACGCGGTCGAGTACTTCGTCTCCTATTACGACTACTACCAGCCCGAAGCCTACGTGCCGCGCACCGACACCTTCATCGAGAAGGATTCGTCGATCAACGAGCAGATCGACCGCATGCGCCATTCGGCGACGCGCGCCCTGATGGAGCGCGACGACGTGATCATCGTGGCTTCGGTCTCGTGCATCTACGGCATCGGCCCGCTGGAGAACTACCAGGCGATGACCTTCCGCCTGCACAAGGGCCAGAAGCTCGATCGCACCGCGCTGCTGCGCCGCTTCGTCGAGCAGCAATACAAGCGCAACGACAACGCCTTCCAGCGCGGCACCTTCCGGGTGCGCGGCGACACGGTCGACCTGTTCCCCGCCCACTACGAGGACAAGGCCTGGCGCATCGAGATGTTCGGCGACGAGATCGAATCGATCACCGAGTTCGATCCGCTGACCGGCGACAAGAGCGCGTCGCTGTCGGACATCATCGTCTACGCCAACAGCCACTACGTGACGCCGCGGCCGACGATGCAGCACGCCATCGGGCAGATAAAGACCGACCTCAAGCAGCGCCTCGACGAGTTCAACCGCGCTGGCCGGCTGCTGGAAGCGCAGCGGCTGGAGCAGCGCACGATCTTCGATATCGAGATGATGGAGACGACCGGCGCCTGCGCCGGCATCGAGAACTACTCACGCTATCTCACGGGGCGCCGGCCCGGCGAGCCGCCGCCCACCCTGTTCGAGTATTTCCCCGAGAACTCGCTGCTGATCGTCGACGAAAGCCACGTCACGGTGCCGCAGATCGGCGGCATGTTCCGCGGCGACTTCAACCGCAAGAGCGTGCTGGCCGAGTTCGGCTTCCGCCTGCCCTCGGCGATCGACAACCGGCCGCTGAAGTTCGAGGAATGGGAACAGCTCCGGCCGCAGACGACCTTCGTCAGCGCCACCCCCGGCCCATGGGAGATGGAGCGCACGCAGGGCGCCTTCATCGAGCAGGTGATCCGGCCGACCGGCCTGATCGATCCGACGGTGATCATCCGTCCTGTCGACAAGCAGGTCGACGACCTGATCGCCGAGTGCAAGGACTGCGCGAAGAAGGGCCAGCGCGTGCTGGTCACCGTGCTGACCAAGCGCATGGCCGAGGACCTCGTGGAATACCTGCACGAGGCCGGCATCCGCTGCCGCTACCTGCACTCCGACATCGACACACTGGAACGCATCGAGATCATCCGCGACCTCCGGCTCGGCGCCTTCGACGTGCTGGTCGGCATCAACCTGCTGCGCGAGGGTCTCGATATCCCGGAATGCGCCCTGGTGGCGATCCTCGACGCCGACAAGGAAGGCTTCCTGCGCTCGCCGACGTCGCTGGTGCAGACGATCGGCCGCGCTGCGCGCAACGTCGAGGGCCGGGTCATCCTCTATGCCGACAAGATGACCGACTCGATCAAGTACGCCATCGCCGAGACCGACCGCCGGCGCGCCAAGCAGACGGCCTACAACGAGGCGCACGGCATCACGCCGGCCTCGATCAAGAAGAACATCAACGAGATCCTGCAGTCGACCGCCGAGCGCGACCACTACACCGTCGACACCGGCGTGTCGGGCGACGTGCAGCTGGTCGGGCACAATCTCCGCCAGCACATCGCCGAGCTCGAGAAGCGCATGCGCGATGCAGCCGCCAACCTGGAATTCGAGGAGGCCGCGCGCATCCGCGACGAGATCCGACGGCTGGAGGCCCACGAACTCGAGCTGCCGGGCCAGGCGGCCAGCGCCAACGTCGGCGTCCATCTCGGCAAGATGCAGCACTCCCGCGTGTTCCGCGGCGTCCGAACCGGCTCGGGCTCGCGCGGCAAGCCGGCCCGACGCAGCGGGCGGTAGAGCACGTTAACGCGTAAGGACGCGTTAAGCCGCCGGCAGCTTGAGGTCGAGCTTCGCCGTCCATACCGGCAGCGGCAGCGTGTCGCGCGCCGCGAGATTGGCCGGCAGTTCCTTGCGGTCGCTGGCGCGCTTGAACGGCATCACCAGCGGCACCCGCACGCCGAACACCGCGTCGCGGTCGAGATGCTTGTCGTCCTCGGGGAAGAACATGGTGATCAGCGGCTTGTGACCCGGCGCGTGGATCATCATGTGCAGGTGGGCCGGCCGCCAGGCATCGCGGCCGAGCGCGCGAAGCATGTCTCCGGCCGGCCCGTCATAGGGTACCTGGTAGGCGACCGGCCGCACGGTCGAGAAGGCGAAGCTGCCATCATCGGCCACGGTCAGCCGTGCGTGATAGTTGGTTGTCGCCTGCTTGGGATCCTGCTGGGCATAGAGCCCGTTGCCGGCGTTCTGCCACAGCGCCAGCACGGTGCCCTTGGCGGGCGCGCCCTTCTGGTCGACGACCTTGCCGCTCACCACCAGCGGCTCGCCCTCCTGGCCGCGCCACAGGTCGCCGCCGTTCGGCAGCTTGGGTGCGCCCTCGATGAGGAACGGTCCCAGCAACGACGACGTCGTACCGGAGCCCTCGGCGTTCACCATGTCGACCAGCGAGGAGACGCCGAGCAGGTCGGAGATCAGGATGAACTCATTGCGCTTGTCGTCGGTGAACTTCGCGGCGCGCGTCAGCACATCGATGCCGGCGAGCCACTCGTCCTGCGTCACCTTGTTCTCGCGCACGAAGCTGTGCAGGTGATTGGCGAGGCTTACCACCAGGTCGCGGGTGCGCGCCGAGGGCGCGTTCTTGCAGTATTCGGCGAAGGTCTGGGTGATGGTGGCCGGCGTCAGGTTGCGCATTGCAGGTCCCCTCTAACGGGCAGTTCTCAGGATCGCATCGTAGTCGGCGCGCAGCAGCGCGAACAGCAGATGGTCCGCCCACTGCCCGTTGATCCGCAGATACTGCCGCGCCAGGCCTTCCTCGTGGAAGCCGACCTTGGCCAGCACCGACTTGGACGGCTCGTTGTGCGGCAGGCAGGCGGCCTCCAGCCGGTGCAGGCGCAACTCGTCGAACACGAAGGGCAGGATGGCGCGCAGCGCGTCGGTCATCAGACCCTGGCCGGCATAGGGCTGGCCCATCCAGTAACCGACCGACGTCGCCTGGGCGACGCCTCGGCGCACGTTGCTGAGATTGATGCCGCCGGCCAGCCGCCGCCGGTCGTTGAGAAAGACGAACAGCCCGTAGGCCTCGCCGGCGCGCCATTCGCGGACCTGCTGGCGCAGGCGGCGGCGAAAGTGGTCGCGGCCCAGCGAATCGTCCGGCCAGGTCGGCTCCCACGGCGTCAAGAAAGTGCGGCTGCGGGCCCGCAATTCAGCCCATTCGGGCCAGTCTTCCATGGTCGGCGCACGCAGATATACCCGCCGGCCAGTGATGCGGGTCATCCCGGAGAGCGACAGCGGAACGTCGGCAAAACGGAACATGTTGCTGATATACTAACCGCAGGGTAATGAATTGTTACATGTTTTCCGAGGCTTGACGTAGGAAATTGAGACGGTCGGCCGCGCTCCGCGGCGATCTACGGGCTTGAAATGGCCAATCCAGCGTATGAAATTCCCGCCGAACCCCTCGCGTCCCAGGATACCGGTCATGGAAACAGACAACAAAGCAAACGTCGGTCAGAAAGGCCGCTTCTACCTCACCAAGAACATCTGGGTGCCTCAGGAGCCGGTCGAAAAGTTCAATCTCAAGATGTCGGACATCATCCTGCGCCGCATGCCCAAGCTGCCGCTGGGCGGCGAGGACGCCATGAAGGCGTTTCCGATGCTGGGCGAACTGAAGAAGAGCCACGACAAGATCAAGGCCGACCTCGACTACCTGCTGAGCCACCACGAGAGCATTCCGGCGCTGCACGAGGTCCATCCCCGCGACCTCTACGTGCCCGGCCGCGCCTGGCGGACCTTCCTGCTGAAAATCTGGGGCCATGAGATCAAGGAAAATACCGCGGCCGTACCGGACACCTACGAAGCGATCAGCCGGATCCCCGGCGTCCATACCGCGCTGTTCAGCATCCTGCACGGTTTCGCCGAGATCGAGCCGCACCGCGGATCGGCGGCGGGCGTGATCCGCTTCCACTATCCGCTGATCGTGCCGACCGAACCGGAGAAATGCTGGATCGAGATCGGCGGCCATCACTTCTTCTGGGAGGAAGGCCAGCCGCTGGTGTTCGACGACACGCGCGAGCATTGGGTGAAGAACCAGACCGACCAGACCCGCGTGGTCCTGATCATCGACTTCAACGCCGTGATGCCGTTCCCGATAAATCTCTATACCGGGCTGCGCTACAATCTGATCCGGCACAGCGCCGAAGTGAAGACGGTCCACGAACGCGCCGCGATCGGCGTGCCGCCGCGCAACCCCGCGCAAGTGACGGAAGTGTCGGACGGCTTGATCAGCGGGGCGCGCCATACGACCACGGTCCCCGCTTCCGCCCGCACCGACGAACGGCGTTAGCGTGTTCTGACGCGCTGAAGACTAGGCCGCCAGCCGCGCGGCGATCCTGTCGAGCGGCTCCAGCGCCTCGATCGGCCCCAAGGCTGCGATCGTCAAATTGCCCTGCAGCAGACGGCGCGCGACGCGGCGCACGGCGGCCTGATCGACCGCCTCGATGCGTGACACGATCTCGGCGTAGGGAATCGGCCGGCCATGGATCAACAGATGGCGCGCGGCCTGCTCGCAGCGCGCGCCGCTCGACTCGAGCGCCATCAGCGTGCCGGCCTTGATCTGGTTGCGTGCCCGCACCAGCTCCGTCTCGACCAGCGTATCGGCGACGCCGACGAATTCCTCGCACACCGCCGGCACCAACTCGCCGAGATCGTCCTCGCCGGTGCCGGCATAGATGCCGAACAGGCCGCCGTCTGCGTAGGCCGCGTTGAAACAATGGATGCCGTAGACCAGGCCACGCTCCTCGCGGATGCGCTGAAACAGGCGCGAAGACATGCCGCCGCCGAACAGCGTCGAGTAGATCGCCATGGCGTAGTAGTCGGGGTCGCGATAGCCGATGCCCTCGCAGCCTAGCACCAGATGGGCCTGCTCGAGCGCACGGCCCTCGCGGCCGTCGCCACCGACATAGCGCAGCGGCGCCGGCACGATGGCATTGGCGGCCGTGCGCGGCACCGAACCGAAATGCTTCTCCGCCAGCTCGACGATGCGGTCGTGCTCGACCCTGCCCGCCGCCGACATCACCATGTTGGAGGCGGTGTAGTGGCGGGCCAGGAAGGCGAACAGGTCGTCGCGGCCGATCGTCTCGACCGATCCGGCCGTGCCCAGCACCGGCCGACCGAGCGGCTGGCCGGGCAGCGCCGTGAGCTGGAACTGGTCGAATATCAGGTCGTCGGGCGTGTCGAGCGCCTGGCCGATCTCCTGCAGGATGACGCCGCGCTCGCGCTGCAGCTCGTCGGGATCGAACACCGAGTTGCGCAGGATGTCGGAGACCATCTCGACACCAAGCGCCACGTCCTCCTTCAGCACCGTGGCGTGATAGGCGGTGATCTCGCGGCCAGTATAGGCGTTGAGGCTGCCGCCGACGGTCTCGATTTCCTCGGCGATGGCGCGGGCGCTGCGCGTCTTGGTGCCCTTGAAGGCCATGTGCTCCAGCATGTGCGCCATGCCGTTCAGCTCGGCGCTCTCGTGCCGCGTCCCGCAGGCAACCCAGATGCCGAGCGTCGCCGATTCGACCTCGGGCATTTCGTCGACTGCTACGCGCAGGCCGTTGCCAAGCGTGGTAACCCTGACGCCGCTCATGCCTGCATCCTCATGCTCTGGCCCTTATCCGCGGGCGCGGCATGCGGTCCTCGATCAGGGACTTCAGCGCCGCGATGTCATTGGGCAGGCCATCGACCCGCTCGACCCTGTCCATCAGATCGCCGAGCCGCGCCGGCAAAGCCGGACGCTTGCCCGTCGCCTTCTGCACGGCGTCGGGGAACTTGGCGGGATGAGCTGTCCCCAGCACGACCATCGGTACCTTGGCGTCGCGCCGGTGCTGCTGGGCAACGGCGTAACCCACTGCGGTATGCGGATCGATCGTTTCGCCGAAGCGCTTCGCGCAGTCGGCGATGGCCGCCAGCGTACCCGGTTCGTCGACCCGGCCGGCATCGAACAGCTCGCGAACGCCACCGAGCGAGTTGGCGCCGACCTTGAGCGTGCCGCTCTTGCGGAAGGTCGCCATGGCGTCGGCGAGCGCCTTGCCGTCACGACCGTAGAGATCGAACAGCAGGCGCTCGAAGTTGCTCGAGACCTGGATATCCATGCTGGGGCTGTATGTCGGCACGACGCCGGTCATGGTCATGGCGCCCGAGTCGAAGAAACGCGCCAGGATGTCATTGCTGTTGGCCGCCACGACGAAATGCGAGATTGGCAGGCCCATCTGCTTGGCCGCGTAACCGGCATAGACGTTGCCGAAGTTGCCCGTCGGCACCGTAAAGGCGACCGGCCGGTCCGGCGCGCCGAGCTTCAGCGCCGCCCAGAAATAATAGACGATCTGCGCCATCACGCGCGCGAAATTGATCGAGTTCACCGCCGTCAGCGCGTGGCGGTCGCGGAAGGCGAGATCGTTGAAGCACGCCTTGGCGAGGTCCTGGCAGTCGTCGAATGTGCCCTGGATGGCGATGTTGTGCACGTTGGGCGCCAGCACCGTCGTCATCTGCCGGCGCTGGACCTCGCTCACCCGGCCGTGGGGATAGAGCATGAAGATGTCGATGGTCTTGCGGTCGCGCACCGCCTCGATGGCGGCCGACCCAGTGTCGCCCGACGTCGCGCCGACGATGGTGGCGTGCTGGCGCTTTTGGCCCAGCGTGTGGTCGAGCATGCGGCCGAGGAGCTGCAGCGCCACGTCCTTGAAGGCGAGCGTCGGACCGTGGAACAGCTCGAGCAGGTGCATGCCGCTGTTACCCAACGCCTTGAGCGGCGCCACCTCCGGTGTCTCGAACGAGGCGTAGGCTTCGCCGATCAGGCGGCGGAAGGTCGGTTCGTCGAAGGCGTCGCCGACGAACGGCCGCATCACGCGATAGGCGACCTCGACATAGGGCAGACCCTTGAGAGCGGCGATCTCGACCTTGGAGAACTGCGGCCACTCAGCCGGCAAATAGAGGCCGCCGTCGCGGGCAAGGCCTGCCAGCATGACGTCTTCGAAGCCGAGCGGCGGGGCGCTGCCCTGCGAGCCATGGCGGGTGCTGATGTAACGCAACGGAGGCTCCGGCTATGCCACTTGGCGGCAGGGCGCGTGATCCTTGCGGACGCGTTTGGTCGAGGCCGGGTGCTTGGCCAGCATCCGCTCCGGACGGGTCGGACGCTTCACCAGGTCGCCGCCGCAGTTGGGGCAAAGACCGCCCAGGCGGGTACGCGCGCAGTCGGCGCAGAAGGTGCATTCGTAGGTGCAGATCAGCGCATCGGACGCGCCGTTCGGCAAGTCCTTGTCGCAGCATTCGCAGTTGGGGCGCAGGTCGAGCATGGTTCCTCTTACGCCGACAGGTAGCGGGTTTCCAGATGCGCCTTGAAGGTCGAAACGCCCAGGGGCGAACCGGTGGCCTGGGCCAGGATCTCGTCGGTGCCGGCGATCGAGCCCTTGCCGTGCACATTGGCCCGCAGCCAACCCAGCAGAGGCGCAAAATCGCCCTTGCCGATGGCGTCGAGCAGGCCAGGAACGGCCTTGCGCACCGCGGCGAAGAGCTGGGCCGCCGCCAGGGCGCCCAGCGTATAAGTCGGGAAATAGCCGATCGAGCCGTCGGGCCAGTGGATGTCCTGCAGGCAGCCCAGCGCGTCGTCGGGCGGCACGATGCCGAGCAGCTCGCGCATGCCGTCGTTCCAGGCCCCGGGCAGGTCGGCCAGCGCCAGGTCGCCCGCCAGCATTGCCCGCTCGAGCCGATAGCGCAGCACTATATGCAGCGGATAGGTCACCTCGTCGGCATCGACGCGGATGAAGCCCGGCGCCACGCGGGTGTAGATGCGGTGGATGTTGGCCCCGTCCCAGGCCGGCCCTGACTTGCCGAAGGCCGCACGCATCCGCGGTGCGGCGAAGTCGATGAAGGAGCGGCCGCGGCAGGCCTGCATCTCCATCAACAGCGACTGGCTTTCGTGCAGCACCATGCCGCGCGCATTGCCGACCGGCTGGCGCCGCCAGTCGCGCGGCAGGCCGGCCTCGTAGAGCGCATGGCCGGTCTCGTGCAGCACGCCCATCAGGGCGCGGGCGAAATCCTTTTCGTCGTAGCGCGTGGTGATGCGCACATCGTCGGCCGTGCCGCCGGTGAAAGGATGGGCCGAGACGTCGAGCCGGCCATGGGTGAAGTCGAAGCCGATGATGCGGATCAGCTCTTCGCCCAGTCGCCGCTGAGCATCGGTCGGAAACGGTCCCTCGAGCGGCAGCGGCGCCGGTTCCTTGCGCTGGCGCTCCAGCACGCGTCCCAGCAGGTCGGGCAGGAAGGCGCGCAGCTCGGCGAACAGGGCGTCGATGCGCACCGAACGGCCGCCCGGCTCGTATTCGTCGAGCAATGCGTCATAGAGGGAGACGCCGAGCGCGGCGGCCTTCGCCTCGGCCGTACGGCGGGTCACGGTAAGCACTTCGCCCAAGGTCGGCAGCAGCGACTTGAAGTCGGCGTTCTTCTTGGCCTCGCGCCAGGCCATCTCGCAGGCCGAGGAAGCGCGCGTGCGCGCCTCGACGAGATCGCCGGGCAGCGCGCTCTGATGGGCCCAGGCATGGCGCATCTCGCTGAGGTTGGCGGCGCGCCAGGCATCGAGCGCGGCCCGCCCCTCCTCGGCCCGCTGAAGAAGCTCGGCCATGTCGGGCGCGACCATGATCTCGTGCGCAATGACACCCAGCGTCGCCAGCTGGTCGGCGCGGTCCTCGCTGGCGCCGTCCGGCATCATGGTCGAGCGGTCCCAATTCAGGATGGCGCCGGCGCGGTTGACTGCGCTCATCCGCCCGAAGCGGCGTTCGAGTTCGGCGTAAGGATCGTTGGCGATCACGATTTTACCTTGGTCCGGCCCGCGACGGTGAGCCGGCCGTTCTCCCAATGGTAGGCGAGATAGACGCCGATCAGCGCGAGCGCGATCAGGAACCAGGTGATGGCGTATTGCAGGTGGTCGTTGGGGATATCGAGCCGCGTCTGGCCGCCGACCGGCAAGCCGCCCGGATTAGGCGCGGCGTCGGCGTCGAGGAAGAAGGCATCGAGAACCGGGTCGGGCGGCGCGCCGGCCATCTTGCGCATCAGCGGCACGTCGACATGGAACCAGACGTTGCGGTCCGGCGCGTTGTCCGGCGCGAACTGCCGCTGGACCTGCGAGCGGCGCACGATGCCCACGAGTTCGACCTTGCCGGGGATCTGGCCCGCGGCACGACGGGCCGGATCCTTCTTCTCGGAGGGGACAAAGCCGCGGTCGAGCAGCACGACCTTGCCGTCATCGGTCCTGAAGGGCGTGACGACGTGCTGGCCGACCTTGTTCTTGAGGCTGCGGGCGGCGAGATGGAACTCCTTGTCGTGCAGAAGCGTCCCGGCGAGCTTCACGCGGCCGTATTCGCGGCGCAGCGGATCGCCGCGCAGCAACTCTTCGAGCGTCATTGGCGCGACCGACCGGTTGGCCGCGATGCGGTCGAGCAGGTCGGTCTTCCACGCGCGGCGCTCCATCTGCCAGATGCCGAGAGCCAGCGACAGCACCAGGATGGGCAGCGAAATGAGCGTGGGCCACAGCGCGGGCCTCAGCCTGAACATCGGTCTTCCTTTACTCTTCAAGTCCGGTCGAGCGGTGGATGTATTGCTGGGCGATCAACAAGGCCTTGAGAAGGCGCAACATCCATACCGCGCCGGCGAAAGTCAGCGGCACCCAGATCAGCACATGCAGCCACCACGGCGGCTCGAAGCGAAACTCGACCCAGAACACAAGCATCATGACGATGGCGCCCAGCGCGAGGATCACGAACACCGCCGGCCCGTCACCGGCGTCGTTGCCGCGCAGGTCGAGATCGCAGACGGCGCAGCGATCAACCACGCCCAGCAGACCGCTGAACAGCTTGCCCCGGCCGCAGCGCGGGCAGGCCGCCCGAAGCGCGACGTCGACGGGCGATTGGCGCGGCCACTCCGACAAACTTCCTCCAAAAGACGAACCGCCGGGGAGCACCCGGCGGTTCCGATCATAGATGGTTGGCGGCTTCAGTGCAGGGCGATCGGTGCCTTGCCGGAGCCCCACCAGTAGATGCAGAAGAACAGGAACAACCACACCACGTCGACGAAGTGCCAGTACCAGGCGGCGGCCTCGAAGCCGAAATGCTGGTTGGGCTTGAACTGCCCCGCCTGGGCGCGGAACAGGCAGACCAGCAGGAACGTCGTGCCGACGAACACGTGGAAGCCGTGGAACCCGGTCGCCATGAAGAAGGTCGACGAGTAGATGTTGTCGCTGAACCCGAACGGCGCGTGGATATACTCGTAGACCTGGATCGAGGTGAAGGCGACGCCGAGCAGCACCGTCAGCAGCAGCCCGCGCACCGCGTCGCGCTTGTTGCCCTCGATGATGGCATGATGCGCCCACGTCACCGTGGTGCCCGAGAGCAGCAGGATCAGCGTGTTCATGAACGGCAGGTCGAACGGCGCAATGATCTTGACGCCCTTGGGCGGCCAGATGCCGCCGTCGGCCTCGGTACGAACCGGCATCTCCGGCGAGTTGGGATAGAGCGCGGCGTCGAAGAAGGCCCAGAAGAAGGCTGCGAAGAACAGTACTTCCGAGGCGATGAACAGGATCATGCCGTAGCGCAGGCCGAGCTGGACCACCGCGGTGTGGTACTTGCGCGACTCGACGATGACGTCGCGCCACCACCAGTACATGACGGCGAACACGATGGCGAAGCCCGGCGCCACGATCCACCACTTCACCGACTTGGCGAAGCCTCCGATGGTGTTGCCGAGCATGTCGGGATGCATCCCGAGCGCGGCGCCCAGTGCCAGCAGGAACGCGCCGATCGCGCCCAGCGCCGGCCACGGGCTGGGATCGACGAGATGATAGGGATGCTTTGGCGCGCCGTCGGACATCTTCATCCACCCTTTCCGGAATCATTGGCGGCAATGCCGCCGAGCAGTGTCTTGGCCCGCTCCGTCTTGGCCTCGTAGAACGTGTACGATAGCGTGATGGTGCGGATATTGTCGTAGCGCCTATCCTTGTCCATCTCGGGATCGACGAAGAATACCACAGGCATGTCGACCGACTGCCCAGGCATCAGCAACTGTTCGTTGAAGCAGAAGCATTGCAGCTTGTTGAACCACGGCCCCGAGGATTCGGGCGTGACGTTGTAGGTCGCGGTGCCGACGATCGGCCGCTGCGATTTGTTGGTCGCGCGGAAATGCGTCAGATACTCTTCGCCCAGGCGCACCGTGACCTGGCGCTCGAGCGGCTCGAAGCGCCACGGCATGTTGGGATCGACGTTGGAGTCGAAGCGCACGTTGACGGTGCGCGCGAGGACCGGGCGTTCACCTTGTTGGGCGGCGATCGGCGTACCGCCGAAACCCGTGACCTTGCAGAACGCTTCATACAGCGGCACCGCGGCATAGGTGAGCGCCACCATGCCGACGACGACGGCGACCAGCCGGCGCGCGACGCGCGCGTTGTCGCTGGCGAGCGCGCTCATCCCTTGCCGCCCATACGGACAATGGTGAGGGCGAAGAAGATCACGCAGAGAGCCATCAGACAGCCGAACATGAACAGGTTCTTTGCCCGCTGGCGGCGGTGCATGTCGGTATCGCCCGGACGGCGGCCTTCGTTCATGACCGTGCTCATCCGACCAGAAACCGGGCCACGATCCGATCCAGCGGCAGGGCCGCGAACAGGACAGCGAGGTAAAACAGGGAGAACTTGAACATCCGGCGGGCGGCGGGATGGGCGCTGTCGTCGTCGGCGGTCCGCCATACGACAAGCGCATGGGCGATAAAGGCGAGGCTGAGCGTCAGCGCGACCGCGCCGTAGAGCCAGCCGACCGCGCCCAGCAGGGCCGGTGCTAGCGCGGCGGGCAGGAGCAGCAGGGTGTAGATCAGCATCTGGCGCTTGGTCTCGCGCGGGCCCGCCACCACCGGCAGCATCGGCACGCCGGCCCGGCGATAGTCGTCGCTGCGATAGAGTGCGAGCGCCCAGAAGTGCGGCGGCGTCCACAGGAAGATCAAGCCGAACAGCGCGATGCCGACGGCCGACACGTCGCCGGTCGCGGCGGCCCAGCCGATCATCGGCGGGAAGGCGCCGGCGGCGCCGCCGATCACGATGTTCTGCGGCGTGCGGCGCTTCAGCCAGACGGTATAGACGAAGACGTAGAACAGGATCGCCGTTGCCAGCAGCGCCGCGGCGACGAAGTTCGTTGCCAGCGCCATCAGCAGCACCGAGAAGATCGAGAGCAGCACACCAAGACCCAGCGCGTCGTCGGGCGCCACGCGACCGGCCGGCAGCGGCCGATTGCGGGTGCGCGACATCAGCGCGTCGAGATCGCGCTCGTACCACATGTTGATGGCGCCGGCCGCGCCCGAGCCGAGCGCAATGGCCAGCACGGCGAGGGCGGCTTCAAATGGGTGGATATGGACCGGGGCGATCAGCACGCCCACCAGGCCGGTGAAAACGACCAGCGACATGACCCTGGGCTTCAGCAGATCCACATAGTCGCGCACGCGCGTCGGCACTGCCGCCTCGCCCGTGATCGAAATGCCGTGTGCTGTGTCGCTCATGCCCTTCAAGGCGAAGGCGCCGTTTGCCGGCGCCCCGCTCCTTAAGTCCCTAGTGGTGCGCCGTCGGCGAAATGTGCGGCAGCTCTTCGAACGTGTGGAACGGCGGCGGCGAGGGCACCGTCCACTCCAGCGTCGTGGCACCGTCGCCCCAGTAGTTGGCGCCGACTTTCTTGCCGAACAGCAAGGTGCCGAACACGATGAAAACCAGCCAGAAAATCGCCGAGCCGAACGAAACGAACGCGCCGATCGACGAAATGTAGTTCCAGTGCGCCATCGCATCGGGATAGTCGACGTAATGACGCGGCATGCCGGCCAGCCCGCTGAAATGCATCGGGAAGAAGGTCAGATTGACGCCGATGAAGGTCGTCCAGAAGTGCACCTGGGCGGCCCACTCGAAATACTGCCGGCCGCACATCTTGGCGAACCAGTAATAGAAACCGGCGAACATGCCGAACACCGCGCCGAGCGACAGCACGTAGTGGAAGTGCGCGATCACGTAGTAGGTGTTGTGCATGGCGTAATCGACACCGGCATTGGCCAGCACGACGCCGGTGACGCCGCCCACCGTGAACAGGAAGATGAGGCCGATCGACCACAGCATCGGCACCTCGAGCCTGATCGAGCCGCCCCACATGGTGGCGATCCAGCTGAAGATCTTCACGCCGGTCGGCACCGCGATCACCATCGTGGCGGCAATGAAGTAGGCGCGCGTGTCGACGTCCATGCCGACCGTGTACATGTGGTGCGCCCACACCACGAAGCCGACGACGCCGATCGCCACCATCGCGTAGGCCATGCCGAGATAGCCGAACACCGGCTTCTTCGAGAAGGTCGAGATGATCTGGCTGATGATGCCGAAGGCCGGCAGGATCATGATGTACACCTCGGGATGGCCGAAGAACCAGAAGAGGTGCAGGAACAGGGTCGGGTCGCCGCCGCCGGCCGGATCGAAGAAGTGCGTGCCGAAGTTGCGGTCGGTCAGCAGCATGGTGATGGCGCCGGCCAGCACCGGCAGGGCGAGCAGCAGCAGGAAGGCCGTCACCAGGATCGACCAGACGAACAGCGGCATGCGGTGCAAGGTCATGCCCGGCGCGCGCATGTTGAAGATCGTGGTGATGAAGTTGATGGCGCCCAGGATCGACGACGCGCCGGCAAGATGCAGCGAGAAGATGGCGAGGTCCATACCGGCGCCCTGCTGGATCGTGAGCGGCGGATAGATCGTCCAGCCGGTGCCGACGCCACCACCGATGAGAGCCGACATCAGCAGCAGGATGAAGGCCGGCGGCAGCAGCCAGAAGCTGATGTTGTTCATGCGCGGGAAGGCCATGTCGGGCGCGCCGATCATCAGCGGCACGAACCAGTTGCCGAAGCCGCCGATCAGCGCCGGCATGACGACGAAGAACACCATGATCAGGCCGTGCGCGGTGAC
>CAMDCE010000042.1 GCA_945889625.1 Asaia bogorensis | reverse complement strand
CCCCAAACTGACCAAATCGTCAATCAAAACACCGAGATAGCCGTCGGCGCGGTCGACCTGGAAGGACGCCGATCCGGCCGCCGCCAGCGCTGCATTCAACCCGGCCATCAGTCCCTGGGCGGCTGCCTCCTCGTATCCAGTCGTGCCGTTGATCTGGCCCGCCATGTAGAGGCCGGCCACCCGCCTGGTCTCCAGGGTCGCGTGCAATTCGCGAGGGTCGATATGATCGTATTCGATGGCATACCCCGGCCGGAGCATGGCTGCCCGCTCCAATCCCGGGATGGTCTGCAGCATGGCAAGCTGCACTTCCCGCGGCAGGGAGGTCGAGATGCCGTTGGGGTAGACCGTGGGGTCGTCGAGGCCTTCGGGCTCGAGGAAGATCTGATGGCGCTCGCGACCGGCAAAGCGCACGACCTTGTCCTCGATCGACGGGCAGTAGCGCGGCCCGACACTGTCGATCTGGCCGGAGTACATCGGCGCGCGATGCAGGTTGGCCCGGATGATGTCGTGGGTGGCCGCCGTCGTCGTGGTGATGTGGCAGGCGACCTGCGCCGTGGTGATCCTGTCGGTGAGATAGGAAAACGGCACCGGCGGATCGTCGCCGTCCTGGCGCTCGAGCGAGCTGTAGTCGATCGTGCGGCCGTCGAGTCGCGCCGGCGTACCGGTCTTGAGGCGTCCCAAAGCGAAGCCGAATCGCTGCAACGTCTGGGCGAGTCTCGTAGATGGCTCTTCAACCTCGTCGGCCGCGAGGTCGGCCGGCGTGCCGTCGCGCTGTCCGCGGGCGCGACCCGCAGGGATCTTGATTTCACCGAGATGAATCAGGCCTCGCAAAAATGTGCCAGTCGTCAGAACGACGCGACCCGCAGCGATTTCAGCGCCCGATTCAGTTAAAACACCAATACACGTCCCGCGCGCATCGAGAAGGATATCGGCAACCGCATCGGCGCGTAACTCGAGATTGGCCTGCTCGGCCAGCAGCACCTGCATGGCCTGGCGATAGAGCTTGCGATCGGCCTGGGCGCGCGGTCCGCGCACCGCAGGTCCCTTGGAGAGATTGAGGGTGCGGAACTGGATGCCGGCCCGGTCAGTGGCGCGGCCCATGACGCCGTCGAGGGCATCGATCTCGCGCACCAGATGGCCCTTGCCCAGCCCGCCGATGGCGGGATTGCAGGACATTTCGCCGATCGTATCGAGCCGATGGGTGAGCAGCAGGGTCCGGGCGCCCAGCCGCGCCGACGCTGAAGCGGCTTCACAGCCGGCATGGCCGCCGCCCACCACGATCACGTCATATGCGAAGCCCGACATGGCGGGCCTTTTACGCTTCCCGGTTAGGAGCGGTCCAGATGACTCGTATCGTTGATCCGCCTGACCTGGATCGTCTCGCCCTCGATATCGACCTCGTTCAGCGTGCAGGGGTCTTGCGACAGCCGCCAATAGGTCGACAGCGGCTGATCGAGGAGCTGCAACAGCAGCGCGCGGTTGACGCTGTCGTGGCCCACCAGCACCACGGCCTGCCCCACGTGTTTGGTCAGCACCATGCGCAAGGCATCCGAGGTGCGCGCCACCAAATCCTGCAGCGACTCGCCGCCGGGAAATCGCATGAGCTGCGGCGCCGTGTGCCAGCGCCGATAGAGCTCGGGCGCCTCGGCCTTCATCTCGTCGTGGGTCCGCATCTGCCAGGCGCCATAGTCGAGGTCCATCAAGCCGTCGAGCGCAGTCGCGGCGATCCCGCAGGCCGCGGCGATCTTGCTGCCGGTGACGACGCAGCGCTGCAGTGCGCTGGTGTAGATCGCCACGGGCTTCCACTGCCCGGCGATGCGGCGCGCGATCGCATCGGCCTGGACGAGGCCCCGGTCGGTCAGCGACAGCTCGGCGCGCCCGCGAAAGCGCGCCGGCTTGATGCCTTCGACATGGCCATGACGGGTGAGGAGGATCTTGGTCATACCATCACGGTAGCAGAGACTGCGGCCCTCAGGGTACATAGGGCGCATGACGAATGTCCTGCTTCTCGCACGCTCGGCGACGACGGCTGCATCGCTCCGGCAGATGACACGGCTGCGCGATGAGGCAGCCGGCCTGGCCGGCGTCGGCAAGGCGGTCTTCGCCTTCACCGAGGAGGGGCACCCGTCGCTGCAGGCAGCCCTCGGCGAGCTGGTCGAGGCTGGCCAGCCGATCGTCATCGTGCCGATGGTGCTGCCGGCCGAGCCCAGTTTCGTCATCGGGGTGAAGCGCGCGCTCGCACGCTGGCAGGCCGACGATGAGCGGCGCTGGCCGGAAATCCGCATCGCTCCCTTCCTCGCCGAACAGCCGTTGATGCGTGAGCTTCTCGCTTCGGTCATTCATTCCGACGGCGCCGCGATTCTCGACATCGGCGAGGCCAAGACAGTGGAAGGCGCGATCGTGCCCGCCCAGAAACGGCGCGTGCTGGTCTGCCAGGGCGCGCCCTGCATTCACGCCGGCGCCGAAATCATCTGGGGCCATCTGCGCAACGAGCAGAACCGGCTGTCCCTGCGTACCGCGGGTGAGGGGACGATGACGGCCAAGACGAGTTGTCTCGGCCCCTGCACGCTGGCGCCGGTGCTGCAGGTGTGGCCTGAAGGCACGATGTATGGCGACGTCGACGAAGCCGGGGTCGACCGCATCGTCCAGACTCATCTGCTGGGCGGCAAGGTCGTCGAGGACCTGGCCTATCGGCCGACCGGCTCCAAGCAGAAGCTGCGCAGTTAACGCCGGCGGCCGCTTATTTGCCGATGCAGAAGTCGCGGAAGATCACGTCGAGCAGCTCATCGATCCGCACCGTACCGGTGATGCGCCCCAAAGCCCGCATCGCCAGCCGTAAATCCTCGGCGGCCAGCGCCACCTCCGGCGCCACCAGCGCGCGGCCCAGTGCTGCGTGGGCGTCCATCAGCGCCTCGCGATGGCGCGCGCGCGTCAGCGGCGGCGCGGCGCCTTCGGCCATCAACAGACCGGCCGAGTGTTCCAGGCGGGCCAACAACTCGGCGAGCCCCACGCCTGATTTGGCCGACAGCGGCACGACACTGCCGGCGTCGACTGCAGCGAGATCGACCTTGTTCACCACCACGATGTCATGCGTGGCATTCCATCGTTCGGTCGCCGCCGTGAGATCGCGCATCGCGGACTTCCAGTCGGCCGAGGCATCAAGGACCAGCAGGCGCAAATCGGCCGACGCGGCGCGGGCCCGGGCGCGACGCACGCCTTCCTGCTCGATGGCATCGCCGGCCTCGCGCAGGCCTGCGGTATCGGCCAGCACGACCGGCCAACCGCCGAGATCGAGATGGATCTCGATCACGTCGCGCGTCGTGCCCGCGGTCTCCGACACGATGGCGGCATCGCGTCGTGCCAGAAGGTTGAGCAGCGAGGACTTGCCGGCGTTGGGCGGGCCGATGATGGCGATGTGCAGGCCCTCGCGCAGCCGCTCGCCGCGCCGGTCGTCGAGATGAGCTGCTATCTCGCCTTGAAGCTCGGTGATGCCGGCTCGCACTTCCTGGGCGATGCCGGGAGGCAGATCCTCGTCGGGAAAGTCGATCGCTGCCTCGAGATGGGCCAGCGTGCGCAGTCCCAGCGTGCGCCAGTCCTCGTAGAGGCGGTGCAGCGCGCCGTCCATCTGTTGCAGCGCCTGGCGGCGCTGCTGGTCGGTTTCGGCCGCGACCAGGTCGGCGATGGCCTCGGCCCGGGTAAGATCGAGCTTGCCGTGCTCGAAGGCGCGGCGGGTGAATTCGCCCGGCTCGGCGAGGCGGCAGAAGCCCAGCCGCGCCAGTGCGGCCAGCGCTGCATTCACCACGGCGCGGCCGCCGTGCAAATGCAGCTCGGCCATCATCTCGCCGGTCTCGCTGTTCGGCGCCTCGAACCACACGGCGAGGCCGCGGTCGATCTCCTCACCGCTCAGCGGATCGATGACTGTGCGCACGGCCATGCGCCGCGGCTCGGGCAGCGCCGGATCGCGCGCCGAATGACCGCGCTCGAAGGCGCGCGCCTCGGTGAGGAAGACCAGGGCATCGGCTGCGCGGGGGCCGCTCAAGCGGATAACGGAGAGCGCGCCCGGCGCCGCGCGCGACGGGGCGGGCGTACCAAGCGCATAGATCGTCGAGCGCTCCATGAGCTGGGGTCAGGTCCGTTTGGGCGGTGTCGGCGCCGGTGGCCGGCCGGGCGGCGGTGTCGCCGGCGGGCGGGCCATCACCTTGTCGGAGATCCGTTCGTACAGCGCCTCGGGGATCAGCCGGCGTTCCACGAGCTCGGTCTTGGCCCGGAACGGCCGCGCCCGGATGATGGCGTCGGCTCGCACTTCGCCGATGCCGTCGAGGGTCATCAGATCGTCTCGGCTGGCGGTGTTGAGGTCGATCAGATTGGTCGCGGGCGGCGGCGCCGGCCGCGTCTGCGCGACCAACGGCGAGGCCAGCGCCAGCACCGCCAGCACGATCATGGGAATGATCCGATTCATCGCGCGACTATTATCGCACGATCTCTTCCCAGGCGGCACAGGCGCGCTCCGCGAACGGCACTTTCCAGCGACGGTAGTTCGACCGATCGATCAGTTCGGCCGGCACCATGATCTCGGACGGCACCGTTTTGCCTTCGAGATGGCGCAGCGCTGCGCGGGTGGCAATGGCTGCGATATTGAAGGCGCTGAAATCGACGCTCGCCAGCATGCGGCCATGCTCGATGTGGTCGATCGCGGCAGGCAGGCCGTTGACGCCCACCACCTTCGCCGTCCGCCCGGCATCGGCCAGCGCCTCCAGCGCGCCGAAGGCCATGACGTCGTTGGCGGTCCACACGCCATCGATATGCGGATGGGCCGCCAGCAACTCGGCCATCGCCGTTCGCGCCGGCGCCTGCTGAAGATAGCCGACGCGCGCACCCAGCAATTCGATGCCGGGATTTTCCGCCACAGCGCGCTTCAGCCCCTCGGCACGGTCGCGCACCGTGCGCGCACCCGGCGTGCCGTCGAGGGCCACGATGCGGCCCGCCCCGCCCAAACCGTCGATCAGCGCCTTGCCGACCGTGTATCCCACGGCCACGTCGTCGGACCCGACGAAGGTCAGGGACTTGCCTTCCATGCGGTTGATGAAAAGAGCGACTGGAATGCCCGCGGCGGCAAGTCGCGCCAGGTCCTCCTGCATTTCCCGATCGTCGGCCGGATTGAGCAGAACAGCGTCGGGACGGGCAGCCAACGCCTCGGTCACCAGAGCTTTCTGCTGGCCGACATGGTCGGGCGTCTGCGGCACATAGTGGATCGTTCGCGCGCCGGTTTCCGCGGCGACGCGGTCGGCGGCCATCCGGGCGGCGTCGTAAGCTGGATTGACCCGGTTTTTGGTGAAAACGGCGAGGGTGAAGGGGTGGGGCATGGTCCTATTTTACAGGCCTTCTGCCCTGTAGTATCGCGCCGCCATGGCCACTCCCTACGACCGCATCCCCGACCGCCGCGCGATCATCCGTCGCCGCGTCCTGGAGGAGGCCTTGGCCCACCTGGTCGAGGACCTGCCGACGGGCGGCGAGCCGCCGCGCGCGCCGGTGCTGGCGCTGTTGCGCGACGCTTTGGCGGCGGGGCGGGCCGAGATCCGCCGCCGCTTCGAGGAGCCGGGAACGCTGCGCAACGACGGGCCCGCGTTGCTGGTCGCCACCTCGTTCCTCATGGACCAGCTGATCCGGGTGATCTTCGACTTCGCCGACCAACATGCCTATCCCGCGGCCAATCCGAGTGCCGCCGAGCGGCTGGGCGTGGTGGCGACCGGCGGCTTCGGCCGCGGCGAGCTGGCGCCGCTTTCCGACCTCGATCTGCTGTTCCTAAGACCCTACAAGCAGACGCCGCGCGGCGAGCAGATCGTCGAGTTCATGCTGTATCTGCTGTGGGACATGGGGCTGAAGGTCGGCCACGCCACCCGCACGGTCGACGAAAGCCTGCGCTACGCCGATCGCGATCACACGATCCGCACGGCGCTCCTCGAAGCGCGCTACCTGTGGGGCGACCGCGAACTCTACGACGAGCTGATGAAGGCTTTCTCTCAGCGCTTCACCAGCGGCGACGGGCGCGACTTCGTCGAGGCCAAGCTCAGCGAGCGCGACCAGCGCCATCAGCGCATGGGCGATTCGCGCTATGTCGTGGAGCCCAACGTCAAGGAGGGCAAGGGTGGCCTGCGCGATCTCCACCTGCTGTTCTGGATCGCCAAGTATCTTTATCGCGTCAACCAGCCCGGCGAGCTGGTCGCCAAGGGAGTGCTGACCAAGGAGGAGGCGCGGCACTTCGAGCGCGCCGAGCGCTTCCTCTCGACCGTGCGCTGCCACATTCACTATTTGACGAATCGCGCCGACGATCGTCTGTCGTTCGACCTGCAGCGCGAGATCGCAGGAAGGCTGGGCTACCAGGACCGGCCAGGCAGCCGCGGAGTCGAGCGCTTCACCAAGCACTACTATCTTCACGCCAAGACGGTGGGCGATCTCACGCGCATCTTCGTGGCCGCCCTCGAGGACAGCCACCGGCGCAAGCCCAAGCTCGCCGCTTTGTGGCAGACCCTGCGGCCGCGCCAGCTCGACGGCTTCAAGCTCGATGGCGAGAGGCTGGGCGTCGCCGCGCCCGACGCGTTCACGAAAGACCCGGCCGCGATCCTGCGGCTGTTCCATGTCGCGCAGGAAAACGGCCTCGACATCCATCCCGCGACCTTGCGGCTGATCACCCAGAACATCCGCCTGCTCGACAAGCTCAGGACCGATCCCGAGGCCAATCGGCTGTTCATGGAGATGCTGACGTCGCGGCACGACCCGGAGACCACCCTGCGGCGCCTCAACGAGGCCGGCGTGTTCGGCCGCTTCGTGCCCGATTTCGGTCGTGTCGTGGCACAAACGCAGCACGACATGTATCACACCTACACGGTCGACGAGCACACGATCCGCGCCATCGGCATCCTGGCGGGCATCGAGAACGGCACGCTCAAGGAAGACCATCCGCTGTCCGCCGAGGTCGTGCACAAGATCCTGTCGCGGCCGGTGCTCTATCTTGCCCTGTTGCTGCACGACATCGCCAAGGGCCGCGGCGGCGATCACTCGGTGCTGGGCGCCGAGGTGGGCAACCAGTTGGGCCCGCGTCTGGGCCTCAGCGCCGCCGAGACCGAGACCGTGGCCTGGCTGGTGCGCTACCACCTCGCCATGTCGGGCACGGCGTTCCAGCGCGACCTGATGGACCCCAAGACCATCGAAAATTTTGCCGCCCTCGTTCAATCGCCCGAGCGGCTGCGGCTGCTACTGGTGCTGACGGTGTGCGACATCCGCGCCGTCGGCCCCAATGTATGGAACGGCTGGAAAGCAGCCCTCCTACGCCAGCTCTATCACGCCGCCGAACAGGTCCTGTCGGGCGGCACCCTCGCGGGCGGCCGCGGCGAACGCATCAAGGCGATCCAGGCCGAGGTTGCCCAGCGCCTCGCCGGCTGGACCGAGCCTGAGAAAGAGGAGCACTTCACCCGCGGCTATGCGCCTTACTGGCTGTCGTTCGATCCCGACACGCTGGCGCGCCAGGCCGAGCTGGTACGCCGCGCCGAGCGCGAGCGCCAGCCGCTGGCGATCGAGCATCGCATCGACACCGGTCGTTCGGTCACCGAAGTCACGATCTACACGCTCGACACGCACGGCCTGTTCGCTCGGCTGGCCGGCGCTATGGCGATTAGCGGCGCCAACATCGTCGACGCCAAGATCTTCACCCTGGCCAACGGCATGGCGCTCGACACCTTCTGGATCCAGGACCTCGAGGGCAAGCCGTTCGACGGACCGCAGCGCCTGGCGCGCCTCGCCGCCCGCGTCGAGATGGCGCTCAGCAACCGCCTCGACATCCCTCGCGAGCTCGACGCCCAGCGCAGCTCATGGCCCAAGCGCGACCGCGTCTTCACCGTCCAGCCGCGCGTGCTGATCGACAACAACGCGTCGGACACTTTCACCGTGATCGAGGTCAACGGCCGCGACCGGCCGGGCTTCCTGCACACCGTGACGCGGGCGCTGACGCGGCTCAACCTGCAGATCGCCTCGGCCCACATCACCACCTACGGCGAGCGTGCCGTCGACGTGTTCTACGTCAAGGACCTGTTCGGCCTGAAGGTCCTGCACCCGGCCAAGCTCAAGCAGGTCGGCGACACCGTCGAACAATCGATCCGCGACTTCGACGCCCGGTTCGAACCTCTGGTGAAGGCGGCGGAGTGACGGCCCTCGGCCGTCATCCGAGTCGCGCGGGGTAACCCCCGCGCTTATCTGCGAGGGATCTGCGCAGCGAAGGACCTTTTGTTGTTGCCCTAAAGATCCTTCGCTTCGCTCAGGATGACAGCTTCGCTGTTACTCCGGCTTGTAGCAGGCGTCCTTCAGCAGCGTGGTGCCGGCAGCACCGAGAACTGTCCGGCGCTTGATCATGGCTGCACCGAGATCGGCGAGACACAGGGTTTGCCGCCTTCGGCCTCGCAAATGGTGCGCAGGACCTTGCGCGCCTTTACGTCGCCGCACGGCACACCGAGCGCACGGGATGTATCGAGATGCTGCTTCAAGGTAATACGCCCTCCTGATCCAATGGGATGAAGCACGCCCTCGCGGTAAGCCGATTTCAACTCGACGGTGCGTTCCTGCCCATTGCTGAGCGCCAACGCCAAATCGACTTGCAAGTAGTCGATGATTTCCACCGTGTCGTTCTCGACCTCCAGGCTCGGCACGCAATTGCCGAATACCAGCGCATCCTCGCCGCGTTTGACGTTGATGGCATCCGCTGCCGACGCAGACGACGCAGCAAGAAGCAGACCAAATACAACGAGACGATTTAGCATGATCGCCTCCTCCCAACCGTTATACGTCTAGTCCGAGACCGCTCCCGCCTTCATGCGCTGTTCGCGACGTGTCGCCAGCATCTGCAGGATGGCGGCCGCGGTTTCCTCGATCGAGCGGCGGGTAACGTCGATGGTCGCCCATTTACGCCGGGCATAGAGCCGGCGCGCAGCCTGGATCTCGCGCTGCACCTGCTCCATGTCGGTGTATTCGGTTTCGGTTTCCTGCTGCAGCAGGCGCAGGCGATTGACGCGAATTTGCACCAACCGCTCGGGATCGGTGATCAGCCCGACCACCAGCGGCCGCTTCATCGTCTCGAGCTCCGGCGGCGGAGGCACTTCCGGCACCAGCGGTATGTTGGCCGCCCGTACGCCGCGGTTGGCGAGGTAGACGCAGGTCGGTGTCTTGGAGGTACGCGACGGCCCGACCAGGACGACATCGGCATCTTCGAGGTCGTGGGTCGACTGGCCGTCGTCATGCGCCAGGGTGTAGTGCATGGCGTCGATGCGATCGAAATAGCCTTCGTCGAGCTGATGCTGGCGGCCCGGCCACTGCTCGCTCTTGGAATGGAAATGGACGGCCAGCACGCTCATCGCCTGATCGAGCACGCCGACACAGGGCAGCTGCAGGCGCCGGCAATGGTCGCGCACCGCGTCGCGCAGCTCCTGATCGACCAGAGTGTAGAGCACGGGACCACGATCGCGTTCGACCGCCTGCATCACCTTGTCCATCTGGCCACGCGTACGCACCAGCGACCAGACATGCTCCTGTACGAAGATACCCTCGTATTGCACCAGGCAGGCGCGGGCGACGCTCGACACGGTTTCGCCGGTCGAGTCGGATAGGAGATGAACGTGGAAATTGCGGTTGGCCACGAAGCGTTTTACCCCACAGCGCCCCCGGGAGGAATGCAGGATTGGCCGAGGCAAAGCGGGGACTCCAGGCGACTTGGCGGAGGGAGGATCGATTCAGGGCCCGACTCGCCTTTCCCGCCCCAACTCCCATCCCTTGCGGATAGTCAGTAAAGGAACACATTCGAATCGTGAATCAACCGGCGATTCGACACGAAATTGGCCACGTCCGATCCACAGGGAACTGGGGAGGAACGTCTAATGAGGCGCATCCCCGTGCTCCACAGCACCTACTACTGCTACTACCTAATATGAATAGAGTAAGAGGAAGCATGAGGGACAAGATTTGAGCGGCGGGAAGTTCCTGGAAACCTTGGCGGGCACGCGCTTTCCGTCGCCGCCAATCTGGCTGATGCGCCAGGCTGGCCGCTACCTGCCGGAGTATCGCGAGGTCCGCGCCACCACCCGGTCCTTCCTGGAATTCTGCTACACGCCGGACAAGGCGGTCGCGGTCACGCTGCAGCCGATCCGCCGTTTCGGCTTTGATGCCGCCATCATCTTTTCCGACATTCTGGTGGTGCCCGATGCGCTTGGCCAGAAGGTCTGGTTCGAGGAAGGCGAAGGACCAAAGCTGGAAGCGCTGACCGACCCCGCCCAGTTCGGAAAATTGTCGCGCGCCCGGTTGCCCGAGCACCTCGCACCGGTCTATCGCGCGATCCAACAGACGCGGGCAGAACTGCCAAAGCAGACCGCCCTACTGGGTTTCGCCGGCGCACCCTTCACGCTCGCCTGCTACATGATCGAAGGCGGCGGCAGCCGCGACTTCGCCAAGGTCAAGGACTGGGCCTTCCGCCATCCCGACTCGTTCGGCCTGCTGATCGAGCTTCTGATCGAGGCGGTGGTCGATCATCTCGGCTATCAAGTCGAGTCAGGCGCCGATGCCGTCCAGCTCTTCGATTCGTGGGCCGGCGTGCTGCCGGAGGAGCAGCTCTTCCGCTGGTCGCTGGAGCCGATGGTGCGCATCGCCCAGGCCGTTCGTGGGCGCCATCCCGGAACGCCGGTCATCGCCTTTCCGCGCGCCGTCGGTCCGGCAACGCTGATGTATCGCCGGCCGGATGTCTTTGCGGCGCTGTCGATCGACACCGGTATCGGCGCGCACTGGGCAGCCAAGGAGCTGCAGCCGCAGATCTGCCTGCAGGGCAATCTCGATCCGCTGATGCTGGTGGCCGGCGGCCAAGCGCTGGAGCATGAGGCAACGCGCATTCTGGGCAAGCTCGGCGGCGGACCGTTCGTGTTCAATCTCGGGCACGGCGTGGTGCCGCAGACGCCGCCCGACAACGTCGCACGCCTGGTCGAGATCGTGCGGAACTGGAAGCTGGGCGACGCGTGAAAGTCGCGATTATCCTTTTCAATCTCGGCGGTCCCGATTCTCTCGAGGCGGTGCAGCCGTTTCTGCGCAATCTGTTCAGCGATCCAGCAATCATCGCCCTACCAACCTGGCTGCGCCTGCCGTTGGCGCGGTTCATCTCCAGTCGTCGAACGCCCAAGGCGAAGAGCATCTACGCCCAGATCGGCGGCAGCTCACCCATTCTCGGCCAGACGGAGGCGCAGGCGCGGGCGCTTGAGGCGGCGTTGGAAGGCCGCCACGAATGGCGCGGCTATGTCTGTATGCGCTACTGGCATCCCATGACAGAGGCCGCCGTGCGCTCGGTGAAGCGCTTCGCGCCTGATCGCATCGTACTGCTGCCGCTCTATCCGCAATTCTCGACCACCACGACCGGCTCGTCATTCAAGGCGTGGAAGGCTGCGGCGAAGCTCGACGTGCCGACGGTGGAGGTGAAGAGTTATCCAATCGAGGAAGGATTCATTGCGGCATCTGCCGAACTGGTGACACAGGGTCTTGCCGAAGTAGGTGCGGGACCTAAGCGCGTGCTGTTCTCAGCACACGGCCTGCCCGAGAAGATCATCAAGGCGGGCGATCCCTATCAGTCCCAGGTCGAACAGACGGCGGCGGCGATTGCCGACAAGATCGGCGGACTGGACTGGACGGTCTGCTACCAAAGCCGCGTCGGCCCGCTTAAATGGATCGGGCCTTCGACCGGCGACGAAATCCGCCGCGCGGCGGCGGACAAAATGGGCATCGTGCTCTATCCGCTAAGCTTCGTGTCGGAACATTCCGAGACCCTGGTCGAGCTCGACATCGACTATCGCCGGTTGGCCAAGGAGTCCGGCGTTGCGACCTACGTCCGTGTGCCGACGGTCGGCACCCACCCGCTGTTCATCGCCGGCCTGGCGAGCCTGGTACGGAGCGCGCTGTGTTCTACGAAATCCTGAAGGCGCTGCACGTCGTGGCGGTGATTTCCTGGATGGCGGGGCTGCTCTATCTGCCGCGGCTGTTCGTCTATCATGCCGACGCCGAAAAGGGATCGAAGCAGAGCGAGACCTTCAAGGTCATGGAACGCCGCCTGATGCGCGGCATCATGAATCCGGCGATGATCCTGGTCTGGATTTTCGGTTTGGGGCTCGCCTGGCGGGGCGACTGGTGGCACGCCGGCTGGTGGCAGCTGAAATTTGCACTGGTTGTCGGCTTGACCGTCGTGCACCACCTGTTCTCGCGCTGGCGCAAGACGTTCGAGGCAGACGGGAACACCCGACCTGCCAGCTATTATCGCTGGTGGAACGAGGTGCCGACGGTGCTGATGATCGCTATCGTGTTCCTCGCGGTGCTGAAGCCATTTTGACGGGAGAGACATGAACTCCGACGCAACGATGACAGTCGACTGGCGCGACCACATCTTCGACGTTCTGCGGGATCACGAGATCAAGCAGGTCTATCACGTGCCCGACGCCGGCCATTCGCGGCTGATCGAGGCCTGCCAGAAGTCGAATTCCATCCGCACCGTGCCGCTCACCACTGAAGAAGAGGGCATTGCGCTCGCCGCCGGCGCTTGGCTGGGCGGCCAGCGCTCGGCGCTGCTGATGCAGAGTTCGGGCGTGGGCAACACCATCAACCTGATGGGGCTGACCAAGACTCTGCGCTTTCCGTTCCTGACGCTCATCACCATGCGCGGCGACTATGGCGAGTTCAATTCCTGGCAATATCCGATGGGCCAGGGCACGCCCAAGGTGCTCGAGGCGATGGGCGTTCTGCTCTATTCGGTCGACAGGGCCGACGAGGTCAAGGCCACGGTCGACGCCGCGACGCGCGCCGCTTTCAACGGCGGGCAGGCCGTTGCGGTGCTGCTGCGCCAGAAGCTGATTGGCATCAAGGATTTCGGAAAGAAAAAGGGATGAACAAGGCCACACTGCAGCCCAAGCTTCAAAGGAGGCCGCTGGTCAAGGAACTGCTAAAGGGCGCTGACGACAATCTGCTCGTCATCGCGGGCCTCGGCTCGTCGAACTGGGACATCACCGACGCGGGCGACCGGCCGCTCAACATGCCGCTGTGGGGCGCGATGGGTGCGCCGGTCGGCATGGGGCTGGGCCTGGCCATGGCGCAGCCAACCAAGCGCGTGCTGGTGATCACCGGCGACGGCGACATGCTGATGAGCATGGGTTCGCTTGCCACAGTGGCGACGCAGCAGCCCGACAATCTGGCGATGGTCGTGCTGGACAATGAAAAGTTCGGCGAGACCGGCAACCAGGCCACCCACACCTCACCGCGCAACAACGGCCCGACCGATTCTGGCGCCGCCACCGATCTCAGCCTGGTTGCCAGGGGCTGCGGTATCGCCGACTCCGCTATCGTGCGCGAGGCGGGCGATGTGGCACAATTCGTGAAGGACGTGCGGACCAAGAAAGGCCCGGTCTTCCGGCTGGTGAAGGTGATGGTCGAGAGGCTCGAATTCGTCATGCCGCCGCAGGACGGTGCGCATCTGAAGGATCGTTTCCGCGCCGCGCTGCTGGGAAAAGCATGAGTGAGGCCGCGATGGACTACGCCCCGTTTCTGATCGATCTTTCAGGCAGCCCACGCGAGCGCGGTCTTTCGCACGGGCGGGCGGCGGCGGACCAGAATTGGCGTTGAGCCGGTCTGAACTCAGGCGGCCGCCGCTCATGCTGGCGCTGGCGGCGGTCGTGCTGATGGCGCCGTCGCTGCTGTTCGGCACCCTGATCAGCCACAGCTCGCCGCAGAACCTTACCTGGGCCTCGCAGTTCTCCGAGCAATTCCGGACCGGCGTGCTTTACCCGCGCTGGATGCCCGATTCGTTCGAGGGGCTGGGCAGTCCCGCCTTCTATTTCTACCCGCCGCTGCCGTTCTGGATCGATGCCATCGTGAGCGTGGTCACGCTCAACCTGCTGCCGGTGAACTATCGACTCGCCATCACCACGACCTTGATCCTGTGGGCGTCGGGGCTCGCCATGCATGCCTGGCTTGCGTACCTGACGCCGAACCGTCGTACCGCGCTCTTCGGCGCATTGGCCTACATGGCGGCGCCCTATCATATGCTCGACCACTACATGCGCGGCGCTTTCGCAGAGTTCACCGCCTACGCCGTATTGCCGCTGGTCGTGCTGGCGATCGGCCTGGTCGCCGACCGGCGCCACGGCAGCACCGTGGGGCTGGCGGTGGCCTACGCGGCCCTGCTGCTGTCGCACCTGCCGACCGCCATGCTGGTCACGGTCACGGTGCTGCCGTTCTACGTTCTCTATCGCGAGCGACGGCCCGACGGGCTCGTGCGCAGTGCCATAGGTGGGGCACTGGGGATTGCCCTGGCGGCGATTTATCTGGCGCCGGCGCTCCTGCTCCAGGGCTCGATCTCGGCTCAGCAGTTCTGGACCGGATTCTACCGCGTCGAGAATTGGTTCCTGCTCACGCCGGACCGTTGGCCCGAAACCTACATCATGTTGGTCATTTCCTTGCTTGCCGTGACCTACGCGTTGTTCGCCGCCTGCGTCTGCATCTTCTTCCGCCGGGCGTTCGAGCGGGTTTTCTGGGCCGGCACCTGTCTATTCTGCCTGCTGCTGATGTCCGGCCTCGTGCCGTGGTTCTGGCAGTTGCCGGAACTTCCCAAGGCGCAGTTTCCCTGGCGGCTGATGGTGGCTGTGGAGTTTTCCGCGATCACCGCCCTTTGTCTCGTGCCGCTGAAGGAACTGCAGCGCGGCGCGATCTACCTCCTTGGCGGCGGCGCCGCAGCCCTGGCGGCGGCGGCGGTGCTGATCGTGAGCGATGTGGTGGCCCGCATCACCTACACGCGCGAAAATGCGCCGCTGCGCCAGCAGGACGTCAAGGAGTACGAACCGCACGGCTACCCGCAGCCGGCCCACCTCGGCTACGCCCAGCTCGGGCTGGAGCCGGTGGCTGTGGTGCCGTTGATCAGCTGCACGCCCATCGCGCGTCTCTGCCGCGCCGAGTCCGGGCCTTTCGGTACGATGCGGGTCGAGGTCGATGTCGATGTGCGAACGAGAGTCGTGCTCCGCCGCTTCTACTTCCCCGCCTGGCAATCCGCGCCAGCGTTGCCGCTAGGTCCCACCGAGCAGCTGCGTCTGGTGGCGTTCACCGTTCCCGCCGGACGCACGCCGCTGCGCCTGGAGCGCACCAGTCTATGGGCCGAGCGTATCGGCTGGTCGCTTTCCGGCCAGGCGTTCCTGCTGCTGTTGGTCTGGGGCACGACTGTTCGTTGGAGTATAAGGACCGCGTGACCCAACCCACCGCCGCCGAATTCCGCGGTCGCATCTATGGCGACATCACCGAAACAATGGGCGCCACGCCGCTGGTGCGGCTCAACCGCCTGCCTGCGCGCGACAGCATCAAGGCCGAAATCCTGGCCAAGCTGGAATTCTTCAACCCGATGTCGTCGGTCAAGGATCGCATCGGCGTTGCGATGATCGAGGCGGCCGAACGCACCGGCAAGATCGTGCCCGGCGTCAGCACCATCATCGAGCCGACCTCGGGCAATACCGGCATTGGCCTCGCCTTCGTGGCTGCCGCGCGCGGCTACAAGGTGATCTTCACCATGCCCGATTCGATGTCGATCGAGCGGCGCAAGATGCTGCGCTTCCTCGGCGCCCGGCTCGAGCTGACGCCGCGTGAAAAAGGCATGAAGGGCTCGATCGCCAGGGCCGAGGAGCTGCTCAAGGAAGTGCCCAACAGCTTCATGCCGCAACAGTTTCAGAACCCGGCCAATCCCGCGGTCCATATCCGAACCACGGCCGAGGAGATCTGGCGCGACACCGCCGGCAAGCTCGATTTCTTCGTCGCCGGCGTCGGCACCGGCGGCACCGTCACCGGCGTCGGTCAGGCGTTGAAGCCCAAGCTGCCCAAGCTGAAGATTGTCGCCGTCGAGCCGGAAGCGAGCCCCGTCCTGTCGGGCGGCACGCACACGCCGCATCCCATCCAGGGTATCGGTGCGGGCTTCGTGCCCGACATCCTCGACCGCAAGGTGATCGACGAGGTCGTCAAGGTCGGCAACGCCGCCGCCTTCAAGACGGCGCGCGACATGGCGACGCTCGAAGGCATTCCCATCGGCATTTCCGGAGGTGCGGCCATCGCTGCTGCCCTTCAGGTCGGCGCGCGGCCGGAGAACGCCGGCAAGCGGGTGGTGGTGATCGTGCCTGATTTCGCCGAACGCTACCTGTCGACGGCGCTGTTCGAAGGCCTCGACTAAAGCGCGATGAGTTTCACTCGAATCGCGCCGTCGGCCCGGCTCGTGCACCACTTCGCTGCGGGAGCCGGGCCGACGGCTGAAGCAAAAGTCATCGCTCTGTAGGGCCCGGTCAGTCGACTTGGTCGACCAAGTCGACTTGGTCGACCTTGAGGTAGCTGTCCTTCAGCGAGATCTTACCGTCCTTGAGCTCGTAGAGATCGATGCCGTAGCGGTCGAACGGCTGGCCCTTGGCATCGATGCCGGTGACGCGGAAAGTGCCGAACAGTTTGTCGCCGCTGCGATGGATGCGCGCCTCGGAATAGCGCGCCTCACGATGCGCCTGGCTCTTGTCGGCGAAATAGGCCCGCAGGCCCGCCTTGCCCTTCAGCACCGTGCCCGACGGCCTTGCACCGGCAGCGAGGCGCCATTCGAAATCGTCAGTTACGCAGGCCGCGATCTCCTCGACATCGGCCTTGTTGAAGGCCCTGCCGAAGCGGCGGAACAGGTCGTCGATGGCGTCGGGCATGTGGTTCCTCCCCGTGATCGTCATTGCATCATACTGTAGTGTTCTCGCCTGTGAACTCCGTTCCCATCGACAGCATCGTAGGCCTCGCTTCGCGTCTGGTGGCGACGCCCTCCTGCGGCGGCATCGATCCGCCTGACGCGATTTTGAAGCTGGTGTTTTCCTGGCTTGGCGACAACCGGCTGAAGCCGCGACTTCTTCATGACCCCGAGGGAAAGCCGGTTGCGGTGACGGTCGAGATCTCGGGTGCAAAACCGGGTCCCGTGATTTGCCTGGATGCATGCATCGACACGGCGCCGGCGGGCGATACAGCGCAATGGCGCGCTTCGCCCTTCTCCGGTGCCGTCGAGGGAGGGCGTCTGTGGGGACGCGGTGCTGCGGATTCCAAGGTGGGCGTCGCCATCATCGCTCATGTCGCGAAGTGCCTCGCCGAAACGAAGATCCCCTGCGGCACTGTCCATGTGCTGTTCGACGCCGACGAACATACCGGCCGCTTCGGCGGCGTGCGGGAGTTCGTGAATTCCGTGCCGCGCCTGCCCGATGCCGTGGCGCTGGGCTACCCGGGTAATGAAGGCATCGTCGTGGGCTCGCGCGGGTTCCTGCGCGTAAAGGTGCGCTTCGCGGGCCGGTCGGCACACTCCGGCGAGATCGCTCGGACCGGCATCAATGCGCTCACCAAGGCCGCCTGCTTTTCGCTGCAGATAGCCGAGGCCGAGATCCCCGCGGCGCGTGATGAGGTGTTTCCCTTTGGTCCGGTCGCCACGGTGACGAGAATCCAGGGTGGCGAAGGATTCAGCCAGGTCCCCGACCTCGCGATCTGCGACCTCGACGTCCGGCTCACCCGCACCTTCGACGCCGGCTCCGCGATGGCATGGCTGGAGGGCATCGTGCAGTCGGTCGATGCCGCGATACCTTCGGGAACGGCGAGCCGAATCGAAACCGTCGATCACTGGCCCGCCTACCTCGTCGACACAGCCCATTCGCTGGTCAGAAGTTTTGCCGACGCGGCGGAAGGCGCCTTCAGCCGGCGCATCGGCACCGATGTTGCAGCCCGTCGAACATCGGCAATTTCCTGGCCGCCCGGGGCGTGCCGACGATTTGCGCACCTGGCGTCGGCTTCGACAACATCCACGCGGCCAACGAATGGGCCGACCTTGGATCCATCGCGAGCGTCTATTCGATGTATTGCGAGGCGGTCCGGCGCTTTCTCGCGGCGTCTTGAGGTCGCTTGAGCTGGCCTTCCGCTCTCAGGCCGTCGAAGCCGCCATGAGCTTGGCCAGCCAATCGTCGATCTCTGTCTTCACTTCAGGCGTACCGAAGGCCGCCAGCTCGTAGCTGCTGGATTTTCCCGCCGACGTCCGCACTTCAATTGTCTTGCGCGCGATGTCGCCATGGAACTGGATGGCGGGGTGAACGACGCCGTCGGACGTGCCCTTGGGCCGCAGCGACAGGGTGAGCGAGGGGCCGACCTCGGCGGGCAGGCGATCGGCGACGGAGGAATATTCCTGGGACGAAACACCGGCGTCATGGCCGGCGCTTCGCAGGTCGCCGATCGCTGAGTCGATTTCCGGGCGGATGATCTCGTGGCATTTGACCCAGAAAGCCTGCACGAAAAGGTTGGTGTCCGTGTCCATGTTCTCTCCCCGGGCTCGCCGATTGCGCGCCAATCCAAAGCATAATCCGTCCGGCTGAGGCGCGTAAACGCGCCGCGATCAGCCGGACGGACTATGCAATTTAAGGAAATGCTTCGTACAACGCGTTTCCGGTCAAATTGAACCGTGGAACGGTTCAATTTGACCGGAAGCCGCACGAGCATCGCCCGCCGGCTCAAATCTCCCAGGGTGGCGGCGTAAACTTCTCGAGCAGGAAATTCACGAAGGCCGGCACCTTGGGCGCAAGATGCCGGCGGTGCGGATAGACGGCGTGGATGGCCACCGGCCGGTCGGCCGAGAAATCCTCCAGCAACGAGACCAGTCTTCCTTCGCGGATCGCCTGCGCCACGGTGAGCCGCGTCAGGCGCACGATGCCGATGCCCTGCAGGGCGAACTGCATCTGCGCCTCGCCCTCGTTGACGCCGACCCGGCCGGTGATCTCGATCTCGCGCACTTCACCGTCAAGCCGGAACTCCCAGCGATTGAGATAGGCGCGGTCGCGCGAGACGATGCAGTTGTGCCGCGCCAGGTCCTGCGGCCTCCTGGGTGTTCCGTGCCGCGCCAGATAGGAAGGCGCCGCGCAGATCAGGCGTTTGTCCTCGCCGATCTTGCGCGCCATGAAACTCGAATCGGCCAGCCGCCCGATGCGGATGGCGACGTCGACGCCCTCCTCTACCATGTCGATCACTCGGTCGGTCGCAAGCAGTTCGAGCTGCACGTCGGGATGGCGTTCGAGGAACTCGGAGAGCACGGGAGCCAGCTGATGGTTGGCGAAGGCCAGCGAAGTGGTGACGCGCAGCAGCCCGTGCGGCGTGTCGCGCCGGTCGGCGATCTGGCTTTCCAGCGTCTCGATCTCGCTCACGATGCGGCGCGCGGCGGCGTAGAAGACCTCGCCCTCCTCGGTGAGATGCAGTGCCCGCGTCGTGCGCTGCAGCAGGCGCACGCCCAGCCGCGTCTCGAGCCGCGTCACCAGCTTGCTGACGGCCGAGGGCGTCAGGCCCAAGGCCGGCGCGGCCGCCGAAAAGCCCTTGGAATCGACCACCCGGACGAAGGCAGCCATTTCGCTCGCGTGATCGATCATTGCGATATTACTGAACAATATTCATGAGTATTGGTCAATAAAGACAGATTAACGCCACGAGAGCAAGGAATTATGTTCTTTTCATTCCTTGGAGGTTCTCATCATGCGTCCGATCCCGTTTCCCATGCTCGTTCCCGACCGTCATATCTACATCGCGCGCGCCCACCGCATGCGGAGCGCCGCTATGGCCGGGCTGATCCGCGATATTGCCCGTTGGGTTTCGTTCGCCGCCCGCTAAACAGGGGCATGACCGAACTCTGGGCGCAGTACGCCCGCTACAATCGCCTGGCCAACGAGAAGCTCTACGAGGCTTGCGCCGCGCTCTCCGGTGAGGAGCGCCGGTGCGACCTCGCGGCGTTCTTCAAGAGCGTGCACGGCACGCTCAACCATCTCCTGCTGGGCGATACCATCTGGATGACGCGCTTCGAGGGCGGCGCGCATCCCTCGACCGGCCTCGACACCATCCTGTTCGATGAGTTCGAAGCCTTGCGTGAGGCACGCGCCGCAATGGACAGTCGTATCGAGGCGTTCTTTGCTCGGCCGCCGGCCGGCTTCCTGGAGCGCTCGCTTCGCTACGTGAACAATGCCGGCATCGACTCGGAGGATCCGGCCGAGGTGATCGTGCCGCATTTCTTCAATCACCAGACCCACCACCGCGCCCAGGTCCATACCTTGCTATCGCAGCTCGGCCGCGACCCGCCGGTGCTCGATCTGCACCGGGTCCTGAGGCCGAACCCTAAAGCGTGATGACTTTGGCATTTCGCGGCGGCCCAGCTCTCGCAACGAAGCGGCGCCCGTGCTGGGCCGACGCGTGAGTCTACTGAAAGTCATCACGCTCCAGCTGACGTTCGTCAGTTCGACGTGCCGGTCTTGGCGACCAGCATCGGCTCGGCGCGATAGCGATCCGCGAACAGGCGCTTGAGGTTGGCAATCTTCGGCAGATCGTGAACGACGATGTAGGGATTGTTCGGGTTCAGCGTCAGGAAATCCTGATGATAGGCGTCGGCCGGATAGAAGACGCGGTCGGGCTCGATGCGGGTCGCGATCGCACGGTCGAAGGCTTTCGCCTGGTCGAGCTGGGCGATGTAGGTCTCAGCGATTCGGGCCTGGTCTGCAGTGGGCGGGAAGATTGCCGACCGACATTGCGTGCCGACATCGGGGCCCTGGCGATCGAGCTGGGTCGGATCGTGGGCGACCGAGAAATAGATCTGCAACAGGCGGTCGTAGCTGATCTTGCGCGGGTCATAGGTGATGCGTACCGACTCGGCGTGACCCGTCCGGCCACTTGAGGTCTTTTCGTATTGCGCCGTCGCCTTGTCGCCGCCGGCATAGCCGGAAACGGCGCCGGTGACGCCTTCGACATGCTGGAACACGCCCTGCACGCCTCAGAAGCAGCCGCCGGCGAGGACGGCGGTCTCGGATACCGTCTGTCCCATCGGCTCGTCGAGCGCGGGCGCCGGGATCGCGTGCGCCCTCTCGGCCGCCGACGGCAGGGTGAGCTTGAACGCGAAAGCCAGAATCGCTGCGATGCCAAGTACAGACTTGGTCAGTCGAACAATGCCGCCGTTCAGCTGAATTCCCTCACGTGTCATCGAGCGCGACTTCGATGTCCTTCCTGCGCCACTTGAAGCGCAGCTCCGAAAGGCCTGTCGAGATCACGTAGAACACCGGCGTGAAGATCAGGCCGAACAGGGTGACGCCCAACATGCCGGAGAACACCGCGGTGCCGAGTGATTGGCGCATCTCGGCGCCGGCGCCGGTGCTGAACACCAGCGGCACCACGCCCAGGATGAAGGCTAGCGAAGTCATCAAGATGGGCCGCAGCCGCGTGCGTGCGGCCGCGACGGCGGCGTCGTAGCGGCTCATGCCGGCCTCATGTCCCTGCTTGGCGAATTCCACGATCAGGATGGCGTTCTTGGCGGCCAGGCCGACCAGCACGACAAGGCCGATCTCGACCAGGATGTTGCGGTCGAGTCCGCGCAGGTTTACGCCGATCATGGCGGCCAGGATGCACATCGGCACGATCAGGATGACGGCGAGCGGCAGCAGCCAGCTCTCATAGAGCGCCGCCAGCAGCAGGAACACGAACACCACGGCCAGCCCGAAGGCGATGCTGGCGGTGTCGCCGGCGAGCTTTTCCTGCAACGCGATTTCCGTCCATTCGAAACCGAAGCCCGAGGGCAGCACCTTGTCCGCAAGCTTCTCCATGGCGGCAATCCCTTGGCCCGACGAGAAGCCGCGGACCAGCGCCACCTGGACCTCGGCCGCGGGGTAGAGATTGTAGCGCGCCACGCGATAGGGGCCGGTGGTGTCGGAGAAGGTCGCCACCGAGCCGATCGGCACCATCTCGCCGCTGGCGCTGCGGGTCTTGAGGTTGGCCACGTCGCGCAGGGTGAGGCGGTAGGGATTGTCGGCCTGCGCCGTGACGCGATAGGTGCGGCCGAGAATGTTGAAGTCGTTGACGTAGGCCGAGCCCATGTAGATCGACAGCGTC
Organism: Asaia bogorensis; assembly: GCA_945889625.1. GTDB lineage: Bacteria > Pseudomonadota > Alphaproteobacteria > Reyranellales > Reyranellaceae > Reyranella. Next base: position 21,934 of record CAMDCE010000042.1, on the reverse strand, counting down.
TCGAACACCCGGCCGATCGGCACGCCCAGCTGCTCGGCCTTGGTGCGGTCGATCTCGGCCCAGATCTGCGGCGTGCGGGTGCTGAACAGAGTGAAGGCCTGGGTGAGACCCGGCGTCTGGCCAGCGGCGCCAGCCAGCGCCCAGGTGGCGCCTTCGAGCGCCGGCAGGCCGCGCGCGGCGCGATCCTGCACGTAGCCCTTCAAGCCACCGCCAGTGCCGATGCCGGGCACCGAGGGCGGCTCGAGCACGAAGACGAAGGCCTCGCGCAGCGAGAACATCTTGCCGCGCAATTCGGCCAGGATCTTTTCCTTGGGGATGTTGGCCCGCTCCGAAAACGGCTTCAGCGGCACGAAGATCACGCCGGTGTTGGGCGCGTTGGTGAAGGTGGCGCCGTCGAAACCGACGAAAGCCACGGCATGCGCAACGCCGGGCGTGCCCATGATCAGCTCCGACGCCAGGCGCACCAGTTTGTCAGCCCGCTCGAGGGTTGAACCGGGCGGCAGCTGCATGGCGGCGATGAAGTAGGAGCGGTCGAGCTGCGGAATCAGGCCGGTCGGGGTCTCGGCCAGCCGGTTGGCGGTGAGGAACAGCAGCCCGGCATAGATCACCAGCACGACCACGGCCATGCGGATCAGCCGCGCCGTCGCACGGCCGTAGAAGTTGGCCAACCATTCGAAGCCGCGGTTGAAATGGCGGAAGAACCAGTTGATCGGCGCGGTCAGGCGGTCGCCCAGGGTGGGCTTGGCGTGCTCGACCGGCGATAACGCGTGGGTCTTGAGCAGCAGGGCCGCCAGCGCAGGCGACAGCGTCAGCGACACGAAGGCCGAGATCGCCGTCGACGCCGCGATGGTGATGGCGAACTGCTTGTAGAACGAGCCCTGCAGGCCGGAGATGAAGGCGGTCGGCAGGAACACCGCGATCAGCACCAGCGAGATGGCGATCAGCGCGCCGCCGACCTCGTCCATGGTCTTGTGAGCCGCTTCCTTGGGCGACATGCCCTGCGTGAGATATCGCTCGACGTTCTCGACCACGACGATGGCGTCGTCGACCACGATGCCGATCGCCAGCACTAGGCCGAACAGCGACAGGGTGTTGAACGACAGCCCGACCGCCGACATCACCGCGAAGGCGCCGATCAGCGAAACCGGTATGGCGAGCAGGGGGATGATCGCGGCCCGCCAGGTCTGCAGGAACAGGATCACCACGATGACGACCAGCACCAGCGCCTCGAACAGCGTCTCGATCACCGCGTCGACCGAGGACTGGATGAATTCCGTCGGATTGTAGACCACGGCGTAGTCGAGGCCCGGCGGGAAGGTCTTCTTCAGGTTCTCCATCGCCGCCTTCACGCCATCGGACGTCTTGAGCGCGTTCGAGCCGGGCCGCTGGAAGATGGCGAGCGCCGTGGCGGCCTTGTTGTCGAGATAGGCGTTCAGCGTGTAGTCCTGCGCGCCGAGCTCGATCCGTGCCACGTCCTTCAGCCGCGTTACCGAGCCGCTGGTCTCGGCGCGCAGCACGATGTTGCCGAACTCCTCGGGCGTGCTGAGACGACCGAGCGTCTGCACCGACAAGGTAAACGCACCAGGCGACACGGCGGGCGCCTGGTTGATGGCGCCGGCCGCGACCTGCAGGTTGGCGGCGCGCAGCGCCAGCATCACCTCGCCTGCCGTCATGTTATGCGAGGCGACCCGCGCCGGATCGAGCCAGATGCGCATCGAATAGTCGCGCGCGCCGAACACGATCACGTTGCCCACGCCGTCGACCCGTCCCAGCACGTCCTTCACATAGAGCGTGGCGTAGTTGGAGATGTACTGCTGGTCGCGACTGTCGTCGGGCGAGACCATGTGCACGACCATCATCAGGTCGGGCGAAGCCTTGCGCACGACGATGCCCAGCCGCTGCACGTCCTCGGGCAGGCGCGGCTGGGCGACGGCGACCCGGTTCTGCACGTTGACCTGCGCCTGGTCGATGTTGACGCCGGGCTTGAATACGACGTTGATCGACAGCCGGCCGTCACCGGTCGCCTGCGAGCTGATGTACAGCATGTCGTCGACGCCGTTGATCTCAAGCTCGAGCGGCGTGGCGACGGTTTCGGCGATCACTTCGGCCGAGGCGCCGGGATAGGCCGCGGTGATGTTGACGGTGGGCGGCGCGATCTCGGGATACTCCGCCACCGGCAGGCGAAGCTGGGCGATGCCGCCCACGATCAGGATGATGAGCGACAGGACCGACGCGAAGATCGGCCGGTCGATGAAGAAATGGGAAAAACGCATGCGGGCGACTACGCGGCCTTACTTCTTCTGGGCGACGATCTCGCCCTTCTGCGGCACCACCTTGGCGCCCGGCCTCACCATCGGATTGGCCAGCCCGTCGAGCACCACCTTGTCGGAGGCCGCCAGGCCGCTGCGCACCACGCGCAGGCCCTCGACCAGCGGGCCCAGGGTCACCGGCTTGGCCTGCACGACATTGTCGGCGCCGACGGTGAACACGATCTTGCGCGCCTGGTCGGAGACCACGGCCGTGTCGGGGATCAGCAGCGCGTCATACTCGCCGCCGAAGAGCTGGATACGGCCGAACACGCCGGGCGTCAGCAGCCGCTCCTTGTTGTCGACGATGGCGCGGGTGCGGATGGTGCCGGACCGCGGGTTGAGCACGTTGTCGACGAAATCGACCTTGCCGGTGCGCGCCCAGTCCGTCTCGTCGGCGAGGCGAATGCGCACCGGCAGCGCGGTGTTGGACTCCGGCATGCCTCCGGCCAGGAACAGGCGGCGATAACGCAGGTGATCGGTCTCGGAAACGTCGAACACGAAGCGAATCGGATCAACCGCCATGATCGTGGCGAGCAGCGTGGCGCCGGTCTGGCCGCCCGAGATCAGGTTGCCGGGATCGACCTTGCGATCGGACAGGCGGCCGCTCAGCGGCGCGGTGACAACGGTCCACTCGAGGTTGAGCTCGGCATTGCGCTGCGCTGCCTCGGCCGACTTGAGCTGGGCGCGCGCCACGGCGAGATTGGACTTCCGCGTGTCGTGCTCCGCCTCGGTGATGGTGCGCGACCCGATCAGCTGGGCGCCGCGCTGGACCTGGAGGTCGGCGAGCTCGACCAGCGCCTTGTTGCGTGCCACCTCGGCGGTGGCCGATTCGACAGCGATCTCGTAGGGCCTTTTGTCGATGGTGAACAGCGGATCGCCGGCATTGACCCACTGGCCGTCATTGAAGTGCTGCTTGTCGATGAAGCCCGAGACGCGGGCACGCACCTCGACTGACGCGACGGGCTCGAAACGTCCGGAATACTCGTCCCACTGGGTAACGCGCTTGGCCAGGGGTTCGGCGATCGACACCGGCATGGCGGGCGGGCCGCCCTGCGCCAGGGCCTGAGAGGCGAAAAGCACAAACCCGGCGATCAGGGCGAGGCGGCGACGGTGTAAGGACAAACTCGAACTCCCCGCGCGAACAATTCTGCGTCGCAAGGGGGAGATGTGGTGGCGCTGCAAGTTTCTGTCAATTGTCCGCCAAGTAACCGTCCCGCAATGGTTTTTTGAAAGGACGCTCCCAAAGCCGATGTTTCTGCAGTGTTTCCCGTCCATGGACGTCCGTCCCACCCGATTCATTTATTGGTGGCGGCCCTTAGGCAGGCTTACCCTTGAGCCGGGTTTGGGGGAAAGCCAATGCATCTCGTCAGTCGAATCCTCGGCGTCTGCGCCGCGCTGGGCACGCTCGCCCTGATGGCATCACCGGCCACGGCCCAGTCGACGCTCGATGTCGTGAAGAAGCGCGGCCAGTTGATCTGCGGGGCCAACGGCCAGCTGCCCGGCTTTTCGTTCCTCAACGCCGTCAAGGAGTGGGAGGGCCTCGACGTCGATCTCTGTCGCGCGATCGCCGCGGCGGTGCTGGGCGATGCGACCAAGGTCACGTTCGTGCCGCTGACGGCCCAGAGGCGCTTCCAGGCCCTCGCAGCGGGCGAGGTCGACGTTCTGGTGCGCAATACCACCGTCACCCTGCAACGCGACGCAAGCCTCGGCGTCCAGTTCGCCGCCATCAACTACTTCGACGGCCAGGCCTTCGTGGTCCCGGCCAAGCTCAACATCAAGGAACTGGCCTCGCTGCGCAGCAGCACCATCTGCTTCAACAAGGGCACGACGCACGAAGCCAACATGCTGAACTGGTTTCGCGTCCGCGCGCTCTCCGTCACGCCGGTCGGCTTCGACAATGAGGAGGCTATGTACGCTGCCTTCTTTGCCAGCCGCTGCGTCGGCGTGACCGCAGACGCCACCGCGCTGGCGTCGTCGCTGGTACGGAGCGGCAAGGCGGCGGACTACTTCATGCTGCCCGACGTCATCTCCAAGGAACCGCTTGGCCCCTTTGTCCGGCGCAACGATAACGCGTGGCTGGATGTGGTGCGCTGGACCCACTACGCCATGCTCGAGGCCGAAGAGCGCGGGATCCACAGGGTTGGCGTCGACGAGCAGCTCCGATCGCACGATCCCGAAGTGAAGCTCTTCCTGGGCGTCACGCCGGGTAACGGCAAGGCGCTCGGCCTCGACGAGAAGTGGGCCTACAACATCATCAAGCAGGTCGGAAACTACAGCGACAGCTACGAGCGCAATCTCGGCTCGCGCTCGCCGCTCAACCTGGCGCGCCGCATCAATGCCCTGTGGAACCAGGGCGGCCAGATGTATCCGCCGCCGCTGCACTGACGGCCGCGGCGGTGACGCCGTCGGTGGTCGGCGGCGTTGGCCGCCGATGGTCGGTGGCCGACGCACTGTCTGGCACTGTTCTTCACCGGCGTGCTCTACTCAGGCAAAACTCGGGGGAGCCATGAAAGTCGGCGTGCTGCAGTTCTTTGCCTGGCCCGGTCGGCACGGGCCGCTGCAAGAGGTCTATGCCCGTGCCCTCGAACGCATCGAGATCATGGATCGCGGCGGCTTCGACGCGGTCTGGCTGGCCGAGCATCATTTCACCACCTTCAGCGTCTGCCCCTCCGTGCACATGATGGGCGTGCTGGCTGCGGCGCGCACCAAGCGGCTGCGCATCGGCACGGCGGTGTCGCTGGCGGCGCTCTATCATCCCCTGCGGCTGGCCGAAGAGGTGGCGCTGCTCGACATGCTGTCGGGTGGCCGCGTGAACTGGGGCGCCGGCCGCGGCTTCGCCCATTCCGAATTCGCCGCCTTCGGCGTGCCGCAGGAGGAAAGTGCCGAGCGCTTTCGCGAAGCCGTCGAGATCGTCCTGCAGGCCTGGACTGAGGAGCGCTTCACTTTCAAGGGTGCGCACTTCAGCTTCGACGACATCGAAGTGATGCCCAAGCCCCTGCAGCGGCCCTATCCGCCGACCTGGATGGCCGCGACCTCCGAATCGGCGATCGACTGGGCGGCCAGTCGCGGCTTTTCCATCCTGATGGATCCGCATGCCTCCATGACGGAGCTCGGCGCCAAGCGCCGGCACTATTCGAAGAAGCTCGGCGAGGCGGGCTTCTCCGACGAGGGCCGCGACATTCCCATGGCCCGCCTGCTGGCGCTGGCGCCCACCTTGAGCGAAGCCGAAGACGTCGCCCGGCGCGGCGCACAATGGCTGGTTGAGGCCTATGCCGGGCCGCAGCACGCGCACCGTAAGACGCTGCCGCCGCGCACCTACGACGGCAAGGATCCGGCGCAGCACTATGTCGACAGCGTCATCCTTCACGGCACGCCGGACTCCGTCGTCGAGCGTATCGCCCAACTGAAGGAAGAGATCGGGCTCAACTACCTGATGTGCGCGCCCTTGAGCCGCAAGACCTTCACGTTGCTAGCCGATCAGGTGCTGCCGCGACTGTGAGCATCGCCTCGGCAATGATCGTCATGTCCTGTTCGCTGATCTCGACCAGCCCCTGGCGCAGGCGATAGCCCCAGTTCGGCTCCCGGGTGAAGGCGAGAATTCCCTTCACGAGCGCAAGGGGCGTCTCCGCGGCATCATGCCAGGCGACGTCGCGCCGATAAGGCAGGAAGCCCTCGCCCATGTCGGCGCGGTATGGCGGACCTTCCTTGACGATGCCCAGCGCGGTGAAGGATTGCAGCCGGTCCTTGTCGCGCAACGCGTGGCTCGGCGAGTAACGCCGGTTGGGCGAGTAGTAGACGACCCGGTCGCCGGGCTGGATGCGGTGCAGTGGTGAGGCCTTGCTGTGGGAGATCTGCATGAAACCCGTGCCGCGGCCGATCGCGACATGTTCGGCGGAGGCGACCGCCAGCCAATTGCGGCTCATGGTGGCCTCCCCTATGCCGACTCGGGCGCCGCCGCCGGCGCGAACACGCGCAGACGATGGCCGTCGGGATCGAGCGCCACGAACGTATGGCCGAAATCCATCGCGGTCGGCTTCTGGGCGATCGGCAGGCCGCGCTTCTTCCAATCGGCGTGGGTGCGCTCGACGTCGGCGGCATATACCGCGGTGAAAGCGACCTCGCCGCCACCCGGCGCCGACGCGACGGGCTCGACAGTGCGGCGCGACCATAGGCCCAGCATTACCTCATCGCCGAGCGGTAACATGGCGAAGCTGGGCGAGGTCTCGACCGGCTTCTTGCCCAGCAGATCGGCATAGAAAGCGGCGCTGGCGGTCGGGCTTTCGACATGGAGCAGAACGAAACTGAACTTGTGCATGAGGCTCTCCTCTTCGGATGAGCCCAACCTAGATTGCCCTGCTGTCAGATTCTGTCAGCAACCTGTCAGGTCTTACAGTTAGGCTTCGCCGACCCCCTCGCGCTCGCGCCATTCCTTCATCATCGCCTGGCGCCGACGAGGATAGCGCCTGTCGGTGACCGTGAGGGCGGTGATGCGGTCGGTGCGGAAATGGCGGTAGTCCTGGCGCAGCTCGCACCACGCCGCGACGACGCGCACCTTGTCGAAGAAGCCGATCGCGAAGGGCCACACCGTGCGTCCCGTGGTCCGGTCCTTCTTGTCGCGATAGGAGAGCTTCAGCTTGCGCTCGCTGCGGATGGCCTGGCGGATCTTGGGCAACTCGCTATCGCCGGCTGCGATCGGCTCGCCCGGGCCGATCAGCAGGCCTGAATCGTCCAAGGTTTCACGCAGATCCTTGGGCAGCACTGCGCCGATCTTGGCCAAGACGTTGGCGGCGGCATCGGCCAGCGAGCGGTCGGCGCGCTTGTGGACCCAGCGCGAGCCCAGCACGAGGGCCTCGATCTCCTCCTCGCTGAACATCAGCGGCGGTAGCATGAAGCCCGGGCGCAGCACGTAGCCCAGCCCAGCCTCGCCGTCGATGTGCGCGCCTTCACCCTTCAGGGTTTCGATATCGCGGTAGAGCGTGCGCAGCGACACCCCGGTCGCCTCGGCGAGCACGGCGCCGCTCACCGGATGGCGATGGCGCCGTAGTACCTGAATGAGATCCAAAAGCCGTTGCGCCCGTGACACGGTTGCCTCTTCATAAGTCCAGGGAAGGTAGCGCCATCTGCTGCCAATTTCTGTCAGTATAGGAATATGGCGGAACTCCCGAAAGTCGCCGTGATCGTCAATCCCGCTGCCCACAAGGGCGGGGCGGCCAGGCATTGGCCGGCCATCCAGGCCGAACTCGCGGCACGTCTCGGCCCGTTCGAGCCGCGCTTCACCGAGGCGCCGGGCCACGCCACCTGGCTGGCCCGTTCGGCTTTGTCCCAGGGTGCGCGGCGCATCGTGGCGGTGGGCGGCGACGGCACGGTGAACGAGACCTTGAACGGCCTGATCGACACCTCCGGCCGGCTCAGCGAACCCGACACCGTGCTCTGCCCTGTTCCCGCCGGCACCGCCAACGAGCTCTGCCGCGCACTCGGCCATCTGAAAGGCCCGACTTTGGCCTACGATGCGGCGGCGGGCCTTGGCACGCGGCCGATCGACCTGCTGCGCGTCCGCTGCAAGGGACTCGACGGCGGCTCGGTCGAACGCTTCGGCTACCTCATCGTGTCGCTGGGAGGGGCTGCCACCATCAGCTGGCGGACCTCGCAGTCGCGCTGGCTGAAGAAGCTGGGCGGCATCGCCTATCTCCTGATGACGCCGGTCGTGACCCTGGGCTACCGCAATCGCGCCGTCGCAATCACGGTCGACGGAGTGGCCCAGGGCACCCGGCCGATCTTCACCGCCATGGTCGCCAACACCGAGAATGGCGGCGGCGGCATGCGCCTGGTGCCGGGTGCGAAGTTCGATGACGGCGTGCTCGACCTGATCGAAATGGGCGATATTTCCCCGCTCGCCATGCTCGCGACCGTCCTGCCCAAGGTCTATAGCGGCAACCACATCCATCATCCCAAGGTGCGGATGAGCCGCGGCACGTCGTTCCATTTCGAATCGGAGGTCGAGACCCTGGTCGATCTCGACGGCGAGACGGTGGGCCGCCTGCCGCTCGACGTCTCGATCCTGCCGCGGGCTTTTTGTGTCGGTGCCGTTTAGGGCTAGCATGGGCTTTGCGCCGAGGGAGGGCTTCCATGACGACCGGCGACTCTGTCTTCACGGGATCGATCCCGGCACTCTACGACCGCTATCTCGGGCCGTTGCTGTTCACGCCCTACGCCAACGACCTGGCGCGCCGGCTGGGCGACATGACAGTCGGATCGGTGCTGGAGACGGCGGCCGGAACGGGCATCGTCACTCAGGCCCTCGCTGCGTCACTGCCGTCCGCGGTCGATCTTGTCGCCACCGACCTCAACCAGGCCATGATCGACTTCGCCGCCGCCAAGCCCGGGCTGAAACGCGTTTCGTTCCGCCAGGCCGACGCGACCAAGCTGCCATTTGCCGATGCAAGCTTCGACGCCGTCGTCTGCCAGTTCGGCGTGATGTTCTTTCCCGACCGCGTCGCGGGCTATCGCGAGGCGCGGCGGGTGCTGAAGCCCGGCGGCCGCTTCCTGTTCAACGTCTGGGACAGCCTGGCGCACAATCCGGTTTCGGCCGCGGTAACCGACGCCGTGGCCGCGCTCTTTCCCGACGATCCGCCGCGCTTCCTCGCACGCACGCCGCATGGCTATCACGACGTCGAGAACGTCCGGACCGACTTGCGGCGCGCAGGACTTTCGAATGTCTCCGTCGAAACGCTGACGTTATCCTGCAGCGCGCCCTTCCATAGCGATCCGGCAATCGGCTTTTGCCAGGGCAGTCCCCTGCGCGGTGAAATCGAAGCACGCAATCCCGACAGGGTGCAGGAAGCCACCGAGGCAGCCGCTTCCGCCGTAGCCAAACGTTTCGGCGCCGGCGCCATCAACTCTACCATGCAGGCACACCTGTTCGTGGCCGTCAGCTGACCGAGGCCCAGCCGCGCAGCACCGCCGCCGTCGCGCGGTCCATCGGGAAGAAGCATTCGATACGCAGTTCCTGCAGCATGATGTCCCGCGGCGTGCCGAGCGTGGCGATGGTGGTGAAGAGCCTCAGGGAGACGTCGCCCTTGCGGAAATGCATGGGCAGCACCGGACCGCCGGCCGCCTCCGACGGCTGGCCCTTCAGGAGCGGCCGCACGCCTTCGTAGGCCAGCAGCCGCTCGAGCAAGGCGGCGGTCTCGGGCCGGCCGTCGGCTGCGGCGTCGGCCTCGACGCTGCGCAGGAAGTAGCGCACGACGTCCTGCCAGTTCACGAGATGAGGCCGCAGCACGTCGGGCGCGACGAGCGCGTCGGCGAGATTGACAGCTGCGTTGGGATCGAGCGGACCGACCAGGAATTCGACCAGCCGCACGGCGCCGCCGTTGGCCTTGAGCAGGTTCCAGTGGCGGTCGACGGCGACGCCGGGGAACGGCTCCTGCTGGGCCAGCACATAGTCGATTGCCTCGCGGACCTCGGCGAGTTCCGGCGCGTCGAGGCGCGTCTCGCGCCACACCGGTGCGAAACCTGCCGCCAGCAGCAGCGCGTTGTGCTGGCGCAGCGGCACGTCGAGCGCCGTGGCCAAGCGCAGGACCATGTCGCGACTGGGTTGCGCGCGACTCAATTCGAGAAAGCTCAGGTGACGTTGGGAAATGTCGGTTCGCCCTGCCAGCGCGAGCTGTGAAAACCCGCGATGCTCGCGCCACCACCGCAGCCTTGCAGCGAACGTCATCGTCTCACTCGTCATGAATACCTCTGACGTAGTTGCAGCAAATCGAGCAGGCGGGCAGCGTGCCACGAGTCATGCACGGCCAATAGAGAGAGTCTCGAGATGGGCGAGGGCATCTTGCTGGGACCATTGGTCCTGTTCGCTGCGGCCATGTGCCTGACGCCGGGGCCGAACGTCATCATGGTCACGGCCTCGGCCGCGAATTTCGGTTTCCGCCGCGCGATCCCGCACATGCTGGGCATTACGCTGGGCTTCGGATTCATAGTCGTGACGGTGGGATTCGGCCTGGCCGGCTTGTTTGCGGCCGAACCGCGCCTGCACACACTGCTCAAATGTGCCGGCGCGGCCTATCTGCTTTATCTTGCCTGGCGAATCGCACAAGCCGGTGCGGCGAGCAGCGGCTCACCGCGCGCAAAGCCAATCAACTTCCTCGAAGCGATGCTCTTCCGGTGGATCAATCCCAAGGGCTGGGTGATCGCGGTGGGCGCGCTGGTGGCCTACACGACCGCGGGAGGGAACGTGCTGTTGCAAACCGCGGTGATTACCGGCGTGCTCGCGGCGGCATGCTTTGCCTCGGTCGCGCTCTGGGCGGGGTTTGGCGTCGCGATCGCGCGCTTCCTTGGGCGTCCAGACGCCCGCCGGGCGTTCAACTGGTCGATGGCCGGCTTGCTGGTGATTTCCCTCATCCCGGTGTTCTGGTGACGGCCACGGCGAAAATAGTGCGGAGGCGGTCTTGAGCGAATGGCTGGGAGTGCTGATTGCCATCGTGTCGAGCTGCCTCGGTGGCACGGCGGCCGCGGTGACGCGCTATCTGGTAGGCGATGCCGATCCGCTGACGCTCTCAATCCTGCGCTGGGGCATCGGCTTCCTCTGTGTGCTGCCAGTGGCGCTTGTGCTGCGCGTGCGCTGGCCGCGGCGCGAGGACTGGCTGGGTGTGGCCCTGCTCGGCTTCTGCTTCTACGGCTTGTTCTTCATTCTCTACAACATCGCCGTCGGCTACACGACGGCGGCGCGCGCCAGCCTCGCGCTCTCGACCTTGCCGCTGCAGACCATGGTGGTCGGCGCCCTGCTCGGCATCGAGGCCTTGACCTGGCGCAAAGTGACGGGCGTCGCCATCGCCATGCTGGGCGTCTTCGGCGCGCTTGCGTCGGGTCTCGCGGCGGCACCGGTGGGCGCCTGGCGGGGCGAGCTGATCATGATCGGCGCCGTGCTCTGCATGTCCTTCTATAACGTGTGGTCGCGAGCTTTCATTGCCCGCTCGAGTGCGCTGGGCTTCCTGGCCGTCGGTATGGGTGCCGGCGCCGTGGCGCTGGTCGTCGCCGGAGTTCTGACCGGCCGCCTTGCCGTGCTCGCCAGCTTCGGCCAGGCGCAGTGGCTCGCCGGCATCTATCTCGGCGTTGCCGGCGGCGCGCTCGCTTTCGTCCTCTGGGTGATGGCGCTGCAGCGCGCCTCGCCCACCCGCGTGGCCAACACCATGACGGTCAATCCGATCGCCGCCGCCCTGCTTGCCCAGCAGCTGGTCGGCGAGCCGATCACCCTCAACCTGGTGGTCGGGCTGGTCGCGGTGTTCGCCGGCATCTGGCTCGCGACCACCGAGACAGCGAAGCCCGCGGCCGTCGCGCGCTCCGGCTTATAATATTGTTGCGCCGGGGGGTGTGGCTGGATTCTGGACGAAGCGGGTAAAAGCTCGATGCCATCGGTATCGGAGGTGTCCAGACAAGTCTGGACACATTGGACACCCTTCGAGGATTTCTCGCTCCCCGAGTCGACCCGTCGATTCAAATCAGCCAGCTACGGCCAATTTGAGTCTGAACCCTAGTGCCGGAAGTGCCTCATGCCGGTGAAGACCATGGCGAGACCCGCCTGGTCGGCGGCCTCGATCACTTCCTTGTCGCGCAGCGAGCCGCCGGGCTGGATCACGGCAGTGGCGCCCGCTTCTGCCGCGGCGAGCAGACCATCGGCGAAGGGGAAGAAGGCGTCGGAGGCCACGACGCTTCCTTTGGCCGGGCTTTCCTTCAGGCCGGCGGCCTCGCCTGATTCGGCGGCGCGGATGGCGGCGATGCGCGAGCTATCGCGGCGATTCATCTGGCCTGCGCCCACGCCCACGGTGGCGCCGTCCTTGGCGTAGACGATGGCGTTCGACTTCACGTGCTTGCAGACGGTGAAGGCGAATAGGAGATCTTCCAGTTCCTTCGCCGTCGGCGCACGCTTGGTGACGACCTTGAGGTCGGTCTGCTTAGCGTAGCCGTTGTCGCGGCTCTGCAGGAGATAGCCGCCGGCCACGCTCTTCAGCGTCATGCCGGCGCTCGACGGATCGGGCAGCGTGCCGGCCAGCATCACGCGCACGTCCTTCTTCCTTGCAAGGATGGCCAGCGCTTCGGGCGTGGCGTCGGGCGCGATCACGACCTCGAGGAAACGCTTGGCGAGATCGGTGGCGGTGTTGGCTTCGAGCGTTGTGTTGACGGCCACGATGCCGCCGTAGATCGACACCGGATCGCAGGCATAGGCCTTGAGATAGGCGCTGTACTGATCCTTGGCGATCGCCACGCCGCAGGGATTCGCGTGCTTCACCACGACGACGGCCGGCTCCTTGAATTCGGCGACGCACTCGTAGGCGGCATCGGTGTCCCCGATATTGTTGTAGGAGAGCTCCTTGCCCTGAATCATGCGGGCGGTGGCGATGCCCGGCCGCTGGCTGCCGTCGGAATAGAACGCCGCCTTCTGATGCGGGTTCTCGCCGTAGCGCAGCGTCTGCACGCGCTCGGCGGCCAGCGTCAGCCGCTCGGGGAAGGCCTCGCCCGCCTGTTTGGCAAACCAGTTGGCGATCGCCGAATCGTAGGACGCGGTGCGGGCATAGGCCTTGGCGGCAAGCCTGCGGCGCAACGCCAGAGTCGTGGCGCCCTTGTTTGTGCCCAGTTCGGCGATCACCGCGGCATAGTCGGCCGGATCGACAACGATCGTGACGAAGTCATGGTTCTTGGCCGAGGCGCGGATCAGGGCGGGCCCGCCGATGTCGATGTTCTCGACGCAGGTCGCGAAGTCGGCGCCGCGCGCCACCGTGGCCTCGAACGGGTAGAGGTTCGACACCACGAGATCGATGGCGGCGATCTTGTGATCGGCCATCGCCTTCCTGTGTCCGGGGTCGGTGCGCCGCGCGAGAATTCCGCCATGGATCGCAGGCTGCAGCGTCTTCACCCTGCCGTCCATGATCTCGGGAAAGCCGGTGTGATCGCTCACCTCGATCACTTCGACCCCGGCATCGCGCAGCGCCTTGGCCGAGCCGCCGGTCGACAGGATTGCCACGCCGTGTCCCGCCAGTGCCTTGCCGAGCTCGACCAGGCCGGTCTTGTCGGACACCGAAATCAGCGCCTGCTCGATGCGCGCCAGATCGGGGGTGGGCGAGGGGACGTAGCGCGGGCCGGCGGACATGGAGGGTCTTTTAGCCCGCGCGGCGGTGAGTTGTTAGCGGCGGTTTAGCGCGGCTCAGGCCACCTTTCGCAGGAAGGTCCGCTCCTCGGCCAGGATGAAGCGACCCTCCTCGGCGCTCTGGAAATTGGTCAGGCCTTCGGGATCGGCCCGCAGGCGCGCCCGGTAGGTCTCGTAGGCGGCGAGGCTCTCGAAGCTGATCAGCGCCATGCCGATGTTGTTGGTGCCCTCGTGCGGCATCCAGTAGCCCACCAGGTCGCCGCCGCACTTGGGAATGATCTTGAACCAGCGCTTGGCATAAGCCTCGAAAGCATCGCGCTTGAAGGGGTCGAGCTGGTAACGGATGAAGACGGTGATCGCCATGGCAGCCTCCTTATTGGATGACTGCCGTTGTGGTCGATTTCGTCTGTTCCATGCTTCGGGCAAAACCGAAGTATCAGGCGCCGCCGCCTTCCAGGACATGGACGACGAAGCCGTCGCCTTCCAGCGCCGCGACCAGCTCGCGCATATGATCGCGGCCGCGCGTCTCGACCGTGACGTCGAGCTCGGTCGCTTTGGCGACCACGCTGCCGAACAGCCGCTGATGCTGCACCTCGACGATGTTGCCGCCGGCCTTGCCGATCAGGCCGGCCACGCGCGCGAGCTGGCCCGGCAGGTCGCCGATCATCAGCCGCAGCCGCACGATCCGGCCATCGCGCACCAGGCCGCGCAGCAGCACCGAGGCGAGCAGGCGGGTGTCGATATTGCCGCCGCACAGCACCAGGCCGACCTTGCGGCCGGTGAAATGCTGCGGATGGGCCAGCAGGGCGGCGAGCCCCGCTGCGCCGGCGCCTTCGGCCACGGTCTTCTCGACTTCGAGGAACAGCGAGATTGCCCGCTCGATCGCCACCTCGTCGACGGTGAGCACGCGGTCGACCAGCGCTCGCGCGATGGCCAAGGGCAGCTTGCCGATGTCGCGCACGGCGATGCCCTCGGCGATGGTGTCGCCGCCCACCGTCACCGGTTCGTTGGCCAGCAGCTGGCGCATTGCCGAGTAGCCGGCCGATTCGACGCCGATCACCTTGACGTCGGGCTTCAGCCCGCGCGCCGCCACCGCGCAGCCGGCGATCATGCCGCCGCCGCCCACCGGCACCACCAGCGTGTCGAGCTCGGACACGTCCTGCAGCATCTCCAGCGCAATCGTGCCCTGGCCCGCGATGATGCGCGGATCGTCGTAGGGATGGACGAACACCAGTCTCTCGGCGGCAGCGATGCGATGCGCCTCGGCGCCCGCCTCGGCCAGGGTGTCGCCCTTCAGCACGACCGTGGCGCCGTGGCCGCGCGTGTGCATCACCTTGGTGTTGGGCGTGAAGGACGGCATGACGATGGTGACGGGAATGCCCAGCCGCCCGGCGTGATAGGCCACGCCCTGGGCATGGTTGCCGGCCGACATGGCGATCACGCCGCGCTTGCGCTCGGCGTCGCTGAGCTGCAGCAGGGTGTTGAGCGCGCCGCGTTCCTTGAACGAGGCGGTGAATTGCAAATTTTCAAACTTCACCCAGATGTCGGCCTTGGCGATGCGCGACAGGGTCTCGCTGCGCAGACAGGGCGTGTGCACGACCGCGCCGCCGATGCGCGCGGCAGCGAGCTGCACGTCTTCCAGCGTGACAGGAAGAGATGCCATCACGCCGCCCTTACGCTGCTAGCCGGCGATCGATCCAGTCGCGCGTGCGATACCAGGCGCCGATCATCGGCAGGAACCACGGATCGCCGTTGTAGAGCGGGTGCTCGGGGAAATCGCGGCCGTCGAGCGGGTTGATCGGCTCGTTGCGACCGCCGGCGATCTTCTTGGCGGTCTGCGTGCCGAGATAGGTCATCATGGCGACGCCATTGCCGTTGCAGCCCAGCAGGTAATGCAGCCCCTCGTCCTGGCCCATGTGCGGCATGTAGTCGATGGCGAAGGCGACATTGCCCGTCCAGACGTGGGTAATGCGGATACCGCCGAGCTGCGGGAAGCGGTCGATCATGTATTGGTAGAGCGCCGGCGCGCTCACTTCCGGCGGGGCCGCGGTGAAGCGCGCGCGGCCGCCGAAGATCATATGCTTGCCGTCGGGCGAGGGCCGGTAATAGGTCAGCACCCGCTTGGTGTCGCCTATCGCACGCATCTCGGGGATCAGCTTGCTGGCATGCTCGGGCAATTCCTCCGTCGCGATGATATGGCTCGCCACCGGCACCACGCGGCGCTTGAGCCGCGGCGTCAGATCGCCGGTGTAGCCGTTGGTCGCGACCACCACCTCGCGGCACTCGACCGGGCCCTTCGAGGTCAGCACGCGCCAGCCGGTCGAGATCTTCTCGATGCGCTCGGCCTCGACGTTGGCGCACAGGATCGCGCCGGCGCGGTGGGCTGCTTCGAGCAGGCCCTTGTAGTAGAGCGCAGGATGGAGATGGCCGGCGCGCGTGGCATGCATGCCGCCGTAGTAATAGTCCGACGCGATCATCTCGCGCTGGCGCTCGCGCGGCACCATCGAGGCGCCGGCATTGGCGTATTTATTGTAGGTCTCGACCTTGGTCGCGAGGTCGTCGTAGTGCCTGGGCGTCCAGGCGCCGACGAAGCGACCATTCCTGTGCAGCCCGCACTCGATCTTTTCGCGGGCGATGATGTCTTCCAGCACAGTGAGCGAATCCGCACCGGCGCCCATGAGGGCTGCCTTGTTGCGCTCGAATTCATCGGCGATCGGGCTCTTGCCGCCCAGGCCCTTGCCGAGATTGGTGCCGCCCGAGATCATGCCACCGTTGCGCGTCGAAGCGCCGACACCGAAATCGCCGCGCTCCAGCACGACCGTGCCGACGCCGTTGCGCCGCAGCTCCAGCGCCGTGGCGAGGCCGCCGTAGCCCGCGCCGACGATGGCGATGTCGGTCTTGGCAGGCGGGTCCTGTGACAGCACATTGTTGGGCGTCCAGGCTTCCCACCACCAGGGCTGCGCCTTGAAGTCGGGATGGAAGATGTCGGTTCTTGCACTCATCTCGTCACCAAAATTTGTCATCCCGAGCGAAGCGAGGGATCTTTGCCGTTGCCGAAAGATCCCTCGCTTCGCTCGGGAAGACACTGCGCATCAGAAGTCAGTCACCTTGCCGTTGAACTGCCAGTCGCCGTAGCGGGTCGGTTCGGGGCCGGGCGGGCCGCCGATTTCCTCGACCTTCTTGGGGGGCTCGGGCTTGGCTGCGGGCTTGGCCGGCGGCTCTTTTGCGGGCTCGGGTGGGGTGGTTTTGAGTGTGTCGGGCATGGCCGGATGATGCCGCCTCGCCCCTTGATTTGCTACACCCCGGGGCCATCTTTCCCGCCATGAACTACTTTCGCACCGCGCTCCTTCTGGCCGCCCTCACCGGCTTCTTCCTGGTGGTGGGCTATCTGCTGGGCGGCGAATCGGGCCTGTTGATTGCGCTCGTGGTCGCGCTCGGCATGAACCTGTTCGCCTACTGGAACAGCGATCAGATGGTGCTGCGCATGAGCAACGCCCACGAGGTCGGACCGAGCGAGGCACCCGAGCTCTACGCCATCGTCCAGCAACTGGCCGGCCGCGCCGGCCTTCCGATGCCGCGCGTCTATTTGATCGACGAGGACCAACCCAACGCCTTCGCGACCGGCCGCAACCCCGAGCATGCCGCAGTGGCCGCGACCACCGGCCTGCTGCGCCACTTGAGCCGCGAGGAGATCACCGGCGTGCTGGCCCACGAGCTCGGCCATGTGAAGAACCGCGACACGCTTATAATGACCGTCGCCGCCACTCTGTCGGGCGCGATCGGCATGCTGGCGAGCTTCGGTGGCCTGTTCGGCGGTGGCCGCGACTCCAACGGCCAGCGGCTGGTCAGTCCCGTCGTGGCGATCGCCGCGATGTTCCTGGCGCCGCTTGCCGCGTCGATGGTGCAGATGGCGATCAGCCGCAGCCGCGAGTTCGAGGCCGACCGCTTGGGCGCGGAAATCTCCGGCCAGCCGCTGTGGCTCGCCTCGGCACTGGCGCGCCTGCATGAAGGCACGCGGGCGATCCCCAACGCGACCGCCGAAGCTAATCCCGCGACGGCCCACCTCTATATCGACAATCCTCTGTCGGGCGGTGGCATGTCGAGCCTGTTCTCGACTCACCCGCCGATGGAAGAGCGCATCGCGCGTCTGCAGGCGATGGCCGGGCAATACAGCGCCGCGCCGCCGCCGCAACGACCGGCGACGAGCCCGTGGGGCGCTGCCCCGCAGGCGTCGCGCCGCGGGCCGTGGGGCTAGGGCCCTACTTCTCGACCATCTTCCAGAACGAGTCCTTCTTGACGACCTTGCCGTCGCGGAAGCTGTAGAAGTCGCAGCCGCGCGCCTCGATGTGCTCGCCGGCCGGGGTCGTGCCGGTCACGGTCCATTGCGAAATGCCCATGTCGCCATCGATATAGTGGCTGTCGGCGCCATAGTGCACGTCGGGCAGGCCGGTGAAGCGTGCGCTCAGGCCCTCGCGGATGGCGGCCCGGCCGAGGTAGCGCCGGCCCCAGGGGTCGGGCCCGCGCGGCATTTCCAGAACCGCGTCGTCGGCGAAGAAGCCCATGATGCGGTCGAGATCGTGATCGTTGAAGGCCTGAGCCAGGGCCTTCAGGACGGTGAGGCTGGCGCCGGATGAACTCATGGCCGACCTCGTTCGTCAGATCTTGGGCGGCAGCGCCGTCGACGGCTCCTCGCCGAGATCGACGGCGAGAATGCGCTCGCCGCGCTTGGTGATGCGGTCGGCCGATACATCGAGGTCGCGCAGATCCTTTTCGGTCATCGCGAAGTGCCCCTTCAGTTTCTCGACCCGCTCGTCGAGCCGCTTCACGTCGCTCAGCAGCAGTCCGACCGCCTTCTGGATCTCGCCGGCCTGCTCTCGCATGCGTACGTCCTTCAGGACGGCGCGCACGGTGTTGAGCGTCGCCATCATGGTGGTCGGCGAGACGATCCAGACGCGGGCGCGGTAGGACTCCTCGACCAGGCCCGTGAAGTTGGCGTGCAGCTCTGCGTAAACCGCTTCCGAGGGCAGGAACATCAGGGCCGATTCGGCGGTCTCGCCCGGCACGATATACTTGTCGCGAATATCGCCGATGTGCTTGCGGATGGCCTGTTGGAAGGCGCGCTGCGCCAACACGAGCGCCGGCGCATCGCCCGCCGCGACGGCCCTGAGCGCGCTGTAGCTTTCCAGCGGAAACTTGGCGTCGATGGCGATCGAGCCCGGCGGATTGGGCAGCCGCAGCAGGCAGTCCGCCCGCGCGCCACTCGAAAGCGTGTACTGGAAGTCGTAGGCCTGCGGCGGCAGGGCACTCTGCACGAGGTCGTTCAGCTGGACTTCGCCGAAGGCGCCGCGCGCCTGCTTGTTGGACAGCACTTCCTGCAGGCTGACGACCTGGGTCGAGAGTTCGCCGATCTTCTTCTGCGCCTCGTCGATGCGCACCAGCCGCTCGCGCAGGTCGGTGACGATCTCCCCTGTCGCTTTCTCCGTCCGATCGAGCCGCTCATCCACGACCTTGCTCAGCGCCTGCTCCTGCTCGCGCAGCGAACGCTCGACCCGCTGGACGGTCTCGGCCTGTTGGCTGAGCGCCAAGGCGAGCTGCTGGCGCATGGTCTCGGCCTCGCGGCTGTTGCCGCCGCGACGGGCCAGGACGAGCACCAGCACCAGAAACAGCAGTGCGACGGCTGCCAGCAGGACGATCGTCAGGATATCCATTGGCTCCCTTATAATCTGCCGTCTCGACAAGCGCACGGCTGGCCTTTAATTCAGGCGCCCATGCCACCACTCCACGATCCCGACGTCTGGCTGTTCGACCTCGACAACACGCTCTATCCGGCGCGCTGCAACCTGTTCTCCCAGATCGACGTGCGCATCGGTCGCTATATCTCGGACTGGCTGAAGGTCGATGCCGAGGAAGCCCGGCGGGTGCAGAAGGCCTATTGGCGCGACCACGGCACCTCGATGCGCGGCATGATGAGCCTGCACGGCGTCGATCCGACGCACTACCTCGACTACGTCCACGACATCGATTATTCGCCGGTGCCGGCGAGCCCGGAACTCGAAAAATCACTGGCCGCCCTGCCCGGCCGCAAGATCATCTTCACCGCCGGCGACGTGCCGCACGCCGAGCGGGTCATGGAGCGGCTGGGCGTGGCTCATCATTTCGAGGCGATCTTCGACATCGTAGCCGGCGATTATTGGCCCAAGCCGCACCAGGCGATCTACGACAAGCTGGTGCGCAAGCATAATGTCGACCCCACGCGCGCCGCCTTCGCCGACGACATCGCAGTCAACCTCAAGCCCGCCGCCGACATGGGCATGCGCACGGTGTGGATCCGCACCGACGAAAGCGTCAGGCGCGCGGCCGACATCAATCTCGATCACATCCATCACCAGACCGAAGACCTCGCGACTTGGCTCGCCGATTGGGTCGCCGAGAGGAGCGCCAAGAAGTGAAACTCCTGATCCTGGGGGCCGGTGCCGTCGGTGGCTATTGGGGCGCGCGCCTGCATCAGAGCGGCGCCGACCTCACTTTCCTGCTGCGCGACAAGCGCGCCGAGAAGGTCAGGAAAGAGGGCCTGGTCGTCAAAAGCCCGAAGGGCGACGCGGTCGTTCCGGCCAAGGTCGTGACCAAAGGCGGTGAGGGCGGGCCGTACGACGTCATTGTGCTCGCCTGCAAGGCCTACGATCTCGACTCGGCGATGGCAGCGATCGCGCCGGCGGTCGGCGCCAACACGACCATCGTCCCCATGCTGAACGGCCATGCCCATTTTACTGCCCTCGACGCGAAGTTCGGGGCGGCCAAGGTGGCGGGTGGCCTCGCCCGCATCTCCGGCATGCTGGGCCCCAACGGCGAGATCCTGCATTCCGGTGCTTCCGGCGTGTCGTTCGGCGAACGCGACGGCAAGCCGCCGCGCGCCGCGCTCGTGGCGCTCGATGCGGCCTGCAAGAAGGCCGGCATCGAGGGCGGCCTCAACGCCAACATCAACCAGGATCTCTGGGACAAGTGGATCATGCTGGGCGCGATCGCCTCGATGTGCACGGCCATGCGCGGCAATGTGGGCGACATCGTCGAGGCCGAGGATGGTGCGGCGATCATGGCCGAGATCCTGAGCGAGTGCGGACGGGTCGCGGCGTCCGAAGGCTACCCGCCGAGCGACAAGACTCTTGCCGGCATCAGGGCGATGCTGACTCAAAAGGGCTCCAAGTCCGTCGCCTCGATCCTGGGCGACCTCGAGAAGGGCGGTCCGGTCGAAGGCAGGCAGATCGTGGGCGACATGCTGGCCCGCGCGAAGAAGCACGGCATCGCCGCGCCCAACCTGCGCTTTGCCTATGCGCACCTGCAGGCCTATGAGGCGCGCCGCGCCCGCGGCGGCCTCGCCAGGTAACGGAGCAACGCGTGAAGACCTTGATTCTTGGCGCCGGTGCGATCGGCGGCTATATCGGCGGCCGCCTGCACCAGAGCGGCGCCGACGTCACCTTCCTCGTCCGTCCGGCGCGCAACGAAGCGCTGCAGCGCGACGGGCTGGTCATCAAGAGCACCAAGGGCGACATCACCCAGAAGGTGAAGACCGTGCTGAAGGGCGGCGAAGGCGGGCCGTACGACGTCGTGATGCTGACCTGCAAGGCCTACGATCTCGACTCCGCCATCGAGGCGGTGGCGCCGGCGGTCGGCGCCAATGCCACCGTCGTCCCGCTGCTGAACGGCATGCGCCACGTCGATGTGCTGGCCGCGAAGTTCGGCGATGCCAAGGTGGCGGGCGGTCTCGCCCGTGTCGGCGTCGCCTTGTCGGCCAAGGCCGAGATCCTTCACACCAGCCCGTTCGCCGCCATCTCCTTCGGCGAGCGCGACGGCAAGCCGCCGCGCCAAGCGCTGATCGAGCTCGACGCCGCGATCAGGAAGTCGGGCGTCGATGGCGGCCTGCATCCCAACATCGTCCAGGATCTCTGGGACAAGTGGATCATGCTCACTTCGCTGGCCACAATGTGCTGCCTGATGCGCGGCACCTCGGGCGACATCCTCGAGGCGGCCGAGGGCCAGGCGATCATGCTCGAGACGGTCGAGGAGTGCCGCAAGGTGGCGGCCGCCGCCGGTTACGACCCCGGCGACAAGGGCATGGTCACTGTGCGCTCGTATCTCACGCAGAAGGGCTCGAAGTTCGCCGCCTCGATGCTGCACGACCTCGAGAAGGGCAACCCGGTCGAAGCCGATCATGTGGTGGGCGATATGATCGCGCGCGCGAAGAAGTCAGGCATCGCCACGCCCAACCTCCGCCTGGCCTATGCCCATCTGCAGACCTACCTTGCGCGGCGCGCCCGCGGCGGCATCGGCAAGCCAGCGCTCTAGAGCGTCGAGCGTGAAATAGGAATCGAAAGGGGATTCCCAAGGAATCGGAAGTCTGATTCAAGATGCTGGCTGGGATATGGAGGCCGGCATGAATGGGAAAGCCTTATTCGATTGACCTTCGCGAGCGGGTTCAGGCGGACATAGC
>CAMDCE010000041.1 GCA_945889625.1 Asaia bogorensis | reverse complement strand
CACAGCATCCAGCGGCCGCGCTCGGCGTCGAGATGCTGCAGGATCCAGTTGCGGGCCCCCGCCACGCGCTCCCCCTCGGTCGCCTGCCGGGCGTTTGACAGGTCGGGGACGCTCGCCTACCTACCGCGCGCTTTTCCGGCCGAAATACGGCAAAACCCGCACTTACCGAGCAATGACAGTCGTCACCCGCTTTGCACCCTCGCCGACCGGCTACCTGCATATCGGCGGTGCGCGCACCGCGCTGTTCAATTGGCTGTTCTCGCGCCACCACGGCGGCAAGTTCCTGCTGCGCATCGAGGACACCGATCGCGCCCGCTCCACGGAGCCGGCCATCGCGGCGATCCTCGACGGCCTGTCGTGGCTCGGCCTGCAATGGGACGGCGACGTCACCTACCAGTTCACCCGCGCCGCCCGTCATGCCGAGGTCGCGCGTCAGATGCTGGCCAACGGCCACGCCTATCACTGCTACGCCTCGCCCCAGGAACTGGACGAGATGCGTGCGGCGCAAAAGGCGGCTGGCAAGCCGACGCGTTACGACGGCCGCTGGCGTGACCGCGATCCGAAGGACGCCCCGGCCGATATCAAGCCCGTCATCCGTCTCAAGGCGCCGCAGAGCGGCCAGACGGTGATCCAGGACGCCGTGCAGGGAGAGGTCAAGGTCGACAATGCCCAACTCGACGACATGATCCTGCTGCGCGCCGACGGTACGCCGACCTACATGCTGGCCGTCGTGGTCGACGATCAGGATGCCGGCGTCACGCACGTGATCCGCGGCGACGACCATCTGAACAATGCCTTCCGCCAGCTCCAGATCATCAAGGCGATGGGTTGGCCCGAGCCGGTCTATGCCCATATCCCGCTGATCCACGGCCCCGACGGCGCCAAGCTCAGCAAGCGCCACGGCGCTCTCGGCGTCGACGCCTACCGCGACATGGGCATGCTGCCCGCGGCTTTGCGCAACTATCTGCTGCGTCTTGGCTGGGGCCATGGCGACGACGAAATTATTTCCACCGAACAGGCGATCGAGTGGTTCGATTTGCCGGGTGTCGGCCGGTCAGCCTCGCGCTTCGATATCGCCAAACTCACCAACCTCAATGCACACTACATGCGCGAGACGCCGGATGCCGAGTTGCTGCCGCTCGTGCTGCCGCGCATCGAGGCCAAGATCGGCGCGATCGATGCGATCGGCCGGGAACGCATCGGGCGCGGCATCAACGGCGTGAAGCAGCGCACGCGCACATTGATCGAACTTGCCGACAACCTCGTCTTCTATGCCACGTCCGGCGCGCCACCGATCGCAGACGACAAGGCGCGCGCCCAGCTCACATTCGAGGCCAAGACCTTGCTCGCCAAGCTCACGGCAGCGCTCGAGGCCGAGGCAGCCAACTGGAGCGAGAAGCAGATAGAGGACGCGGTCCGCCGCTTTGTCGAGGCCGAGGGCGTGAAGCTCGGCCAGGTCGCCCAGCCGCTGCGCGTGGCGATGACGGGCTCGACCGTATCGCCCGGCATCTTTGAGGTGCTGGCCATCCTCGGGCCGGCCGAAACCAAGTCGAGATTGCTGGCGGCCAGCGGATAGAGGCCGCCACGGCGGCCCGTCACGGTCGCGCCATGAGTTTGCGCGTCTGGGCCTGGCTGCTGTCGCTCTCCGTGCTATGGGGATGTTCGTTCTTCTTCGCCAAGGTGGCGATCGGCGAATTGGCGCCGTTCACCGTCGTGTTCGGCCGCGTGGCGCTCGCGGCCCTGGCTCTCAACATTGCCCTGGCTGCCGCCGCGCAGGGCCTGTTCCGGCCCGGCACGCCGTGGCCCGCCTATTTCGCCATGGGACTTCTGAACAATGTGGTGCCGTTCAGCCTGATCTTCTGGGGGCAGACGCATATTGCGTCCGGCGAAGCCTCGATCCTCAACGCCACCACTCCGCTCTTCACCATTGTGGTCGCCCACGTACTCACCGCCGACGAAAAGGCGACCGGCGCCAAAGTCATCGCCCTGTTGTCCGGCTTCGCCGGCGTGGCGTTGCTGGTCGGACCCGATGCTCTCGGCAACGCTGTCTCAAGTCTGCTGGCTGAATTGGCCTGCCTGGGTGCAGCCCTCTCCTACGCGTTTGCCGGCGTCTACGGCCGATGTTTCAAGGCCATGGGCGTGGCGCCGCTGGAGGCCGCGGCCGGTCAAGTCACGGCCAGCAGCGTGTTGATTCTGCCGATCATGCTGATGGTCGACCGGCCCTGGTCGCTGCCCGCCGCCCCGTCGCCGACGGTGTGGGCCGCCCTTGTCGGCCTTGCCCTGATGTCGACTGCGTTGGGCTACGTGCTGTATTTCCGCATCCTCGCGGCGGCAGGCGCCACCAACCTGCTGCTGGTCACCTTTCTGATGCCGCTCATTGCCATCCTGCTGGGTGGCTTCTTTCTGGACGAGCGGCTGGAGCCGCGGCACTTCGCCGGAATGCTGCTGATCGGCATCGGTTTGGCCATCATCGACGGTCGGGCTGCAGCCGTTCTGCGGCCCGCGAAATAGCGGCCCGGCGGTACAATTGCGCCCTCCGGGGCGGCTTGTTAGGGTGCCCCTCGAACCCGCCAATTCGAGCCGAAAGAGTTTTCCAATGGCCAAGTCGACCGCGACCCTCACAGACAACGAGACCGGCAAATCCTACGAAATGCCGATCCTTCACGGCACTATCGGGCCGCGTCTGGTCGATATCCGCAAGTTCTACGGCGAGTCGGGGATGTTCACTTATGACCCCGGCTTCACCTCGACCGGCTCGTGCGGGTCGAAGATCACCTACATCGACGGCGACGAAGGCATCCTGCTGTATCGCGGCTACAACATCGCCGAAATCGCCGAGCAGAGCGACTTCATGGAGGTCTGCTACCTCTTGATGAAGGGCGAGCTGCCGAACAAGGCGCAGAAGGAAAAGTTCGTGCACGACATCACGAACCACACGATGGTTCACGAGCAGATCAGCCAGTTCTATCGCGGCTTCCGGCGCGATGCCCATCCGATGGCGGTGTGCTGCGGCGTGGTCGGGGCGCTTTCGGCCTTCTATCACGACTCGCTCGACATCCATGATCCCTACCAGCGCATGGTCGCCTCGTACCGCCTGGTGGCCAAGATGCCGACGATCGCGGCGATGGCCTACAAATATTCAGTCGGCCAGCCCTTCGTCTATCCGCGCAACGACCTCTCCTACTCGGCCAACTTCCTGCGCATGATGTTCTCGGTGCCGGCCGAGGAGTATGTGGTCAACCCGATCGTCGAGAAGGCGATGGACCGCATCCTGATGCTGCATGCCGACCACGAACAGAATGCTTCGACCTCGACGGTACGGCTCGCCGGCTCCTCAGGCGCCAATCCGTTCGCCTGCATCGCCGCCGGCATCGCCTCGCTGTGGGGCCCCAGCCATGGCGGCGCCAACGAAGCCGTCATCAACATGCTGAACGAGATCGGCGGCAAGCAGAACATCCCGGGCTTCCTGTCGCGCGTGAAGGACAAGCAGGACCACACCCGCCTGATGGGCTTCGGCCATCGCGTCTACAAGAACTACGACCCGCGCGCCAAGGTGATGCGCCAGGCCTGCCACGAGGTGCTGACCTCGCTCGGCATCAACCATGACCCGCTGCTCGAGCTCGCAATGGAAATGGAGCAGATCGCGCTCAAGGACGATTACTTCATCTCCAAGAAGCTCTACCCCAACGTCGATTTCTACTCGGGCATCATCTTCCGGGCGATCGGCATTCCGACCTCGATGTTCACTGTCTTGTTCGCCGTGGCGCGGACCGTCGGCTGGGTGTCTCAGTGGAACGAGATGATCGAGGATCCCGACCAGAAGATCGGCCGACCCCGTCAGGCCTACAACGGACAGCTCGAACGCCCGTACAAGCCGCTCCACATGCGGGGCTAGTTCGCGATCCGGGGGGAAAGCGAGAGGACATGGCGAGATCGTCACATGGATCGCGTCGGGTAACAGCCTGGGCGGTCACGCAGAAGCCAAGACCGATGCCGCGCGTCATGCGGCCCGGCCGACCGGCAAACGACAATGCCCGGCGAACGCGCCTGCGTGCGCGGCTGTTCGTCGTCGCGCTGGCGACGACGCTGGTAGTGCTGGCGTTGTTCGATTGGCGGCTGGTCTAGCCGCCGTCCGGTCGACCTCGGCGCTTACTTCCGCTCGATCAGTTCGATCTTGTAGCCGTCGGGATCTTCCACGAAGGCAATCACGGTGGTGCCGAACTTCACCGGACCCGCCGGGCGCGTGACCTTGCCGCCGGCCTTCTTGACCTCTTCGCACATGCCGTAGACGTCAGGCACACCGACGGCAAGATGGCCGAAGCCGCTGCCGAGATCGTAGGGCTTCTCCTGATCCCAATTGTAGGTCAGTTCGACTGCGCAGTGCTCGCTCTCGTCGCCATACCCGACGAAGGCCAGCGTATACTTGCCGTCCGGCACTTCGCGCTTGCGCAGCATCTTCATGCCCATCGGGCCGGTATAGAAGGCGATCGACTTGTCGAGATCCCTGACGCGGATCATCGTGTGCAGCATGCGATAGTTGGCAGCGGTATCCGGCATCTCCCTCTCCCTATTTATCGCGAATCATGGCGGCGAAGGTTGCCTCTGCCGCCATCTTGCCGTCGACCATGGCCTTGCCCGAGAATTTCCAGACGTTGGAACGGCTTTGCACCTTCTCGACATGGAGCTCAAGCCGGTCGCCCGGCAGCACAGGCCGGCGAAAACGCACGCCATCGATCGACATGAAATAGACCAGTTTGCCTTCCGATTCCGCGCCGAAGGTGGCGACCACCAGCACGGCGGCGGTCTGTGCCATCGCCTCGACGATCAGTACGCCCGGCATCACCGGCTCGGACGGGAAATGGCCCTGGAAGAAAGGCTCGTTGATGCTGACGTTCTTGATGCCGACGGCGCTGTGGTCGAGCTGCATCTCGATCACCTTGTCGACCATCAGCATCGGATAGCGATGGGGAATCATCTGCAGGATGCGCCGGATGTCGACCGCGTTGGCCGTTCTCGGAACACTGGTCTTGTCAGTTTGCATGTTCATGTCAGCGGCCTCCCCACTCAGAAGCGCGTGCCGAAGCTGAAGCGAATATTCTGAGTCTTGTCCCAGGCGGCTTGAACGACCGGAACGGCGTAGTCTATACGGATTGGGCCGAACGGCGATATCCATTGAATGCCAACGCCGGTGCCAACGCGCATGAGCTGGCTGTCCAGGACACTCGCGCCCGGCACACTCAGGCTGTCGTCGGCGCCCCACAGCGAGCCAACATCGATGAAAGCCTTGCCCATCAGGCCGAGTTCCTTGGGTATCCAGAGGAGCGGGAAACTGAGCTCGCCCGAGGCGGTGTAGTAGTACCGGCCGCCCAGTGCGTCCTGGGTGACGGCGTCGCGCGGTCCCACGCCACCGACTTCAAAGCCGCGCAACGTGTCGCCGCCCAGGAAGAAGCGGTTGGTCAGGCGAATCGTGCTATTATTGTAGGGCTGCGTGAGGCCGACGGAACCGCCGATCGACGCGATGAACTCCTCGATGATCTGCTGGTAGTACACGGCATCGCCAGTGATGCGGTAATAGTACTCAGTACCGCCCAGGCCACCGAGCGCCATAGTACTGCGAACCACCAAGCCCTTGGTCGGATTGAGGCGCTGATCGCGAGTATCCCAGGCGACCGTTTCGGCGATTTCGGAGGTCACCGAATAACCGGCCTGCGATAGGATGACCGGCGATGCCCAAGGCTGCACGTTGTAGATGTTGACCTGCTTCAAGGTGTAACGCACCGACTGGCGCGTGTGTTCGGTGTAGGCCCAGCCGGCGCGTAACGCGAACCCGAGAGCGCTGTCGCTATACGAGGCGATCGATTGGCGATTGTTCGTCGTATTGAAGATGTCGAACCCGGCGGCCATCGGCCGATCCAGGAAATAGGGCTCGGTAAAGCTGAGATCGATCAAGGTGCTCAAGGTGCCGAGCTGCAGGCCCAGCCGGAGATCCTGGCCTTTGCCGAGCAGATTGCGCTCGCGGATCGAGATATCGCCGAGAACGCCGGCGGTCGTCGAATAGCCTGCACCGAACGAGATTTCGCCGGTGCTCTTCTCAACCAGCTGCACTTCGAGGTTGGTCTTGTCGGGAGTCGAACCCGGAGCCGCGGAGATGTCGACTTTCTCGAAGAAGCCGAGATTGCGCAGGCGATCCTGGCTGCGTCGCACCTTGGCGGTACTGAAAGCGTCGCCTTCGGCCAGACGGAACTCGCGGCGAATCACCTTATCGAGGGTACGCGTGTTGCCCTGGATGTTGATGCGCTCGACATAGACACGCGGGCCCTCCTGGACGTCGAAGGTCACGTCGACGGTGGAGTTGTCCTTGTTGCGCCGGATGTTGGGTCGCACGTCGACGAAGGCATAGCCCAGCGACCCGACGGCGTCGGCCATCGCCGTTACGGTCTTCTCGACCTGGTCGGCGTTGTACCAGTCGCCCTCGTCCATCGTGAGGTAGCCCTTCAGGGTGTCGACATCGAGACCCTGAAAGCGCGACGTCACCTCGACCTTGCCGAACTTGTAGCGGTCGCCCTCGTTGATCGTAAAGGTGATGAAAAAGCCGTCGCGGTTGGGCGCGAGTTCGGCCACGGCCGACACGACGCGGAAGTCGGCATAGCCCTCGGACAGATAGAACTTGCGCAGCAACTCGCGGTCGAGATTGAGGCGATCGGGATCGAAGCGGTCGTCCGAAGACAGGAAGCGATACCAAGCGCTCTCCGAGGTGCGAATCTTGCCGCGCAAGGTGCCGTCGCCGAACGCCTCGTTGCCGACGAAGCTGATGCGCTTGATGCCGGTAACCTCGCCTTCGTCGATCTCGAACACCAGATCGACGCGGCCCTGCTCGAGGCGGATGATCTTGGGCTCGACCACCGCGTTATAGCGGCCGCCGCGCCGGTAGATGCTGAGAATGCGCTCGACGTCGGCCTGGACGCGCGCACGCGTGAAGACCTGGCGCGCCTTTGACTGCACTTCGTCGCGCAACTTGTCGTCTTCGATCTTCTTGTTGCCCTCGAAGGCGACACGATTGAGGATCGGATTTTCGGTGACCTTCACGATCAGGACCGTGCCCTGCATGTCGATCACGACGTCGGAAAACAGACCGGTCGCGAACAGCGCCTTCAGCGAGCGATCGGCAGCGGCCGGATCATATGGCTGGCCTTCCTTGAGCTGCAGATAGGAGCGGACCGTCTCTACTTCGGAGCGGACGTTGCCCTGGATTTGAACGGCGGTAATCGTACCGCCGCCGGCGGCAGCGCCACCGCGCTGGGCGTACGCCGGCGCACCGAATGCGAGAATGGCGGCCACGGCCAGGACGGCCCAACGAAAATTCAAACCCACCCCCGGCACCTTCCCGACCTGCCGATGCCCAATTCCAGGAGCGTAGCTTCCAGGAACGCAACTTCATAAACCGGCATCAGGGCGTTAGCCACCCCTTTTGTCCCCAGATCTGCAGCCCGCGCCATCGTGCCAACTCAACGCAGCAAGAGCCTGATGTCGTTGAATGTTGCGATCAGCGCCATGCCAATCACCAGGGCAAAGCCGACCTTGAGGCCGAGTTCCTGGGCCCTTAATCCGAGCGGCTTGCCGCGCACTGCCTCGTAGAGATACATCGCCAGATGACCGCCATCGAGCATTGGCACCGGCAAGAGGTTGAACACGCCGAGCACGACCGAGAGGGCAATCACCAGGTTGAGGATGCCGATCCAGCCGGCGTAGGACGCCTCCCCTGCGGCCTTGGCGATTCGAATCGGTCCGCCGAGTTCGTCGACCGGTCGCGTCGCCGTCAAGATCTGGGCCATCGACGTGTAGAACATCATCGTCATGCCCCAGACTTGGCGCACGCCTGCACCCATCGCCCCGAACAGGTCGTGACTGCGGAATTCCGTTATGTTGGCCGGCCGGATGCGCAGGCGCCCGATCATGTGCTGCTTGCCGGCGCAGTCCGTTATCTGGTCGGCCTCGGGCACCACCGTGGTATCGTAGCGCCGCCCGTCTCGATCATATTTGATCACGATTGGCTGGCCAGCCCGCTTGCCGATCAACTCGGGGATCCGCGAGAAATGATCGACCGGCTTGCCGTCGATCTCGAGAAGCAGATCGCCGACTTTCAACCCCGCCGCCTCGGCTGGACTATTGGCCGTGAAGCCACCGACCACCGGGCGGATAAGCTGGTCGATGCCGAGGTCGCCGTAGCGCAGGGTGTTGTTGTAGCGGTCGGTGCGCTCGCAGAACAGCGACGCGATCTCGCCGCGCATCAACGTGTCGCCGCGGCGATACTCGACTGCCATTGGCTTGGCCCAATAGAGGAACTGCGCGTCCTGGATGTCCTCGAACCGGTCGATCTTCTGACCGGCAAGGCGGACGATCCCGTCTCCGGTGCGCAGGCCCGCCTGCGACGCCGGCCCGCCGGGCTGCACCGCAATGGTTGCCGGCGAATAGGGCTCGCCTGCGATGAAGAATACGGCGGTGAGCAGGATGAAGGCGAACAGCAGATTGGCAAGGGGCCCACCGAGCACGACGGCGGCCCGGGCATAAAGCGGCTGCGTGAAGAACGCGCGGCGCTTCTGGTCGTGCGACAGCGGTTCATCCGACGGCGTGGCGCTGCTGGCGTCGTTGTCGCCCAGGAACTTCACGTAGCCGCCCAGCGGGATCACCGCGATCTTCCAGCGGGTGCCGTTGCGATCGGTCCAGCCGAACAACTCCGGTCCGAAGCCGATGGAAAACACCTCGGCGTGAATGCCGAAGCGCCGGCCAACCCAGTAGTGGCCAAACTCGTGGATGAACACGAGCAGCGTCAGCACCAGAACAAAGTATGGAAGGTATGTCGTAAACAGGCTGACGATACTCTGCATTGCTCCACTACATCATAAAGTTCGTTCTACTTCAATTAGTTAGAGCGTGGCTCTGAACGGCAATCTCGGCTTTTTGTCGCGCCTCGCGGTCAGCGGCATGGACCTGCTGCAGCGACATCGCCACTCCCGACAGCGTCCCGCTGGCCGCCAGCACATCCTCGACGATACGAGCAATGTCGAGAAAGCCGATGCGTCGCGCCAGGAACGCCGCGACGGCCACCTCGTTGGCTGCATTCAGCACGGTCGGTGCAAATCCGCCCAGAACCAAAGCCTCTCGCGCCAGACGTAACGACGGAAAGCGGCCAGAATCGGGCCGTTCGAACGTGAGCGGCGAAAGATCTGCGAAGTCCAGCCGTGCCGCCGGGCCGTCGATGCGCGACGGCCAGCCCAGCGCGTGACTGATCGGCACGCGCATGTCGGGCGTGCCGAGTTGGGCCAGCACCGAGCCGTCGCGATAGGCCACCATCGAATGGATCACCGATTGCGGATGCACGACGATCTCGACCTGGTCGGCCGGCAGGCCGAACAGCAAATGGGCCTCGATCAGTTCCAAGCCCTTGTTCATCATGGTGGCCGAGTCGATCGAAATCTTGGCGCCCATGTCCCAGTTGGGATGGGCCAGCGCCTGCTCCGGCGTCGCCTCGGCCATGTCGGCCAGCGACCAGTTGCGGAACGGGCCGCCCGACGCCGTCAGGATCAAGCGGTCGATGGCATGGCGCTGCCGGGGCTCGAAGACCTGGAAGATCGCATTGTGCTCCGAATCGACCGGTAACAGCACGCCGCCCGACTCATCGATCGCATCCATTAGCAGCCGGCCGGCGCAGACCAGCGCCTCCTTGTTGGCGAGCGCCACCATGGCACCGCGCCGTGCCGCGACGAGGGTCGATTCCAGCCCGGCAAATCCTACGATGGCGGCCATCACCCATTCCGCCGGGCGCGAGGCCGCTTCGACCACCGCGTCGGGACCGGCCGCCGCTTCGATCGACGTACCGGCCAGCGCATCCTTGAGTGCCCGGTAGCGCTGCGGATTAGCCACAACGGCGAGACCGGCGCGCAGACGGCGCGCCTGCTCGGCCAGAGCCTCGACGGAATTGCCGGCAACCAGTGCTTCGACGCAATAACTCTCGGGATCGCGGGCGATGAGATCGACCGTGCTCTGCCCTACCGATCCGGTCGAGCCGAGAATCGTCACGTGCCGTGGCTGCGCATGCGAGGGGGCGGACCAGCCCATCATGCCCATGGCCATACCCCGCCGATCGCTAGCCGCATCACTGCCACCGCCACCAGCGCGGCGACCAGGCCGTCGATTCGATCGAGCAGGCCGCCGTGGCCGGGAATCAGGTTGCCGCTGTCCTTCACGCCGGCACCGCGCTTGGCCGCCGATTCGAGGAGATCGCCAAGCTGGCCCACTACCGCCAGGCAGGCCCCGATCAAGGCCAGCGGGAGCGTGGCGCCTTGTTGGAAGAGCCAGCCGACCGCCGCACTCGTGACGGCGGCGAAGGCCATGCCGCCGACCAGGCCCGACCAGGTCTTGCTCGGGCTGATGCTGGGGGCGAGCTTGGCACCGCCCGCCGTGATGCCGACGAAATAGGCGCCAATGTCGGTCGCCCAGACGCACAGCACGATCCAGATGACCGTCTCCCGTCCGAACGCCGGTTGGTGGCGCAGCCAGAGCAAGGCCATCAATGCCGCCATGGCGTAGAGAAAGGCCAGCACGCGAGCGACCGGCCGGCCGCGGGTGAGGCGGATCCATTCCGCCACCATGATCGGGGCTGCCACCGCCGCCACGAGATCAATCCAGGGAAAACCGAACCAGATCGCTACCAGCAGGAGCGGCGCCAGAACGGAGGCCGACAGGATTCGCAGCAGCAGGCCCCGAAACCGTTTGGATTGCCCCAACGGGGCGCTAACCGCCGACACCACCATAGCGACGTTCGCGCCGGCGGAACTCGGCGACCGCCTGCTCGAGATGTTCCTTGCCGAAGTCGGGCCACAGCGTGTCGACGAACACCAATTCGGCGTAGGCACACTGCCAGAGAAGGAAATTGCTGATGCGCTGCTCACCGCTGGTGCGGATCAGAAGGTCGGGATCGGGGACGCCGGCGGTGAGCAGTTCGCGCTCGAACAGTTCCTCGTCGATGCGTTCGGCCGCGAGTTCGCCGGCGGCGACCTGGCGGGCCAGGCTGCGGGTGGCGCGCAGGATTTCGTCACGCGAGCCGTAGTTGATGCATATATTGATGTCGATGCGTCCGTTGTCGCGCGTCATGTTCTCGGCGGCGGCAATGTCGTCCACGATGTCGGCGGCCAGCCGGCCGCGATCGCCGATCACGCGCAGGCGCGCGCCGTTTTTGCGCAGCTCCTCGAGTTCGTGCCGCAGATAGTGACGCAACAAGCCCATGAGGTCGCTGACCTCGTTGGCCGGACGTCCCCAGTTTTCGGTCGAGAAGGCGAACAGGGTCAGTACCGGAATGCCGAGCTCGCCGGCGCCGCGGATCACGCGGCGGACCGCGTCGGCCCCGCGACGATGGCCGGCCACGCGCGGCAGTCCGCGCGCCTTCGCCCACCGGCCGTTGCCATCCATGATGATGGCAACGTGATGGGGACCCGGCGACGGGTCGGGACTGGCGGGCAGAGATGCTGTCGACATCAGACCGTCTTGATCTCTTTTTCCTTGGTTGTCAGCGTGTCGTCCACGACCTTGACGAAACGGTCGGTCAGCTTCTGCACCTCGTCGGACTTCTGGCGATGTTCGTCCTGCGAGATCTTGTGGTCCTTCTCGGCTTTCTTGAGCGCTTCGTTGCCGTCGCGCCGCACGTTGCGAACGGCGACCCGTGCCGACTCGGCGTACTTGTGCGCCAGCTTGGCGAGTTCGGCGCGGCGTTCAGTGGAAAGTTCGGGAATAGGAATGCGGATCGTCTGGCCGTCCGGCGCCGGATTGAGGCCAAGGCCCGCCTCGCGAATGGCCTTGGCCGTCGAGACGACGAGGCCCTTGTCCCAGACGTTGACCGAGAGCAGGCGCGGTTCAGGCGCGCTCACCGTGCCCACCTGATTGAGCGGCATGCGCTGCCCATAGGCCTCGACCATGACGGGATCGAGCAGATTGACGGAGGCGCGGCCGGTACGAAGACCGCTGAATTCCTTCTTGAGTGCTTCCATGGCGCTCTGCATGCGTTTCTCGAGATCCTTGAGGTCTGTGCTCATGTCTTCAGCCCTCGTCCTTGATGATGGTGAAAGTCCCCTGCCCGCGCATCGTCTCGGCGAACGCGCCGGGCTTATGGATGTCGAATACGATAATTGGAATCTTGTTCTCGCGGGCGAGCGAGACAGCCGACGCATCCATCACCTGCAGGTCCTGCGACAGCACATCCATGTAGGTGAGCTTGTCGTAGCGCTTGGCCTTCTTGTCCTTGCGCGGGTCGGCCGAATAGACGCCGTCGACCTGCGTGCCCTTGAGCAGCGCATCGACGCTCATCTCGGCGGCGCGCAGGGCAGCCGCGGTGTCCGTCGTGAAAAACGGATTGCCGGTGCCGGCGGCGAAAATGACGACGCGGCCTTTTTCCATGTGGCGGGCGGCGCGGCGGCGAATATAGGGCTCGCAGACGGTGGTCATGGGGATCGCCGACTGTACACGCGTCTGCAGGCCGTGGCGCTCCAGAGCGCTCTGCATAGCGAGTGAATTGATGACCGTTGCCAACATCCCCATGTAATCGCCGCTCGCCCGATCCATGCCGGCGGCCGCGCCCGAGACGCCGCGAAAGATGTTGCCGCCGCCTATGACGAGGCAGACCTGCACGCCCATTCCGTGCACGGCCTTCACCTCCTGCGCCACCATGCCGACCATGGCGGGGTCGAGGCCATATTCGCGATCGCCCATGAGTGCCTCGCCCGAGAGCTTCAGCAGGACGCGGCGATAGCGGGGAGCCGACGGCATCACTTGCCCCTGGGTACGTTTCCTTGGGCGGCCCGGGTCCTACACCCGCACACCGACGCGGATTTCATACTACTTCTTGAGCTGAGCAGCCACCTCGGCCGCAAAATCTTCGGATTTCTTCTCGATTCCCTCGCCCAAAGCGAAGCGCACGAAGCCCGCCAGTCGGACCGGCGCGCCGACCTGCTTGGCGGCCTCGTCGACCACCTTCGAGACCCGGCTCTTGCCGTCGATGACAAAGAGCTGTTCGAGCAGGACGACTTCCTGATGGAACTTGCGCAAGCCGCCCTCGACCATCTTGGCGATGATGTCGGCTGCCTTGCCGCTTTGGCCCGCCTTCTCGGCCAGCACCGCGCGCTCGCGTTCGATCGCGGCCTGGTCGAGATCGGCAACGCTCAGCGACTGCGGGTTGGCTGCGGCCACGTGCATGGCGAGCTGCTTGGCGAGTGCGCCGAGCTTGGCCTTGTCGCCGGTCGACTCCAGCGCCACCAGCACGCCGATCTTGCCAAGGTCCGGCGCCACCGCGCCGTGCATGTAGGCAGCCACTACGCCATCCGATACCGAAATCGTGGCGGTGCGGCGGAGCGACATGTTCTCGCCGATGGTGGCGATCATGTTGGTGAGTTCGCCCTGGACGTCGCGGCCGCTACCCGGAAAAGGTGCTGACGCGATCTTGGTCATGTCGCCGCCGGTATCGAGCGCGATGCGGGTCGTGGTGGCGACGAACTTCTGGAAGGTCTCGTTGCGCCCGACGAAGTCGGTCTCGGCATTGACTTCGACGACAGCGCCACGGTTGCCGCCGGTGACGACGCCGACCAGGCCTTCAGCCGCCACGCGGCCGGCTTTCTTGGCGGCTGCCGACAGACCCTTGGTGCGCAGCCAGTCGACCGCCTTCTCGAGGTCGCCCTGGACTTCGCCCAGCGCCTTCTTGCAATCCATCATGCCTGCGCCGGTCTTCTCGCGCAGCTCCTTGACCAGGGAAGCGGTGATCTCAGCCATGCTCTGCTCCGTTTGGTGCGAGAAGGGCCGGTCTTCCGACCGGCCCCGTTCAATTCTTTTCGAAGAGGGCCCGGCTTACTCGGCCGGTGCCGTCGGGGTGCCTTCGGCAGCGGCAGGAACTTCCTCGGCCGGCGGCTCGGTGAGCTCGCCGACGTCGCCACCCGTAGCCGCGATCTCGGCACGGATACCGTCGAGGCAGGCGCCCGCCACCAGATCGCAATAGAGTGAAACAGCGCGGATAGCGTCGTCGTTGCCTGGCATGGGGAAATCGATGCCGTCGGGATCTGAGTTGCTGTCGAGGACCGCCGCAATCGGAATGCCACGCTTGCGCGCTTCCAGGACCGCGATCGCCTCCTTGTTGGTGTCGATGATAAACAGCATGTCGGGCGTGCCGCCCATTTCCTTGATGCCGCCCAGCGACCGCTCGAGCTTGTCGCGCTCGCGGGTGAGATCAAGCTGCTCCTTCTTGGTGAGGCCCACGACCTCGCCCTTTAGGCGATCGTCGAGCTCGCGCAGGCGCTTGATCGAGGCAGAGATGGTCTGCCAGTTGGTGATCATGCCGCCCAGCCAGCGGTGGTTGACGTAATATTGGCCGCAGCGCTTGGCCGCCTCGGCGACGCGCTCGGACGCTGCCGCCTTGGTGCCGACGAACAGCACACGCCCGCCGTTCGACACGACCTGGCGAATCTGCAGCAGCGCCTGTTCGAGCAGCGGCACGGTCTTGGTGAGGTCGATGATATGGACCCCGTTGCGCACCCCGAACAGGTACGGCTTCATCTTGGGGTTCCAACGCCGGGTGTGGTGCCCGAAATGGACACCCGCTTCCAGCAACTGACGCATCGTGAATGTCGGCATAGCCATGCCGCTCTCCTTTTCCGGTTGGGCCTCCGCGGGCGTCGTCCTCGAATGAGGACACCGGAGCGAGCGGCGGGATGTCTCCCCGTCGACCGCAAACCCGCGTGCGAGATGGGCGTGGTTCTAGGGGTTTATGCCTCCCAATGCAAGTGCTAGCAAAATCAATAGGTTAGGCGCGCATGGTCTCACCGACGCCTCGCACTGGTCTCACGGGAGTGAGACTAATCCGATGCCGATGGCATCGGCACTTTGGCCCGTTTGGTCTCACTTTTCACCACCCCCGGCGATCAAAGCTGTCCGGAGATCTCCTCGGCCAGCTTGAGAAGCGACAGGGGCGCGCTGCCCTCGGCCTTGTTATTGGCGGTGATCCAGACCCGGCGCTTGGCCTTGAAGGCCGCGGCGGCCATGCGGGCCAGGATCCGCCGGGTTTCGGTGTCCTCATCGACCAATTTGTCGAACGGCTCGTAACGCTGCTTGGCGGTTTGGTAGAGGAAGCCGCGGTGCAGGTTCCAGCGCACCACCAGGTCGCCCGGCTGCCCGCCATCCAGCGCCTTGAGCGCCGCTTCCTGACGTTCGACCTCCGGCATGCGATCGTGCAGTCCGACGCAATAGCGGACGCCGGCGCTCGACAGCATGCGCATCAGGCGGGGCGTCAGCAGCTCTGAATTGCGCAGTTCCAGGGCATAGAGCGGCCGCTGCTTGCCCAGTTCTTGCGGCAAGGCGGCGAAGAAAGCGGCCAACCGCTCGATCAAGGTCGCCGCTTCCTCGACCAGGCCGCGTGGCAGCGGCGAGACCTGGAAGACCAGCGGGCCTGCCTTGCCGCCCAATCCCTCGAGGCAGGGTACGACGAATTCGCGGGCGGCGATGGCGGCATCAAGGAAGTGTGGGTTGGCGACCTTGCCCCTGCCCGTCTCGTCGCGGATCGAAGCGTCACAGACCAGTGCCGGCGCCTTCACCACGAAACTGAAATCGCCCGGCACCTGGCTGGCGTAGCGGGCGTACTCGACCGTCGAGATCGGCGCGTAGAAGGTCCGGTCGAGGCTCACCGTTCGCAGCAACGGGATCTGCGCATAGACCGCGAGGCCTTTCTTGCTGAGCGCCGTCTGCGGATGGACGCCCTCGTAAACCAGGCCGCGCCAACCGGGGAAGAACCACGACGAGGTGCCGAGCCGGATCTCGTTCGGCAGCAGCGGCGCCTGCAGCAAGGGCGAGTCCGCCGCCGACTTGACGTCGCCTGCCATCGGCGCGCGCCACTTGAGCGGACTAGAGGCCTCGAACAGGCCAGGCTGGCGGCTCAAATCTCCTCCACCTGCGTGATGCCCGGCAGGCTGCCGATGGCATCGCGCAGGCCGCCTGCGATGGAATAGCTGCCGGGCAGAGTGACCTCGGCTTCGGACTCGTCGGGCATGGGCACGACAAGCGTTACGCGGCCACGGCCGCGCTTGCCGTCCAGGCTCTTGCGCAGCGACTCGAGGGCCGCTGGATCAGAGACCACGATGCGCAGGCCGGCCGCTGAGTTGGCCACGGCGTCCTCGAGCTTCTCGACCGATTGGGCTGTCAGCTTCACCTGCTCGCCGTCGAGTCGGCCGTCGGTTGAAATCAGTATGGCCGTCCCCGGTTCGAGCAGGTTGCGCTTGCTGCCCAGGAGTTCGCTGAACACGGTGAGCTCGAAAGCCCCCGACTGATCGGAGCACTGCACGAAGGCAAACCGGTTGCCCTTGGCGGAGGTACGCTCCATGCGGTCGATGACAGTGCCCGCCAGCTTGATGCGGCCCGGCGCGCCCCGCGCCAGCAGCGCCGGCAAATCCGCGGCGCGGCAGACGCCCAGCCGCTGCAGGCTGCGCTCGTAGGCGGCCAACGGATGGGAGGAGAGATAGAAGCCGATCGCGGCGAATTCGTTCTGCAGCCGCTCCATCGGCGCCCAGTCGGGCACCTTGGGGAGCTGCGGCCGGCGCTGGGCGGTATCGTCGCCGAACAGGCTGTCCTGACTGCTGTCGCGCTGCTCGTGCGTGGCCTGCGAGTGGCGGGTCAGCGCCTCGACGGCGCCGAAGGTCTGGGCGCGGTTCTTGTTCAGTGAATCGAAGGCCCCGGCTTTCACCAGGCTTTCGGCCAGCCGCTTGTTGATGACTCGCGAATCAAGCCGCTCGGCTACGTCGAAAAGATCCTTGAACGGCCCGTTGTGCACGCGCTCCTCGGCGAGCCGGGTCATCGCCTCGCGGCCAACGCCCTTGATCGCGGCCAGGGCGTAGCGCACGGCCTTGCGGCCGTCGTCCATCGTCTCGACGGCGAATTCGGCCAGCGACTGGTTGATGTCGGGCGCCAGCAATGGAATCTTCAAACGCTCAAGCTCGCGTCGGAAATTGCCGAGCTTGTCGGTGTTGCCCATGTCGAAGGTCATCGAGGCGGCGAAGAACTCGACGGGATAGTTTGCCTTGAGATAGGCCGTCTGGTAGGCGACCAGCGCGTAAGGCGCGGAATGGCACTTGTTGAAGCCGTAGCCCGCAAACTTCGCGACCTTGTCGAAGATCATCGAGGCGCGGGCGTCCTCGACCTTGTTCTTGGCGGCGCCCTCGATGAAGGTGGCGCGCTGCGCGTCCATTTCCGACTGGATCTTCTTGCCCATGGCGCGCCGCAACAGGTCGGCGCCGCCCAGCGAATAGCCGCTCAGCACCTGGGCGATCTGCATCACCTGCTCCTGGTAGACCATGATGCCGTAGGTCTCTTCGAGGATGCCCTGGAGCGACGGGTGCAGGTAGTCGGGCTTCTCGTGCCCATTCTTGACGCTGATGTAGGTCGGGATATCGTCCATCGGGCCGGGGCGATAGAGCGCCACCAGCGCGATCAGGTCTTCGAAGCGGTTGGGCTTCAGCTTGCTCAGGATGTCGCGCATGCCGCTGCCTTCCATCTGGAAGACCCCGTAGGCATCGCCCTTGGCCAGCATCCTGAAGGTCGCTTCATCGTCGAGCGGTATCTTGGTGATGTCAATCTTGCCGTGACCGATCAGGCCGCAGGCCTTCTCGATCACGGTCAACGTCTTGAGACCGAGGAAGTCGAACTTCACCAGGCCCGCCGTCTCGACCCACTTCATGTTGAACTGGGTGGCCGGCAGCGAGTCCTTGTTGTCAGTATCGCGGTAGAGCGGCACCAACTCGTCGAGCGGTCGATCGCCGATCACCACGCCGGCGGCATGGGTCGAAGCGTTGCGATAGAGGCCTTCGAGCTGCAGTGCGAGATCGATCAATCGCTTGATCTCCTCCTCGGCGGCGTACTGCTCCTTGAGCAGTTGCTCGGTTTCCAGCGCCTGGGCGAGCGTCACCGGCTTGGCCGGATTGTTCGGCACCAGCTTGCAAATGCGGTCGACCTGACCGTAGGGCATGCCCAGCACGCGGCCGACGTCGCGCAGCACGGCGCGCGCCTGCAGCTTGCCGAAGGTGATGATGGCCGCGACGCGGTCGTGGCCGTACTCGTCGCGCACGTAGCGGATGACGCGATCGCGCTTGTCCTGGCAGAAGTCGATATCGAAATCCGGCATCGACACGCGCTCGGGATTGAGGAAGCGCTCGAACAGCAGGCCCCAGCGCAGCGGATCTAGGTCGGTGATCTTGAGCGACCAGGCAACCAGCGACCCCGCACCCGAGCCGCGCCCCGGGCCGACCGGGATGCCGTTGTCTTTGGCCCACTGGATGAAGTCGGCCACAATCAGGAAGTAGCCCGAGAAGCCCATCTTCTCGATCATGTTGAGCTCGTAGGCGAGCCGATCCTGGTACTTCTCGAGCGCGAATTCGTCGGCCAGCCGGCCGCCGGCTTTCAACGCCACGAGGCCAGCCTCGGCCATCTCCTTCAGCGCATCCTTCTCGGCCCGTCCGGCAAGCTTGGTATAGCGCGGCAGGATGGGCTTGCGCGGTTCGGGCATGAAGCCGCAGCGCCGCGCCACGACTAGGCTGTTGTCGCAGGCCTCCGGCAGGTCGGCGAATACTGCGCGCATCTCCGCCGCCGACTTGAAATAGTGCTCGGGCGTCAGGCGACGGCGGTTGGGATCCTCGATGTGCGCGCCCTGCTCGATGCAGAGCAGCACATCGTGCG
This sequence comes from Asaia bogorensis, assembly GCA_945889625.1. GTDB lineage: Bacteria > Pseudomonadota > Alphaproteobacteria > Reyranellales > Reyranellaceae > Reyranella. Next base: position 27,761 of record CAMDCE010000041.1, on the reverse strand, counting down.
CCTCGTACATCGACGCCTTGGGAAAGTGGACATCGTTGGTCCCGAGCAGCGGCAGGCCGCGGACATAGGCCAATTCAAGCAGCGACGCCTCGATGCGCCGTTCGCCGTCCTCGCCGTGACGTTGCAGCTCTATATAGAGCCGGTCATCGAACAGCTTCTGCATGCGTTCGAGCATATGGGTGGCCGCCGGAACTTGCCCCGCCCCCAGGAGCCGGCCGAGGCCGCTGCTGGTGCTGCCGCTGAAGGCCAGAAGCCCGTCGGTGTGGCCTGAGAGTTCCTCCATCGGCAGTGCCGCCACCGAGCCGGTCTTGAATTCGAGATGGGCGCGACTCACCAGGCGCATCAGATTGCGATAACCCGCTTCGTTCTGGACCAGGAGCGTCAGCCAATCGACCGACGGCAGCTTGCCAGCGCTGGCGATGCCACCCTCCTCCTCGCGGCGGATGGCCAGGTCGCAGCCAATGATCGGCTGGATACCGGACTTTGAGGCGTATTGAGCAAACTCTAGCGCGCCGAACAGATTGCTGCGATCGGTGACCGCGACGGCCGGCATCGACTGCGCCTTGGCCAGTGCCACGACGGTTTCGATCCTGTTCGCACCTTCCGTGAGCGAATAAGCGGACCGGACTTTGAGATGAACGAAATCGGCGATGGCCACGGGCCATCATCGCGCTCCGGCCTGTGGACTGTCAGGAGGACAATACACCGTCCTTGAGCGTGACCGTGCGATCCATGCGTGCTGCGAGGTCATGATTGTGGGTGGCGACCAGCGCCGCCATGCCGGTTTCCCGCACCAGGGCCAGCAATTGCCGGAACACGGTGTCGGCTGTCGAGGCATCGAGATTGCCTGTCGGCTCGTCGGCCAGCAGCACGCGCGGCGCATTGGCCACAGCCCGGGCAATGGCCACGCGCTGCTGCTCGCCGCCGGACAGACGTCCGGGCCGATGATCGCTGCGGTCGCGGAGCTGGACCATGGCGAGCAACTCTGCCGCGCGCCGCTTGGCCTCGCGGCGCGACAGGCCATTTAGCATCTGCGGCAGCATGACGTTCTCCAGTGCCGAGAATTCCGGCAGGAGATGATGGTACTGGTAGACAAAGCCCAGGAACTGCCGGCGCAATACAGTGCGCGGCCGGTCGCCCAGCGCCCCGGCCGACTTGCCATCGACGACGACGTCGCCGCCGTCCGGCCGTTCCAGCAATCCCGCGATATGCAGCAGGGTCGACTTGCCGCTGCCCGATTGTCCGACCAGGGCGACGATCTCGCCGGCGCGCAAGTCGAGCGACACGCCGCGCAGCACCTCGAGGCGACGGTCGCCCTGCACGAAGGTGCGCTCGATGCCGCGCAGCGCGAGCGGGAATGGCACGTCACTCATGGCGCAATCCTTCGATCGGTTCGATCCTGGCGCTGCGCCATGCCGGATAGGCTGCCGCCGCCAGCGACAGCAGCACGGCAATGGCGATGACCGAAAGCACCTCGACCGCCTGCATGCGCACCGGCATGGAGGTGATGAAATCGACCTCGGCGCCGCCACCGCCGGCCGCACCGGTGATTGTCGACAGCAGCCTGGCGATGCTCGGCATGTTGGCGCAAACCAGCAGGCCGAGCGCCGTGCCGATTGCCGTGCCGGCCAGACCGACGGCAGCGGCGGCCAGGAAAAAGGCGCGCACGATGGTGCCCGGCCCCGCACCCATGGTGCGCAAGATGGCAATGCTGCCGCGCTTGACGCGCACCAGCATGGTGAAACTCGCGACCACGTTCATGGCCGCCACCAGCACGATCAGGGAGAGGATGATGAACATCATCACCCGCTCAACCTGCAGGGCGCCGACGAAGCGGGCATTGAGGCCCAGCCAATGCGACACCCTGAGATCGTCTCGACCCAGTGCCCTGCGGATGGCTTCGGCGATTCGCGGCGCTTGGGCGGGGTCAGCCACTTCAAGATCGATCGAGCTTACGGTACGCAGTCCGTATTCGAGATCCTCCTGCAGCATCTGAAGCGGTATGAAGACCAGCGCCGAATCGAACTCGTAACGCCGGCTGAGGAAGCTCGCCAGCACCGGGTAGTCGGTATAGCGCGGCGCGATCGTGCCGCTTTCATTCAGCCGATGCGTGACCAGCGTGATCATATCGCCGGCGCGCAGGTTCAACGCCTGTCGAAGCCTTTCGCCGATCACCACGCCGGGCTTGGTGTCGAAGGCGCCAAGCTCGCCGTGAATGATGTTCTTGGTGACGATGTCGCGCGACAGCAGATCCTCGAGGCGCACGCCGCGCAACATCGCTCCGCGGGTCTGGCCATTGGCGCTCACCAGCGCCTGCCGCTCCAGCGTGAGGCGGACGGCCTTTACCTCCGGCACGGCGCGCAACGCAGCCACGAGCTCGGTTGTGGCCTGCACCATGCCGCCGCGCGCCGTGATCACGATGTGGCCATTCATGCCGATCAGGCGGCCAATCAGCTGCTCGCGGAAGCCGCCCATGACCGACAACACGACGATCAGGGTCGCCACGCCCAGCGCCACGCCGATCAGCGAGAAGATGGCGATGAAGGAGACGAAGCCTTCGCGCTGGCGGGTCGCGAGATAGCGCCAGGCGAGCCAGCGTTCGACGGCTTGCGCTTGATCACTCACGGCGCAGGCCCTCGACCGGATCGAAACGCGAGGCGCGCGCCGCCGGATAGAGCGAGGCGGCAAGTGCAAAGACCAGCGCCATGCCGGCAATTGCCGCCACTTCCATCCATTCGATATGCGAGGGCATCTCGGCCAGCAGGTAAAGCGTCTCGTCGAACAGTACGAGACCGAACGTGTGCTGCAACCACTGCCGGATCGCTTCGATGTTGTCGGCGAAGGCAAGCCCCAGAACGACGCCGATGATGATCCCCACCCCGCCGATCGCCAGGCCGTCGATCAGGAAGAGGCGCAAGATGGCGCCGCGGGTCGCCCCCATGGTGCGCAGGATGGCGATGTCGGCAGTCTTGGTACGCACCAGCATGACCAGGCTGGAGACGATATTGAAGGCGGCCACCAGCACGATCATGGTCAACACCAGGAACATCACGTTGGTCTGGGCCTGGATGGCGGCAAAGAAGCCCGCATTGGCCTGAAACCAGTCGAACACCCAGCCTTGCAGGCCAACCGCCTGGGTCACCAGCCGGCGCACGGTGCCAAGCGAAGCCGTATCGTTCACGAAAACCTCGATGGTCGATACCTTGTTGCCGAAATCGAGCATGCGCTGGACGTCGACCATCGGCGCGTACACGAAGTTGGCGTCGTAGTCGTACATGCCGGCGCAGAAGATCGCCGAGACGCGCGCCGACGCCGACCGCGGCATGACGCCGAGCGGCGTGGCCACCGATACCGGAGACACGAGCTGGATGCGGTCACCGACCTTGAGGCCCATCAAGTCGGCAAATCGCCGCCCGATGGCCACCGTGAAGTCATCGCCGAAGCCCTTCAAGGTGCCCCAATCGATCGGCTTGTCGTCTTCGCCACGACACAGGCCGCGGTAGCGCTCGCGCAATGCCGGCGGTCCGTCGATCGCCGCCGCCAACGGCGCGCGGGCGCGGAAATCGTCCGGCATCATGCCGCGCAGCAGCACCCCGCGCACGCGATCGCCCACCACCGCCATGATCTGGCCCTCGGCCGAGGGCGTGGCCGTCACGACGCCCGGGACAGCCCTGATGCGCGACAGCAGGTCGGGCGTGGCCTCCAGCCCGCCGCGACTACCCTGCACGCCGAGCTGGCCGCTGATGCTCGACATCTGTCGCAGCATTTCGATGCGAAAGCCGTTCATCACCGACATGACGACGATCAATGTGGCGACGCCCAACGCGATGCCGACCAGCGAGAAACCGGCGATCACCGAGATGAAGCCCTCCTCGCGGCGGGCCCGCAGATAACGGAAGGCGATCAGGCGCTCGACGGCGGCGAAGGCCACTTAAGCCTCCTCCCCCGCCTGCGGGGGAGATGCCCGCGTAATCGCGGGCGGAGGAGTCATGAGCCACAACAAGGCTGGGGCCCATGACCCCTCCGTCAGCGTCAGGCGCTGACACCTCCCCATATGAATGGGGAGGGTGATCATCCGCCGAACCGCGCGACGATCTGGTCGATCGGCAGTTCCTCGCGGTTGCCGGTCTTGCGGTTCTTGAGCTCGACCTTGCCAGCCGCGAGCCCCTTGGGACCCACGATCACCTGCCAGGGCGTGCCGATCAGATCCATGTCGGCGAACTTGGCGCCGGGCCGCAGGTCGCGGTCGTCGTGCAATGCCTCGACGCCTTTCGCCTGCAGGGCGTCGTAGAGCTTCACGCAGGCGCCCGAGACGGCGCCGTCGTCGGGCTTGAGGTTCAGGATGGCGACTTTGAAGGGCGCGACCGACTCCGGCCAGACGATACCGGCATCGTCGTGGCTCGCCTCGATGATGCCGCCCACCAGGCGGGACACGCCGATACCGTAGGAGCCCATCTCGACGGTGATCTGCTCGCCGCCCGGGCCGGTCACAACCGCGTTCATCGGCTTGGAGTACTGGGTCCCGAAGTAGAAAATATGGCCGACTTCGATCCCTCGTGCGGCAAGCCGCTCGTTTTCAGGGATTTTTTCGAACGCCGCCTTGTCGTGCATCTCGTCGGTCGCGGCATAAAGCGACGTCCATTCGTTGACGATCGGCTGCAGATCGGTCCCGTAGTCGACCTTGCGGCTGAGAATGTCCTTGTCGACCAGCCCCTTGTGGCAGAACACGGCGCTCTCGCCGGTCTCGGCCAGGACGATGAATTCATGGCTGAGATCGCCACCGATCGGGCCGGTGTCGGCGCGCATAGGGATCGCCTTCAGGCCCATGCGCGCGAAGGTCCTGAGATAGGCCACGAACATCTTGTTGTAGGAGTGGGTGGCGCCGGCCTTGTCGATGTCGAAGGAGTAGTTGTCCTTCATCAGGAACTCGCGTCCGCGCATGACGCCGAAGCGCGGTCGCACCTCGTCGCGGAACTTCCACTGGATGTGATAGAGATTCTTCGGCAGGTCGCGGTAGCTCCTGGCGCCGTCGCGGAACAGCACCGTGATCACCTCCTCGTTGGTCGGGCCGAACAGCATCTCGCGATCGTGGCGATCCTTGATGCGCAGCATCTCCGCCCCATAGGCATCGTAGCGGCCACTCTCGCGCCACAGATCGGCCGACTGGATGGTCGGCATCAGCACTTCCTGGGCGCCGGTGGCGTTCTGCTCCTCGCGCACGATGCGCTCGATGTTCTTCAGCACCCGCAAGCCCAGCGGCAGCCAGGCATAGATGCCGGCGCTGGTCTGGCGGACCAGGCCGGAACGCAGCATCAGCCGATGAGAAACGATCTGCGCTTCCGCCGGATTTTCCTTCATGGTCGGCAGGAAATACTGGCTCATGCGCATGCTGAATCGGTCCTCGATCGGAGTGTTAGGGGGTGGCCGCTGACTGTAGGGAACGGGCCTTCCAAAGGCAAACCGGGCACCTTACGACACCGGCGCGACTGGTTTTGCACAGGACAATGCCCGCACACTCAGCAGATCGACCGCGGGAGAAGAACATGCTCGAAGCTCTGTTCAAGCTGGGCGAGAACAAGACCAACGTGCGCACCGAAGTCGTGGCGGGAATTACGACGTTCCTGACCATGGCCTACATCATCTTCGTCAATCCGGACATCCTCAGCAAAGCCGGCATGCCATTCGGCGCCGTGTTCGTTTCGACCTGCGTGGCTGCCGCCATCGGCTGCTTTCTGATGGCGTTCCTCGCCAATTACCCGATCGCGCTCGCGCCCGGCATGGGGCTCAACGCCTACTTCGCCTTCGGCGTGGTCGGCGGCATGAAGATCAGCTGGCAGGTGGCGCTGGGCTGCGTGTTCATCTCCGGCGTCATCTTCTTCATCATCAGCGTGCTGCCGATCCGGGAATGGATCGTCAACGCCATCCCCAAGTCGCTCAAGATGGCGATCGCCGCCGGCATCGGGCTGTTCCTCGCCCTGATCGCGCTCAAGAACGCCGGCATCGTCGTCGGCGACCCGGCGACCCTGGTCACCCACGGCAACCTGAAGAGCTGGCCGGTCCTGATGGCGGTCCTGGGCTTTGCCCTTATTGTGGCCCTGGAGTACCGACGAGTCATCGGCGGCGTCATCATCGGCATCCTGGTGGTGACCATTATTTCGATCATTGCCGGTCACCAGAAGTTCGCCGGCATCTTCGATATGCCGCCGTCGATCGGGCCAGTGTTCCTGCAAATGGACCTCGCCGGCGCCTTGAGCGTGGGCCTGGTCACCGTGGTCTTCGCCTTCCTGTTCGTCGACCTGTTCGACAACACAGGCACCCTGATCGCGCTCGCCCACCGCGGCGGCTTCATGCGGCCCGACGGGACCGTTCCGCGCCTGCGCCAGGCGCTGGTGGCCGACAGTTCCGCCGCGATGATCGGCGCCGCCGTCGGCACCTCGACCACGACCAGCTATATCGAGAGCGCCGCGGGCATCAACTCGGGCGGCCGCACCGGCCTCACCGCTGCGACGGTCGGCGTGCTGTTCCTTCTTGCACTGTTCGTCGCCCCGCTTGCCGGCTCGATTCCCGCCTATGCAACGGCACCGGCGCTGCTCTATGTCGCCTGCCTGATGGCGCGCGGCCTCACGGAAATCGAGTGGGACGACATCACCGAGGCGGCACCGGCCGTCATCACGGCGATTGCCATGCCCTTCACCTTCTCGATCGCCGAAGGCATCGCCTTCGGCTTCATTTCGTACGCCGGCATCAAACTCGTATCCGGGCGCTATCGCGATGTGCATCCAGCAGTGGCGATCCTCGCTGTGCTGTTCGTGATCAAATACGTGGTCATCGGATAGTCAGACGAGGCACGCGGAAATTTGTTTGTCGGCGAACGACCTCGAACCATAACAATCGTTCGATGACGCCTCGTTCACCGAAAGAAAAGGTCTTGGCAAGCCGCAGGAGCCCATGTAAAGAGCCTACGTCTTGGGCGCAGCCCGAGTTTAGGGAGGAGAGCGGCGCAAGCCGCCAAAGAACGAGTTTCGGGGGTAGATTGGCGGCGGGTCATTGGCCCGCCGTCTTTCTTTTTCAGGGTCTTAGAAGTCCTTCCTGAGAAATTGGATTAACTTCCTTCGACCAGCCGCCGGAAGCTGAAAATGTCCGCCTGGTGGAGGAAATAGAAGGCGAGCCAGAGCACCGCCGCGACGATCGAGGTGATGATCGCCTTGCGCACCAGGTCGGGCCGCTCCGGCGCGCCACGGTCCTGGCCTTCGCCGGGATTTTCAGCCCGCCGGACGCCCAGCGGCAGGATGGCGAACAGCACCGTCCACCAGACCACGAGATAGACCATGAGGCCGGTCGCCCAGCTCATGGTCGGGCTCTCCTCAGACCTGCTCGAGTTCGATCAACGTGCCGGTGAAGTCCTTGGGATGAAGGAACAGCACCGGCTTGTCGTGCGCGCCGATCTTGGGCTCGCCGTCGCCCAGCACGCGCGCCCCGCCGGCCTTCAGCTTGTCGCGCGCGGCATAGATATCCTCAACCTCGTAGCAGACATGGTGAATGCCGCCGTCGGCGTTGCGGGCGAGGAAGTTGGCGATCGGCGATTTCTCGCCCAGCGGGTGGAGAAGCTCGATCTTGGTGTTGGGCAGCTCGACGAACACGACCGTGACGCCATGCGCCGGCTGCGCCTTGGGTGCGCTCACCTTGGCGCCCATCACGGTACGATAGAGCTCCGAGGCCTTGGCGAGGTCCGGCACGGCGATGGCGATATGGTTCAGACGTCCGATCATGGTGTTTAGATGCGGACGATATGCACATCCGTCAACGGCTTCTTGCCAAGGTGCGCCCGCACGACGCGCCGGACGGCCTGGCGGGCCGCCTCCTCGATCCGCCCGTCGTCGCGCCGTTCCGCGGCGCTGAGGTCGGCCAGCATCTCTTTCAGCCCCGCCACAACGGCCTCGGCGAGCGCCCCGTCCTCGTCCTCGATGCCCCGCAGCGAAACCTTGGGCGGCGCCACGGCCTTGCCCTTGCCGTCAATTACCAAAGTTGCCGCCGCTGCCCCGTTCCACAGGATCTTGCGGCGGTCGCGCAGCGTTTCGCCCTCGAGCGGCACGACGCCATCGCCGTCCCGCGCCAGGCGGCCGGTCGGGACATGATCGATGATCGCCGCCGGACCAGGGGCCAGCCGCACCAGCGTGCCGTTGGGCGCCACGATCGCCTCCGGCACCTGGCAGGCCCTGGCGAGCGCCGCATGCTCCACCATGTGCCGGACCTCGCCGTGCACCGGCAGCGCAATGCGGGGCCGCACCCAGTGATAGACCTGCGCCAACTCGTCGCGCGCAGGATGGCCGGAGACGTGGATGTCGGCCTCGCGGTCGGTGACCACCTCGACGCCGCGCGCCATCAGGGCGTTCTGCATCCGTCCGACCGATCGCTCATTGCCGGGAATGACGCGCGACGAGAAGATCGCGGTATCGCCCTCCTCCAGCACGAGATCGCGATGCTCGTCGTTGGCGATCTTGGCCATCGAGGCGCGCGACTCGCCCTGGCTGCCGGTGCAGATGTACAGAACCTTGTCGCGCGGCAGGTAGGCGCCATCCTGCTGGCTGATGTGCTCGGGAAAGTCGAGCAGGTAGCCGCACTCCTGCGCGGCTTCGACCATCCGGAGCAGCGCCGGACCGGACAGCACGGGATGACGCCCCGCCGACACGGCCGCCAGCGCGATGCTCTCGACCCGGGCGAGGTTGGAGGCAAAGCAGGTGACGGCGACCCGCCCCTTGCGGCTCTTTACGAGCTTCCGAAGGTTGGCCCGTACCTTGGCTTCGGAGCCCGCCTCGCCCTCGACGAAGACATTGGTGCTGTCGCACACCATCGCGAGCACGCCTTCATTGCCGATGCGCTTCAGCATCACCTCGTCGGTAAGCTCACCCAGCAGCGGTTCCGGATCGATCTTCCAGTCTCCGGTATGGAAAACCGTGCCCAGCTTCGTGCGCACGGCGAGCGCATTCGGTTCGAGAATGGAATGCGTCATGGTGATCATCTCGAGATCGAAGGGCGCCAGCCGGAACTTGCCGCGGAGCGGGATCTCCGTGACCGGCACATCATCGACCAGACCCGCCTGAATGAGCTTGCGGCGCAAGACCGACGCCGCGAACGGTGTGGCATAGACCGGCGCCTTCAGCCGTGGCCAGAGATCGGCTACCGCCCCCAAATGATCCTCGTGGGCATGCGTGAGCACGATGCCCACCAGATCGCGGCGGCGCTCCTCGATGAAACTTGGATCGGGCATGATGACCTCGACACCGGGCATGCTGTCGTCACCGAAGGCAATGCCGAGATCGACCATCAGCCATTTGCCGGCGTGGCCGTAGAGATTGAGGTTCATGCCAATCTCGCCGGCGCCGCCCAGGGCGAGGAACAGCAGCTCGTCGTCCGACGGAACCGTCATTTCTTGCTGCGTTTGTAGATCTCGATCAGCCCGCGCGCAGTGATGTCGGGCACGACCTGCTCGATCACCGTTGTCGAGCCGTCGAAAACGGGCGCCAGTCCACCGGTCGAAATCACACGCATCGGCCGGCCAAACTCGGCCTTGATGCGCGCCACGATGCCCTCGATCAGGCCAACGTAGCCCCAGAATACGCCCGAATGCATGCAATCGACGGTGTTGGTACCAATCACGTTCGACGGCTTCTCGACCACGATGCGAGGCAACTGCGCCGTCGCATTGACCAGCGCCTCGATGCTGAGGTTGATGCCAGGTGCGATCGAGCCTCCGCAGTAGCTGCCTTCCTCGTCGACCACGTCGAAGGTGGTGGCGGTGCCGAAATCGACCACGATGACCGGCGTCTTGGGAAACAGGAGGCTCGCACCGACGGTGTTGCAGATGCGATCGGCGCCTGCCCCTTGGCCCTTGATCTTGATGCCATAGACGACGTTGGGATCGCCGATGAACATCGCCTCGCAGTTGAAGTAGCGCGAGCAGAGCCGGCGCAGGTTGAAGTTCGCGTTCGGCACGACCGAGCCGATGATGGCCTCGGTGATCGACTTGGGATCAATCCCTTCCATCTTCATGAGCTGGAACAGCCAGACCGCGTGTTCGTCGGCGGTCCGCATCGCCGAGGTATGCTGGCGCCACTCGCCGATGATCTTGTCGCCGTCCACTACGCCAAACTTGACGTTGGTGTTGTTGCAATTGATGGCGAGAAGCATCGCTCGATCTCCTCAGGCCGCGCGGCCCAGCAATTCACCCGACACGATCTTGCGTGGACCGGCCGGCGTATCCAGCAGCAAGGCACCCTCACGGTCCAAGCCGGCAAAGCGACCGTGGACCAGCTCGTCGCCCAGCTTCACGTCGACTTCCAGCCCGAGCGGGCCGGCCTTGGCGAGCCAGGATACTCGCACCGTCGCGAAGCCTTCGCGCCGCCATTCGGCGAGGCGCGCCGCAATGGCATGCGCCAGTTTCTCCAGCGCCGTCTCGACGGTGCCGCCGAGCGCCGCACCCGGATAGCGCATCTCCGGCAACTGGGGGGCGAAGCCGACATTGATGCCGATACCCATCGCGACGTGGTCGACCCGGCCACCCTGCCCGACGGCGCTTTCGAGCAGGATGCCCGCCACCTTGCCGCCGTCAACCAGCACGTCATTTGGCCATTTGAGACGCACGTCGCGGCCTGCCGGCACGATGTCGGCCACAGCGAGTGCTGCGACGAAGCCCAGTTCAGCCGCACGAGGCGCGCTGCAGGCCGGACGGACGATGATGGAGCTGTAGAGATTGCCGACAGGCGAAGCCCAGCGTCGGCCGCGCCGGCCACGGCCGCCGGTCTGCTCGCGCGCCCAGACCACGGTGCCTTCCCGTGCCCCGCCATCGGCCAGGCGCACGGCCTCGTCGTTGGTGCTGCCGACGCTCGGGAGCGCGACCAGCGTCCACCCGTCCGGCAGGACGGGCGCCGGACTCACGGGAACAGGCCCTTTGCAGCCGCCGCGGCGACCAGGCTGAGCGGCTGCGGCGCCAACGAGAAGGCAGCCACCAGGATGGCCGCCACGAACGCCACGCTTCGATTGACGCCGAATGCCGGTAGGTCGAGCGTCTCCGTCGCCTCGTCGAAATACATCACCTTGACGATACGGAGGTAGTAGTAGGACGCCACGACGGAGGCGAGCACGCCCAGCACGGCGGGTATGAATAGCTTGGCCTCGACCGCGGCCATGAAGATGTAGAGCTTGCCCCAGAAGCCAGCGAGCGGCGGGATGCCGGCCAGCGAGAACATGAAGAGCAGCATGGCGAAGGCCATTAGCGGATGGCTTTTGCCGAGGCCGGCGAGATCGGAGACGTTCTCCACCATGACATCGCGGCGCTTCATCATGAGAATGATGGAGAAGACTCCCAGCGTCATTACCACGTAGATCGCAAGGTAGAAGACGATCGACTGGATGCCCTTCTCGCTGCCGCTCGCCAGGCCGAGCAACACGTAGCCGACGTTGCCGATCGAGGAATAGGCCATCAGTCGCTTGATGTTCTGCTGGCGGAGCGCCGCGAAAGCGCCCAGCGCCATCGACAGGATCGAAGCCACCACGATGATCTGCTGCCATTGGTCGAACAGCGGCTTGAATGGGCCCATCAGGACAGAGACCATCAGCGAAATCGCCGCGACCTTCGGCGCCACGGCAAATAGCGCCGTCACCGGCGTCGGTGCGCCCTCATAGACGTCGGGAGTCCACATGTGGAACGGCACCGCGGAGACCTTGAAGGCAAGCCCCGCCACCACGAACACCAGGCCGATCACGGTGCCGATCTCGCCCGCTTTGCCGTCGAGCAGCGCGCGGGAGATCTGCACGAAAGCCGTCCCGCCGCAGAAGCCGTAGATCAGCGAGGCACCGAACAGCAGCATGCCCGACGCAACCGAACCTAGGACGAAGTACTTCACGCCGGCTTCGGTCGAGCGGATCGAATCGCGCTGGAAGGCAGCGATGACGTAAAGCGCCAGCGATTGCAGCTCCAGGCCGACATAAAGCGCCATCAAGTCGTTGGCCGAGATCATCAGCATCATGCCGAGCGTCGCCAGCGCCACCAGCAGCGGATATTCGAAGCGCCAGGCCTTAACCTGCTCGAAATAGGCCCGCGACATCAGGATGGCGACCGCCGAGCCGACCAGGACCAAAGCCTTCATCGTCGTGGTCAGCCGGTCGGTGATGAACAGCGAGGCGAAGGCCGTGCCCTCGCGGTAGGGCAGGAACAGGAGCGCCGCCGTCGCCAGCAGGGCGAGCGAGGTCGCCACCGACACGAAGGGCGTGGCCACCTCGCCGCGCATCACGCCGTAGATCAGCAACAGGCCGGTAGCTGCCGCCAGGAATATCTCCGGCCGTGCCAGCGTCCAGGACTCGAGACCGAGAAACATGTTCGCTACTCCCGGCCGATCATGGCGCCAACGCCGCGGTGCGGGCGAGCTTCAGGGCTGCGTTGTAGTCGCCGATTAGCTTGTCGACCGCAGGCGCCATCGGGTCGAGGAAGGAATTGGGATAGATGCCCATCCATATCGTGATCAGCACCAGCGGCAGGAACACCGCGATCTCCCGGCGGTTCATGTCGAGGATGGCCTTCAGTGAGTCTTTGGTGAGCTCGCCAAAGATGATCTTGCGATAGAGCCACAGCGCATAGGCCGCGCCCAGGATCAGGCCGGTCGCCGCCAGGAAGGCTACCCAGGTGTTGGCCTTGAAGGCGCCCATCAGGACCAGGAACTCGCCGACGAAACCCGACAGGCCCGGCAGGCCAACGCTCGCCAGGGTGAAGAACATGAAGGTGAAGGCGTAGCGCGGCATGCGGTGGACCAGGCCGCCGTAGGCTTCGATCTCGCGCGTATGCATGCGGTCATAGACCACGCCGACGCAGAGGAAGAGCGCGGCCGACACGATGCCGTGACTCAGCATCTGGAAGATCGAGCCTTGGACGCCCTGCATGTTCATGACAAAGATACCGATCGTCACGAAGCCCATATGGGCAACCGACGAATAGGCGATCAGCTTCTTCATGTCCTCCTGCACCAGCGCCACCAGCGAAGTGTAGATGACGGCCACAATGCTGAGGCCGAAGACAAACGGCGCAAAGTACTGCGACGCCTCGGGCATCAGCGGCACTGAGAAGCGCAGAAAGCCGTAACCGCCCATCTTCAAGAGCACGCCGGCCAGGATGACCGAGCCCGCCGTTGGCGCCTCGACATGGGCATCGGGCAGCCAGGTATGGACCGGCCACATCGGCACCTTGACCGCGAACGACGCGAAGAAGGCGAGCCACAGCCAGAACTGCCAGCGGAACGACAGATTGAGTTTTTCCATCGCCGTCGGCAGGTCTGTGGTGCCGATCTGCCAATAGATGGCGATGATCGCCAGCAGCATCAGGACCGAGCCGAGCAGCGTGTAGAGGAAGAACTTGAACGCGGCATAGACCCGCCGCTTGCCGCCCCACACGCCGATGATCAGGAACATCGGGATCAGCACGCCTTCGAAGAAGACGTAGAACAGCGCCAGATCGAGCGCGCAGAACATGCCGACCATGAAGGTCTCGAGCACGAGGAACGCGATCATATATTCCTTGACGCGCACCTGGATGGCATCCCAGCTCGACAGGATGCAGATCGGCGTCAGCAGCGTCGACAGCAGCACGAAGAACAGCGAGATGCCGTCGATGCCCATGTGATAGCCGATGTTGAGCGCCGGCACCCAGGCCAGCGTCTCCTCAAACTGGAAGGAGGCCTTGGTGACGTCGAAACGCGCCCACAGCAGCAGCGAGATCACGAAGGTCGCGAGCGAGGTCACCAGTGCAGCGCTGCGGCAGTTGCGGTCGACCGCTTCCTTCGGGCCGTTGACGACCAGGCAGAACAACGCCCCGACCAACGGCAGGAAGGTGACGAGGGAAAGGATGGGCCAGCTCGACATCGGCCCTACCTCGCCACCAGCATGGGGTACATGAAGTAGGTTACCAACGCCGCCACACCGACCAGCATGACGAAGGCGTAGTGGTAGAGATAGCCGCTCTGGAAACGCATCAGGACGCCCGCCATGTCCTGGGCGCGCGCCGCGATGCCGTCGGGGCCAAGTCCGTCGATTACCGCGCCATCGCCCTTCTTCCAGAATATGCGGCCGATCGCCAGCGCCGGCCGGACGAAGATCGCGTCATAGATCTCGTCGAAGTACCACTTGTTGTAGAACAGCGCGTGGATACCGCGGAAGGTCGCCACCGTGCGGGCCGGCAGGGTCGGCATCGCGATATAGAACATGTAGCTCAGCCCGATGCCCGCCAGCGCAAAGACCAGCGGCAGGACTTTCACCCATACCGGCACTTCGTGTGCGTGATGCAGGATCTGCTCGGTCGACCGCACAGCGATCGAATGGCCCCAGAAATTCTCCCAGCCGTCGCCCACGAACCAGTTGTAGGCCACGAGGCCGGCCAGCGCGGCGCCGGTCGCCAGCACATAGAGCGGCAGCAGAATGACGGCGGGCGATTCGTGGGCGTGATCCCAGGTGTGATGATCGCCGCGGTACTTCCCGTAGAAAGTCATGAACATCAGGCGCGTCGAGTAGAACGCTGTCATGAAGGCTGCAGCGACGCCCAGCCAGAAGGCGATGAAGCCCACCGTCGAATGCGCGCCGAACGCCGCTTCGAGCATGATGTCCTTGGAATAGAAGCCCGCGAAGCCGATGCCGTTGCCCAGGATGAACGGCACACCAATGCCCGACAGGGCAAGCGTGCCGACCCACATCAGGACGAAGGTCTGCGGCGCCTTCTCGCGCACACCGCCCATTTTGCGCATGTCCTGCTCGTGATGCAGGCAGGTGATGACCGAGCCCGATCCCAGGAACAGCAATGCCTTGAAGAAGGCATGGGTCATCAGGTGAAACATCGCGGCCGAATAGGCGCCGACGCCGGCGGCAAAGAACATGTAGCCGAGCTGGCTACAGGTCGAGTAGGCGACCACGCGCTTGATGTCGTACTGGGTGAGGCCGATCGTGGCGGCAAAGAAGGCTGTCGCCGCACCGATCAGGGTCACGACCTGAAGGGCAACCGGCGCCAGCTCAAAGAGCGGCGAGAGCCGGCAGACCATGAAGACGCCGGCAGTGACCATGGTGGCGGCATGGATCAGCGCCGACACCGGCGTCGGGCCTTCCATGGCATCGGGCAGCCAGGTGTGCAGCCCGAGCTGGGCCGACTTGCCCATGGCCCCGACGAAAAGCAACAGGCAGGCCGTCTCGAGCGCCGGCAGGTCCATGCCGAGGAACTGAATGCGCATCTTGGCCATGTCGGGGCCCTTGGCGAAAATGTCCTCGAAGCCGATCGATCCTGACAGCATCCATACGGCGAAGATGCCGAGCGCGAAGCCGAAGTCGCCGATCCTATTGACGATGAAGGCCTTGATGGCCGCGGCATTGGCTGACGGCCGGTCGTACCAGAAGCCGATCAGCAGGTAGGAGGCGAGCCCCACTCCCTCCCAGCCGAAGAAGAGCTGTACCAGGTTGTCGGACGTCACCAGCATCAGCATGAAGAACGTGAACAGGCTGAGATACGACATGAAGCGTGGGATCGACGTATCCTCGGCCATGTAACCGATCGAATAGACGTGCACCATCGACGACACACCGGTGACCACGATCAGCATGACCGCCGTCAGCGTGTCGACGCGAAGCGACCAGGCGACGTCGAGGGTGCCTGAGGAGATCCAGGGAAAGAGCTTCACTACGACCAGCTTGGCGTCAGCAGGACCGAAGCCGATACGCACGAAGACGAACACTGACAGGGCCGCGGCGATCAGCAGCGCCGCGCAAGTGACGATCTGGGCCGCACGGTCGCCGATGACTCGGCACAGCAGGCCAGCAATCGCCGCGGCCACCAGGGGCAGGAAGACGATGAGCTTGATGGCAAGATCCATGGTGCGTCGCGCCCTCAGCCCTTCATCGCGTTGATGTCTTCGACTTCGATGGTGCCTCGATTTCGGAAGTAGACCACCAGGATCGCCAAACCAATCGCCGCCTCCGCCGCCGCCACGGTCAGCACCAACATGGCGAAGACCTGGCCGACGATGTTGCCCTGGAAGACCGAGAACGCCACCAGGTTGATGTTGACGGCGAGCAGCATCAGCTCGACGCACATCAGGATGACGATGACGTTCTTGCGGTTGAGGAAGATGCCGAGGATGCCGAAGGTGAACAGCACTGAGGCGACGAAGAGGTAATGGCCGAGTCCGATCGTCGTCAGCATCACACGCCTCTCCGGGTCGGAACCTTGACCAGGGTGACTATCTGGTCCTTGGGCCGGTAGAGCTGGTCGCTGACCTTCTGGCGGCGCACGCCGGGACGGTTGCGCAAGGTGAGCACGATGGCGCCGATCATGGCGACCAGCAGCACCAGCCCCGCGACTTGGAAGAGGTAGAAGTACTGCGTGTAGAGCACCTGGCCGATGGCCCGCGTATTGTCGATCGTCACGGGCTGTACGCCGGCCGTGCTGAGCGCAGCCATGGTGCCAGGGGCGCCACCGAACAACCCAAACAGGATCTCGACAAACAGGACAATGCCGATCAGGGCGCCGACCGGCAGGTATTTCAGGAACCCTTCTCGCAACTCGGTGAGATTGATGTCGAGCATCATCACCACGAAGAGGAACAGCACAGCGACCGCGCCGACATAGACGATGATCAGGATCATCGCGATGAATTCGGCGCCGATCAGGATGAACAGGGCCGCGGCGTTGAAGAAGGCCAGGATGAGGAACAACACCGAATAGACGGGGTTGCGCGACACCACGACCATCAGGCCCGACACCATGACGACGGCCGCGAAAACGTAGAAGGCCAGAGCCTGAAGCAGCATGTTGTCCCCTCTCCCGAGCCCGGCTTAGCGGTAGGCCGCGTCGGCGTGGAGGTTGGCTGCGATCTCGCCTTCCCAGCGGTCGCCGTTCGCAAGCAGCTTGTCCTTGTTGTACATCAGCTCCTCGCGGGTCTCGGTCGAGAACTCGAAATTCGGGCCTTCGACGATGGCATCGACCGGGCAGGCTTCCTGGCAGAAGCCGCAGTAGATGCACTTCGTCATGTCGATGTCGTAGCGCGTGGTGCGCCGGCTGCCGTCGTCGCGCGGCTCGGCCTCGATGGTGATGGCCTGCGCCGGGCAGATCGCCTCGCAGAGCTTGCAAGCGATGCAGCGTTCCTCGCCGTTGGGATAGCGGCGCAGCGCATGCTCACCGCGAAAGCGCGGGCTGAGCGGCCCCTTCTCGTGGGGATAGTTCAGCGTCACCTTTGGCTTGAACATGTACTTGAAGGTGAGCAGGAATCCTGTGACCAGCTCGGTGAGCAGGAAGGAGCGCGCAGTGCGGTCAAGAGAGGCCATTTCTGCGATCTCCCTAGGGTTTCGGAACCAGGCCGGTGAACTGCAGCACGGCGGCAGTGATGACGACCCAGCCCAGCGAGACGGGAAGGAAGACCTTCCAGCCCAGCCGCATCAGCTGGTCGTAGCGGTAACGAGGCAGCGTGCCCTTGGTCCAGCTGAAGACGAACAGCAGCATCGCGATCTTGGAGCAGAACCAGAACAGTCCCCACAATCCCGTGGATGGCAAATACGGGATGGGCGACATCCAGCCGCCGAGAAACAGCACGGCACCCAGGGCCGACAGCAGGATCATGTTGGCGTATTCGCCGAGGAAGAACAGGCCGAAGGTCATCGCCGAATATTCGGTGTGGAAGCCTGCCACCAGCTCGGCTTCCGACATCGGCAGATCGAAAGGCGTGCGGTTGGTCTCGGCCAACGACGACACGAAGAAGATGACGAACATTGGCAGCATCGTCAGCCAGTACCAGTCGAAGAACCAGCCTGACTGGGCAACGACCACGTCGGAGAGATTGAGCGAGCCGACGCGCAGCAGAATTGTCACCAGCACGAAGCCGATCGACACCTCGTAGGACACCATCTGCGCCGCCGAGCGCAGCGCGCCCAGGAAGGCGTACTTCGAATTCGACGCCCAGCCGGCGATGATGATGCCGTAGACGCCGAGCGAGGAGATGGCGAAGAGATAGAGGATGCCGACATTGATGTCGGCAATCACCCAGCCGTCGCTGAAGGGTATCACTGCCCAAGCCACCAGCGCCGTCATGAAGGCGATCATGGGCGCGATGATGAATAAAATCGCGTTGGCGCTCGAAGGGACAATGGTCTCCTTCAACACCAGCTTCAGCCCGTCGGCGAAGGGCTGCAGCAGACCGAACGGCCCGACCACGTTGGGACCGCGGCGCAGCTGGATCGAGGCCCAGACCTTGCGGTCGACATAGGTCATGTAGGCGACGGCGACCAACAGCGGCACCGTAACCAACAGGCACTGGGCGAGGATCACAATGCCCTGACCCAGCCAGTAGCTCGTGAAGAAGTAAACCAGATCGGCGTTCATGCTCTACTCCGCCGCCAGAAGCTGCGCGCGCGAGGCCGTGCACTCGGCCATCGTCTTGGACGCGCGGCTGATCGGGCAAGTCATGTAGAAATTGGCGATCGGCGAGACGAATGGCGCATCGGACACCGCGCCCACCTTGCCAAAGTTACCCCACGCGCCAACCACCTGCTGGTCGAGAGCAGCGAAGGTCTTGTTGACGGCAACGAGACGCGCCCGGACCTGGTCCAGCGTGTCGTAGGGCAAGGTCTTGCCGAGCCGCTCCGACAGCGCGCGCAGGATCGCCCAATCCTCGCGGGCCTCGCCGGGCGGAAAGCCGGCACGTCGGGCAAGCTGCACACGGCCCTCGGTGTTGACATAGGTGCCCGGCTTTTCGGTGTAGGCCGCCCCCGGCAGCACGACGTCGGCGCGGTGCGCGCCGGCATCGCCGTGATGGCCCTGGTAGATCACGAAGGCCTTGCCGAGCCTGGCGGTGTCAATCTCATCAGCCGCCAGCAGATAGACCGCCTCGATCTCGCGCGTCGCGCAGCCGGCCAGGATACCCGCCACGTCGCGCCCGCCCGGCCCCGGCACCAGGCCAAGGTCGAGCCCACCGACCCGCGCCGCCGTCGTGTGCAGGACGGCAAAGCCGTTCCAGTCGGCCCGCACGGCATTCAATTTTTGGGCGAGGTCACGCACCAGAGCCAGCACGGCGGCGCCATCCTCGCGAGCGAGTGCCCCCATGCCGACGATGATCAGGGGATTCTTGGCGGCCTTGAGCTTCTCCGCAAAGTTCCCCTTGCCGTCGACCAGATCGCGCAGGCTCGCCGGGCCGGCGCCAAGCCGCTCGACGGGATAGGTGAGATCGACCGCCGGGCCGACGCTACCGATGGCGCAATGGCCGTGCAGGTAGCGCTTGCGGATGCGCGCATTGAGGACCGGCGACTCCCAGCGCGGGTTGCTACCGATCAGCAGGATCGCGTCAGCATGTTCGATGCCACGGGCACCGGCGTTGAAGAGGTAGCTGCCACGCGGTCCGCCATCGAGCTTGGCGCCGTCCTGCCGGCAATCGATGTTAGGCGAGCCCAGCGCCGTCATCAGGTCCTTGAGCGCTACCATGGCCTCAGCGTCGCATTGGTCGCCGACGATGCCGGCGATCTTGGAGCCGTCGAGGCCCCCCAGCTTGGCCGCAATGGCGGCGAAGGCGTCGTTCCAGGTCGTTTCGACGAGCTTGCCGGCCTTGCGCACATAAGGCCGGTCGAGGCGCTGGTAACGAAGCCCATCGATGGCGTGGCGGGTCTTGTCGGCGATCCACTCCTCATTGACGTCGTCGTTGAGGCGCGGCAGCAGTCGCATGACCTTGCCGTCGCGCGTGTCGACGCGAATGTTGGCGCCAAGACCATCCATCACGTCGACCGATTCGGTCTTGCGCAACTCCCATGACCGCGCCTCGAAGGCGTAGGGTTTGGAAGTCAGCGCCCCGACCGGGCAGAGATCGACCAGATTGCCGGCAAGCTCGGTCGAGAGCGCGTGCTCGACATAGGTCGTGACTTCCATGTCCTCGCCGCGACCCGTCGCTCCCAGCTCCTCGACGCCCGCCACTTCGGTGGCAAAGCGGATGCAGCGTGTGCAGTGGATACAGCGGTTCATCGACGTCTTGACCAGCGGGCCCAGCTCCTTGTCCGGCACCGCACGCTTGTTCTCGTGATAACGGCTGCGATCGAAGCCGTAGGCCATCGCCTGGTCCTGCAGGTCGCACTCGCCACCCTGGTCGCAGATCGGACAGTCGAGCGGATGGTTGATCAAAAGGAATTCCATCACGCCGTTGCGCGCCTTCTGCACGACCGCCGAGTTGGTGGTGATCTCCTGCTTGTCGGCGACCGGCATGGCACAACTCGCCTGCGGCTTGGGCGGACCGGGCTTGATCTCGACCAGGCACATGCGGCAATTGCCGGCGATCGACAGCCGCTCGTGATAGCAGAAGCGTGGGATCTCGATGCCGGCCAATTCGCAGGCCTGCAGGACCGTGATGCCGGCCGGCACTTCCATCTCCTTGCCGTCGATCTTGACTACGGGCATTGCCTACTCCCCGCCCCTACTCGGCCGCCAGTTTTTCGGTGCGCGCGCGGATGCGGCGCTCCATCTCGGGGCGGAAATGCCTGATCAAACCCTGGACCGGCCAAGCGGCCCCATCGGCCAGGGCGCAGATCGTATGACCCTCGACCTGCTTGGTCACATCCTGGAGTATGTCGATCTCCTCGATCCGCGCATTGCCCACGACCATGCGTTCCATGACGCGCCACATCCATCCCGTGCCTTCGCGACACGGCGTGCACTGGCCGCAGCTCTCGTGCTTGTAGAACTGGGCAAGCCGCGCGATTGCCTTCACGATGTCGGTCGACTTGTCCATGACGATGACCGCCGCTGTGCCGAGCCCGGTTCCCTCGTTCTTCAGTGCGTCGAAATCCATCAGGACCGTGTCGCAGATCGACTTGGGCAGCAGCGGCGTCGAGGAGCCACCCGGAATCACCGCCAGGAGATTGTCCCAGCCGCCGCGCACGCCGCCGGCATGGCGGTCGATCAGCTCGCGCAGGGGGATGCTCATCTCCTCTTCGACGTTGCACGGTTTGTTCACGTGGCCGGAGATGCAGAAGAGCTTGGTGCCCGTGTTGTTGGGCCGGCCCATGCCGGCAAACCAGGTCGCGCCACGGCGCAGGATGGCCGGCGCGACGGCGATCGATTCGACGTTGTTCACCGTCGACGGACAGCCGTAGAGGCCGGAGCCGGCCGGGAACGGCGGCTTCAGCCGCGGCATGCCCTTCTTGCCTTCGAGGCTTTCGAGCAGCGCGGTCTCTTCACCGCAGATATAGGCGCCGGCGCCGCGATGGACGTAAAGATCGAACTTCCAGCCCGAGCCGCAGGCATTCTCGCCGAGCAAGCCGGCCGCATAGGCTTCCTTGATCGCTTCGACCAGGTTCCGGGCCTCGTTGTAGAACTCGCCGCGCACGTAGATGTAGCCGGCATGGGCGCGCATGGCGAAGCCCGCGATCAGGCAACCCTCGACCAGCAGATGCGGGTCGTGACGGAGGATGTCGCGATCCTTGCAGGTACCGGGCTCCGATTCGTCGGCGTTGACGATCAGATAGTGCGGCCGGTCCTTCACTTCCTTGGGCATGAACGACCACTTGAGCCCGGTCGGAAAACCGGCGCCGCCGCGACCGCGCAGGCCCGACTTCTTCATCTCGTCGATGATGGCGTCGTGGCCCCTGTCGAGGATCGCCTTGGTGTCGTCCCAGGCGCCTCGCGCGCGGGCGCCGGCCAGGCGCCAGTCATGGAAGCCGTAGAGGTTGGTGAAGATGCGGTCCTTGTCGCTGAGCATCGCTTTACTCGCTCCTCAGCGTCGTGGGACCGCCAACCGGAGCCGACGTCTGGCGGTCGACCTGGGGACCCGGCTTCGGCGTCTCACCGCGCCGGAACGCGTCGAGCACCTTGGCCAATGAAGCTTCGTCGAGGTCCTCGTAGAAATCGTCGTTGATCTGGACGATTGGCGCATTCACGCAGCCACCGAGGCACTCGACTTCCTGGACGCTGAAAGTTTCGCCGTCGGCGGCGTGCTGGCACGCCTTCATGATCGCTTCCGAGCCGCGCAGCCAGCACGGCGTCGTCGTGCAAACCTGCAGCAGGTACTTCCCTCGCGGCCTGAGCTGGAACATCGTGTAGAAAGTCGCGATCTCGTAGACGCGGATCGGCGCCATATCGAGCAGCCTGGCCACCTCGTCTATCGCCACCCGCGGCAGCCAGCCCTGTTGGCGCTGCGCGAGATCGAGCACCCCGATCACGGCGCTCGCCTGACGGCCTGCCGGATAGTTCGCCATCAGCGCCCGGACCTTCGCGAGGCTTTCCGGCGTGAAGGCAAAGCTTGCCACGTGCGGCACGTCCTTGGGATCGGCGGTGATCATCGCCATCGCGTCGTCTCCTAGCGGTCGATCTCGCCGAACACGATGTCGAGCGAGCCGATGTTCGCCGACATGTCGGCGAGCTGGTGGCCCTTCGTCATCATTTCGAGCGCCTGCAGATGCGGGAACCCAGGCGCCCGGATCTTGCAGCGATAGGGTTTGTTGGTGCCGTCGGAGATGAGGTAGACGCCGAACTCGCCCTTGGGCGCCTCGACAGCGGTGTAGGTTTCGCCCGCCGGCACCTTGTAGCCTTCGGTGTAGAGCTTGAAATGGTGGATGAGTGCTTCCATCGAGCCTTTCATCTCGGCACGGCGCGGCGGCGAGATCTTGCGGTCGTCGATGCGCACCGGGCCGTCCACCTTGCGCAGCGCCGTGACGCACTGCTCCATGATGCGCGCGCTCTGGTACATCTCCTCGACCCGCACGAGATAGCGCGCGAAGCAGTCGCCGGTCTTGCCGACCGGAATGTCGAAATCCATGCGGTCATAGACGTCGTAGGGCTGCGACTTGCGCAGGTCCCACGGAATACCGGAGGCGCGGATCAGCGGGCCGGAAAAGCCCCAGTCGAGCGCCTGCTCGGGCGAGACCACGCCGATATCGACCATGCGCTGGCGAAAGATGCGGTTGTCGTTCAGCAGCTTCTCGATGTCCTTGAGAAACGGGTAGAACTGCTTGATCCAGGCATCCATCGAATCGAGCATGCCGTCCGGCAGATCCTGGTGGACGCCACCCGGCCGGAAGTAGGCCGCATGCATGCGCGAGCCGCTGACGCCCTCGTAATACTCCATCAGCAGCTCGCGCTGCTCGAAGCCCCACAGCGGCGGCGTCAACGCGCCCACGTCCATCGCGAACGTCGTGACGTTCAGGATGTGATTGAGGATGCGCGTGATCTCCGAGAACAGTACGCGGATGTACTGGCCGCGCTCGGGCGGCGTGATGCCAAGAAGCTTCTCCACGGCCAAAGCGAAGGCATGTTCCTGGTTCATCGGCGAGACGTAGTCGAGCCGGTCGAAATACGGGATTGCCTGGAGATAGGTCTTGTACTCGATCAGCTTCTCGGTGCCGCGATGCAGCAGGCCGATATGCGGATCGCAGCGCTCGACGATCTCGCCGTCCATCTCGACGACCAGACGCAGCACGCCGTGGGCCGCCGGGTGCTGCGGCCCGAAGTTCATCGTGAGCGTTTTGATATCGACGTCGGGCATGTTAGTTCGTCTTGCTCTTTTCCTCGGCCTTCTCGTCGCCAGGCAGCAGCTGATGCGCGCCCTCCCAGGGGCTCAGGAAGTCAAAGCGGCGGAACTCCTGGGTCAGCTTGACCGGCTCGTAGATCACCCGTTTCTGGACGTCGTCCCAGCGCACTTCGACGAAGCCGGTGAGCGGGAAATCCTTGCGCAGCGGATGGCCCTCGAAGCCATAGTCGGTGAGGATGCGCCGCAGGTCCGGGTGATCGGCGAACCACACGCCGAAGAGATCGTAGGTCTCACGCTCGAACCAGCCGGCGGCGCGGTACACCGGAACGGCCGACGGAACGGGTGTCACCTCGTCGGTCGCCACCTTCACGCGAACGCGCTGATTGTTCTTGAGGCTGAGCAGATTGTAGACGACGTCGAAGCGCTTCTCGCGTTGCGGCCAGTCGACGCCGCAGACATCGACCAGTTGCCTGAACAGGCACTTCGGATCGTCGCGCAGGAATGTGAGCAGCGCGACCAGCTTGTCCGGCGTGGTCTGCAGCATCAGCTCGCCCAACCGCACCTCGGTGCTCGTGACGGCGCCCGCGGTCGCTTGCACGATGTGCTCGCCGAGCTCTTTCAGTCCCTGCTCCACTAGCGCACCCCCCTCATCGGACGAGCGTTCCAGTGCGGCGGATCTTCTTCTGCAGCTGCAAGACGCCGTAGAGCAGCGCCTCGGCGGTCGGCGGGCAGCCCGGCACATAGACATCGACCGGCACGATGCGGTCGCAGCCGCGCACCACGGAGTAGCTGTAGTGATAGTAGCCGCCGCCGTTGGCGCAGGAACCCATCGAGATTACGTAGCGCGGCTCGGCCATCTGGTCGTAGACCTTGCGCAGCGCCGGGGCCATCTTGTTGGTGAGCGTGCCTGCCACGATCATGACGTCGGCCGCGCGCGGGCTCGGCATCGGCGCAAAGCCGAAGCGATCGAGGTCGTAGCGGCTCATCCAGCAGTGGATCATCTCGACGCCACAGCAAGCCAGCCCGAAGGTCAGGCCCCACATCGAACCGGTGCGTGCCCAGGAAATCAGCTTGTCGAGGCGGGCCACGACAAAGCCCTTGTCGGCCAGTTCGTCGTTCATTGCCCGCGAAAGGGCTGCTTCGGTGGCGGCGCTCGGCTTGGCCGGGATAATTACTCCCATTCCAAGGCTCCCTTACGCCACTCGTAGATGAACCCGATGGTCAGCACGGCCAGGAACAGCATCATCGACCAGAAGCCGAAAATGCCGATTTCACCCAGGGTCACCGCCCACGGGAACAGGAACGCCACCTCGAGATCGAAGATGATGAAGAGGATGGCCACGAGGTAGAAACGCACGTCGAACTGCCCGCGGGCATCGTCGAACGGCGCAAAGCCGCACTCGAAGGGCGACAGTTTCTCGGAATTCGGGTTCTGGCGGGCGATCAAGTAGGAGCCGCCGAGCATGGCGCAGACCAAAGCGAAGGCGAGTCCGAGGAAGATCAGGATCGGAAGGTATTCCTTCAGAAGAACTTCCATCGCCACCCCTTCGCCCGTTGGGCTGCCAGCGTTGGGGCTGGCGCGAGCGACGGGACTCGAACCCGCGACCTCCGGCGTGACAGGCCGGCGTTCTAACCAACTGAACTACGCCCGCAAAAGCCCCAAACGGCGCGCGGAGAGATACTAGGCCCCCTATGGGGTGTCAAGCATACCGCAGGCGCGAAGAGGTGCGTAAATGCCAGAAAAATCAATGGTTTCCGCGGACCGGGCTGGCGTTCACTCGACCATCGCATTTAGCGCGAAGCAGGATGGTGGGCGATGACGGGATCGAACCGCCGACCGCTCCCGTGTAAAGGGAATGCTCTACCGCTGAGCTAATCGCCCGACGCGTTTGGTAGCATACACCTCGACGGAACGCTTAAGCGTTTCCCGAATTCCAGGAACACTTCAGTTGATCGCGTCCTTGAGCGTCTTGCTTGCCTTGAAGCGCGGCACGTTGGCCGCCGCAATCTTGATCTTGGCGCCGGTCTGCGGATTGCGTCCCTCGCCCGCCTTGCGCCTGGAGACCTGGAACGTCCCGAAGCCGACGAGCAGAACCTTTTCCTTCTTCTTCAGCGACTTGGTGATGACGGTGAGGATCGAATCCACCGCGTTGGCGGCGTCGGCCTTGGAGAGGTTGGTGGAAGCCGCGACGGCGGCGATCAGATCGTGCTTGTTCACTGACGAGCCCCTGCATGGTCCGGCGGCCTCAAGTGTAAGGGCGGCCGGAAAACGGCGTCAATGTCGAATACCAGATTTTGTGGGATGCGAGCCGCAAAACGGCATAAGTTGGGGGCCAACGCAACGAAGCCCCGGATCGCTCCGGGGCTTCGAGCGTCGTTCAGGGGTTATGGCTCAATGCGCCGTGATCGCTTCGGTGCCTTCCGCCGGCGGCTGCGGCTTGGCCACGGCGTTGAGATCGTCCGGCCACTCGATGGCGACCAGTGGCTTGACCAACGCACGGGCCAGCACTTCGTCGACGGTCGACACCGGGACGATCTCCAGGCCCTTCTTCACGTTGTCGGGAATCTCCGGCAGATCGCGCTCGTTCTCCTTGGGAATAAGCACAGTCTTGAGACCGCCGCGCAACGCCGCCAGCAGCTTCTCCTTGAGACCGCCGATCGGCATGACCCGGCCGCGCAGGCTGATCTCGCCAGTCATCGCCACTTCCTTGCGCACCGCGACGCCGGTCAGCGCCGAGACGATCGACGTCACCATCGCCACGCCGGCGGACGGGCCGTCCTTGGGTGTTGCACCTTCCGGCACGTGGATGTGGATGTCGCGCTTCTCGAAGATGTTCGGCTTGATGCCGAACACGTTGGCTCGGGAGCGGACATAGGCGTTGGCCGCCTGCACCGACTCCTGCATGACATCGCCCAGCTTGCCGGTGACGCTCATGCGGCCGCGGCCCGGTACCAGCACCGCCTCGACCTGCAGCAGTTCACCGCCGACCTCGGTCCATGCCAGGCCCGTGGTGATGCCGACCAGATCCTCGAGCTCGGCTTCGCCGTAACGAAAGCGCCGGACGCCAGCGAACTTCTCGAGGTTCTTGCGCCCGATCTTCACCTTGGCGCTACCCTTCATCAGGATGTCCTTGACCGCCTTGCGCGCCAGGTTGGCGATCTCACGCTCGAGATTGCGCACGCCCGCCTCGCGCGTGTAGTAGCGCACGAGGTCGCGCACGGCATCGTCCTGGATGTCGAGCTCGCCTTCCTTCAGGCCGTTCGCCTCGATCTGCTTGATGATCAGGTGCTTGCGGGCAATCGCCACCTTTTCGTCCTCGGTGTAGCCGGCCAGCCGGATGATCTCCATGCGGTCCATCAGCGGCTGCGCCATGCGCAGTGAGTTCGCCGTGGTGATGAACATCACGTTCGACAGGTCGTAGTCGACCTCGAGGTAGTGATCGTTGAACGTCGAATTCTGCTCGGGGTCGAGCACCTCGAGCAACGCCGATGACGGGTCGCCGCGGAAATCCGCGCCGAGCTTGTCGATCTCATCGAACAGGAAGAGCGGATTGGACGACTTCGCCTTCTTCATGCTCTGGATGACCTTTCCCGGCAGCGAGCCGATGTAGGTCCGGCGATGGCCGCGGATCTCGGCCTCGTCGCGCACGCCGCCCAGCGACATGCGCACGAAGTTGCGCCCCGTCGCCTTGGCGATCGACTTGCCGAGCGAGGTCTTGCCGACGCCCGGAGGGCCGACCAGGCACAGGATCGGACCGCGGATCTTCTTGGTCCGCTGCTGGACCGCCAGATACTCCAGGATGCGCTCCTTGACCTTCTCGAGGCCATAGTGGTCCGTATCTAGGACCTGCTCGGCCACATGGATGTCGGCCCGCACCTTCTTGGACTTGCCCCACGGAATGTTGAGCAGCCAGTCGAGGTAGTTGCGCACGACCGTGGCTTCCGCCGACATGGGGCTCATGTTGCGCAGCTTCTTCAGCTCGCCTTCGGCCTTGGTCCGGGCTTCCTTGGACAGCTT
Source organism: Asaia bogorensis (assembly GCA_945889625.1). Lineage (GTDB taxonomy): Bacteria > Pseudomonadota > Alphaproteobacteria > Reyranellales > Reyranellaceae > Reyranella. Next base: position 224 of record CAMDCE010000041.1, on the reverse strand, counting down.
CAGACGGGAGATCTTCTCCTCGAGCTCCGCGATCTCGTCGGCGCCCTCGTCGCCTTCGCCGAGCTCGCGCTGAATGGCCTTCATCTGCTCATTCAGGTAGTACTCGCGCTGGGTCTTCTCCATCTGCTTCTTGACGCGGCCGCGGATCTTCTTCTCGACCTCGAGCACGCCGATCTCGTTCTCCATCAGGCCGTAGACCCGCTCCAGGCGGCTGCCCACGTCCT
>CAMDCE010000040.1 GCA_945889625.1 Asaia bogorensis | reverse complement strand
TCGCCGTACTTCATCACCAACGCCGACAAGATGATCGCCGAGCTCGACTCGCCGTACATCCTGCTGTTCGAGAAGAAGCTCTCGGGCCTGCAGGCGATGCTGCCGGTGCTCGAGGCGGTCGTGCAGTCGGGCAAGCCGCTGCTGATCGTCGCCGAAGACGTCGAGGGCGAGGCTCTGGCCACCTTGGTCGTCAACAAGCTGCGCGGCGGTCTCAAGATCGCGGCCGTCAAGGCGCCGGGCTTCGGCGATCGCCGCAAGGCGATGCTCGAGGACATGGCGATCCTCACGGGCGGTCAGCTGATCTCCGAGGACCTCGGCATCAAGCTCGAAAACGTCACGCTCGACATGCTCGGCAAGGCCAAGAAGGTCATCGTCGAGAAGGAAAACACCACGATCGTCGACGGCGGCGGCAAGAAGGGCGACCTCACCGCGCGCTGCACCCAGATCCGGGCGCAGATCGAGGAGACGACCTCGGACTACGACAAGGAGAAGCTCCAGGAGCGCCTGGCCAAGCTGGCGGGCGGCGTGGCGATCATCAAGGTCGGCGGCGCCACCGAGATCGAGGTCAAGGAGAAGAAGGACCGCGTTGACGACGCCATGCACGCCACCAAGGCGGCCGTCGAAGAGGGTGTCGTCGCCGGTGGCGGCGCCGCACTGCTCTACGCGATCCGTTCGCTCGACAGACTGCGCTCGGCCAATGACGACCAGAAGGTCGGTATCGAGATCGTGCGCCGCGCGCTGCAGTCGCCGGTCCGCCAGATCGCCGAGAACGCCGGCTTCGACGGCGCGGTGGTGGCGGGCAAGATGCTCGACCAGAAGGACACCAACTACGGCTTCGACGCCCAGAAGGGTGAGTATGTCGACATGATCAAGGCCGGCATCATCGATCCGGTGAAGGTCGTGCGCACCGCCCTGCAGGACGCCTCTTCGGTGGCGGGCCTGCTGGTGACGACCGAAGCCATGGTCGCCGAGAGGCCTGAGAAGAAGGCCCCGATGGGCATGCCGCCGGGTGGTGGCATGGGCGGCGGCGACATGGACTTCTAAGTCCGGTCACGACAGATAATTGGAGAGGGCCGGGGAGCGATCCCCGGCCCTTCTCTTTGCGCTATGGTCCAAGCATGAGCACGCCGCCTGTCTCGGTGAAGGGAGTCCTGCTGCACCAGGGAAGCGTGCTGCTGCTCCTGAACGAGCGCGGCGAATGGGACCTGCCGGGTGGCCGGCCCGATCCCAGCGAGGATCATCGCGCGGCACTGAAGCGCGAAGTGCGCGAAGAAGCGGGGCTAGACGTCGAGGTCGGCGCGCTGCTCGATGAACACCTGTTCGAGGTGCTGCCGCAGCGCTTTGTGAAGATCGTGGCCTATGTCTGTGAGCTGAGCGGGCCGGCGGAAGCGACCCCGAGCCACGAGCATCTCGACGTGCGCTGGCTGCCCTTGGTCGAACTCGGCGAAACGATCGGCGGCCGCAGATTGCCGGCTGGCTATCTTGGTGCGATACGCCAGGCGATCGACCAGCCGCGCTCGCCCAACGCGCGCGTCGTCTGAACCTTCAGGAACCGGTCATGCGCCGCGGCGGCGCCGAGCCACAGTTCGTTCCAGGCATCGAAGGCCTTTAGCGGATCGGCCAGCGCGAGTTCGCGCACAGCGCGCCAGCCGTTGGCCGTCACGACGACGGCGCCGTCGCGCTCCGAAGTCTCGATCTCCTCGCCACTAGCCTTCAGGATCGCCGATAGCCACCGCGCGAAGTCCCGGGCGCTCTGGATGTCGCCGCGCTCGACGTCGGTCGGCAGGCCCATGTCGCGCGCCGTCTCCTCGTGGAACTGCAGCCCGACCAGGCGCGCCACGCGGCCCAGCTCTTTTGAGGCATCGGCCGGCCCCAGAAGCTCCTGCAGGGTCGGCAGCATGGTGCGCAGATACTCCAATGCATAGGCGCGGAAGGTACGCAGCTGCCGTTCTTCGGGCCAGTTGGCGGTTTCCAGCTTGGGCTGCGCGTTCCAGTCGACCCTGGGCATTTCCTCCGTGCCGTAGGCGAAGCGCACGCGCTCGTCTTCCTTCAGGGGCCGGTCGTGCTCGATGTAATAGCCTTCCAGCCCCGGCATGCCGTCAACCGTCATGCCGGTGCAGACGAAGCCGAGCCCCGGTTTTCCCAACGACACGCCGTTATGGCCGTGCCAGCCGTGCAGCATTGCGGCCGAAACGCTCGACGGCACGGCGGCGATCGCCGTGCCGCGCCAGATCCAGCGCGGCGGCGGATAGCGCACCCAGGCCTTCCGGTCGCTCTCGCGCAGGTAGCCGGTCTTCACGCCGCCCAGCGCGTTGGAGTGATAGTGATAGAGCGCGCAGGCCGGCGCCGGCGGCTCGCCGGCGAGCCCCAGCTTCTGCAGGCCAGGCAGGAACTTCTCAAGATGCTGGCGGCGGAAGTGGCCGAACACGTAGTCGCGTGCCGTGTCCTCGCCACGCCGGGTGATGAGGCCCAGCACCAGCGACGTCATCAGCGCATTGTAGAGAGTCCCGACCGCCCGATAGGCAGCGAGCTCAGCCATTATGGCCGTCGACCAGGATTGCTTTGGACTTGCCGGCCTTCAGGCGCATGGCGAGGATCGGCTTGTAGTGCTCCGAGTAGTAGAATTTTTCAGCCGCTTCGTAGTCGGGAAACTCCAGCACGACGACTCGCGGCGGCGTCCAGCCACCCTCCAGTGTCCTGGTCTTGCCGCCGCGGACGATGAACTTGCCGCCGAACTTGGCGATCGCGCCCGGCGTGTGCTTGCGGTATTCGGCCATCAGGGCCTCGTCGGTCGTCTCGACTTCGACGATGATGTAGGCGGGCATTTCTCCTCCTTATCCAACTTCCATCGGCAGGCTGGCATCGTTCGACCATTCCTGCATGGAGTTGTCGTACACCGAGACATTCTTGTGCCCGAGCAGCGCCGTCAGCACAAATGCATCGAGCGAGGCGGCAATGCCGCCGCCGCAGTAGACCAGCACGCGCTTGTCCGGCGCCGTGCCGACGCCCTCGAAGGCAGCCCGCAGCTCGGCGATCGGCTTCAGCGTCTTGTCGACGCCGAACAGGCTGGCCGCCGGCACGCAGGACGAACCGGCAATGCGGCCGGCGCGGCCATAGACGACACCGCCAGTGCCCTTGTGCTGGTCAAGGCTCAGCGCGTTCAGGGTGAGTGTGTCCTTCCTGCCGATTGCCGATTTGATGTCGTTCTTGTCGACGAAGATCTCCGGCCGGCCGCGCAGGGTCAGCGTAGCGGGCGGATAGGTCGCGGGCTCGGTCTCCAGCGGGCGGTTCTCGGCCTTCCACTTGTCGAGCCCGCCGTCGAGGATCGCGGCATCGTCGAAACCGATCGCGCGCAGCATCCACCAGATGCGCGTGGCCCAGACCGGCGAGGCGTGGCTGTAGAGCACCACGAAGGTGCCGTGGCCGATCCCCTTGGCGGCGAAGGCCTTGGTCAGCTCGCCGAGCGGCGGCAGGGTGAATCGGAGCTTCGAGAGCGGATCGGACAGCTCGGCGCCAAGATCGAGGAAGGCGGCGCCGGGGACGTGGCCCTTGTCGTAGTTGGCGCGGCCGCTTTCGGCGTTATAGCCGCCCTCCGGCCGCGGCCTCAGGTAGGTCGTGCAGTCGAAGACGCGCAGGGCGGGCGCGCCCATGCGGCGCGCCAGTTCTTCGGTCGAAATCAGGGCGGCGGAATGACCAGGCATGTTCGCTCTCCCATGGATGGAGAGCGCATATTACTCGTCACCCCGAGCGGAGCGAAGCGCAGTCGAGGGGCCTATTTTTTCGGAGACGCAGTTGAAGAGACCCTTCGACTGCGCTCGGGGTGACGGCCGACGGCCGTCAGATGGTCTTCTGCGGCAGCGGCGGCACGCTGATGGTCTGCGGCGGGCTGGGGGATGTGCCCGGCGGCGCGAGATGGGCCGAGTTGTCGGACTTGGGCGTGGCCGAAGGCGCATCGAGCTTCTTGGGCTTGGCCTTGGGAACGGGCGTCGCCTTGGGGGTCGCCTGGGCGTGCACCCTCTTCAGGCAGGCGCTGCGCGACGTCGGGGTCTTCAGCGTGTTGCAGTAGGCGGTCGTGCCGGGCTTGGGCTTGGCAGCCGGGGTCGGCGCGGCCGGGGTATCCTGGGCGAACGACGGAGCGGCAAAGGCGACCGCGACCACCGCCGCGAAGCTGGTGAGCAAAAGACGCATCGGAACTTCTCCTGGGCCGCTTCGAAGGGTTGGTGCGGCCTCTCTGTGGGACAGAAAACATTATTTTAAATTAGGGTCTTATGTCAAATTCTTAATGTTTTACGGCAACTTTGTGGCAAAGCTGCCGCCGTCCGTCATCGGCTATTTTGCCCAGGGCCACAGAGGGAGAGGACGATGCTCCAGGAATTCAAGAAATTCGCGATGCGCGGCAACGTCATGGATCTCGCCATTGGCGTGATCATCGGCGCGGCCTTCGGCAAGATCATCGACTCGTTGGTCAGCGACATGATCATGCCGGTGATCGGCCGGATCTTCGGCGGGCTCGATTTTACCAACTACTTTTTTGGCCTCACGCAGGCTGCGAACCAGGCGCCGACCTACGACGCCGCCAAGAAGGCCGGCGCCACGCTGGGCTACGGCACCTTCATCACCGTGTCGGTCAATTTCATCATCATCGCTTTCGTGCTGTTCCTGGTGATCCGGGCCATGAACCGGCTCATCAAGCAGGAGGAGGCCGCCCCGCCGCCGCCCGCTCCGCCGACCAAGGAAGTCGCGCTGCTGACGGAGATCCGCGATCTGCTGAAGGTGACGGCACAGCCGTCATCCCGAGCGTAGCGAGGGACCTGTCGAGGCGGCGCGCGAGGCCGTCGGAGATTTTCGTCAGCGGCAGGCGGCATTCAGGCGAGGCGATCAGGCCCTGGCGCCACAGGCAGTATTTGATCGGCATCGGATTGGCCTCGCCGAACAGCATTGGCACGAGGGACGCGAGCGATGCCCAGGCGGCGCGCGCGCCCGACACGTCGTTGGTGGCGAAGCGCCTTCCGACCTCGACGAATCGCTCGGTCATGAGATGGCTGGCGGCCAGGATGCCGCCATCGGCGCCATTTGCCATCATGGTCAAATAGAGCGCGTCCTCGCCGGTCAGCACGGCGAAGCCTGCCGGCTTGCGCTGAAGCAGCTCGAGCGACTGGGCGATCGATCCGGAACTGTCCTTCACGCCCACGATGTTGGGCACTTCGGCGAGTTCAAGCAGCGAGTCGTTGAGAAGGTTCACCGAGGTTCGATAGGGGATGTTGTAGATCACCACGTCGCGGTCGGTGGCGGCGGCGAGCCTGCGGAAGTGGGCGATCATCCCGTCCTGGCTAGGCCGGTTGTAATAGGGGCAGACCGAGACGATACCCTCGAACGGCAGCCGCTCCAGACGCTTGAGGGTCTTCTCGACCTTGTGCGTGGCATTGCCGCCGACGCCCGCGAACAACGGCACGCGACCCGCCGCCACCACCAACGTCCGCTCGATCAATGCCTCGCTCTCGTCATCGTCGAGCGCCGGGGCCTCGCCCGTGGTGCCGAGGGGGAACAGCCCATCGACGCCCTTGGCGATGAGGTGCTCGACCAGCCGCTCGTAGCTTGAAAAGTCGACCGCGCCATCCTTGAACGGCGTGATCAGGGGCAGCCAAAGGCCGGAAAGCTTGCTCTGCATGCGGACATGATGGCCAATTTGCCTTATAAGAATATCGAATATTTTGGATATAACCGTTCGGTAATAGTTATGATTGATCTCCTGCGCACTTTCCTCACCGTGGTCGAAAGCGGCGGCGTCACGCGGGCGGCCTCGGCGCTCAACATGAGCCAGGCGGCGGCGAGCCAGCAGATCAAGCGGTTGGAGGAGGCGCTCGACTGCCGGCTGTTCGAGCGCCAGGGCCGCGGACTGGCGCTCGCGCCGGCCGGCGAGCGATTGCTGGCGCAAGCGCGCCGGCTGGTGGCGCAGAACGACGAGCTTCTGGCCTCGATGCGCACGCCGCCGTTCGAGGGCGAGGTTCGCTTCGGTGTGCCCTACGACATCATCGGCAGCTTCGTGCCGGCCATTCTGCGCGGCTTCGCCAAGGCGCAGCCAAGGGTGCACGTCAGCCTGGTGTGCGAGGATTCCAGGATCGTGCGCGAACAATTGAAGTCCGGTGGCGTCGATATCGCGCTCACCACCGAAGCCGAGTGCGGCCGGCACGGCGAGACGCTGCGCACCGATCGCCTGGTCTGGGTCGGCGTGGCGGGCGGCGATGCGCATCTGAAAGACCCGCTGCCGGTGTCGTTGGGTGCGCCGACCTGCGTCTTCCGCCCCGTGGCGATCGAGGCGCTGGGCAAGGCACGGCGCGACTGGCGTGCGGTTTGCGAGGTGAGCCGGCTCGAGCCGGTCTATGCCGTGCTCGAAGCGGGGCTGGCCGTGGCGCCGCTGCTGCGCTCCTCGGTGCCCGAGCGTTTCGAGATTCTGGGCCGCGAGGCCCGCCTGCCGGCGCTGCCCGAATTCCGCATCAACCTCTACGTCCCGCCCGGCCTCAGCCCCGCCGCGCGCGACCTTGCCGATCATGTCCGGCGAAGCTTTGCGCGCGCCAGCGCGTGAACGCATGCCTTCTCCATGGCGCGCGAGACAACAATTGATACGAATCGCCCTTTGTATTCGCGGCCCCTGCGAAACTATCCTCCGCGGCATTCTTTGAGGGATTCGTTCGAATGAAGTTTCTACTGGGTTGGGCGCTCAAGCTGTCGCTCGTCGGTGTGGTCTACGTCGTGATGACCAGCGGCTTCAAGATCAAGCTGCCGGAGGAGATCCTGGGCTACAGGGTGCCCGAGTCGGCGCAACGCTTTGTCGACCGCACTTCCGAGATCGCCAATATCGGCGAGAAGACCCAGACCGGCTTCAAGAGCATCGCCGACAGCTTCAAGTAGTAGCGTCAGTCAGTTCGAGGGGGCGTCCACGGGCCCGGTGTCGGCGATCTTCGGATCGCGGGCACCGGGCCCGCTTTTTCACGGCGGCGGCAGCAGCCTCTTTGTCTGCATCGCGGCGAAGCATTTGGCGAACATCGCCTCGGTGTCCATGACCTCGTGGAAGCCGGCCTGCTGCAGCTTGATGGTCGAGACCAGCGCCGCCGGACCCGGCCGGTCGCGGCCGTAGCCCATCGTGTAATCGGCGTACTCGAATGACAGGCCGACGAATTCCCGGAGCGTACCGGACCTCAGCCCGTACCGGGCGCGGAGCTGGGCCCACTCGGCCTCGCGCGGCCGGATCTCGCGGTCGAGCGACAGCGGCACCGGATCGCCCGGCAGCATGCCCAGCGCCTCGGCAATGGCCGGCCAGACGTTGGGCCACACGAACACGTCGCCGTTGGTGACGTTGAAGATCTCGTTGCGCGCGGCCTCGGCCTCGCCCGACCAGGCGATACAACGCGCCAGCAGGTCGGCATCGACTGCCTGGGCGACGCGGCCCGCGCCGCCGGGGAAGGCGAGCGTGTTGACGCCTCTCGCGCGCTGCAACGCCGCGTAGACGCCGAGTGCCGGGATCACGTTCATCGCGCTGCCCACCGAATCGCCCACGATCAGCACCGGCCGCAGGATCGACCAGCTCCACGCCTTGCCCGTTGCCTTCCGCGCCTGGGCGGCACGCAGATAGCGCTCCTGGTTCCAGTAGAAGTTCGGCTGCTCGTGCATCTCCGAGCGGTTCTCGCGCGCCGGTACGCTGAGCGGCCGGACATGCACGCCATAGGCCTTGGTGCCCTGTAGCAGCACCACGTGCCGCAGACCCGGTGCTGCTCGTTCGAGGGGACCGAACAAGTTCCGCAGCATCGCCTCGTTGGTGCGAATCTGCTCGTCCTCTCGCCAGCCCGCGACCAGCCCGGGTCGCTCGTAGAGTGCGGCATAGACGAGGTGGGTGACGCCTGCGAATTCCGGCGCTGCCGCCGCGCACGCCGCTGCGTCGCCAAGATCGAGCGCCAGCCAGCGCGCGCCGTAAGTAGCGTCGGGCCGACGGCGCGAGACGGCGATCGTCTCGCAGTCCGGCTCGCCCGCAAAATGCTTCATCGCGGCATAGCCGACCAGCCCGGTGGCGCCGGCGATCAGGACTTTCTTGGACGACATCGCTGGTCGCCATCATGACCCTGCCTCGGGTCGCGAGCCAGCAGGTCTCCGCCATGGACGGCGTTCCTGGCGATACGTAAGGTTACAGGTCGGCGGAGCAGGGGGCCGGACGTTTGGTATCCGATACCGAATCCAAGCCGGTGGTCGTCAAGGCGGGCGAGCCGCGCGGCGTGCTGCCGCCGGGCACCCGGCTGCGCGCCTACGAACTGCTTTCGGTGCTGGGCCAGGGCAACTTCGGGATCACTTATCGCGCCCGCGACACCCAGCTCGACCGCGACGTCGCGATCAAGGAGTTCTTGCCGACCTCGTTGGCGCTGCGCGAAGACGGCACCTACGTCGTGCCGCGCTCGACCGAGCATGCCGCGGAATTCGTCTGGGGCCGCGAGCGCTTCCTGGAGGAGGCGCGCACGTTGGCCAAGCTTGCGAACGCGCCCTCGATCGTGCGCGTCTTCGACTTCCTCGAGGACAACGGCACGGCCTATACGGTCATGGCGCTGGCCCACGGCGAGACGCTCGAGCAGCGCCTGAAGCGCGAAGGCCACCTGCCGCCCGCCGGCGTCGAGCACCTGTTGCAGCCTCTGCTCGACGGGCTCGAACAGGTCCACGCCATCGGATTCCTCCACCGCGACATCAAGCCGGCCAATATCATCGTCGATGAGCGGGGCGCGCCGACACTGATCGACTTTGGCGCCTCACGCTCGGCCGTGGCCACGCGCACCGGCGCGATGACGGCGATCTTCACGCCGGGCTACGCCGCGGCCGAGCAATTCACCTCGGCCAGGCAGGGACCGTGGACCGACATCTATGGCGTGTCGGCCACGATCTACCATGCGGTCACCGGCACGGTGCCGCCGTCGGCCTTCGACCGCATGCTCGAGGATACCTACCAGCCGCTCAGCCGCATGCAGCTCAGCGGCTTCCCTCCCGACCTGCTGCGCGGCATCGATGCCGGCATGGCGGTGCGCGTCTCCGACCGGCCGCAGAGCATCGCCGGCTGGCGGCGGATCTTTTCGCGCTCGGGCTCGGCGCCGTCGGATGCGGTGACCGCCGTGCTGGCCGACGCGCGGCCCGCTCCGCTCGAACCAGCCCCTTGGGCGCAGCCCTCCTCGGCCCCGCTGCCCGTTGCGCCCTCGGTCCAGCCGCGCGTCGAGAGCACACCGCTCCCGAACGAGGCGCCGCTCGGCCGCAACCACGCCGACCGGCGCCGCCTACGTGCCTTGTGGCTGGGGCTGGCGATCGCGCTGGTGGCGCTGGCCGGCGCCGGTGGCTACATCGCGATGCTGGGCCGACCAGCTTCGGTCGACACCGCCCTCCAGAAACTCACGGCGGAAGAACTGACGACGGCACTGGAAGAACGGCGCAAGGCCGATGCGCTCGCCCTCGAGAAGAAGCGCCTCGAGGAGGACGCCGCGGGCAAGGCCGCGGCCGAGGCCGAAGCCAAGCGGCGGGCCGATGCCGAGCTTCAATCGGCGCGCCAGCAGCGGCAGAAGGCGGAGGACGAGCTGGCCAGGCTCAAGGCCGAGATCGAGGCGCGCCGGACCCGCGACTCAGGCCAGCGCGACCAGGTCGATGCCGCCGCGGCCCGCGCCGCCGAGGAGGCTGCCCAGCGCAAGGCCGAGGTCGAGATGGCGGCGCTGCGCCAGGCCGAGGTCGACGCGCAAAAGAAGGCCGAGGCGGAGGCCGCCGCCAAGAAGCAGGCCGATGAGGCTTTGGCCAAGGCGCAGGCGGAACGCCAGAAAGCCGACGCCGATGCAGCGCAGCGGGCCACAGCGGAGGCAGTCAAGCGCAAGGCCGACGACGAAGCGCGCCAAAAGCTCGAAGCCGACACCAGGCAGAGGACCGAGCTTGCCGCCAAGCAAAGCGCCGAGGCCGAGCTGGCGGCGCAGAAGAAGGCGGCGGAGGCCACCGAGGGCACGTTGCGGCTGGCCACGCCCGACCGCCAGCGCCTGCAGGTTGCGCTCACCTCGCTCGGCTTCGACACGCGCGGCACCGACGGCACCTTCGGGCCGCGTTCGCGCGAGATGATCGCGGCCTGGCAGAAGACGCGCAACGAGCCGCCGACCGGCTTCCTCGCTGCCGCGCAGCAGACGGCGCTGCTGCGCGCCGCGGCTGCAGCGGTCGGCAGGTTCGACGACGAGCAGAAGAAGGTCGAGGAGGAAAAGAAAAAGGCCGACGAGGAGGCCAAGCGAAAGGCCGCCGCCGTCGCCCCGCCCGCTTCGTCTGCGCGACCGGCTCAGCCGGCCGATGACAACAAGATCCTCGAGCAAAAGAACGTCAACGCCACCAAGACGAGCGGGCTCTCCCGCTGCGGCTCCAATTTCAACTACGGCATCCGGGTCTATCGCACCATGATCCAGGTCAGCCTCGGGGGCGCCTGGAGGACGGCGCGCACCGATGCGCAGGGAAGGTTCGACAGCGGCGAATTCACCAACGCCGGCAACAATTATCGTATCACTGGAGACATGACCCAGCGGGCATTCAACGTCGACAATCTGACGACACTTTGCACTTGGCGAGCGACGTTCTGAGGCTGTCCGGCGGACCAAGCCGAAAGGGTCGCAGTAGCCCCTGTGCCCCGCCCCTCCCGCGTACTAAGCTTGGCCGATGGAATTCGGCATGTTCCACGAGTTTCAGACGCTGCCGGGCGAAAGCGCGGCGCAGTCCTTCGCCAATTCCTTCGACCAGGTCGATGCGGCGGAGCGCTGGGGGCTCGATGCCATGTGGCTGGCCGAGCTGCATTTTGCGCCCGAGCGCTCGGTGCTGGCCTCGCCGCTGATCCTGGCCGCCGCCATCGCCCAGCGCACCCAGCGCATGAAGATCGGCACCGCCGTCCAGGTACTGCCGCTCTGCCATCCGCTCAGGCTCGCCGAGGAGGTCGCGACCATCGACCAGCTGAGCAGCGGCCGTCTCATTTTCGGCGTCGGTCGCTCGGGCTTCGCCCATACCTACAAGACCTACGGCGTCGATTACGGCGAAAGCCGCGAGCGCTTCGCCGAGACGCTCGAGATCGTCAAGCGCGCCTTCACCGAGGAGCGTTTCAGCCACAAGGGCAAATACTACGCCTACGACGATGTCCGGCTGTCGCCCAAGCCGTTGCAGACGCCGTGGCCGGAGATCCGGGTCGCTGCCGCCAGCCCCGATACCTATGTCGAGGTCGGCGCCATGGGCCATGCGATCTTCGTTGCCGCCCGCGTCGGCAATCTTTCCGAACTGGCGCCCAATGTGAAGGCCTATCGCGACGCCTGGAAGGCAGCGGGCCATGCCGGCCGCGGGCAGGTCTTTCTCCGCGTGCCGGTTTATGTCGCCAAGACCGAGGAGGCGGCGCGCGAGGAGCCGCGCGACAGCATCATGCATTTGCTGCGCACCATCGGCGATCGCCTGGCCCAGTCCGCTGGCGCCTCGGGCACGCGGGCGATCGAGAACCGCGCGGAGCGCGGCCAGAAGATGCTGTCGATCGACTACGAAGAGGTGCTGCGCGAGCGCATGATCGTTGGCACGCCCGGTTCGGTGGTCGCCCGGCTGCAGGAGATCCAGGCCACGCTCGGCCTCGACGGCATCCTGGCCGAGCTCAATCCGGGCAGCCTCATTCCCCACGAGCGGGTGATGACGGCGCTCAAGCTGTTGTGTGAAGAGGTCATGCCGAAGTTTAAGTGATGCCCTGACCCCTCCGTCGGCGAAGACGCCGACACCTCCCCCGAAGACGGGGGAGGCAAAGCCTTTCCTCCCCCGTCTTCGGGGGAGGTGCCTCGTCTTACGAGGGCGGAGGGGGCGGGAGCCTTACCGCGCCGGCAGCATTATCTCGAACCGGGCGCCGCCTTCGGCGCGGTTGCTGGCAGCAATGCGGCCGCCCATCTCTTCGAGGATGCGGCGGCAGATGCGCAACCCCAGCCCGGTGCCCTGGCCGCGCGGCTTGGTGGTGACGAAGGAATGGAACAGCCGCGGCAGGATGTCGGCGGCGATGCCGGGCCCGGCATCCTCGACGGCAATCCGCACGAAATTGCGGCCGGACTCCTGCACCGTGTCGGTGGCGATCGAGATGCTCGGCCCGCCGGCATCGCGCGCATTGTTTATCAGGTTGACCAGCACCTGCTCCAGGCGGCCGACGTCGCCCAGCACCGCGGGCAACGTACCGTCGACGCGCTCCGACAGTTCCATGCCGGCCTCGCGCACGCCATGGTCGGTGAGATCGACCGCCCGGCGTATCGCCGCGCTCGGATCGAAAGGCTCGGGTGTTTCGGACGCCGTGCCGCGCACGTAGGCGCGCAGGTCGCCGATGATGCGGCTGGCCTGGTCGACTTGCTGGGTGATGCGTTCGAGTCTGTTCTGCACGAATTCCAGCTCGGGTCCGCCGTGCCGCTGTGCCGCAATGGCAAGCTTGTCGACCGCCGAGGCGCAGGCGATGTTGATGACCTGCAGCGGCTGGCTGATCTCGTGCGCCACGGTGGCGGCCATTTCGCCCACGGTGGCGAAGCGCTCGGCGTTGTACAGGCCCTGCTCGGCTTCGCGGCGTTCGGTGTCGTCGACGCCCAGCAGCACGATGCTACTCACCGCGCCGCTGGCATCGGTCGCCGGAGTGGCCGTCACGGCGATCAGCCGCTCGCGGCCGGCAGGGTCGCGCATCTTCAGCGCAAAGCGCGAGCGCTTGGTGCGCTTGGGGTCGAGCGGACAGGCCATGACCTCCTGCAGCGGCCGGCCGACGGCATCGGCCTCGGCGATGCCGGTGAAGGTCGTGAAGCCCGAGTTGACCATCACGATGTTGAGCGCCCGGTCGACCAGGACGATCAGGGCGCCGCCGGATTCGACGACCGAGCGCAGCCGGGTCATTTCCAGGTCGAGCCGCCGTTCGAGCTGCATGTGCTCCTCGACGTCGCGGATCACGCCGGTGCTGATCAGCCGCCCGTGCTCGTCGATCCGCCGCCGAGCCCGGACCTCGACAGTCCGTACCGCTCCGCCTGCGCCGATCATGCTGAAGCGGTCGAAGGTGCCGGGGTCGGTTGGATCGTACTCGCGGGTGGTGGTGCGCCGCACCCGGTCCTGCGACTCGGGCGCTATGAGCTTGAGGAAGTGCGTGCCGATGAATTTCTCGGGCGGCAGGCCGAACAACTCCTGGCAGGCGGCGTTGACGAAGATGAACTTGCCCGTCTTGACGTCGAGCCGGTAGGCCACGTCGGCCATCGAATCGACCAGCGCCTGGTACTCGACCCTCGCCTGCTCCTGCTCGGCATGCGCCTGCTCGAGCGCCAGCTCGTGCCGCTTGATGTCGGTGACGTCGACCCGAAGCCCGACGGTCAGCCCGCTGGCCGTGCCCTTTTCCGACCAGTCGAACCAGCGCCCGTCCTCGGCCTGGCGCTGGCGCTCGATGTTCTTGTTGCGGAAGCGCTCGATCCAGTCCTCGACCGGCTGCGGCCCCTGGCCGGCTGCCTCGAGCCGCCGCGCCGAATCGTGCGCCAGCATCGAGTAGGTCTTGCCGACCGCGCCGGGTTCGCGCAGCGCCGGCGTGAGACTCTTGGCCACCGAATTGAACATCATCAGGCGTTCGTCCTTGTCGTAGACCACGACGCCGGCCGGCAGCGCCTCGATGACCTCGCTCAGGAGGTCGCGCGAGGCGCCGGCCTCGGTGGCCGCCTGCGCCGCGCGCCGCCATTGCGCGTGGTAATCCATCGACGTGCGGCCGACCAGCATGATCAGAACGAGCCCGGCGCAGACGAAGCCGGTGGTGCTGAGCGTCAGCACCAGCAGCGCCTCGGAATAGTCGTCGACCAGCCCGCCGATCATGATGTCGGCCTCACGGGTCGCGGCCAGGCTGAGCTCGCTGATGTCGTCGCGCAGCGCCAGCAGCTCGCGCACCACGAGGGGATTGATCGGCCGGTTCTCGGCGGTGAAGCTGCGGATCTCCGCGCCGACCCGCTCAACGAACGCCTGCTGGCCCTTGCAGGCGCCGGCCAGCCGGGTCTGCGGCGGCACGTCGAAGTCGGTGCACAGGGTCTTGAGCGACGTCGTGAAATTGAGCCACGGCTCGCCGGCAACGGCCGCCGCGCTGGCGCGCGAACCGGCGGCGGAAGTGGCGAGCAGGCTGCGCATCAGCAGGCGGCTCGAATTGTCGAGCGCCAGCACGTCGCGCGCCTTGCGGCGCTGCGGGTCGACATCGGAACGGTGCAGCGACAGCGCGATGTCGGCGAAAGCCACGATGCAGCAGGCCAAGCCGATCGCGCCGGCCAGGGTGGCCCACAGCACGCCGCGCGTGCCCAGCGCCAGCCGCGCCTGGCCGGGGAACGACCGCAGCAGTTCGACGAAATTCGGCCCTCCCGACCGGGACGCCGCCGCAAGTTCGCTCGTTGTCATGATCAGCCCCCGGTAGTTCCCCCTCAACTCATTTCTGGGGGCGCGCCACCAAGACGGAGGTTACTCCGCCGCGAGTGGCGCTCATGCAGCGTCGAAAACCGAAGAAAGATGCGCCACTGGAGTGGCGCGCTCCCAGCAAAAAGATCTGATTCTGGTCAACCGAAATCGGCACTAGCGCCGGGTGCCGCCGAGGCCGGCCGAGAGCCAGCCCGGCTTGCGCTCCGGCGCCTCCTTGGCGGTCCGGCTGGGCCGGGCCAGCCGCAGCACCGCGTTGCGCAGCGGCCCGAGCGGCACTGGCTTGTTCAGGAACACGGTGATGCCCAGCGCCTGCAGGGTCTCCTCGCTCAGGCCATCGATGCGTCCCGACATCATGAGGATGGCGGCCGACGGCAGCAGCGCGCGCAGCGCTTCGGCGAGCTGGACGCCGTTCATGTCGGGAAGATTATAGTCGAGCACCAGCACCGGCGGCTCGAGCGCCTGGGCGTGGGCCAGCGCAGTCCTGGCGTCATAGGCCGTCGCGACGGCGAGACCGGCGTGGCGGAGGTACTCCGCCATTTCGTTGCATTGGATGGCGCTGTCCTCGACGATCAGGACATCGCACCGTGCGTCGCTGGTCATGTCGCCTCCGCCGGAAAGTGGACGCGTCGCGGTGCAACTATACTCCAACCGTCGCGGCTTGGGCGGAGTGTCATTCAGATGTACGGGCAGATATGCAGAAACGGGCCAATAGAGCGGTGACAATTCGCACTTACGGAGAAACAAAAAGGCGCGCGGCGGGGAAGAAGCCTAGCCCTTCTGCCCCCGCCCGACGCCGACATGCTTGTCCTTCTTCACATCCTTGGGACCGCCGCGGACGGCGTTCTTGGCGATCTGCTTGGTCGACTGGGCGCTGGCGGCCTGGTTCTGGCCGTCGTTGGTCTTGGAGGTGTGCTTGATCTTGATCATGCCAAATGAACGGCGCCGCGCCCGGCATGTTCCCATCGCCTCAGGCTGCTGGCGATGGCGAGAGCCGGAATCCACTGAGATGCGGTAGCCCCAGACACAGGAACTACGCGCCCGCCGGCGTCACATGCTGCGATCTGGTCCTTTGCCGCCGCCCGGCGATAAGCCCACCAGCCCGACCATACCCGACAGGGCGTGCGGCATCCGCTGTGCCTCGGCGATGGCGTCGCGCGACCAGCGATTTGCGGATCGGCCCAGGCGTGCATTTCGGCCACGGGCTGTAAAAATACTGCGTGGGGGGTGTGGCGGGATTCGGGACGAATGGCCTAAAAGCGTTATGCCATCGACATCGGAACCGCCCCGACAAGCCGGGACGGTCGGGACATTCGTCCCGCGCTTTATGCGGGGGCGAAGTACCAGTCCCCGTCCCAGGTTGTAACAAGACTGCGCGAGGGGTGTGGCTGGGTTCTGAACGAATCGCCTAAGAGGCTGATGCCATCGGCATCGGAGGTGTCCAGACAGATCTGGACACTTTGGACGTTCGTCCAGGGCCTCAGGTCTCGCCGAGGAAGCTCCGCACCGAGGCCACCGCCTCGGCCAGCCCCACACGCTCGATCGAGACGCCCGCCGGAAACGCGCCCAGCAGCCGTGTCGGCAGGCGGGAGTCGAGCATGACGAACACGCCGCGATCGTCGGCGCGGCGGATCAATCTTCCGTAGGCCTGCTTCAGTCGCAGCCGCGCCAGCATGTCGTCGTAGGCATTGGCGGCACCGGCGCCGCCGCCCGTCATGTTGGCCTTCCACGCAGCCTTGCGGGCGCGGTGCAGGATGTCGGGGCGCGGCCAGGGCACGCGGTCGAACACGATCAGGCGCAGCGAGCGGCCGGGCACGTCGACGCCGTCGCGCACCGCGTCGGTGCCGAGCAGGCAGGAATGCTCCTCGGCGCGGAAGATATCGACCAGGGTCGCGGCATCCATGCCGCCGACATGCTGGGCGTAAAGCGGCAGGCCGGCTTCCTCCAGCGCCGGCGCAATGCGCTGGTGGACGGCGCGCAGTCGGCCGATGGCGGTGAACAGGCCGAGCGCGCCGCCGCCCGAGGCCAGGAACAGCTCGCGGTAGGCCGCCGCCACCTGGTCGCTGTCGTCGCGCTTGACGTCGCGCACGATCAGCACCTTGGTCGAGGTGGCGTAGTCGAACGGTGAGGCCATGGCGGCGCGCATCGCCGGCGCCAGCAGATGTTTGGTGCCGGTGCGCGCCTCGGCGGAACTCCAGTCGGCCAGCGCACTCTCGGCCTCGTCGTTGGCCGGGGCGGGGAGGCCGAGCGAATCGCGCAGGGTCGCCGAGGTGATGATCGCGCCGTGCGACGGCTTGATCACCGAGTTGATGAACGGTTCGGTCGGATCGAGATAGTGGCGGTACATGCCGACGTCGGTCTCGCGGTTCTGGCTGCGCTCGATCGCAAACCAGTCGACGAACGCGGCGTCGGCGTCGTTGTGCAGGCCGCGCAGCATGGTGCGCCAGGCTTCGAGGGTCAGCTCGCAGCGATTGGCGAGCGAGCGCGCCACGCCCTCGATGCGGCCGCGCTGGCCGGAGTCGAGCTTGTCGGCCTCGGTCTCGAGCTTGGTCTTGAGGGCGGCGCGGAGCCGCCGGACGGGCACCAGCATCTGCTCGAACAATTGGGCGAGCTGGTCGGCCGCCTCGATCAGGCCGGGGTTGAGCGGGCGGATGTCGCATTCCTGGCCGAAGCCCTGGTCCTCGGTTGCGGCGCGGGCGCGCACCTGCTGGCGGACGAGGGCCAGGAATTCCTCGGCCGGGCCCAGGACGGTGCCGTCGGCCAGCCGCGTCTGCCAGTTGGTCGAGGGCAGGCGTTGCGCCAGATCGAGCAGGCGGCGCAGCGCCGATTGCGCTTCGACATCCTCGCCGATGAGATCCTGGACGCGGCGTTCCAGCCCACGGGCGCGGCTGCCGCGGCGTCCTTCGGCGCCCAGCAGCCAGCGCCGCAGGTCCGAGGCTTCGACGCCGCTCAAATGCGCGCCGAACGCGCCGTCGGCGGCGTCGAACAGGTGATGGCCCTCGTCGAACACATAACGCAGGGGGCGCGTAGCGTCGTCGAGTCCGCCCATGGCGGCCTGCACCATGACCAGCGCGTGGTTGGTGATCACGATGTCGGCGGTGCGTGCCCGGCGGATCGTGCGCTCGACGAAGCATTTGCGGTAATGCTCGCAGGCCGAATAGATGCACTCGCCGCGGCGGTCGGCCAGCCGCGTGATGCGGAAGCGGCCGATCAGATCGAGCAGCCAGGCCGGCAGATCGCCTCCGATCATGTCGCCGTCGCGGCTGGCCAGCGCCCAGCGCGCCAGCAGACCGAGGCCGACGGCGTTCTCGGGCTGCAAGCCAGCGCGGCTCACTGCCTCCTGGAAATTCAGCAGGCAGAGATAGTTCTCGCGGCCCTTGCGGATGACCACGCGGCGGCGCTTCTCGGCACTGTCTCGATGCAGCCGGTCGAGCTCGTTGTCGATCTGGCGCTGCAGGTTGCGGGTATAGGTGGCGATCCACACCGGCGCGCCGTTCTTCTCCGCCCACAGCGAGGCGGGCGCGACATAGCCCAGGGTCTTGCCGACGCCGGTGCCGGCCTCGACCAGCACGACGTTGGGCTTGTCTTCTTTCTCGCGCGGCGCGAAGGCCTCCGATGCCGCCGAGGCGTAGTCGCTTTGCGTCGGCCGCGCCTCGGCCAGGTTGGGTCCGGCCGAGACCAGTTGCGCGAGCCTCAGACGCGCCTCGCGGGAATCGACGGGCTCGCTGCCCGGCGGCGGGGCGGGCGGCGGCTCCTCCCACTGCGGCAGGCTCTTCCAGACATCGAGCCCGGCGCCGGCGCGCAGCTTCTTGGCGGCCGGGGCGTCGATACCGAGTGCCGACAGCACCGCATCGCCCCACGCCCACTGGCCGCGCGCCATGGCCAGCGCGGTGTCCTTGAGGTCGGGCGAGGCCAGCGCTGCCATATCCTCCAGCTCGGCGAGCAGCGCTTTGGCAATCTCGGGCAGGCAGCCGAGTTCGTCGTCGCACGCCAGATCGAGCGCTTCGGCGAGGCCCCGCGGGGTGGGGAGACAGAAGGTCGCCGGCCGCACGAAGGCATAGAGTTCCAGGAGGTCGCGCGCCGGCAGATTGTCGAGCCCCAGCCGCGCCGCCACCGCCGGCGCGTGGCAGACTAGCGGCAGCGACCCGGCGGCGCGCAATGCCGCCTCCGGCGCGCCGATCCGTTCGACGGCAGTGCCGTCGGCCGCACGCCACAAGGCCCCACGCGCGGTCGCGATCAGGGCGGGCCAGGTGCCGGACGGAGTCATCAACAGCCCGATAGCATACAATGCGGTTGCAATGAGACATGGAAGCAAATCTGTCGTCGGCGGCGGGGTAATCCCCGCCTCGAGCGAAGCGAAGGACCTAGCGCCAATTCCACAGCAGTTCTCTGCGGCAGGGATGAGATCCTTCGCCGCGCTCAGGATGACAACAACCGAATGACGTTCGGTCGGCGAGTCTTTCTCACAGCCCTTGGCACCGCCGTCGGCCTGCCCGCCCACGCGCAGCGGCCCACCAACCCCGACGTTGCTATCATCGGCGCCGGCGTCGCGGGCCTCGCTGCGGCGCGGGCGCTGATGGCGGCGGGCAAGAGCGTTTTGGTGATCGAGGCGCGCGAGCGCATCGGCGGGCGGGCTCTTACCGAGCAGGCGACGCTCGGTTTTCCCTTCGACCACGGCGCGCAATGGATCGAGGCGGGCAAGAGCAATCCCGCCATGGCGATCCTGCGCGACATGAACGCCAAGCCCCTGGCCGACCGCGA
Source organism: Asaia bogorensis (assembly GCA_945889625.1). Classification (GTDB taxonomy): domain Bacteria; phylum Pseudomonadota; class Alphaproteobacteria; order Reyranellales; family Reyranellaceae; genus Reyranella. The sequence continues at coordinate 27,320 of CAMDCE010000040.1, read as the reverse complement.
GCGCCAGCGGATCTTTCTCGCGGGCAACGAGCTCAACAAGGACAACTATGCGCGGCTGGAGAAGATCTCGGCCGCGGCGGCGCACAAGATCGCCGAGGTGCTGAAGCTGCTGCCCGACGTGCCGGTCGGCAAGCTGTTGGTGCCGCAGGATCGGCTCGAACGGCTGGCCTATGCGATGGTGGGTCCGCTCGAAGCCGGCGTCGAGAACATCGACCTGTCGGCGCGCGACTTCACGCGCCAGCCCGACACCGACCCTCAATATGCCGTGGCCGAGGGGCTGGGCGCGCTGATCGCGCGCTGGGGCGCCAAGGTGCCGGTGAAGCTCGGCACCCGCGCCGTGCGGATCGATTCGACGGGCAGCGAGATCGCGATCGAAACCACAGCAGGCCAGGTGCGCGCCAAGGCCTGCATCGTCACCGTGCCGACCGGCGTGCTGGCGACCGGACTGTTGGGCTTCGCGCCGCAGCTCACCGCCGCCAAGAAGGAGGCGATCGCCCAGCTGCCGATGGCCTCCTACAACAAGGTGGCGATCCTGTTCACGCGCCAGGTGATCGATGCCGCGCCCGGCACCAACGTGACGGCGCTGACCAAGGCCGAGCATGCCTTCGATGCCGTGGTGCGGCCCGCCAACCGCGAGGCCGCGATCTGTTTCCTGGGCGGCGCGCATGGCAAGCAACTCGAGGAGCAGGGCAGCGGTCCGGCCGTGGCCTTCGCGGTGTCGGCCCTGGCCGATATCTACGGCAACGACCTGCGAGGCGCGCTGGCGCGCTCCTTCACCACGCGCTGGGGCCTCGACCCGTTCGCGCGCGGTGCCTGGTCGGCGGCGCGACCGGGTCACGCCGACAAGCGCGCGGTGCTGGCGCGGCCCCATCACGACCGCGTCTTCTTCGCCGGCGAAGCGACCGATCCGGTGTGGGCTGCTCGCGTGGGCGGCGCCTATGCCTCGGGCCTGCGGGCGGCGCAGGAGGCGCTGACCGTGCCGGCGCTTCAGCGGCGATGAGCGCCGGCCGCCAACGCCAGACCCGCCGCTACGACCAGACCAGCGGCTGCGCACCACGACGGGCCGACGAGGCTGCCGGTCCGATCGTAGAGATAGCCCGCGAAGGCGGGTCCGACGATCTGGCCGGCGCTGAACACCGCCGTCATCAGGGCGATGCGCCGCCTTGGATCGCCGCCACCCGCTTCGCGCGCGGCGATCAGGCCGAGCGCAGTCAGTCCCATGAAGGTGCCGCCGAGGAAGACCGCGGCCAGGATGATGCTGGCAGGCGTGAGCCACAGCACGCTCGCCGCCACGCCCGCCGCTTCGACTATTGCGGCCAGCGCGAAGCCTCTCAGGATGCCGACGCGCCGGGCGAGTCCGCCCCACAGCGCCACCGACGGCGCGGCAGCGAGGCCCACGATCACCCAGATCGCGGGTTCGAGGGCTGCGATCGCCGGGGACTCGCGCACCATCGCCACGATGAAAGTGGCGGTGATGACGTAGCCGAAGCCAAACAGTCCGTAGGCGGCGAGCAGGGCAACGAACCGTGGCGTAAGTCTCGCTGCCGGCGGGCTCGTATTGGCCTGCGCCGCCGTTTCCTCGGCCGGCACCAGGGCGGCGACTGCGATGCCGGCCACGAGAGCGAGGGCTGCACTGGCGAACCACATGGTGCGCCAGTCACCGAGCGTCGCCACCAGTGCAGCCGATACGGCGATGCCGATGCCGACTCCGGCGAAATGCACCGCCGAGAGGCCGCCGCGGCCGGCCCGCGCCAGGCGGTCGAGCACCAAAGCGGAGCTGAAGATCAGTGCGAAGGCCGAAGCGATGCCCGCCCCCAGCCGCAACAGCAGGATCAGCGGCAGCGCCGTCGCGAGGCCCATGGCGGCGAGGCAGAGCGCATTCAATGCGAGCGCCGCCAGCAGCCAGGTGCGGCGCGCGCCGGGCAGATGCACCGCGGCGACCAGGGCGCCCACGAGGTAGCCGACGAAATTCGCCGAGGCGATCAGGCCGGCCGCGCTCTTGCTGAGCTGCAGCGCCTCGACCATCGGCGGCAGGATCGGCGTGTAGACGAAACGGCCGACGCCGATGCCGGCGGCCATCGCCAGCAGGCCGCCAAGGGCGAGCGTGAGCGGGGTACGGTTCATGCCGAATCTGTCATCCTGAGCGAAGCGAAGGATCTCACGCCCTTTCCACAGCACGCCTTTGGACCCGGCGCTAGGTCCTTCGCTGCGCTCGAGGCGGAGGTTACTCCGCTGCGGACGACAATAGTCTCCGCAATTGACGCAATTGCCCGCCGTACCTAGTTTGGCCAACTCAATGTCCCAGATCGATCGTTCCCTCGCCGAAGCCGCACGCGCGTGGCCCTTTGAAGAAGCCCGCAAGCTCGTCGCCCGCACCGGCGGCAAGACGCCGGCGAAAGGCTATGTGCTGTTCGAGACCGGTTACGGCCCGTCGGGCCTGCCGCATATCGGCACGTTCGGCGAGGTTGTGCGCACCACCATGGTGCGCCAGGCCTTCGCGCGGCTGAGCGACGTCCCGTCGAAGCTGTTCTGCTTTTCCGACGACATGGACGGGCTGCGCAAGGTGCCCGACAACGTGCCCAACAAGGAAATGCTGGCGGCTCATCTCGGCAAGCCGCTGACCTCGGTGCCAAATCCATTTGGACAGGGGCCGTTCAGCAACGAGTATCCGAGCTTCGGTGCGGCCAACAATGCGCGGCTGCGCGCCTTCCTCGATTCCTTCGGCTTCGAGTACGAGTTCCAGTCGGCCACCGATTGGTACAAGTCCGGCCGCTTCGACAGGATGCTGCTGACGATGCTGCAGCATTACGACGAGGTGCAGGCCGTCATGCTGCCGACCCTGGGTGAGGAGCGCCAGCAGACCTACTCGGTCTTCCTGCCGGTCTCGCCCAAGACCGGCCGCGTGCTGCAGGTGCCGGTCGTGCGCATCGACGAGAAGGCGGGCACCATCGTCTATCGCGACGAGGATGGCTCCCTTGTCGAGACGCCTGTCACGGGCGGCAACGTCAAGCTGCAGTGGAAAGCCGACTGGGCCGGCCGCTGGTTCGCTCTCGACGTCGACTACGAGATGTACGGCAAGGATCTCATTCCCTCGGCCGAGCTCTCCGCCAAGATCGTGAAGATCCTGGGCGGCCGCGCGCCCGAGGGTTTCAACTACGAGCTCTTCCTCGACGAGCGGGGCCGCAAGATCTCCAAGTCCAAGGGCAATGGCCTGTCGGTCGAGGACTGGCTGCGCTATGCGCCGCCCGAATCGCTGGCGCTCTACATGCAGCAGCAGCCGCGCCGCGCCAAGCGGCTCTATTTCGACGTGATCCCGCGCGCCATCGACGATTATCTCGCGTCAGTCGAGAAGCTTGGCGTCGAGGAGCCGGCGCGGACGCTCGAGAATCCCGCTTTCCACATCCACGACGGCAAGCCGGTCGACCATCATGCCAGCGGCGTCAGCTTCGGCATGCTGCTCAATCTTGCCGGTGTCGCCAACACCGAGGACAAGGACGTGCTGTGGCAGTACCTGCGCCGCTATGTGCCGGGCGCTACGCCCGAGACGGCGCCCTATCTCGATCGCCTGCTCGCAGGCGCGGTCGCCTACTACCAGGATTTCGTGAAGTCCTCGAAGAAGTTCCGCCTGCCCACGGAAAAGGAACGCGCGGCGCTGAAGGATCTCGCCGACACCTTGCGCCGGATTCCCGAGAGCGAGAGCGCGGAGTTCATCCAGAACGAGGTTTATGAGGCAGGCAAGCGCCACTTCGCCAAAGAAGAGCTGCGCCAGTGGTTCAAGGCGCTCTACGAGGTGTTGCTGGGCAGCGAGCAGGGTCCGCGCATGGGCGCCTTCATCAAGCTGTTCGGTCGCGACAACGTCGTGCGCCTGATCGAACGCGCGTTGGCCGGCGAAGATCTCGGCAAGGCTGCGTAGCAGGCGCGGCGTTGTGGACTACCTCAATCCCGACATCCCCGCCGGCATGCGCATCCACGACGTGCCCCTGGTGCGCGCCAGCCGCGTCAGCCTGAAGGGCTTCGGCGAGATCGTGCGCGATCCCAAGACGCATCGCATCGAGATCGCGACCTGGCCGGCGCCGGGCTGGCGCAAGCTCGACGCGGGCACCGGCAACGAAGGCGGCACCACCGAGGGTACCTTCGCCTGCGAATGGCAGGGCAACGAGTTGATCGGCCGCAACGAGGCGGTCGGCGGCCACTATGTCATCGGTTTTCGCGATCCGCCGGAGACGATGCGGGCGGGTGTGGCGCAGAGCGAGGATCGCGTGCTGCTGTGGCATTGCAACTACCATCCCGACGGCGGGCAGTTCTTCTGGCCAATCGACGGCAGGCCCTTCGTCGTGCCGGCGGCGCCACCCGGCGACGACGTGAAGCCCGAGGATTTCGTCGCCTTCTGGTCGGACGGCAGCTTCGGCATCTACATCCATCCCGGCATCTGGCATGAGGGTCCGTTCCCGGTCGAACCGAGCGGCCGCTTCTTCGACAAGCAGGGTAAGGTGCACGCGCGTATCAGCTGCGACCTGGCGCGCGAGTTCAGCGTGCTGCTGGGCGTGCGGCTGCCGAGGGCGTTCTAGAGCATGGCGAAAGGCGGCATCGGCGCGCCGCTGCCGCGGCTGGAGGACGGCCGGCTGCTGATGGGCGGCGGCTGCTACAGCGACGATTTCACTTTGCCGGGACAGGTCTTTGCCGTCGTGCTGCGCTCGCCGCACGCCCACGCTCGCATCGTTTCGATCGAGCGGACGGCGGCGCGCGCGATGCCGGGTGTGCTGGCGGTACTGACGGGTGCCGACGTCGTGGCCGAAGGCCTCAAGCCCGTGCCGCACATCCCGGCGGCGATGAGTCCGCCCGACATAAGGCTCGACAACCTCGACGGCTCGCCGCATCTCGTCGAACGGCCGATGATTCTGGCAACCGACACTGCCCGCTTCGTGGGCGAAGGTGTGGCATTCGTCGTGGCCACCTCGGTGGCGCTCGCCAGGGATGCCGCCGAGGCGATCGATGTTCTGTACGAGAACTTGCCGCCGATCGACGACATCGCGGTCGATGCAAGGGTCGGCAATCCGGCCGCGACCCGCGCGGGTTTTGCCAAGGCCGAGCATGTCGTGAGGCTCGAGACCACTATCCCGCGCGTGACCGGCGTGCCGATGGAGCCGCGCGCCGCACTCGGCCACTACGATGCCGAAAGCGGGCGCTACACCTTATATGCCGGCGGCGGCGCCATCGTGCGGCCCAAGAAGGAATTGGCGATCATCCTCGGCATCGAGGCCGAGCGCGTGCGCGTGATCGCCCGCGAGGTCGGCGGCAACTTCGGCACCCGCAACTTCTTCTATCCCGAGTTCGCGCTGGTCTGCTGGGCCTCGCGCAAGGTCGGCCGGCCGGTGAAATGGACCTGCGAACGCCAGGAGGCGTTCCTCAGCGACTATGCCGGCCGCGACTTCCGCATCGAATCGGAACTGGCGCTTGCCGCCGACGGAGCCTTCGTCGGCCTCCATGCGACAAGCATCAGCGATCTCGGCGCCTACACCGCGTCCTTCGTGCCGCTCACCAAGGGCACGCAGCTCATGACCAGCCTTTACGACATGCCGGCGGTGGCCCGTGCGCGCGGCGTGCTCAGCAACACGCCTTCGACCGCGCCCTATCGCAGCGCCGGCCGGCCCGAGACGATGTTCGTGATCGAACGGCTGATCGACATGGCCGCCCGCGCGCATGGCTTCGACAGGATCGAGCTGCGTCGCCGCAACCTGATCAGGTCGATGCCGCATCGCAATGCGTTCGGCGTGACATACGACACCGGCGACTATTTGGGCACGCTCGACGCGGTGCTGAAGCTCGCCGACTGGAACGGCTACGAGGACCGCCGCCGGTATTCGCAGACGCGCGGGCTCTGCCGCGGCGTCGGACTTGGCGGCTATATCGAGTCGCAGAGCGGTGCAGCGAACGAACGTGCCGAAGTCACGGTGCTGGCGGAGGGCACTGTCGAAATAGTGATCGGCACGCTGTCGGCCGGGCAGGGCCATGCCACGAGCTTTGCCCAGCTTGCCGCCGAATGGCTGGGCGTGCCGCCCGATCGCGTGCGCATCGTGAGCGACGACACCGACCGCGTGTCGGTGGGCGGCGGCTCGCACTCCGGCCGCTCGATCAGGCTGGCCGCGACCACCATTCACCAGGCTTCCCAGGGCATCATTACCAAGGGCACGCTGCTCGCGGCGCAGCTGCTGGAAGCCGATGCCGCCGACATCGCCTTCGCCGACGGCCGCTTTACCATCAAGGGCACCGACCGCGGCATCGACCTGTTTGCGCTCGCGGGGCGCTACGGCCCGCTCGCCGACCAGGCCAACGTCGACAGCCGGGTCGGCTCCTATCCCTACGGCTGGCATGTCTGCGAGGTCGAGGTCGATGCCGAGACCGGCGTGGTGCGGATCGAGCGCTACACCACGATCGACGACGTCGGCCGCGCGGTGAACCCGCTGATCCTGCACGGCCAGACCCACGGCGGCATCGCCCAGGGCGCGGGCCAGGCGCTGATGGAACGCTGCTACTACCGCGAGGACGGCCAGCTCCTGTCGGGCTCGTTCATGGACTACTCCATGCCACACGCCGACGATTTTCCCGCCTTCGTCACGGCGCTGAGTGAAGTGCCGTCGACCAACCATCCGCTGGGCTTTCGCGGCGGCGGCGAGGGCGGCATCACGCCGGCGCTGGGCGTCATCATCAATGCGGTGGTCGACGCGCTGGCCGATTTGGGCGTCAGCCATATCGACATGCCGGCCAGCCCTGAGCGCGTCTGGCGCGCCATCCGGGAGGTGTCCGGCTGAGACCGCTTGCCAATTAGATGCATAGCGTCCTATCTTTCCGCCTATGCCGCCGTCCAAACACACCGCTTTCGGCTTCCTCGTCGCCCGCATTTCCCGCCGCCTGCGCCAGGCCGTCGACGCCGAGTTGCGCTTGCTTGGCCTCACCGAGGCGACGTGGCGGCCGCTGGTCTACCTCCGGCGGCTGGGCGACGGCGTGCGGCAGAAGGAGCTGGCGACCGCGCTGTCGATCGAGGGACCGTCGCTGGTCCGCCTGCTCGACAATCTCGAGCGCCGAGGCCTGATCGAGCGCCGCGAGGACGAGAGCGACCGGCGCGCGCGCGGCATCCATCTCACGCGGCCCGGCCGCGAGCTGGCGGTGCGCGCCGCCAAGGTGGGCGGCGCCGTCCAGGCCCGCCTGCTGGCCGGCGTGCCGCTGGCCGACCTCGAGACCTGCGAGCGCGTGCTGGAGACCCTCGAACGCGAAATTGAAGAACGGCCCGAGGCCGATGATGTGTCGAAGAGGAGGAAACGATGAACCAGGTCGCTCCCAAGATTGAAGTCAATGCGCCGAACCTTTGGCGTCTCGACACACCCGGCGCCGCCGGCTGGCAGCGCAGCGCGCGGCCGGACGCGGCGAAGAAATACTTCATGGTCTCGGCCGATGGCCATGCCAACGAGCCGGCCAACCTGTGGTTCGAGCGCATGGACAAGAAATATCACGAGCGCCTGCCGCGCGTGGTGACCGACAAGGACGGAGTGCAGTGGCGCTACTGCGAAGGCTATCGTCCCGACCGGCTGCGGTTGTCGACCCTGGAAGGCGAGGACATGGCGCGCAACAAGGCCGGCGCCGAGCCGCTCGGCCGGCTGGCCGACCACGATCGCGACGGCATCGACGTCGAGCTGATCTTCCCCAACAAGGGGCTGGCGATGTGGGCCACGCCCGACTCGCAATTCGCCATGGCACAATGCCGGGTGTGGAACGACTGGGCCTGGGAGCAGTTCGGCATGCACCAGGACCGGATGATCCCGGCCGGCTCGATCGCCACCGGCGATCTCGAAGGCTCGATCGCCGAGGTCCAGCGCCTGGCGAAACTCGGCTTCAAGTGCCTGACGCTGCCCTGCAAGCCGATCTGGGGCGGCCATGACAGCAATCACGTCAACTACAACCTGCCGCACTTCGATCCGCTGTGGGCGTCGGTCCAGGACGCCGGCCTGCCGATCACCTTCCATGTCTCGACCGGCCGCGATCCGCGCGCCGCGCGCGGCAATGGCGGCGCGGTGGTGAACTACGTGTCGCACTCTCTGTCGCCCACCATCGAACCGGTGGCCAATCTCTGCGCCTCGGGCGTGCTCGAGCGGTTCCCGAAAATCCGCTTCGCCACCATCGAGGCCGGCATCGGCTGGGTGCCGTGGCTGCTCGAGGCCATGGACGAGGCCTACAAGAAGCATCACTTCTGGGTGCGGCCCAAGCTCAAGAACCTGCCGAGCGACTATTACCGCGCGCACGGCTTCTCGTCCTTTCAGGAGGACAAGGCCGGGCTCGACCTCGCCGACAGTCATGGGCTGGCCGGCAACTTCATGTGGGCCAATGACTATCCGCACCACGAGGGCACCTGGCCGCATTCGGCGGAAGCCATCGAGCGCACCATGGGCCAGCTCTCCGACGACACACGCGCCAAGGTGCTGGGACTGAATTGCGCCCGCTTCCTGGGGCTCGAGGTGCCGCAGCGTTACCGGCAATGAGCGGGCGTACCCTCCGCGGCAAGGTCGCGGTCGTGGGCGTCGGCGAGACGCCCTACTACAGGCACGGCAAATCGCCGGTCTCCGAGTTCAAGCTGGCGCTGCAGGCGATCCTGGCGGCGACCAAGGACGCGGGGATCGACCCACGCAAGATCGACGGCTTCGCGTCCTACTCGAACGACCGCAACGACCCGTCGCGGCTTGCCGCGGCGCTCGGCCTGCCAGCGCTGCGCTTCTCCAACATGAACTGGGGCGGCGGTGGTGGCGGTGGATCGGCGGCGGTGGGCAATGCCGCGGCGGCGGTGGCCTGCGGCATGGCCAATTGCGTCGTGGTGTTCCGTGCGCTGGCGCAAGGTCAGTTCCAGCGCTTTGGCGCCGCACCGCCGGGCGGCAGCGCCTCGGGTGAGAACGCTTTCAACGCGCCCTACGGGGTGATGTCGCCGGCGCAGCGCTATGCCATGCGCGCCATGCGCTTCCTCCACGAGAACAGGATCGCACCGTCGGCCCAGCGCGCGATCGCGCTTGCCTCGTACCATCACGCCCAGGCCAACCCGCGCGCCGTCATGCACGGCAGGCCGTTGACCGCCGAAGCCTATGACGCGTCGCGCTGGATCGTCGAGCCGTGGCGGCTGTTCGACTGCTGCCAGGAGAATGACGGCGCCGCCGCGCTGATCGTGGTGCCGGCCGAGGAGGCTCGCGACCTGAAGCACAAGCCGGCCTACCTGCTGGGCTCGGCGCAGGGTTCCGAGCATCGCAACGGCGCGCGGGTGCACAACGCACCGCTCTACGCCACTTCGAGCTTCACCTCGGTGGCGCCGCAGCTCTACGACATGGCCGGCCTCAAGCCGAAGGACGTCGACGTGGTGCAGAGCTACGAGAACTTCACCGGCGGCGTGCTGATGAGCCTGGTCGAGCACGGCTTCTTCACGGCCGGGCAAGCCAACGAGTTCCTGACGCCGGAGAACCTGACGGCCCCCAAGGGCAAGCTGCCGCTCAACACGTCTGGCGGCAATCTCGCGGAATGCTACATGCACGGGCTGGAGCTGCAGATCGAGGCGGTGCGGCAGCTGCGCGGGCAATCGACCGCGCAGGTACCAGACGCCGAGGTCTCGATGGTGATCTCCGGCCCGATGGTGACGCCGGTCTCCAGCATGATCCTGGGCTCGGAGGCGACGCTATGAGCGCCACGGGGAGCTACCTGCCGAGCGGATTGCCGATTCCGGTGCCCGAGAATGACGCCCTCGACAAGCCATACTGGGACGCCACGCGGCGCGGCGAGCTGTTGGTCCAGCGCTGCAAGGACTGCCGCACCTTCCAGTGGGGGCCGGAATGGATCTGTCACAAGTGCCTGTCGTTCGACCTCGACTGGCACAAGGTGTCGGGCAAGGGCCGCATCTATAGCTGGGAGAGGCCGTGGCATCCGGTCCATCCGGCGCTGAAGGACCACGGTCCCTATATCGTCGTCCTGGTTGAGCTGCCTGATGCCGGCAGTGTGCGCATGTTGGGCAACCTTTTAGGCGATCCCAAACAGCAGGTGCGGATCGGCGCCGAGGTCGAGGCGGTGTTCGAACCGCACGACGACGCCAAGCCTCCCTTCACGCTGGTGCAATGGAAGCTGGCTTAGGCCGTCAGGCCCGAGGCGTCGCCTCGGTGATCGCACCCAGATAAGCCATCACCAGGCGCACCACCTCGTCCTCGAATCCGCGGCTGCGCAGGAGCGGTTGCTCCTCCAGTACGGCAGCGCGGACCGCGCCCATCAAGGCGCGCGACAGTACGAAGATCTGCACCTGGTTGAGTTCGGCGAACACGGGCTGCGGTCCGTGACCGACGCGCGCGCCGACCTGGGCAATGAAGGCCACGACGGGAGTCAGGAACTCTATGGCCGCGCCTTGCGCCAGCACCGCCTGCATCACCGCCTTGCGGGCGCGCTGGCGGCCTCGGAAGGCATGGATCATGGCCCGCACCATGGCGCGCACGCGACCTTCGATCGAGGGATCGATCTCGCCGCGCAGCGCGCGCGCCACGTCGACCAGCGCTGCCTGCAACTCGCGTTCGGCCAGCGTACGGATCAGCGCGTTCTTGTTGGCGAAGTATTGATAGAGCGTGCCGATGCTGACGCCGGCGCGTTCGGCCACTGCGTTGGTGGTGAAGGCGGCAAGCCCGCCTGCCTCGAGAATCTGAGCCGCGCCTTCCAGAATCGCCGTCATGGTCTCCGCCGAGCGCGTTTGCCGGGGAGTTCTGCGTTTTATTTCAACGGGTTGGCGCGGCTTCACCAAGGCGACTCCGGAGCGGCAAAGGCGAGTAACAGAACATGAGCATCGCTCATATATTGGCTGCACGCAATCGAGGAGGCCGGCCATGAATGAACTTGCCGCCATTTATCTCGCCGTCGTGCCGATCGTGTTCGTCGCTGCACTCGCCGAGGGCGTGTGGCTGTCACGTACGCGCCCGGAAGGCTACGACTGGAAGGCGTGGGCCTGCTCGCTGGTCGACCTGATCGGTCGCCGCCTGCTGGCGTTCATTCCGCTCGCGCTGGTGGCGCCGTGGCTGGCCTGGGCCTGGCAGTACCGCTTCTTCACCCAGTCGCTCGACAATGTCGGCTCGGTGCTGCTGCTCTTCGTCGGCCTGGAATTCTTCTACTACTGGTATCACCGGGTCAGTCACACCTCGCGCTGGTTCTGGGCGGCGCACTCGGTGCACCATTCGCCCAACCAGCTCAATCTCTCCGCCGCCTACCGGCTCGGCTGGTTCGGCAAGCTCACCGGCACGACGCTGTTCTTCACGCCGCTGGTGCTGCTGGGGTTCAAGCCGGAGATCGTGCTGTCGGCGCTGGTCCTGAACCTGCTCTACCAGTTCTGGCTGCATGCCGACTGGATCCCCAAGCTGGGCTGGATCGAATATGTGTTCAACACACCGTCCAACCATCGCGTCCATCACGCGCGCAATCCGGAATATCTCGACGCCAATTTCGGCGGCGTGCTGATCGTGTTCGACCGGCTGTTCGGCACCTACGTCGAGGAGAAGGCCGACGTGCCCTGCGACTACGGTCTGGTCTCGCCGGTCACCTCCTCGCGCAATCCGTTCGTCGTCAACCTCGGCCCGTGGATCGGACTGTTGAAGGACCTCCGTTCGGCGCGCTCGCTCTCCGAAGTCTGGAACTACATGTTCGGACCGCCGGGTTGGCGTCCCAATGGCCAGGGGCTCACGACGGCCGAGTTGCGCGCGCGGCACACGCTCGATCTTGTCCGTCCCGCCTCCGCTCAGGCGGCCATGACTTAATCTCCCTTGAGGCTTCTCCTTCCCGCCGACAGAGTGGCCGGGAAGGAGAAGCCCAATGGCCAAGGGCAAGGTCTGCGTCGTGATCGGCGCCGGCGACGCGACGGGCGGGGCGATCGCCCGTCGTTTTGCGCGCGAGGGCTACACCGCCGTGGTGACGCGCCGCACTGCTGACAAGCTCGCGCACCTGGTGGCGCAAATCACGTCGGAAGGCGGTAAGGTCCATCCCTTCGGCTCGGACGCCCGCGACGAGGACCAGGTCGTCAAACTGTTCCGCGCGATCGAGACCGAGATCGGCGAGATCGAGGTCTTCGTCTTCAATATCGGCGGCAATGTCCGCTTCGACATTCGCGACACAACGAGCCGCGTCTACCGCAAGGTCTGGGAGATGACGGCTTTCGCGGGTTTCCTGACGGCGCGCGAGGCGGCCAAGGCGATGGTGCCGCGCGGGAAGGGCACCATGCTGTTCACCGGCGCCACGGCGAGCTTGCGCGGCGGCCGCGGCTTCTCGGCGTTTGCCGGCGGCAAGCACGCGGTGCGCGCACTCGCGCAATCCCTGGCGCGCGAACTCGATCCGCAGAACATCCATGTCGCCCACGTCGTGATCGATGGCGCGATCGATACCGAATGGATCAAGGCCAATTTCCCCGAGCGCTACAACGCCGGCCCCGACGCCATCCTCAATCCCGACCACATCGCCGAGGCCTACTGGCAGCTCCACCGCCAGCCGCGCTCGGCCTGGACCTTCGAGATGGATCTCAGGCCGTGGAAAGAGACGTGGTGAATTGAGGCGCGACCTACTGCTTGGGCGTGGTCGCAGCACCCATGCCGGCGCCGACCGCGCCGCCGATCAGGGCACCCGGCAGAATGCCCAGCGGCGTCACGGCACCGATCACGGCGCCCGTGCCGGCGCCGATCCCGCCGCCGGTCACCGCGCGCTGGCCCCAGGTGTCGCCGCAAGCGGTCGCACCCACCAGGATCGCAGCGAGAACGATGTATTTGCTCATGACGTGACTCTCCCTCGATGAGCTTAAGCGTCGCCAATCTGTGTGGCGCAACTATGACCAACGCTCGAGGCGGGGTTTGGTTCCGTCCGGGTTAGCGACGTGGCGTCGTTGCCGCGCCGATGCCGGCGCCGGCTGCGCCGCCGATCAGGGCGCCGGCCAGCGGGTTGAAGCCGGTCGCCACGCCGATCAGTGCACCCGTGCCGGCGCCGATCCCGCCGCCGGTGACCGCGCGCTGGCCCCAGGTGTCGCCGCAAGCAGTCGCGCTGAAGAGGATGATGCCCAGAGCAATGTACCTACGCATGCGAAAATCCCCTTGGCTGTTTCGGGCCCAAGCATGCGGGCCCTCTGAGGCCAGTTACGGTTTCAAATGGGGCGGAAATCTGACAATCCCGACGCTCCTGGGGATATTCGCCGTGAGATTTAGGGGGACGGGACGGCGCCCGACTGGCCCACGTTGGGCCCGACCCATTCCATGTTGTATTGCCGGTAGAGGTCCTGCTGTACGGCGTGGGTCAGCGTGTCGGCGGCGCAGTGGGCGGCCAGGGCGCGGAAGTAGCCCTCGATCCGGGGCGGCGCGTCGATCACCAGCAGGCGTCCGACCTTGTCGCCGATGTTGGTGAAGCCGTGCGGCACGCCGCGCTGGCCGTAGACGAAGGCGCCCGGCCCGACGTCGCGGATCACCTCGCCCTGCTGGATGCGGAATCTGCCTTCGAGGACGACGAAGGATTCGGCGTCGTCGTGATGCAGATGGGTGGGCGGGCCGCCGCCCGGCGAGACATGCAGTTCGAGCAGCAGGTAGGCGCCGCCGGTCTCCTCGCCATAGGCAGTAAAGTAGAGCTCGTCGCCCCGGATCTTCAGTCGGCGCTCGCGCTCGACTGCCATCTGGATGGCCATGGTCTTCCTCCGCGCTCGGTGAGCGTCTGGGCGGGAGTGTAGGCTCCAGCCACGCGCGCCTGCCACAGGCAAAGCAGCGGCGCCATCACGAGCTCCAGGACCAGTGCCGCGAGGATGGCAAGGGTCAGCGGATCGCCCAGCGCCAGTCCGAGCAGGCGGCAGAGACCGCCGACGAAGACCAGCGATGCGAGCAGCCGCAGGCGCGAGGTCTTGCCTTCGATGTTGGGCACCGTGCTCCAGAAGCCCAACCCGATCGCCAGCAGCAAGCCGCCGATGTAGCGATAGTGATTGCCCGCCCATGGGCTCGCCGCATCGATGCCGTCCACGACGTCCCACAATCCGCCCACGACCGCTGGAGCCGCGGCGAGTGAAATGCAGATCTGGAGGGCGAGTCGTTCCCGCAGCGAGGTCCTTGTCATCGCCCGGTATACGAAGGCCGAAGCCTCCTTAGATCACCCGCTGCGTCCGAGCATAGGTCATGTAGAGGTCATGCGCCTGACGAGCGATCGGGCCGGGCTGCAGGTCGCGGCTTTCGTAGCGGCTGACCGGCTGCACCTTGCCGGCATTGCCGGTGGTGAAGATCTCGTCGGCGTCGTCCAGGTCGGCAGTCGTGACGGTGCGCTCGTCCACTTTCACGCCGGCCGAGCGCAACAACTCGATGGTGCGGTGGCGCGTGACACCGGCCAGGAAGGTGCCGTTGGGGATCGGTGTCACCACCGTGCCGCCTTTGGCCAGGAAGACGTTGGAACTGCAGGTCTCGGCGACATTGCCCAGGGCATCGAGGACGATGCCGTTGTCGAAGCCGCGCTTCTGCATCTCCGCCGCACCGCGCGAGGAGTTGGGATAGAGGCAGCTTGCCTTGGCGTTGGTCGGCGCGCTCTCCTGCGTCGGCCGGCGGATGCTGTGGCAGAGGCCGAGGCTGAGCGGCGTACCGGCGCGCATCGGCGAGATGTAGACGCAGAGCGCGAACTGGCAGGAATCGCCGTCGATCGAGATCGGGCCCTTGCCGCCCTTGGTCGGCCAGAACATCGGCCGCACGTAGAGTTCCGCCTTGGGCCCGAAGCGGCGGACCGCCTCGTGCATCAGCTTCAGGATCTCGTCGGCTGTCTTGGTGGGATTGAGCCCCAGCGCGCGGGCCGAGCGCACGACACGTTCCGCATGGAGGTCGAGGTCCGGCCCGCAGCCCTCGAAGGCGCGGCCGCCGTCGAATACCATCGAGCCCAGCCAGAAGGCGTGATCGCGCGGCCCCAGGATCGCGGGGTTGCCCTCGTGCCACGTGCCGTTCCAGTAGGTGAGCGTGTCCATATCGTCCCCGTGGGTGTCGTCGTCTGCAGAAGGCGGCGGGAATAGCAGATTCCCATGACCGGGGCAGCCCTTTTGGCGCTGGCCGCGGCGTTTGGCTTCGCCCTTGGCCTGGTGCTCACGCAATTCGGCCTGCGCACCATGCCGTCGTGGCGCTCGCCGCTTTACACCATCGGCGGCTCGGCAATCGCGGCCTGGGCGCTGGCCGTCGTCTTCGTCGATCCGGCGGGGTTCGACTGGCGGGCGGCGGCGATCTTTGCCGGGGTCGGCTGCATCTTTCCGGTGATGGTGACGATCCTGACGGTCCGCGCCAATGAAAGGCTGGGCCCGGCCGTGGCCGGGGCGGTGGGCAACGTCAGCCCGGTCTTCGCGGTGTTGGGCGCCGTGCTGTTTCTCGATGAACGGCTGAGCTGGGGCCAGGTCGCGGGACTGGCGCTGGTGGTGGGTGGCGTGGCGCTCCTGGCGCTGCGTGGCGGCGCGGGCGGACGGCACTGGTCGGTGTGGGTGCTTGGCCTGCCGCTGGCCGCCGCCCTGGTGCGCGGCTCCATCCAGCCGGCGATCAAGACCGGGCTGGCGCTGTGGCACGAGCCGCTGGCCGCCGCGGCGATCGGCTACCTCACGTCAACCGCCGTGATCCTGTCGTTGGTTGGCCGCCGCGCATTGCGTGAAGGGCCAGCCGATCGGCGCGGCGTGATGTGGTTCATCGCCGTCGGCATGTGCAATGGCGCCGCGACGTTTCTCCTCTATGCAGCGCTGGGCCTCGGCTCGATCACCTTGGTGGCGCCGCTGGTCGCGATCTTTCCCCTGATCGCCGTCGGCCTGAGCTTCCTCTTCCTGCGCGAGGAGAAACTGCATGCGCTCGGGCTTGCCGGAATCCTGGTCAGCGTCGGCGGCGTGATCCTGCTGCTGATCGGCGCCGGCTGAATTGAGGCCGGATATACTTTATTGAGGCACGTAACAAAGCCGCCGCGCCTGCGTACTCCCTGTGTGCGGATACATCGTCCGCACATTCAGGAGGCATCATGTTGAGGCGCTCTGTTTACACTATTCTCGCGGCCACCGCCCTTTCGACGGCGGTCGTCGCTCCGGCGATCTTTGCCCCGGCATCGGCCCAGATCAACATCACCTTCGGTGCGCCGCCGGCGCCGCAATACGAAATGGTTCCCGCTCCCCGACCGGGCTACACGTGGGCGCCGGGCTATTGGGGGGTGCAGAACAACCAGCATGTCTGGGCACCAGGACGCTGGATGACAGCGCGCCCCGGCGAGCGTTGGGTTCCGGATCGCTGGGACCAGAGCAACAACCAGTGGAAGCACCAGACCGGCTACTGGACGAAGGAAAACGGCGCCTTTGGTGATCGCGACCGTGACGGAATTCCCAACAAGTACGACAATCGCGACAATCGCCGCGACTACGGCGATCGTGACCGTGACGGTATTCCCAACAAATACGACAATCACGACAATCGCCGTCGCTAGACATCAGAGAAAGCGAAGCGGGGCGCGCAAGCGCCCCGTTTTCTTTGGCTGCGACGCCAACGATGGCCAAATCGAGGCGGCATGCCGGCGCGAATGTCTTTATCGGCAGGGCACGCGGACGGGGGCTAAAGCGTAACTCCTGTCACGCGGCCCGCATGCCGCGGAAGGAGGCACGTCATGATGAAGCGTACTCTGATCACTGCTTTCGCTGTCGTTGCGATGGCCACGCCGGTGCTGATTGCGCCGGCGACCCTCACGCCGGCATCCGCTCAGGTCGACTTCAACTTCATCGTCAACACACCGCCGCCGCCGCTTCGCTATGAGGTCGTTCCGGCGCCGCGGTCGGGCTACTTCTGGGCGCCGGGCCATTGGCGCTGGGATGGTCGCCAGCACGTCTGGAACAATGGCGTTTGGGTCCAGGAGCGGGCGGGCTATCGCTACGTGCCTGACCGCTGGGAGCGCTATGTCGACAATGGTCGCGAACGCTGGCGCTATCATGCCAGCCGTTGGGATCGTAACGGCGACGGTATCCCCGACCGCTACCAGGGCCAGGCTCGTCGGGACAGCGACCGTGACGGCGTGCCGGACCGCTACGACAGTCGTCCGAGCAATCCCTACCGCCGATAGGCGGGCGACAATCTGACGAGGGAAGCGGGGCGCTAGCGCCCCGCTTTTCGCTTGGCCGTCCTTTTCGTCTATGATCCGGCCCAATCGGACGAAAAGGAAACGCCGCCCGTGCCGCTTCGCGCCCACCGCTTCGGCCTCTCCGTCGCCCTCTCAACGCCCTTCGCCGAGGACAGGTCGATCGACCTGCTGCGCCTGGCGGCGCATGGCCGTCAGTCGCTGGCCGACGGCTGCAGGAGCCTCACGGTGTTCGGCACGACGGGCGAGGGCGCCTCGCTTGGCCTCAACGAGCGCAACCGCGCCTTGGGCGCCCTGGTCGGCGCCGGCGTCGATCCCGCGAGCCAGCTTGTGGTCGGCATCGCCGCGGCTTCGGTAGAGGATGCCGTTGCGCAGGGTGAAGCGGCGCTGAGGCTGGGCTGTCCGAGCTTCCTGCTGGCGCCACCGTTCTATTTCAAGGCCCCCGGCGACGAGGGCTTGTTCGACTGGTTCGCCGCCGTTCTCACCGGCCTCGGTCCCAAGGCGAGCAACGTCATTCTCTATCATATCCCGCAGGTGACTTCGGTCGGGCTCTCCATCGAGCTGATCGATCGTCTCAAGAAGGAATTTCCCCAACAGGTCTCGGGCGTGAAGGACTCCTCGGGTAGCTGGGAGAACACGCAGGCGCTGTTGACGCACCACGACGACCTGCACATCCTGATCGGCGATGAGCGGCTGCTCGCCAGGGGAATGAACCTCGGCGCCTCCGGCACGATCTGCGGCCTGGCCAACATCGCGCCCGACCTGATGCAGGGGCCGGTGAACGGCATCGAGGAACCGAAGGTCAACGCGATGATCGACGTGGTGCTGCCTTATGCCGTGACGGCCGCGGTGAAGGCGCTGGTCGGCCATCGCCGCAACGACCCGGTGGCCTGGAGCCGCATGCGCGCGCCGCTGCGCTCGCTCAGCGAGGCCGAGTGCCGCAAGCTCTACGCCGCCATCGACTCCATCCGCGCCAGGCGCGCCGCGTAGCTTTACGCCCTTTGGGAGACCGCCATGACCGCACCGCTCACCATCCGCCTGCATCCCAACGACAACGTCGTGGTGGCGCGCATGGACATCCTGCCCGGCACCACGGTCGAGGGCGAGGTTGCATCGGCGACGCGCGTGCCGCCCGGCCACAAGATCCTCACCAGGGCGGTCAGGAAGGGCGAGCCGCTGCGCAAGTACAACCAGATCATCGGCTTTGCCACCGAGGACCTGGGCGCAGGCGCCCACATCCACACGCACAATTGCATCATGGGCGATTTCGAGCGCGACTATGCCTTCTGCACCGACGCGCGGCCGACCGAGTACGCCAACCCGCCCGCGACCTTCCAGGGCTATCGCCGCGCCGACGGCCGCGCCGCCACGCGCAACTACATCGGCATCGTGACCACGGTGAACTGCTCGGCCGCCACCAGCCGCATGATCGCCCGTCACCTCGAGCCGATGCTGGCGCAGTATCCCAACATCGACGGCGTCGTGCCGCTCACGCACGGCGGCGGCTGCGGCATGGCGGCATCGGGGCTGGAGATGGACGTGCTGCGCCGCACGCTCGCCGGCTACACACGACATCCCAATATGGCGGCGGTCGTGGTGCTGGGTCTGGGATGCGAGACCAATCAGATCTCCGGCCTGATGAATGCCGAGGGCCTGAAGGAAGGGCCCAAGCTCATCCCGATGGCGATCCAGGACGAGGGCGGTGTCAGCAAGACCGTGATGCGCGCCACGGGTTTCCTGAAGGAGTTGCTGCCCGAGGCCAACAATGTGAAGCGCGAGGCGATCCCGGCCAGCGAGCTCATCCTGGCGCTGCAATGCGGCGGCTCGGACGGCTATTCCGGCATCTCGGCCAATCCGGCGCTGGGCGCGGCGGTCGATCTTCTGGTGAAGAACGGCGGCACGGCGGTTCTTTCCGAGACGCCCGAGATCTACGGCGCCGAGCATCTGCTGACGCGCCGCGCGGCCAGCCGCGCCGTCGGCGAGAAGATCGTGCAGCGCATCAAGTGGTGGGAAGACCATTGCGCGCGCACCGGCGGCGAGATGAACAACAATCCCTCGCCGGGCAACAAGGCGGGCGGTCTCACGACCATTCTCGAGAAGTCGCTTGGCGCGGTGGCCAAGGGCGGCACGACCAACTTGGTCGATGTCTACGAGTATGCGCAGCCGATCACCGCCAAGGGCTTCGTCTATATGGATTCGCCGGGCTACGACCCGGTCTCCGCCACGGGGCAGGTCGCGGGCGGCGCCAATGTCCTGTGCTTCACGACGGGGCGTGGCAGCGTATTCGGCTGCAAGCCCACGCCGTCGCTCAAGCTTGCGACGAATACCTCCCTCTATCGGCGCATGACCGACGACATGGACATCAACTGCGGCACCATCGTCGACGGCGAAGAGACCATCCAGGATAACGGACGGCGCATTTTCGATCTGATTCTCAGGACGGCGTCGGGCCACAAGACCAAGTCCGAAGCGCTCGGCATCGGCGATGACGAGTTCGAGCCGTGGAAAATCGGCGCCACGATGTAAATTGAAGCGATCGCGGGCAACCAACTTGACTGGCAAACCGTTAGCTATCCCGATGCGGCGTTACGACTTGCGAACTTGGCCTTGCCTTGGCGGCCCAGCCCACCGGCTTCGGACGATTCCAAAGAGCTGCCCCCAATTCCACGAGTCGTCGCAAATCGCTGCAGAAGGCGCGCCGTCTGCGCGTTTTTGTGTGTACTCGATCCAACAGCCGAGGAGAGAGAGATGGCTACAGGTACGGTCAAGTGGTTCAACGCCACCAAGGGTTTCGGTTTCATTCAGCCGAGCGACGGCGGCAAGGACGTGTTCGTTCATATCAGCGCGGTCGAGGGTTCGGGCATGAACGGCCTCAACGAAGGCCAGAAGGTCAGCTACGAGATCGCCAGCGAGCGCGGCCGTTCGGCGGCCGTGAACCTCAAGGCGGACGGCTAAAGCGCGATGACTTTCACTCGAGTCACGCCGTCGGCCCGGCTCGTGCACCGCTTCGCTGCGGGAACCGGGCCGACGGCTGAAGCAAAAGTCATCGCGCTGTAACCGCTTGAAGATCGTCCCACTCGTCGAGCGCCCGGACCTCGCCCCGCAAGTGGCGGCCTGGGGATTCGCCGAGTGGGGCCATCTCAATCCGGGCGAGACGCTCGCGCAGCGGACGGCCCGGATCCGGGCGAAGATGAACGTCGATCGCGTGCCGGTCGCGTTCGTCGCTCTCGATGACGACGGCAGCCTGATCGGCACCGCTTCTCTCCTATTCGACGATCTCGAAGGCGACCCGCGCAACCCGTGGCTGGCCAGCGTCTTCGTGCCGCCGGCCCATCGGAAGAAGGGCATCGCGTCGGCGCTGGTGCGCACCGTCGAAGACGCGGCGCGGCGCTTTGGCTACTCCCGGCTCTATCTCTTCACCGTGTCGTCCTCCCGGCTCTATGCCGGGCTCGGCTGGCAGGCCCTTGAGCGGCGCGCCTATCGCGGCGAACATATCCAGGTGATGGACAAGATTCTGTGAGGGGAGAGCCATGGCCGCCGATCTGCACTACCTGTCGCTCGACGAGGTCGCGCGGCGCCTGAAGGCGCGCAAGCTCACGTCCGTCGAGGCGACCAGGACGATCCTCGATCGCATCGCCAAGGTCGATCCCCGGCTCAAGGCTTACGCCACCGTCACCGCCGAGCGGGCGCTGGCCGATGCGGCACGGCTCGATGCCGAGACCGCGGCGGGCAATTCGCTGGGCGCGCTGCACGGCGTGCCGATCGCCGTGAAGGACCTCTGCAACACCGCGGGCGTTGCGACCGCCGCCGGCATGGCGATCCATCGCGCCAACGTACCGACCAAAGACGCCACCGTTGTGGCGCGGCTGAAGGCGGCGGGCGCGGTGATCCTGGGCAAGCTGCAGATGACCGAGGGCGCCTACGGGGTCCACCACCCCGAGATCACGCCGCCGGTGAACCCCTGGAACGCGGCCTACTGGCCCGGCGTGTCGTCGTCGGGCTCGGGCGTGGCGACGGCGGCCGGCCTGTGCTTTGCGTCGCTGGGTTCAGATACCGGCGGGTCGATCCGCTTCCCCTCGACCATGAACGGTCTCTCCGGGCTGAAGCCGACCTGGGGCAGGGTGAGCCGCGCCGGTGTCTTCGCGCTGGCCGAGTCGCTCGATCATGTCGGCCCGATGTGCCGGAGCGCACTCGATGCAGCCCTTGTCCTGGGTGTGATCGCCGGTGCCGACCCCGACGATCCGACCGCCGCGCCGCAGCCCGTGCCCGACTATGCCGCGGCACTCGGTGGCGGCGTGAAGGGCAGGCGGCTCGGCGTGCCGGCCAACCTGATCGGCATGGATGCCGATTCGCAGCGCGCCTTTGACGGTGCCGTAACAGAACTCAAGAAGGCAGGCGCGACATTGGTCGACGTCGTTCTGCCGGAACTCGACGAGGCGGCGCTCAAGTGGTTGCCGCTCTGCGGCGTCGAGACGGCGCTCGCCCATGAGGCGACCTTTCCCTCGCGGCGGACTGAATACGGACCCGAGTTCGCCGCCCTGATCGATCTCGGTCGCAGCCTGGCCGCGCTCGATCTCGGCCGTCTGCAGCTCCTGCGCGCGCGCGTGAAGGGCGAGATCGACCGGCTGCTGGCGTCGGTCGATCTCCTGCTGATGCCGGTGATGGGCGTGGCGACGCCGTCGCTTGCGGCGATGGCGGCGGGACGCACGCCCGAAACCATCGCGGCGCGCCTGCGCTATACCGCGCCCTTCGACATGAGCGGCCACCCGACACTCACCCTGCCGGGCGGCATGACGCGCGAGGGCGTCCCGGTCGGCTTCCAGATCGTCGGCCGCGCCTTCGGCGAATCCGACATCCTCGCCGCCGGCCATGCCTATCAGCAGGCGACCGACTGGCATCTCAAGCGTCCGCCGCTCTAGGCGGGCCAGGCCCGCTGCGTGGACACTGAATCGGCGTTGCTGTACCATAACTTTTTGCAGTCGATGATCGGCAATGCCTGACGCAGCCCGCATATGACATTTCTCTTCAAGCGCAAGCTGCGGCTGAAGCCCAGCATCCTGACCCTTTTCATCCTTCTGACAGTGCCGGTTCTCTCGACGATCATCGCGGTCAATTATCTGTCGAACGACAACCTCGCCCGGTCGAACGCCGCCGAACTGGTCGAACGCTTCCGCGTCGACGCCATCGAGAACATCCAGAGCGACTTCGAGCCGATCAAGTCGCTGATCAGGACCGCGGCGGCGCTCGGCAATGACCAGCCGGATTTCTTCTTCGACGACCGCTCGCTGAAATACATGTTCAGCATTCTCAGGCACAGCGACAAGATCGTCGCCGTCTACGCCGGGCTGAATGACGGCTCCTTTCGCCAGGTCCGCCGCATCGATCCGGGCGTCCAGCTCCAGGACAAGCTGCCGCCCGCCGGCTCACGCTTCGCCTATCGCTGGGTCTTCGATTCCAGGACGGCGGGCCGGATCGATCGCTACCAGTATCTCGACGCCGACGGCAAGGTGCTGGGGACGTCGGAGCAGCCGTCGACCTACGACCCGAGGGCGCGCTTCTGGTACCGCAGCGCGCTCACGGCCGGCACGACGAGCATCTCCGATCCCGACGTCTTCGCCATCCTCGGGTTGATCGGCATCACCGTCACCTCGCCGTTCCAGGCCGACGGCAAGGTGCTGGGCGTGGTCACCGCCGACCTCACGCTGGAGGGCGTCTCGGAGTATCTCGCCGAGCGCAAGATCAGTCCGCGGACGCATAGCTACATCCTCGACCACCAGGGCCGGGTCGTCGCCAATTCCAACCTGGCGAAGACCTACGTCAACGACAACGGCCGTCTCGATCTGCAGCACATCACCCAGCTCGACAACGACCTGCCGGCGGTCGCCTTCGGGAAGTATCCCCGCCAGGAGCACAAGCCGTACTTCTTCAGTCACGGCGGCACGGACTACATCGCCAGCCTGTCGACCCTGCCGCGAAGCTTCGGCAAGCGGTGGCAGCTCTTCATCATCACGCCGCTCGACGATTTCACGCGGATGTTCCAGCGCAACAACGATCGTCTGTTGCTGTTCGGTGCGATCGCCACGCTGGTCCAGATCCTGGTGATCTATTACCTGACCGGCGTCGTGGCGGCGCCGCTCGAGAAGCTGGCGCTCAAGGTCAACCGCATCCAGCAGCTCGAGGGCGAGAGCCTGCCGGGCCAGAACTCGCCGATCCGCGAGATCTCGGTGCTGTCGCGGGCGATCGATCAGCTCGACACGGCGATCAAGTCGTTCGCGGCCTTCGTACCGGTAAGCCTGGTGAAGCAGCTTCTCGAGTCGGACCAGAAGCTGGAGCTGGGCGGGCACAGCCGGTTCCTGACGATCTTCTTCTCCGACCTCGAGGCCTTCTCGACGCTGTCGGAGGAAGTTCCCTCGCAGGACCTGCTGCTGCGGGTTTCGGCCTACCTGCAGGTCGTCACCCACGCCGTCAACCAGGAGCACGGCACGATCGACAAGTTCATCGGCGACGGCGTGATGGCCTTCTGGGGCGCGCCGGCGCTGCTCGAGGATCATGCCTGGCGTGCCTGCGTGGCGGCGCTGCGCATCCAGCGCGGCATGGCGGAGCTGAATGCGCAATGGGTCGAGAAGGGGCTGAAGCCGTTCAACGTGCGCATCGGCATCCATTGCGACGCTGTCCTGGTCGGCAATATCGGCTCCAGGGAACGCATGAGCTACACGGTGATGGGCGACGGCGTGAATATCGCGGCCCGCCTCGAAGGCCTGAACAAGGAATTCCAGACCCGCATCTGCATCAGCCACAGCGTCTTCAAGGAAGCGGGCGAGCGCCTCTGCGTGCGGCCGATCGACGATGTTGCCGTGAAGGGCCGCCGCGGCAAGATCGCCGTCTATGAGCTGGTCGGCGTCTATGGCGCCGGCCCCGAACTCGAACCCTGCGCGGAGGCGCTGCGTCTCATCAAGCTCACGCGCTCGGCCTACGAGGCGCTGATCCGCGAGGACGCCGGCCTGGCGCTCGAGCGCTACAGGAAGGTCCTGACAGAATTCCCCGACGACGCGGTCTCCTCGGAACTCGTCAAACGGCTCGTCGCCGCATGATGGACGGCCCCAGCCTGCCGTACAGTGCTGCGGTCGCGGCCCTGCGTCCCAGTGAATATACTGCGGCGCTCATCCAGGTACTGCTGGGTCAGGCCAGCCGCGTGCGCGGTGCCAGCGTGCTCGAGATTGGCTCGGGCAGTGGCGTCGTTCTCGCCGCCTTGGGCTCCCTGGGTGCCGCCTCGCTGTGCGGCGTCGACATCGAGCAAGAGGCGATCGAAGCCAGTTCCCTGCTGCTCGACCAGGTCGGCCACGGCGACACCGCCCAGCTCCATCGCGGCGACATGTGGCTGCCGGTGGCCGGCCGCCGTTTCGACCTGATCGTGGCCAACCTGCCCCACTTCCCGATGGAGCCCCACGAGATCGCCGGTCGCCTGCCGAGCTGGAGCTCCGGCGGCGCCGACGGGCGCTGGCTGCTCGATCCCTTCATCGAGGGGCTGCCCGTCCATCTCGCCGCGGGTGGCCTCGCCGTCATCGCGCACAACGCCTTCGTGGGCCTCGAGCGGTCGCGCGAGATCGCCAGCCAGCATGGCCTGGCGCTCCGCGTCGCGTTCACCGTCCTGGTCCATATTCCGCTCGAGAAGCTGTCGTGGATGACCGCCGGCGTGCTCAGCGCCGAGCAGGGCCGGACCATCCATCGCTATGGTCCCTATGCATTCGCCGAGATGCACATCGTCGAAATCGGTGCGCCCGGGACCCTGGGCTGAGATGCCGGTACGGCTTTTTCCGGCCGTCCTGATGTGTGCCGTGGCCTGCGCCGTGCTGGGCCTGCTCGCCGCCTTTCCCGCCGCGGCCCAGGACAGCCAGAGCCCTGATGCGGCCCTCGCCCGCCTGCTGCAGGAGGCGCGGGCCGGCTGCGGCAAGCCCGGCGCCGACCGCCTGAAAAAAATCCTCTGCGGCGGACGCATCCGCATCGGCGTGCGGGAGTTCTATCCGCTGTTCGGCACGCGCGAGGGCGACCAGCGCCTGGGCTACGAGCCCGACCTCGCGCGCGCCATCGCGGCCAGGCTCGGCGTCGAGGTCGACTTCACCAGGGTCAACGCCGCGAGCCGCATCCCGCTGCTCGCCGAGGATCGCATCGACCTGGTGATCGCGACCATGGGACACAACACCCAGCGCGACGGCCAGGCACGCTTCATCCTTCCGCACTACTACCGGTCGGAGACGACCGTGGTCGGGCCGCGCGCGCTCGCGGTGGCGAACGCGACCGACCTGCCGGGCCGCACGGTGTGCGTGACCATCGGCAACCTGTCGAACGCCGAGCTGGTGGCCGGCGGCGCGCGTCTCATGCTGTTCGACGAGGCGGGCGTGCTGCCCGACCGCCTCAAGGACGAGACCTGCACGCTGGCCGCCCAGGACGACAGCTTCTTCGCCTACTACTTCACCGATCCGGCGTTCTCCGAACGCTACTTCCAGAAGTTCGGATTCGCCCAGGTGCCGTGGGGCATGGCGGTGGCGCGCCAGGGCAGCGCCGAGCTCGGCCGCGCGCTCGACCTGCTGAGCCAGATCTTCCATCGCGACGGCCTCTTCCTCGATCTTGGGCGCAAGAACCGCATCGGCACGGGCTTTCTCCGCGAGCAGCAGGCGGTGTGGCGACGGGCCGAGTGCAACACCGCCACCGCCACCGCAAGCGCCAGCGGGAGCGCCAACCCGGCCTGCGTGCTGGCCGCGCTCAACACCACGCTGCAGCCGACCGCTTTTGCCAGGACCGTGTCCTCGTTCGAGGACTGGTTCGAAGCGTGGACGGGCATCGACCTCGCGCTGCCGATGCTGAAGACGGCGCCGGCCTGGTCGATGTTCAAGCAGGGTGTCGTCAATTCGCTGATCCTGATCGCCGGCGCGCTGTCGGCGACCCTGGCCTTCGCCGTGCTGTTCGGCGCCGCGATGGGCTCGCGCTCGGCGCTCCTGTGCTGGCCGGCGCGCTGCGTCACGGTCGCTCTGCAGTCTTCGCCGATCGTGCTCACGCTGGTCATCGCCGCGGCCGTCGCCCAGGCCGTGTTCCCGTTCTCCGACGCCGTGGCGATCGGCGCCGCGATCCTGGCGCTCGGCCTCAGCAACGGCGCCAATGCCGGCCAGGCGATTTCCGAGGCGGTGGTGAGCCTGCGCGCCGAGCCGGGGGCGGCGGTGCGGGCCGGCTTCGACCGCTTCCTCGCAGCCCTCGGCCGTTCGGCGACGCAGATCGTGGCCTTCCTGGTCAACGCCGCCAAAGGCACGCCGATCGCCAGCTTCATCGGCGCGCCCGAGCTCTTGAGCACGCTGACCGACATCACCTCGTTCTCGAGCGGCCGCGCCACGACCTACACGCTGCTGCTGGTCTTCTACACCGCGGTGGTGATGGTCGTCGTCTGGCTGTGCGGCAAGCTCCGGCTGTTCCTCGAGCGCCGCCAGGCGGCGGAGCAGGTGCCGGCATGGCGCCCTTGATCGAGCAGCTTTCGTCCGGCTTCCTGCCGCTGTTCCTGGCCGGCATGGCGGTGAATTTCCAGATCGCCGCGATCGCGCTGGCCGTCGGTCTGGCGATCGGCCTGCTGCTGGCATTCGGCCGCTGTGCCGGCGGCGCGACGGGCGGCGCCGCGGCCTCGGCCGTTGCGCTGATGCGGGCGGCGCCGACCTTCGTCGTCATGTTCTTCCTGCTGAACACCATCCCGCGGGATGCGACTTTGTTCGGCGTGCCCCTGGCTCTGTCGGGCGTCATGACGGTGGCGCTGTCGCTGGTGCCCTATTCGGCCGCCTACATCGCCGATTCGGGCGTCGAGGCGATGCGCCAGCTCCACCGGGGTTCGCGGCTGGGCGCGCTGCTGTTCCTGCCCAACGTCACGCGCGCCTTCTTCGTTCTGGTCATGTCGTCGAGCGCAGGTGCGGCGATCGGCGTCACCGAGGGCATCACCGTGATCCTGCGCCAGGCCGAGCAGCTTCCGGCGTTCGACGACCGGCTCGTGCTGTTTGCCTTGGGCATCGTGCTGTTCGGCATCCCGCTGCAGGCCGGGTTCGCCCTCATGAGCTGGTTCCAGCGCCGCCTCGGCCGCGCCGCGGTGGCGAGCGACGAGGCGAGCGCCTAGGCTGGAGGCGCGCCACTCCAGTGGCGCGATCATGATTCATGAGAAGACG
>CAMDCE010000039.1 GCA_945889625.1 Asaia bogorensis | reverse complement strand
GAGCAGGAGAAGGACCCGTTGATCAAGCGCGAGACGCTCGAGCTGGTGCGGGCCTACTACAAGATCCGCGAGCCCCGGGTGCGCAAGCGCATCTTCGAGATGGTGAAGGCGGTCGGCGCCGCCAGCCATGCCGAGGTCCTGGGCGGCCGTAAGGGGCGTTGAACCGGCGCGCAGCCGCGCCACAGCCGTGCATACGCGCCCAAGCCGCGCCAAAAAGGGCCATACTTAGACCCTTGATTTCCATCCCCAATTGGAGTTTTTAGCGGCGCGGCATCGCCCACAGCCATCCTGGGGTCGACGCCGCCGCGGACGGATTTGGACGACTTGCCACCGCGAAAATAAAGGCTAAGCCGGACGTTGTGGCGGCCCATCCGCCCTGCCCGGAGTCCAATATGATTGGAGGAGGGCAGGCTATGGCGCTCAAAGACTATATTTTCACCAGCGAATCGGTTTCCGAAGGCCATCCGGACAAGGTCTGCGACCAGATCTCGGACGCCATTCTCGACGCCTTCATCGCCAACGACATCAAGCTCGGCATTGCCGACGACAGCCATACCAATACCCGGCTGGGCTGCGAGACGCTGGCCACCACCAACAAGATCGTCGTCGCCGGCGAGGGCCGTGCCTCTGAACCGTACATGAAGAAGTACGGCAAGCAGACGATCGTCAATCGCGAGGCGATCAGCGAGATCGCCCGCAATGTCGTGCGCGACATCGGATACGACCAGGACGGCTTTTCCTTCCACGGCGCCGACGTCGAGGTCCTGCTGCACGGCCAGTCGCCCGACATCGCCATGGGCGTCAACGCCAAGAAGAAGGGCGGCAATCTCGGCGAGCAGGAGGGCGCGGGCGACCAGGGGCTGATGTTCGGCTTCGCCTGCCGCGACAGCGAGGAATACGAGAAGAACTCGTTCATGCCGGCCCCGATCTATTTCTCCCACAAGATCCTCGAAATGCTGAGCCAGGCACGCCGCTCGGGTGAGCTGCCCGACCTGCTGCCCGACGCCAAAAGCCAGGTCAGCGTGCGCTACGCCCACGGCAAGGCCGTCGGCGCCACCAAGGTCGTCGTGTCGACGCAACATCGCGAGACCACGGCCAAGGGCAAGAAGTACAACTCGGGCATGATCAAGGAGATGATCGCGGCCCACGTTGCCAAGTCGCTGCCCGAAGGCTGGATGCCCAAGAAGGCCGCCGACTTCTTCGTCAACCCGACCGGCAATTTCGTGGTCGGCGGGCCGGACGGCGACTGCGGTCTGACGGGCCGCAAGATCATCGTCGATACTTACGGCGGCTATGCTCCGCACGGCGGCGGCGCCTTCTCGGGCAAGGACCCGACCAAGGTCGATCGCTCGGCGGCCTATGCCGCGCGCTACCTCGCCAAGAACGTCGTGGCCGCCGGTCTTGCCGAGCGCTGCCTGATCCAGGTCGCTTACGCCATCGGCGTCGCCGACCCGATGTCGCTCTATGTGAACACCGAAGGCACCGGCAAGGTCGACGAGCGCAAGCTCGAGAGGGTGCTGTCGGACATCTTTCCGCTGCGTCCGACCAACATCCGTCGCGGTCTGCAGCTCAACAAGCCGATCTACCAGCGCACGGCGGCCTACGGCCATTTCGGCCGCAAGCCCGACCGCGACGGCGGCTTCTCGTGGGAGCGCCTCGACCTCGTGCCGGAGTTGAAGCGGGCCTTCGGCACCCGCTGAGTCATGTCTTAGGAACTCGTCCTAATCGTTTGATTTAGAGTGGATTTCAGGTAGTCTGACTGGCGGTGGCAACAGCGCTGCCGGAGCAGACGGCGCATGGCTCCTCTGGAAAATAGCGGGTTCGGCGGCGATCGTCCGAATCGCGTGCGTCCCGTCGATTCGCTGATGCGGGCGCTCCTCTACATGGCACAACAAGTCGGCCGGCCAGTCAGCGAGGCCGACGTGCACGGCCTTGCGCCCCTGCCTGGCGATGGCCTGAACGAGCAGGGGTTTCTGACCGTCGGGGCACGGCTCGGGCTCGAGGCAAGCGCTCTCGATCTTGGTACCGTGCGCCTCGACGATCTGGCGACGCCGTTCGCCGTGACCGGCGACGAGCGGCCGGCCCATGTCGTGGTCTCGGGCAAGCATGCGCAATGGACCGTGCTCGACGTCATCGAAGGTCATGTCTGGCAAATGACGTCCGAGCAGGTGAGGGCGTTGGGATCGCGCGCGCTGGTCCTGCGCGAGAAGCCGGCGCCGCAACCGAGCAGCGAGTGGTACGCGCCGTTCTGGACGCGGGCGCGGCCGGTGATCGTGAAACTCGCGGCAGCATCGCTCCTGGTCAATGTTCTGGGCCTCGCCACGCCGCTGTTCATGATGCTGGTCCTCAACCGGGTGATCGGCCGCGGCACGCCCGATAGCATCGTCTCGCTCATGACGACGCTCTGCATCGGTATGCTGATCGCTTACGCGCTCGACTTCGCGCTGCGCGTCGCGCGCGGCTGGCTGTCGGCCCGCACTGGCGCGCGGCTCGATGTGATGATGAGTGCCGAGGTCGTGCACCATCTGGTGCAGCTGCCCTACCGCCATTTCGAGCGCACGCCATCCGGCGTCATCGCCGAGCGCTTGCGTCAGCTCGACGTATTGCGCGCCTTCTTCACCGGCCAGATGCCGGTGCTCGCCATCGACCTCGCCTTCGTCGTGCTGTTCCTCGGTGCCACTCTCGTCATCAGCCCCACTCTGGGCCTCGTGACGGCACTCGCTATTCCGGTACTGATCGGCGTGTCGCTCGCCACCCATCGCGCCCAGCGGCGACTGGCCGACGAAACCTTCCAGGCGCTGGCGGCCAAAAGCTCGACGCTCACCGAGACCGTCGCCAACGCCGCCACCATCAAGGCCTTGGGCTTGGAGGCCGAGGTCGAGAAGCGTTGGCAGGTCAGGGTCGAGCAGGCGGCATGGACCAATTTCCGCGCCAACCACCTCGCCAATATCGCGGCCAGCGCCTCCGGCATCCTGCAGCTCGTGGCGTTGCTTGCCATTGTGGTCATCGGCACCCACGAAATTGTCGGCCACAGGCTTTCGATCGGCGCGCTGATCGCTGCCAACATGCTGGCGCTGCGGGCGCTCCAGCCGATGCGCCAGCTCGTGGTGGCCTGGCACCAGCTTCAGGCGGTCTGCGCCGCCTTCAAGCGCATTGACGAGCTGATGAAGGAGGAGGTCGAAAGCCCGCCGGGTGAACTCGCTCCCATGCCGCCGCTGGCAGGTGAAGTCACTTTCGAGCGCGTCGCTTACCGCCACGACGACACTGGCCCCGCCATCCTGCAGGACGCCGACCTAGAGATTGCGGCCGGTGAGATCCTCGGCATCGTTGGACCCTCGGGCTCGGGCAAAACCACGATTGCCAACCTGATCCAGGGACTGTTTAGGCCATCGAATGGTCGCATCCTGGTCGACGGCACTGATGTGGCGCATATCTCGCCGGCGCAGTTGCGCGCTCAGATCGGCTGCGTGCCGCAGGATATACAGCTCTTCACCGGCTCGGTGCGCGAGAACATCGCCATTGGCGTGGTCAACAAGGACCCCGGCCGGGTGGTTGCGGTGGCAAAGTTTGTTGGTGCTCACAATTTCATCCAGCGCTTGCCGCAGGGCTACAACACCGTGCTGGGCGAACGCGGCCAGGGCCTGTCGACCGGCCAGCGGCAGCTCCTGTGCATCGCGCGCGCCTTGATCCGAAATCCCCGCATCTTGATCCTCGACGAGGCCACCAGTGCGCTCGATCCGGCGACCGAGGAGCAGCTTCTACGGCAGCTCAAGACCAACACGCGCGGCCGCACCGTGATCATGATCACCCACCGTCTGGCACCGCTCGCTATCGCCGACCGGGTGGCGCTGGTGATGGAGGGCCGGGTCGAGAGGGTCGGGCCGCCCACTGAGATCATGGCCTATGCCCGCATCCGCATGGCCGAGGCGAGCCGCGGTCAGACCGCGGCAGTCTCCACGGCAGCGCACGCCGCGCCACGGGCGATGTTCGCCTAGTTTCGCCTCACTAGAGCACAGTCCGATCGGCTGAGGCGCGTAAACGCGCCGCGATCAGCCGGTCGGACTATGCCTGCAAAGGAGTCGCTTGGTACAACGCGTTTCCGCTCAAATGAAACCGCGACGCGGTTTCATTTGAGCGAAAGCCGCATTAGGTGAAATCGAGGAAGTCGGGATCTTCCAGGCGAGCGAGGCGTTCCGACGCCAGGCGCGCGCAATCGATCAGCAGCGACTTGCGACGGGCGGCGGCGACCGGCCGTTTCGGCGGATGGCGGAGGACCTCTCCCCCGTAGGCGTCGGCCACGATCAGGCCGATCTCTTCGGGGATCAGCGCCTGCGGAAAATCGACCGGCACGGCGACATAGAGCAGGTCGCACCAGTCGAGGTAGTCGGGCCATTTGCCGTCGACTCTCCAGTCCTCGATGGACGACTTGACCTCAACGATGGTGAGGTCGCCGCCTCGGCCGACGGCAAAGATGTCGGCCCGCCTGCCGTCGGGCAGCGGCATTTCCAGCAGCACGGAATAGCCTGCCTGACGCATCAGGCGGCAGGCGCCGCGACATACCGCGATGGTGATGTCGGGCCGCATCTGGCGGGCGAGCGGCGGCGTCTCCATGCAGCCGAAATCTACCGCTTTCCGACGCGCTTTGCCCGCGACCGTTGCTTGTGGCGGCTAGGGCCGGGGCGGATTGAGGCGCGGCACCATATCGTCGGGCGGGCGTTCGAGCGTCGGCGCAAATCGCTGGGCCAGCGCCTCGGCTTGCTTGCGGTCGCGCTCGGACATCTGTTGCACGGCCTTTTCGCGAACCGCACGCGACTCGGGATGTCCGCCGCGCTCGGCGAGCAGCAACCACTTGTAGCCCTCGATCGGGTCGGCAGTCCCGGCAACTCCTCCGGTCATCATGATGCCGAACGCGTGCTCGGCCTCGGGCAGCCCCTGCTGGGCGGCGCGCGAATACCAGAGCAGGGCCTGGGTCGGGTCGCGCGTCACGCCGGCGCCGGCGAAGTAGGCATTGGCGAGCTTGAACTGCGCCGACGGCACGCCGAGCTGGGCGGCGGTCTCGTACCAGCCGACCGCGGATTGCAGGATTTTCGCGTTGGCTGCCTTGTCGCGCGACGCGGGCGTGCGCGCCGCCATGTCGCCCAACGCCAGCGCCGCTTCCGGCACACCGCTGGCTTGGGCATGCAACAACCAGCGCTGGGCGGCGACGGGATCCTTCTTGACGCCACGGCCGTCGCCGAGCGCCAGCCCATAGCGCAAGGCGGCCAGCGGATGGCCTTTTTCCGCCGCGCTGCGATAGAGATCGCCTGCCCGCGTCAGGTCGGCACCGGCGAGTCCGAAGCTGTCCTCCATCGCGCGGGCCAGCGTGTAGAGCGCGTAGGGATCGCCATCGGCTGCGGCTTTCTCCAGCCACGCGCGGGCCTGCACGAGGTCGCGCGCCACACCCTGGCCGCGAAGGTAGAGGATGCCGATGTTGATCTGGGCGCGACGATGGCCGGCGGCGGCGGCCTGTTCGAAGAGCTCGGCTGCTTTCTTGTCGTTGCGCGGCGTACCGGCCTGGCCTTGTGCGAAGACCAGCGCCAACCGGTGGGCACCCTCGCTTGAGCCGGCATCGGCGGCATGTTGAAGGGCCCGCAGGGCTTCTCGGTTTTCACCGCGATCGAGTAGCACGGCACCAAGCCATGCCTCGGCGTTGGCGTCACTCGCCGCTAGCCGCCGCAATGACCATTCAGCCGTCCTGAGGTCACCGGCGCGATAGGCCGCGATGGCCGCGCGCAGCGCTGGATCTACGTCGGAGGCGTCGCTGGGTTGCGCGCGTGCGACGGTGCTCGCGGCGAGAAGTACCGCGATCAGCGCCGCTCGCGCCGCGATCATTTCGTCTTGAAGGTGTAGGTCACCGCAGCCGCCTTGGCCTTCTCGATTTCGTCAGGCTTCAGCTCACGTGCCAGCTGCTCGAGCAGCGGTGCGGCGTTGGGCACGTTCCAGCGCTCGGCGATCGCCACCCACTTGTAGGATTCGAAGAAACTCTTGGGTACGCCCTTGCCGTCGGCGTAGGCCCCGGCCAGAGGAATCATTGCCGGCGCATAGCCGCGTTCGGCGGCATCGAGCAGCAGGGGCGCTGCCTTGTTGAGGTCGAACATCTTCGACTCGGGATTGCCGTAGACGTAGAGGCCGAGCAGGAACTGCGCCCGCGGGTCGCGCTCCTTCGCCAAGGGCTGCAGTGCTTTTTCCGCCGTCGCTACGTCGCCGGCCTGAATCGCTTTGACTCCGTCCTCCATTCCGGCCAAGGCCGGCTGGGCGAGGCCCGCCAGCACGAGAACGGTTGCGATGAGGGTGAGTGCTGCCCGGCAGCAAAAGACGAATCGCACGTGAGAACTCCCGAAATCGGCGGCCATTATGGGCGAAACGCGCGACCGTCTAGCATGGAAATGGGGCCGAAACACGCAACGCCGCGGCCGGGCCCATCGAAGAAAAACGCGATGGCATAGGCTGCCGCGCTGCATCTTTGGTCTCGTCAGTTTGGGCTTCCGACGGCGATTCTCTGTCCTATTTGCGGACCACTGGTCCGCCATGAGGTTATTGCAGTTGATTTGCCATGGTCCGTTCGGGCTGACGATTACTAACTATATGCAATTGAACAGTAATCAGCGAAAAAGGAAAGAATTTGCGCGAAATCTGCATACCCTTTTCCGCCTATCTCACCTTTCATAATGTCACGAAACCTTAGGATTCGTGAGACTTCTTCCAATTCAGATATGCGATTTTGCAGGTGACGTAGGGTGATGTGATTTGTTAAGGTCCCTCCATTAGAGACGTCCTTACGTAGTTGTAATTCATATCCGAAAGGTTTTTTGCATCCATACTCGGCAGCGCTTCAGAGTCAGCGCGCCACACCCACCCAAGTTTCCCTAAGCCCGCCGGCGGCTCCCCAGGCCGCTCATCGAAGCCCCCTTCCCACCACACCCCAAGGCTTCGATAACCCCACACCCAGGCGGGCTCCTAAGGAAGGCCGGTCGTTCCCCAAGCGACCGGCCTTTCGTATTTCTGGTGCCCGCTGCTTTCTGGTGGCCGCCGCTCTGCGGTTTTCCACAGGGCCCCGATTGACCCAGGCGAAAAATCTAGGAAAAGCAGTGCGCCGACGCCTCGCTGGCGTGTGTTATTGCGGTCTAGATGCAGTTTCAGATATCCCAAAAGCGCCTATCTCGAAAAAAGAAATGTAACAAAATCAGATATCGAGTCTTCCGAGATATGCATTTTTGCAAGTTACGAAGGAAAGAGGCCATGTTAAAGTGGCGCTATTAAAGAAATTCTTATTCCATTGGTTTTAATATGAAAATTATCGGATTCCCGGTCGACGTGTCGCGTTCGCAAGATGGTCGCATCGTTCGCGGCCTACGGACCCGGCAAGCGCTGATCCAGTCCACTTTGGATCTCATTCAGGCAGGCGACGTCGAGCCGACGTCGGCCGCCATCGCCACCATCGCCGGCGTGTCGAGCCGGGCACTCTTTCAGCATTTCAACAGCCTGGCAGATCTCTACGCCGCCGCGTTCGATCTGGCAGTCAGCCGCGCCTTCGACCGCAATCGTCCGATCGACACGGACGCGCCGCTATCCAACCGCATCGAGCTCCTGGTTTCCGACCGTTCCGAGCTGTTCGAGGAATGGCTGCCGGTGTGGCACTTCGCCGAACGCGTGCGCAGCGTGGCGCCGGCCGTCGGCCTTGGCGTCGCACAGCTGCGCAGGCTGCTGCGTGAACGTCTGGCGATCTGGTTCGCCACCGAACTCGACAATCTCGATCCCGCCTCGCGCGATCTCGTTCTCGATTCGCTAGACCTCGCGTTCGGCCTCGACAGCTGGATGAACATGCGCGAGCAGCTCCGCCTGTCGCCGATCCACGCCTCGCGGACCTGGCGGTTCACCGCCGAGGCCATCGTCCTGCAAGCGCTTACAGTTCCCACACAGCCCGTGGCGGTGGCCTAATCAGCCACCACGTCGAAGCTCCCTTCCCACATCCCAGAAGCTTCGTCGCACTCTTCATCCCAGCCACGGGCAACCCAGGAGGCCGGTCGTTTCCCCAAACGACCGGCCTTATCCTTTTGGGCCAAAGAAAAAGGCGACGGGTTTCCCGTCGCCTTTGTCGGTAGTCCGAAAGCCTTGGCCTAGTTCGCCTTGGCGCGGAACTTGTCGTGACAGGCGCCGCAGGCCTTGCCGGTATCGCCGAACGCCACGGTCACTGCCGCGAGATCGCCCGATCCCGCCGCTACGGCGAGCTTGTCGTAGGCCGCATCGGCATTCTTGGCGGCCGTCTGGAAGCCCGCCGAATCGCTCCATATGGTGGGCAGCGCCTTGGTCTCGCCCTTGTCGGAGCCGGCCGGGAACATCTTGTCGAAGGCATTCTCGAGCGTCTTGAGCTTGGCAGCCATCGGCACCACCGTCTTGGCATCGCCCTTGGCGTCGATCACGGCCTTGATGCCGCGCATGGTGGCGCCGGCCTCTTTGCGATTGTCCTGACGCGCCTTGATCACGTCGGCCTGGGCCAACGCGATGGTCGCGCCGCCCACCATCGTGCCGGCGGCCAGCGCGCCGATCACCGCTACCATCAGAGTCGTTTTCCGCATCAGCATCCCCCTGTCATTGGCGCCGCCCGACGGGCGGCACGCCCCTCGACAGCGCGTTATTTGTCGCAGAGGTTGGCGCCAAAGCGAACAGGGCAGGCCCCCATCTCGCATCACGACTCCGTGTGTCCGGCTTTACCGGCAGCCCGGCCTTTCGCGCATTGCCAGCTTTATTGGGCCGGTTGATAAACACCCCATGGCCGACAAGCACGTGCAAGAGATTCGCATCTGGGACCTGCCGGTCCGACTGTTTCACTGGACGCTGGTCGTCCTGATGGTGGTGTCATACTTCAGCGCCAAGGCCGGCGGCGACTGGATGAAGCTGCATTTCTGGTCGGGATACTCGATCCTGACGCTGCTGATCTTTCGCATCGCCTGGGGCTTCGTCGGCAGCACGACCGCGCGCTTCTCGAATTTCGTGAAGGGGCCCGCTGCCGGCATCGCTCACCTGCGCGAGCTGTTGGGCCGCGCCGGCCCGCATGACGCGGGCCACAACCCGATCGGCGGCGCCATGGTCGTCGTGCTGCTGTTCGCCGTGCTCGCCCAGGCCGCCGCCGGCCTGTTCTCGGCCGACACGGACATGGGCACGGTCAATGGTCCGCTTGCCAATCTGATCGCCGACAAGGCGGTCGACAAAGTGACGGCCTTCCACAAATTCTGGGTCAATGTCCTGCTGGCCCTGGCGGCGCTGCACGTGCTTGCCGCGCTCGTCTATCTCGTGTGGAAGCGGCAGAACCTGATTGGCGCCATGCTGACCGGCAACAAGCCGCCGCATATCGTCGTGCCGCCCGGCAAGCCCGCGCCGAGGCTCGCGTTCGCGTCCAACCGGCTGGCGATCTCGCTGCTGATCCTGTCGGCCGCGATCGTCTATTTCATTGTCCGGCTGGGTGGCTGAAATCGCGCAGCTGACGGGCGCCCGCGGCCTTGCTGCCCGGGAGGGCCGCCTCTAGGCTGGTTTCAGCCCCGTGAACTTGGATTTTGCATCATGAAATTTGCCGGTACCGACTCCTATGTAGCCAGCGACGACCTGCGCGTGGCGGTGAACGCGGCCATCGCGCTGCAGCGTCCGCTGTTGATCAAGGGTGAGCCCGGCACCGGCAAGACCGTGCTGGCGCACGAGGTCGCCCGGGCGATCAAGGCGCCCTTGATCGAATGGCATATCAAATCGACCACCAAGGCCCAGCAGGGCCTCTACGAATACGACGCCGTCTCGCGGTTGCGCGATTCCCAGCTCGGCGACGGACGCGTCCAGGACATCGCCAACTACATCAAGCGCGGCAAGCTGTGGGACGCCTTCACCCATCCGGAGCGCCCGGTGCTGCTGATCGACGAGATCGACAAGGCCGATATCGAATTCCCCAACGACCTGCTGCTCGAGCTCGATCGCATGGAATTCTACGTCTACGAGACCCAGGAGGTCGTGAAGGCCGCGCAGCGTCCGGTGGTGATGATCACCTCCAACAACGAAAAGGAGCTGCCCGACGCCTTCCTGCGCCGCTGCTTCTTCCACTACATCCGTTTCCCCGATCGCGAGATCATGACGCAGATCGTCGACGTCCACTTCCCCGACCTGCAGCGCAACCTGCTGCGCGAGGCGCTGAACGTCTTCTACGACATCCGCGAAGTGCCCGGTCTCAAGAAGAAGCCGTCGACGTCTGAGTTGCTCGACTGGTTGAAGCTCCTGATGATCGAAGACATGCCGCCCGAGGCGCTACGCTCCAAGGACTCCAAGCAGCTCATTCCGCCGCTGCACGGCGCTTTACTCAAGAACGAGCAGGACGTTCATCTGTTCGAGCGATTGGCCTTCATGGCGCGGCGAGAGCAGCGCCAGTAGGGGAGTTCCCCGATGTTCACCAACTTCTTCCTCGAACTGCGTCAGGCCAAGGTGCCGGTCTCCATCAAGGAGTATCTTGCGCTGATGGAAGGCATGGAGAAGGGTGTCGCCGAGCACAGCGTCGACGATTTCTACTACCTGTCGCGTTCGGTGCTGGTGAAGGACGAGCGCAATCTCGACAAATTCGACAAGGTGTTTGGCCACGTCTTCAAAGGCCTTGAAGCCGTGCCTGGCGAGGGCGTGACGGCCGAGATTCCCGAGGAGTGGCTGCGCAAGCTCGCCGAGAAGCTGCTGACCGACGAGGAGAAGGCGCAGATCGAGGCGCTGGGCGGCTGGGACAAGATCATGGAGACGCTGAAGAAGCGTCTCGAAGAACAGCAGAAGCGCCACCAGGGCGGCAGCAAGTGGATCGGCACCGCCGGCACCTCGCCGTTCGGCGCCTACGGCTTCAACCCCGAAGGCGTGCGCATCGGCCAGGACAAGAACCGCGAGGGCCGCGCCGTCAAGGTCTGGGACAAGCGCGAGTACAAGAACCTCGACGACACCGTCGAGATCGGCACGCGCAACATCAAGATCGCGCTGCGCCGGCTGCGCAAGTTCGCGCGCGAGGGCGCCGAGGTCGAGCTCGACATGCCCGACACCATCCGCTCGACGGCGCGCAACGCGGGTTACCTCGACATCAAGATGATCCCGGAGCGGCGCAACAAGGTGAAGCTCTTACTGCTGTTCGACATTGGCGGCTCGATGGATGCGCACATCCGGGTCTGCGAGGAGCTGTTCTCGGCAGCGCGCGCCGAATTCAAGCATCTCGAATTCTTCTACTTCCACAATTGCCTCTACGAGAAGCTGTGGAAGGACAACCGCCGTCGCCACGTCGATACCTTCTCGACGGCTCAGATGCTCCATACCTACCCGCCCGACTACAAGATCATCTTCGTCGGCGATGGTTCGATGAGCCCCTATGAGATCGCCTATCCCGGCGGCTCGGTGGAGCATTGGAACGAGGAGGCGGGCCAGGTCTGGATCCAGCGCGTGGCTGACACCTATCGCAGCATGGTCTGGCTGAACCCGGTGCCGGAGCGGCACTGGAGCTACACGCCGTCGATCCAGCTGCTGCAGCAACTCAGCAGCAACCGCATGTTCCCGCTGACGCTGGGCGGTCTCGACAGCGCGATGAAGGAACTGAACAAGTAATCTTGGGGGAACGCAGATGAAAACCGGGCCGGCGATCGCCGAAATCCTGAAAAAAGAGGGCGTGGAGTATCTCTTCGCCTACCCGGTCAATCATCTGATCGAGGCTTGCGCCGCCGTCGACATCCGCCCGATCATCGTGCGCCAGGAGCGCATCGGGCTGCACATGGCCGACGCCATGTCGCGGCTGACCAAGGGCCGCAGGATGGGCGTGTTCTGCATGCAGAGCGGCCCCGGCGCCGAGAACGCCTATGGCGGCGTCGCCCAGGCGTTCGGCGAATCGGTGCCGCTGCTGGTCATCCCGCAAGGCTATCCGCGCCGCATCGCCCACGTGCCGCCCAACTTCAATTCGGCACAGGCGATGGCTCACGTCGCCAAGCACTCCGAGCCGATCACCAACGGCCGCGAGATCGTCAACATCATGCGCCGGGCCTTCAGCCTGCTGCGCAACGGCCGCGGCTCGCCGGTCATCATCGAGCTGCCGTCCGACGCCTATGCCGAGGACGCGCCCGATCCCCTGAACTACGAACCCGTCGTCGTGACGAAATACGGTCCCGATCCGGCGGCGGTCGCCGAAGCCGCCAAGGTGCTGATGGCCGCCAAACGGCCGGTGATCTACGCCGGCCAGGGTGTGCACTGGGCCGAAGCCTATGGCGAGCTGAAGGAACTGGCGGAGTTTCTGGCCATCCCGGTCTGCACCAGCCTCGAGGGCAAGAGCAGTTTCGACGAGACCCATCCGCTGTCGCTCGGTTCGGGCGGGCGCGCCTATCCCAAGGCGGTGAGAAGCTTCCTCGATCAGTCCGACGTCATCTTCGGCATCGGCTGCTCTTTCACCGAGACCAATTTCGGCATCTCGATGCCGGCCGGCAAGACGATCATCCACGCCACGCTCGATCCGGCGCATCTCAACAAGGACGTGCGCATCAAGTACGGCCTGGTGGGCGATGCCAAGCTGACACTCACCGCGCTGATCGCCGCCTGCAAGGCGGCCGGCGCCACCAAGCGCGATGCATCGGCGGTGACCGCCGAGATCAAGTCGATCGCCGACGCGTGGCTGAAGGAGTGGATGCCCAAACTCACCAACAGCGAGGCACCGCTCAATCCCTACCGCGTGCTGTGGGATCTCCAGAACACCGTCGACGTCGCCAACACCATCATCACCCACGACGCCGGCAGCCCGCGCGACCAGCTCTCTCCGTTCTGGAGGACGACCAGGCCGCATACCTATATCGGCTGGGGCAAGACCACCCAGCTGGGCTACGGATTGGGCCTCGCCATGGGCGCCAAGCTCGCCATGCCCGACAAGCTCTGCATCAACGTGTGGGGTGACGCCGCGATCGGCTTCACCGGCATGGATTTCGAGACGGCGGTGCGCGAGCGCATTCCCATCATGTCGATCCTGCTCAACAACTTCTCGATGGCCATCGAGCTGCACATCATGAAGGTCTCGACGGAGAAGTACCGCTCGACCGACATCTCGGGCGACTACGCCGCCATGGCGCGCGCCTTCGGCGGCTATGGCGAGCGGGTCACCAAGCCCGAGGACATCATTCCCGCCATCAAACGCGGTATCGAGCAGACCCAGAAGGGCGTGCCGGTGCTGCTGGAGTTCATCACCTCCAAGGAAGTGACGATCTCGGTACCCAAATGACCATCATCCTGACGCCTACCGCCGAACACGCCGTGGCCGCGCACGATGGTCTCTGGATGAGCCCGGCCGAAGCCGAGAAGGCGACTGGCTGGACATTGAAGCCGGAAGGCATGTGCCGCGCCGAATTGTGCGTGCCGCTGCCCGCCTCGGCGCTGAAACCCAACGAAGTCGACCTCGCGGCTTTCTGGAAGAAGCTTGGCGGCCCGGTGATCGCCAGCGACGCGCGTGACGTGTGGGCACTGGGCGCGCCGGCCGACGAGCGCAACGCGGCTCTTGAAGGTCTGCAGGCGCCGGATTTCACCTTGCCGGACGTCGACGGCACGCCGCGCTCCCTGTCGCAGCTCCGCGGCAAGAAGGTCTTCCTCGCCACCTGGGCCAGTTGGTGAGGCTGCCGCTTTGACTTGCCCGTGTGGCAGGCCCTCTACGAAGAACTGAAGGACAAAGGTTTCATGGTGGTGGCTGTTGCCGAGGAAAGCCGCGGCGGCGATCACGCGCGGCCGTGGATAGAGCAGGCGAAGTCGAGCTACTGGCAGCTGATCGATACCGAGCATCGGCTCGAAGATCTCTACAATCTCGTGAACGTGCCGCAGGCGGTGTGGATCGACGAGAGCGGCAAGATCGTCCGGCCACCCGAGACGGCGGGATCGACCGACCATTTTCGCCGCATGGATCTCAAGACCCGAACCATGTCGCCCGAGGATCAGGCCGCGCGCCTGGCGGCGCGACAGGCCTATCTCGACGCCGTGCGGGCCTGGGTGAATACCGGCAAACATGCGCTGCCCGCCGATGCCGCTCGTGCCGCTCTGCCCAAGGTGACTGAGGAGATTGCCGAGGCGCGGGCGCGCTTTCGCCTCGGCGTCTGGCTGCGCGCCCACGATCGCGCCGCCGAAGGCGATCGCCAGCTCGCCGCCGCAAGCAAGCTCTATCCCGACTCGTGGAGCATGTGGCGGCAGGCGGCCGACCTCGACGAAGTCGGCAAGGCCGGTGGCCCGGAATTCTGGGCGCGGGTGAAGGCGCTGGGCGACCGGCCGTACTACCCGGCGCCCAAACTGTAGGGGGCCGATGCGCCTCTCCTGGCATGACCTGGGAAAACCGCGCGCCGACAAGGCCGACGGCAAGCCTGTTGAGATCGCGGGCTGGCCGATCACGTTGCTGCCGACGGCGAGCGCCGACTACTTCCTGATGATGGCGGAGCCCGGTTGTTGCCAGGATTGCGTGCCGGCCAATCCATTGGCCGTCGTCGAGGTCTTTGCCGACCGGCCGCTGAAGCTCGGTAACGGCTCGCTGCGCCTCAGCGGAACCTGGCATGTCTTGTCCGATGCCAATG
Source organism: Asaia bogorensis (assembly GCA_945889625.1). GTDB lineage: Bacteria > Pseudomonadota > Alphaproteobacteria > Reyranellales > Reyranellaceae > Reyranella. Next base: position 32,151 of record CAMDCE010000039.1, on the reverse strand, counting down.
GCTGGCGCTACCAGCTGCGCGGCGCCGGGGTGAAGCCGGGCGTCACGCGCCGCGCCTTGATGGCGGCGAGCCCGCTCTTCTGTCTGCCGGTGCCGGCGCTGGCGCAGGCCGGCGACGGCATGGCAGTCGACATCCATAGCCACGCCGGCAGCCTGACCCGGATGAGCTACGGCCGCGGCCAGTTCTCGCCGGTTGCCGAACCAATGCGCCAGGGCGGCATGTCGGCGATCTGCCTCGCCATCGTGGCGGACTCGCCGATCTTCACGACGAGCGATAACCGCCTGCGACCAGGCCGCGATCCCCGCCCCGGCGAGCTCTACGACTTCAGCCAGCGCGCCTTCGGCGCGCTGCACGCTTTAGCGAAGGAGCAGGGGCTGCCGCTCATCAGGACCGCCGCCGATCTGCGGGCAGCGCGGGCTGCGCGGCCGTCGCTCATCGTCTCCTCGGAGGGCGCCGACTTCCTCGAGGGCAAGATCGAGCGTCTCGACGAAGCCCATCAGCGCTGGGCGCTGCGGCAACTGCAGCTCACGCACTACCGGCCGAACGAGCTGGGCGACATCCAGACCGAGCCCAGCGTGCATGGCGGCCTGACGGCGTTCGGCGCCGAGGTGATCCGCCGCTGCAACAGCAAGGGAATCGTGGTCGACGTGGCGCACGGCACCTACGAGCTGGTGAAGAAGGCAGTGGCGTTGACGACCAAGCCGCTGGTCCTGTCGCACACCTCACTGACGGAACGCGCCGCCCCTTGGACGAGGCGCATCCTGCCCGATCATGCGCGCGTCATCGCTTCGACGCGGGGTGTCATCGGCGTCTGGCCGAATCTCGCCTACTTCGGCACCTACGCGTCCTTCGCCGAGGGAATAGCGAAGATGGTCAACGTTGCCGGCATCGATCATGTCGGGTTCGGCACCGATCAGATGGGCCTGCCCGGCGGCACCACGATGCCAAGTTACGCCGACCTGCCGCAGCTCGCTGCGGCGCTGCGCACGCGGTTCAATGCCGACGAGACGGCCAAGCTGCTGGGCGGCAACTACCGCCGCGTCTTCGAGGCGTCGCTCGGCTAGGCCGTCTTGGCCCGCAGTCCGGCGGTCGCCCTGGCGTCGATCTGTCCCTGGGCGTCGACCACGACGGCGTACTCGCGCCGCGCCGCTTCAGGCGAGACCAGGCCGAACCGCACGTCTTGCGCTACATCGTCGGGCGCGCGCGCAGCGGGCTTGGGCGCGCGAGGTGTCGTCAGGACCTTGGTCGCGACATATCTCGGCCGCCGAATTCGACGAAAGTGCCTCCGATATCGACGCCGAGACGGATATCGCCCGAGGAATTGGCCATTATTTACGCACGTCTGCGGCGCATCTCGGCATCTCGCCATTGCCGCCCTGCAATGTCCGGCGCCGCCCTCACGACTGTGTGAAAGGGTCCCTGGGCGCTGCCACTTTTCGGCCGTCCTGCGGTGGGCTACGGTTTCCCATCAATCGGGGACATCAATCCCCAGAGGGAGAACCGGGATGGCTGTGCTCAACATCAACGGCAAGAACGTCAACGCCACCGTCGATCCACGCACGCCACTGCTGTGGGTCTTGCGCGACACGCTTGGCATGACCGGCACCAAGTATGGTTGCGGCATCGCCCAATGCGGCTCCTGCACCGTGCTGATCGACGGCGTGGCGACGCGCTCCTGCCAGGTGGCGCTCAACTCCGTCGGCAACCGCAAGATCACCACCATCGAAGGCCTCGCCGCCGACGGCAAGCTGAACAAGATCCAGGCGGCATGGGTGGCGCACGACGTGCCGCAATGCGGCTACTGTCAGAGCGGCATGATCATGGCGGCCACCGCGCTGCTTGCCGCCAAGCCCAACCCGACCGACGCCGACATCGACGCGGCCATGACCAACATCTGCCGCTGCGGCACCTACCAGCAGGTACGCCAGGCGATCCACACCGCTGCCAAGGCCTAAAGGGAGGACGAACCATGACGATCCAGACCTCGCTCGGCCGCCGCAATTTCCTCGTAAGTGGCACAGCCGTCACCGGCGGATTTTCGCTCGGCTTCCGTCTTCCCTTCACCGATGGCGCCGCACATGCCGCCGAAGTGCAGGAGCTCAATGCCTGGGTGGTGATCCATCCCGACGACAAGGTGGTGATCCGCATCGCCCGCTCCGAAATGGGCCAGGGCACGCTCACCGGCCTCGCCCAGCTCGTCGCTGAAGAGCTCGAGTGCGACTGGGCCAAGATCGCCTGGGAATATCCGACTCCCGGAGAGAACGTGAAGCGCAACCGCGTGTGGAAGAACTTCTCCACGGGTGGCAGCCGCGGCATCCGCGAGAGCAACCAGTATGTCCGCGAAGGCGGCGCCATGGCGCGCGAGATGCTGATCGCCGCCGCCGCCGCCGACTGGAAGGTGCCGGCCGCCGAGTGCAGTGCCGCCAAGAGTGTCATCACCCACAAGCCCTCGGGCAAGACGGTGGGCTTCGGCAAGGTCGCCGCCGCCGCCGCCAAGCTCGAGCCGCCGAAGGAGGTGAAGCTCAAGGATCCCAAGGACTGGCACACTGCCGGCAAGCCCATCAAGAAGCTCGACACGCTCGAGAAGGTCACAGGCAAGCAGATCTACGGCATCGACTTCACGATGCCCGGCATGCTGACCGCCGCCTTCAAGGCATCTCCGGTCAATGGCGGCAAGCTCAAGAGCTTCGACGCCGCCAAGGTCGAGAAGATGCCGGGCGTCAAGAAAGTGGTGGCCGTCGACGGCAACGCCGTTGCCGTGGTCGCCGACACCTACTGGAACGCCAAGAGCGCGCTCGACAAGCTCCCGATCGAATGGGACTTCGGCAAGAACGGCTCGGTTCAGAACGACGACATCATCGCCATGCTGAAGGAGGGCCTTAACGCAAACGAGGCCTTCGTCGGCAACAAGGTGGGCGATGCCAAGGCCGCCATCGACGGCGCGGCCAAGAAGGTGACGGCGACCTACAGCTTCCCCTACCAGCACCACGTCACCATGGAGCCGATGAACGCCACGGCGCGCTACACCGCCGACAAGTGCGAGGTGTGGTGCGGCACCCAGAACGGTGAAGCCGCGCTCGCGGCGGCATCGGAGGCGGCGGGTCTGCCGGTCGCCAAGTGCGAGGTCTACAAGCTGATGCTGGGCGGCGGTTTCGGCCGGCGAGGCCGCGCCGACTACGTGCGCCAGGCCGTGCTGATTGCCAAGGAGATGCCCGGCACGCCGGTCAAGATGATGTGGTCGCGCGAAGAGGACATGACGCACTGCCAGTATCATCCGACGACGATGTGCAAGCTCACCGGAGGCCTCGATAAGGACGGCAACCTGGTCGGCCTGCAGATCCGTATCTCCGGCCAGTCGATCCTGGCCTCGCTCCTGCCGCAGAACCTGCAGAACGGCATGGACCCCGTGGTCTTCCAGGGCCTGATGGCGAGCGGCGTGGAGGCGGCCTACGGATACACAGTGCCGAACCTGCTGATCGACCACGCCATGCGCAATCCGCACATCACGGCGGGCTTCTGGCGCGGCGTGAACGTCAATCAGAACGCCGTCTACATGGAATGCTTCATGGACGAACTGGCCGCCGCCGCCGGCCAGGATCCGCTGGCGTTCCGTCTCAAGATGCTGAAGCCCAAGAATGCCGCGGTGCTCAAGGCGGCGGCCGACAAGGCGGGCTACGGCAAGCCGCTGCCCGCCGGCCACTTCCACGGCATCGCGCAGGTGATGGGCTACGGCAGCTACGTGGCGGGCGTGGCTGAAGTCTCGGTCAGCCCTGACGGCCAGATGAAGATCCACAAGATCACGGCCGCCACCGACACTGGCTACGTCGTCAATCCGGCGCAGATCGAGCGGCAGGTCGCCGGCTCGTTCGTCTACGGCCTGTCGGCGGCGCTCTTCGGCGAAATCACCATCAAGGACGGCGCCGTCGAGCAGACCAACTTCGACAGCTACAACATGCTGCGCATGAACGAGATGCCCGTGGTCGAGACCGCGCTCGTCCCGTCCGGCGGCTTCTGGGGCGGGGTCGGCGAGCCGACCATCGCCGTGGCGGCGCCCTCGGTGCTGAACGCCCTCGCCAAGGCCACCGGCAAGCGCGTCCGCGACCTGCCGCTGATGCATCACGAGCTGAAGAAGGGTGCCTGAATGCGTCGCTGGCTTCTGCCGGCGCTGGCCTGCGCGTTGTTGCAGGCCGGCGCGGCTGCTGCCGCCGATGCTCCGCCCGGCGCCACGTCCTGCACGGGCTGCCACGCCACATCGAAGACCGTCGAGACGCCCGTGGCGATGCTGAACGGACGCAAGCCGGCTGAAATCGTGGCCGCCATGCGCGAGTTCAAGTCGGGTGCCCGACCCAACACCGTGATGGGCCGCATCGCCAAGGGCTTCAGCGACCCCGAAACCGACACCATTGCGGCGTGGTTCGGCGCTCAGGCGAACTGAGGGGCGAGCATGTCGACACGCCGCACCTTCCTGAAGCTCAGTGTCGCCGCGAGCCTTGCGCCATCGATCGCCTCGGCCCAGGGCGCCGGCCGCGTCGTCGTGGTGGGCGGCGGCTTCGCCGGCGCCACCTGTGCGCGGGCGCTCAAGAAGCTCGATGCCAAGCTCACCGTCACCCTGGTCGAGCCCAATGCCACCTTCACCGCCTGTCCGTTCAGCAACGGCGTGATCGGCGGGCTGCGCGAACTCCGCCAGCAGCAGTTCGGCTACGATGCCGTCAAGCGCGATGGCGTGATCCTGGCGCAGACGACCGCCACGGCGGTCGACGCGTCGGCCAAGTCGGTCACGCTGGCCGACGGCAGTCGCCTTGCCTATGACCGGCTGGTGCTGGCGCCGGGCATCGATCTCAACTGGACCGGCCTGCCGGGCTACACCGAGGAGGCGGCCGAGAAGATGCCGCATGCCTGGAAGGCGGGACCGCAGACCCTGTTGCTGCGACGCCAGCTCGAGGCCATGGCGGATGGCGGGCTGGTGGTGATGTCGGCGCCGGCCAATCCCTTCCGTTGCCCGCCCGGCCCCTATGAGCGCGCCAGCCTGATTGCCTATTACCTCAAGACCAAGAAGCCGAAGTCCAAGCTGCTGCTGCTCGACGCCAAGGATGCCTTCTCCAAGCAGCGCCTGTTCCAGAACGCCTGGACCCAGCTCTATCCCGGTCTGATCGAGTGGGTGTCGCTGAGCCAGGGCGGCAAGGTGACGTCGGTCGATCCGGCCACGCTCACCCTGGTCACCGACTTCGCCCGCCACAAGGCCGCGGTCGCCAATGTGATTCCGCCGCAGAAGGCAGGCGCCGTTGCCGCCCAAGCCGGTGTCGCCAACCAAAGCGGCTGGTGCCCGGTCGAACCTGTGGCTTTCGAATCGACCCTGCAATCCGGCATCCATGTGCTGGGCGACGCCGCCATCATGGGCGCCATGCCCAAGTCGGCCTTCTCCGCCAATGCCCAGGCCAAGGTCTGCGCGGCGGCAGTCGTTGCCAAGCTGGCCGGCAAGGAGCCTGTCGATCCGCGGCTGATCAACACCTGCTACAGCCTGTTGGCGCCCGACTACGGCATCACCGTTGCCGGCGTCTATCGACCCGACAAGGGCCAGCTCGCCGACGTCGCGGGCGCCGGCGGCGTCAGTCCGCTCGACGCCGATGCAGCCTTTCGTGCCCAGGAAGCGGTCTATGCCGAGGGCTGGTTCCAGACCATCACGGCCGAAGCCTTCGGGTAGGATCCGTGCGCTGGATGATCGGCCTGCTTGTCGTCGTGCTGGCGCTGCCTGCGCCTGCGGCCCGCGCCCAGGACGAGCGGCGCTCCTTCACCATTGTGCGCGATTCGATACCCAAGTCGCTCACCGGCAAGTCGGGTGACGCGGCGCGCGGCCGCGCCATCGTTGCCAACCGCAGCGTCGGGCTTTGCCTGCTCTGCCATAGCGGCCCGTTCCCGGAGGAGCGCTTCCAGGGCAATCTGTCGCCGAGCCTCGCGGGCGCCGGCGGGCGCTGGTCGGAGGGCCAGCTCAGGCTGCGCATCGTCGATGCCGCACGCCTAAATCCCGACACGATCATGCCGCCCTATTATCGGCTCGATCACCTGCAGCGCGTCGCCAAGAGCTTCGCCGGCAAGACCATCTTGACCGCCGGGCAAGTCGAGGACGTGGTGGCTTATCTGGCGACGTTGAAGGAGTAGAGTACATCCATGAATCCTCGCCTCGAACGACGCGCTTTCCTGGCCGGCGCCGCCGTCATCACGGTGGTGCCCTGGGCGGCGGCGCGCGCCACGCCGGAGTCGATGGCTGCCGCCATCAAGGAGGTGACCGGCGACGTCCCCCTACGCGAAGGCCGCGTGACGCTCGACCTGCCGCCGCTGATCGAGAACGGCAACACCGTGCCGCTCACCGTCTCGGTCGAAAGCCCGATGACTGTCGCCGATCACATCAAGGCGATCCACGTCTTCAATGAGAAGAACCCGCAGCCGCATGTCTTCGATGCCAAGCTCGGGCCGCGCAACGGCAGGGCCATGATCGGCACGCGCATCAAGCTTGGTGATTCGCAGAAGATCGTGGCCATTGCCGAGACCAGCAAGGGCGAGTTCTGGAGCGCCAGCGCCGACGTGATCGTCACGCTCGCCGCCTGCCTGGAGGACCTCACCTGATGGCGAACGTCCTCATCAATGTGCCCAAGACCGCCAAGAAGGGCGAGATCGTCGAGATCAAGGCGTTGATCCTGCATCCGATGGAAACCGGCTATCGCCCCGGCACCAGCGGCCGGCTCATTCCGCGCAACATCGTCGAGCACTTCACTGCAACCTGGAACGGCGCGGAGATCTTCCGGATGGCGATGTCGCCCGCCGTCGCCGCCAATCCCTTCGTGTCCTTCTTCGCCGTTGCGAACGAGGGCGGCACCATCGGCTTTCGCTGGAGCGGCGACGAAGGCTTCTTCGTCGAGGAGTCGGTCGCCATCACGGTTGCATGAACGGCTTGCGGATCGGCCTCGCGCTTGCGTCGGTCTTCGCCGCATCGCTCGCCGTGGCGCAGACCGGCGACCCGCGCCGTTCGGGCTACCAGGACATGGGGTCGGCCCTGCAGAAGATGCAGGACGACGACTCCGCCAATCCCGGTATGCTGTTCGTGCAGGCGGGTGCGGCGCTGTGGGGCAAGCCCGCGGGAGCGGCGAACAAGGCCTGTGCCGATTGTCATGGGGATGCCGCTGCCAGCATGAAGGGTGTCGCCGTACGCTATCCGGCCATCCCGCCCGGCGCCGACAAGCCGGTCGATCTCGAAGGTCGCATCAATCTTTGCCGTACCGCCAACCAGAAGGCCGAACCGCTGGCGGCGGAAAGCCGCGAGCTGCTGGCGCTCACCGTCTATGTCGCGCGCCAGTCGCGAGGGCTTCCGATTGCGCCGGCGAACGATCCGCGGCTTGGGGCATTCCGCGAGCAGGGGGCGGAGCTCTACAAACGCCGCCAGGGTCAGCTCAATCTCAGCTGTGCCACCTGCCACGACGACAATGACGGCAAGAAGCTCGCCGGCGTCACCATTCCCCAGGCCCATCCCGACGGCTATCCGGTCTATCGCCTGGAGTGGCAGGGCCTGGGCTCGCTGAAGCGCCGGTTGCGCAATTGCCTGGTCGGCATCCGGGCCGAGCCCTACGCCTACGATGCGCCGGAATACGTGGCGCTCGAGCTTTATCTGATGGATCGCGCCCAGGGCATGAAACTGCAGGCACCCGGCGTCCGGCCCTGAGGGCAATAGCCCGCGCGTTGACGGCAAGCCGAGCCTTGGACTAAGAGACTTGCCCGCCGCGACGGGGGCCGCAGAACCCGGGATGAGGTGAGGTCGCCATGGCAATATCGACTGCCGACACCTGCTGCGAACAGGCATAGGAAGGCCCTGATTGACCTGTATCGAAAGTTTGCCATGACATCGGTCAAACGCCGCGCGTTGCTTGCCTCGGTGCCCGCCGTCGTGCTCGTCGGGGCGCGAGCGCGGGCGCAGTCGATGAAGATCGCGCTGGGCTCGGGTTCGGAGGGCGGCGGCTTTGTGGTCTATGCGCAGGCCTTCACCGACGCCATGAGATCGGTCGATCCTACTTTTGAAATCCGGACGACAGCCACCAAGGGTACGCCGCAAAACGTCAAGATGCTGGAGGCCGGCGACCTCGATATCGGACTGGTGGCGGGCGAGGTGGCCCACGAGCTCCTCAACGGCATCGGCCGGCCACCGACCAAGCTCAAGGTCATCAGCGTCATGTACTCGACACCCGGCATGTTCGTGGTGCGGGCCGACAGCCGCTATCGCCGCATCAGCGATCTCCTCGGTCGACCGGTCGTCTGGAACGCCCGTGAATCGGGTCTCGCCGTCCAGGCGCGCTACGTGATGGACGGTCTTGGCCTCAATATCGATACCGACTTCCAGGCGATCTATACCGAGCCAGGTCGACTCATCGAAGGGCCGGAGTTGGTGCTCGACGGCCGTGCGGCGGCGCTGTGGGGCGGCGGCGTCCGCTGGCCGGGCTTCGTGAAGGTCACCAGCAGCACGCGGGGTGGGCGGTTCGTCGTGCCGACCGCCAGCGAGATCCAGCGTATTCACGACAAACACAGCTTCCTGACGCGGCTCACCGTGCCGGCCAGCCTTTATCCGGGACAGTACGATGCCATCGACACGGTCGGTGGCTGGAGCTTCATTCTGGCGCGGGCCGATCTTGAAGATGCAATCGGCCAGCGCCTGGCTTCGTCGCTCTACAAGCTGGACCGTGCCGGGACCTTGTCGCGGCAGCTCATGGAAACGACCGCAAAGAACACACTGTCTGCAATTTCCCGGCCGGACATGCTGCAACCGGGCGTTGCGCGGTTCTACAGGGAAGTAGAGCTGCTGAAGTAGTCGTCGCCCCGCCTGTGCAAATGTCTGGTTGTATTCCATGCCGGAACCTATGATGTCAGGGCGCTAGACGTCGGCGGCTGTCGAGTCGCTGGCCAACAAGAACGGCCCTCGATCGCGGGCCATGACATCCAAGACAGTGTGGGCCACGATGGGGAACATTGGTCGAGATTTGCTACTTATGGGCATCGGGATCTCCTGATTGGCGTGCGTCGGGAGTTCACCATGACGGCCGTCACACGACGTGCGTTGCTGGCTTCCGTGCCGGCGATTGCGTTTGGCGGGATCTCGGCGCCGGCGCAGCAGATGAAGATCACGCTGGGTACGGCGATGGAGGGTGGCGGCGTCGCGGCCTATGGCGCGTCCTTCGTCAGCGCGCTGCGGTCGGTCGACCCCACCTTCGAGATCCGGCCGGTGCCGACCAGGGGGATCCTCGACAATGTGTCGAGGCTGGAGTCCGGTGAGCTCGACATCGGCCTGGTGTTTGGCGAAGTCGCTCACGAGATCTTTGCGGGTATCGGCCGGCCGACCACCAAGCTCAAGGTGATCAGCGTGATGTACTCGACGCCTGGCATGTTCGTGGTGCGGGCCGACAGCCGCTATCGCCGTATCGCCGATCTCAAGGGCCAGCCGGTCGTTTGGAATGGCGCCAGCTCGGGCCTCGCCGTGCAGGCGCGCTACGTGATGGACGGCCTCGGGCTCGACATCAATGCGGATTTCCAGCCGATCTATACCGAAAGCCTCGTCGACGGTCCGCCGATGGTGATCAGCGGCCGGGCCGCGGCCTTGTGGGGAGCCGGCGTCCGCTGGTCGGGTTTCGTGAAGGTCGCCAGCGATACGCGCGGTGCGCGCTTCGTCGTGCCGACTGCCGCGGAGATCGAACGCATTAACGCCAAGTACAATTTCCTGACGCGGCGCACCGTGCCTGCCAGCCTCTATCCGGGGCAGTACGATCCGATCGACACGATCGGATCGTGGAGCTTTATCCTGGCACGTGCCGATCTCGACGATCCGATCGGCCATCGGCTGGCGGCATCGCTGTACAAGATCGAGCGGGGCACCCAGTCCAAGCCGCTGGCGGAAACGACCGTGAAGAACACTCTGGCGGCGATCAGCGAGCCGGAGATGCTGCAGCCGGGCGTGACGCGGTTCTACAGGGAAGCCGAACTGCTGAAGTAGTCCTGGCGGCGATTGCGGAGAAGTTTCTCTCAACCGCCGACGGAAGAGATTTTTCTCCTGCGCGGGCGATGAAATTCGACCGGTCGTTTCATTGCCGGCGCGGCGGGCCTCCCCCACAGTCGGCGCATGCTTTCCATTGCCAACGATCTCGTCACCCGCGCTGCCCGGCTGATCTTCGCCGTTCAGGGCGAACCGGCTCTGTGGACCATCTCGGTCCACGGCCGGATCGTGGGCTCGCTGGTCCGCGACGCCGGGACCTGGCGCCTGTCGTGGTTCAACGGCGCCGACAGCCGGCTCGCGGGCTATGTCGGCCCCCTGACCGGCGATGTCGAGGCACTCGCCGAGGCGCTCAGTGCCCGGTTGGGCACGCCGGTGCGTCTGGAATCGCTGGCGGTCTGAACGACTGCCTGTTGAGATTTCAGCCGGCAGGTCCGACAGTGGACCGGCTGTTTCGCAACGAGAGCAACGGGTTCCCAGAACATGGATGCGATCGACCGCAAGATCGTGGCCCTCCTTCAGGAGGACGCCAGCCTCTCGCTCGCACAGATCGCGCATCGGGTGGGGCTCTCGCAAAGCCCGTGCTGGAAGCGCATCCAGCGCCTGGAAAAGACCGGCGTCATCCTGAAGCGCGTAGCCCTGATCTCGCCGGAGTCGATCGGCGTGGGGCTGACCGTGTTCGTCTCGATCGAGAGCGGCGATCACTCGACGGCGTGGCTGTCCAAGTTCGCCCAGACAGTGACGGCGATGCCCGAGGTCATGGAATTCCACCGCATGGCTGGGGACATCGACTACATGCTGCGCGTCGCCGTACCCAACATGCAGGCCTATGACACGTTCTACAAACGCCTCATCGACACCATGCCGCTCAAGAACGTGACCTCGCGCTTTGCCATGGAGCGCATCAAGTCCACCACAGCCTATCCTCTGCCGGCCGAACCGCGAAACCCGCGGGAGGGCAAGAAGAAGTCCTGACGCCAGCCCGCTGCGCTGTCGGTGGACGGACGGACGGGCCGGGGCTACCGTTCGGAACAACCACCGTCCGGGAGCGTTACATGAGCGTGCACGCGCTGAAGACCGCCAAGGTCGCCAATCTTCGATCCAAGGTTTCTGCGGAGGAATGGCAAGCGCGCGTCGATCTCGCCGCCTGCTACCGGTTGATGGACCTCTACGGCATGACCGACCTGATCGCCAACCACATCTCGGTGCGCGTGCCCGGCGAGCACGATGCCTTCCTGATCAACGCCTACGGTCTGCTCTACGAGGAGATCACCGCCTCGAGCCTGCTCAAGATCGACCACGAGGGTAATGTCCTCATCAAGCCCGACTTCGGTCCCGGCCTCGACTATGGTCCGAACCGCGCCGGCTTCGTGATCCATAGCGCCATCCACATGGCCAAGCCCGATATCGGCTGCGTGATCCACACCCACACCTGGGCCGGCATGGCGGTCTCGACCATGGAGTGCGGCCTGCTGCCCAACACCCAGACCTCGATGCGCTTCGCCCATATCGGCTATCACGACTACGAGGGCGTGGTGATCGACACCGCGCTGCGCCAGGCGCTGGTCAACGACCTCGGCGACAACAACGCCCTGATCCTGCGCAACCACGGCCTGCTGGTGGCCTGCGCCACGATCCCCGAGGCGTTCAACGCCATGCATCGGCTCGAACTCTCGTGCAAGACGCAGATCGCGGCCATGTCGTGCAACACCAAGCTGGTCGAAGTTCCAGCCGATGTCGTCGAAGCGACCTACATGAACTACCAGCCGAAAGTCCGCCGCCCGTTCGGCGTGCTCGACTGGCCGGCCCTGTTGAGGAAGCTCGACCGCATCGACCCGAGCTTTCGCGATTGAGCGACTGATTTGGATACGCCGCACAGCTCCGTACGGGCTTTTGCCGTCGTAGCCTGCGGCTATTGGACAGCGCCGGGATACAGGCTGGTCGCTTGGCTGCTGGCCGGCGGCATGGTGGTGCTGGGAATCGTCAACGTCAGCATCGCGCTGTGGCTCAACATCTGGAATCGCGACTTCTTCAACGCCTTGGAGCGGCGCGACCTGTCGCGCCTGCTCGAGCTCTTGTGGATGCTCGCCGCCATCGTCGCCTCCGCGGGCATCGCGGTCGCCATCCAGCTCCACGTCAAGCGCCGGCTGCAGATCAACTGGCGGGCCTGGCTGTCGCACATCACGGTTCTGCGCTGGCTCCATTCCGGCCGCCAGTACCAGCTCGGCCTGCTGGCCGAGGAGGTCGACAATCCCGACGGCCGAATCGCCGAGGACATCCGCGTTTCGACCGAATATGCCGTCGAGTTCGCCCAGAGCATCCTTCAGTGCATCCTGCAGCTCTTCACCTTCCTCAGCGTGCTGTGGATCCTGTCGGGGTCGCTGCCGGTCAAGGTCGCGGGCTTCGAGTTCGACCTGCCGGGCTACATGGTGTGGTGCGCCGTCGCCTACGCGCTGGTCGGCTCGGTGCTGACCTATGCGCTGGGCCGCGGCCTGATCCCGGCCGGCAACGTGCGCCAGGGCCGCGAGGCGGACTTCCGCTCCGGCCTGACGCGAGCACGCGAGAACGCTGAGGGCATCGCCCTGATGCGCGGCGAGGACGACGAGCGCGAACGGCTGCGCGGCTCGCTGTTCGACCTGCGATCGGCCTGGCACGTCCAGACCAGGGACCAGGGCAATCTCTCGCTGCTCACCAGTTCGCTGGCCTATCTCGCCCCCATCGTGCCGCTGATCGTGGCCCTGCCGCGCTATCTCGGCGGCGAGATCCAGCTCGGCGGCCTGATGCAGACGGCGCAGGCCTTCTCCAGTGTGCAGTGGGCGCTGAGCTGGCTGATCGACAACTTCCCGAAGTTCGCCGAATGGCGTGCCTCGACCGACCGCGTCGTCCATCTGCACGTGGCGCTGACCGACCTCGAGGACAGCGCCGAAGCCAACGACGGCTCGCGCATCGAGCTTCATCCGGCGACCAGCGACGACCGTCTGATCATGCGCGAGCTGGGTCTCGCCCGCCCTGACGGCGAGATGCTGGTGGCCGAGGCCGAGATCGAGATCCGGCGGCCCGAGCGGGTGCTGATCCGCGGCCAGTCCGGCAGCGGCAAGAGCACGATCATGCGCGCGGTCGCTGGCGTCTGGCCGTGGGGCCGCGGCGCCATCCACCTGCCGACCGGCGCCATCACCTTCCTGCCCCAGAAGCCCTATTTCCCGGTCGGCACGCTGCGCCAGGCCATGCTCTATCCCGCCGAGCCGGAAAGCGTCACCGACGAGCAATTGAAGGACGTCCTGCACAAAGTCGGACTCGACCATCTCCGCGAGCGGCTCGACGAGACCGAGCGCTGGGATCACATCCTGTCCGGCGGCGAGCAGCAGCGCGTCGCCTTCGCGCGCGTGCTGGTCCACAAGCCGGACTGGATCTTCATGGATGAAGCGACGTCGGCGCTCGACGAGGCTGGCCAGGAACACATCATGAAGCTCCTGGTCGAGGAATTGCCCGAGACGGCGTTGGTCAGCATCGGCCATCGCCCCGGCCTCGAGGCCTTCCATACCCGCGAATTGACCCTGGTGCCGGGTGAGGCGGGAGAGGGCGCCACACTGACGGCACGCAAGGAACGCATCGCCCTGAAGGACGTCTACCGCCGCCTGTCGGCGATCAGCCGCGCCACGCCGCGCGAGCCGGGCTTCTGGTCGAACTTCCGGACCAGCCTCAGGGTGAACCTGCTCGGTCGGTAGGAGTTCAACGCAGCCTGTCATCCGCGGCGGAGTAGCCTCCGCCTTGAGCGCAGCGAGGGATCTTGGCTGCGTTGATCAAGGATCCCTCGCTTAGGCACGGGGGTACCCCGTGCGACTCGGATGACACTTATGCCGCCTTGGGCTTGCCCAGCAGGTGGTCCGAGATGATGCGCTGCTGGATCTCCGACGTGCCCTCGAAGATCTTGGTGAGGCGCGCGTCGCGCCAGTAGCGCTCGACGGCATGGAGCGTCGTGTAGCCCGCGCCGCCGAAGATCTGCAGCGCCTCGGAGGTCACGCGCTCGGCCATCTCGGAGGCGAAGAACTTCACCATCGCGGCTTCCTTGTCGCAGCGCCGCTTTTGATCGATCTCGTCGGCGACGTAGTACATGAGCTGGCGCGCCGCTTCGATCTCGGTCGCCATGCGGGCCAGCCGAAAGCGCGTGTTCTGGAACTCAGCGATCGCCTGGCCGAACTGCCGGCGCTCCTGGGCGTAGGCGGTGGCATCCTCCAGCGCGCCGCGCGCCAGGCCGATCGCGCGGGCGGCGGTATGGGCACGGGCGCGCTCGAGGCCGGCGGAGATGTAGTAGAAAGCGCGGCCTTCCTCGCCGATCAGCGCCGAGCCGGGCAGCCGGCAATTGTCGAAGGCGAGCTCCCAGGTCTTCCAGCCGAAATAGCCGATCTTGGGAATCGGCGCGCCCTTGACGTCCGCAGGCAGCGTGCCGCGCGGCTTTTCGATCAGGAAGGACGAGAGGCCGACATGCTTGCGCTTGGGATCGGGCGAATCGGAGGTGCGCGCCACCAGCATGATGTAGTCGGCGCCGTCGGCGAAGGTGCACCAGTATTTGTTGCCGTTGATCACCCAGTCGCCGCCGTCCTTCCTGGCGCGGCAGGCGATGTTGCCGAGGTCGGAGCCGACATCGGGCTCGGACATGGCGGCGGCACCGAGGAATTCGCCGCGGGCGGCGCGCGGCAGGAACACGGCGCGCTGGGCGTCGGTCATGCCGCGGCCGGCGCTCAGCCCGTTGCCGCGGGCGATCAGGGAGGCAACGCTCATCCAGGCGCGCGCCAGCTCCTCGGTGATCAGGCAGTATTCGAAGACACCGAGCCCGAGCCCGCCATACTGCTCGGGGATGACGATGCCGAAATAGCCCATGTCGGCGAGCTTGCGGATCAGTTCGGGCGGCATGTCAGCCTTCTCGGGATCGAGCCTGTTGGCGAGAGGCAGCACCTCCTTCATCGCGAAGGCGCGCGCCGTCTCCTGGATCATGCGGCGCTCGTCGGTCATGTAGCCCATGGCGTTTCTCCCGGTGATGCTCCAGCATAGTAGCAAGCAGACGCGGACGGGCCATGCAGTGCGACCTCGACAGCGCGACCATCGACTACGAGGAACGGGGTGAGGGACGGCCAATCGTCTTGCTGCACGGCTGGTCCATGGACCGTCGGCTCGAGATCGACGCCTACGAACCGATCTTCGCCGCGCGCGGCGGCTGGCGGCGGATCTATCCCGACCTGCCGGGCATGGGCCAATCGATCGCCAAGCGCATCGACAATCAGGATGACATGCTGGCCGCACTTCTCGCCTTCATCGACCGCGTGCTGCCGGGCGAACACTTTGTGCTCAGCGGGACGTCGGGCGGCGGCTACCTGGCGCGCGCCATCGCCGCCCGCCGCCGCGCGCAGGTCTCCGGCCTGCTGCTGCGCGTGCCGGCCATCATCGCAGATACCGCCAAGCGCACCCTGCCGACCTTCCGCCCGCTGGTGGCGAACGAGGCGCTGCTGGCGTCGCTCGACGCCCAGGAGCGCGAGGCGCTGGGCGAGCTGCTGGTGCAGGCGCCGGGCTGGCTGGAGGCGCGACGGCGCCAGGTCCGCGAACTGGTGCAGCCGGCGATTGCGGCCAACGCGCCCTTCGTGGCCGAGATGCGCGCCGACCCAAGCCGCTACAGCCTCTCCTTCGACCTCGCCGCCGCCGAGCAGGGCTTCGACAAGCCGACGCTGATCGTCGCTGCCCGGCAGGACACCGTCACGGGCTATCGCGATGCCTGGGACATCCTGGAGAGCTATCCGCGCGCCACCTTCGCCGTGGTCGACCGCGCCACCCACGGCTGGCCGCTCGAGTCGTCCAGGCTGCTCGAGGCCCTTGTCGATGACTGGCTGGCGCGTATCCTGCTTGCCGAGGGCCATCAATAGAGCATGGTCCGCCCGGCTGAGGCGCGTAAGCGCGCCGCGATCAGCCGGACGGACCATGCAATTGAAGGAAATGCGTCGTACAACGCGTTTCCGATCAAGTTGAACCGCATTGCGATTCAACCTTGATCGGAATCCGCACTAGGAGATGCGTATGTTGAAGCTCGTTCGTCGTGCGGCACTGGTGGCTGCACTCTTTTTTCCCGCGGTCGCGCCCGCCCAGGACTGGCCGACCAAGCCGGTCACCATCTACATGGGTTTCCCGGCCGGCTCCGGCGTCGACGTGGTGGCGCGCCTGCTGCAGCCGTCGCTCGAGAAGACGCTCGGCCAGCGCCTGGTGATCGACTACAAGGCGGGCGCCGGCGGCAACATCGCCTCCGAGACCGTGGCCCGCGCCGCGCCCGATGGCTACACCTTCCTGCTGGGCACCGCGGCGACGCACGGCATCAATCCGGCGCTCTACTCGAAGCTGTCGTTCGACGTCGAGGCCGACTTCACGCCGATCACCACGCTCGCCGACATCCCCAACGTGCTCGCCATCAATCCTGCCGTGATCGACGCCAAGGACGTGAAGGACCTGATCGCCAAGGTGAAGGCGGCCCCCGGCAAGTACAGCTACGGCTCGACCGGCAACGGCACCGGAACGCACCTGGCCTTCGCCGCGTTCGTCAAGCAGGCCGGCCTCGACATGGTGCACGTGCCCTACAAGGGCGGTCCCGACGCCACCAACTCGCTGATCAAGGGCGAGACCTGCTGCTCCTTCCCGCTGCTGCAGGCCATGCTGCCGCATGCCGCGGCGGGCCGCGTGCGCCTGCTCGGCGTCACCACTCCCAAGCGGGTGGCGGCCATGCCCGACCTGCCTACTATTTCGGAGGCGGGCCTGCCGGGCTACGAGAGCTACACTTGGTTCGCCATCTTCGGGCCGAAGAACCTGCTGCCCGCCATCGCCCAGAAGATGAACCTCGCCCTCAAGGCCGCGATCGAGGACCCGGAGGTGAGCAGGAAGCTCACCGAGCTCGGCAACACGCCGCGCTACGAGACGCTGGAGCAGTTCAAGGCGACGGTGAAGGAAGGCCGCGCTAAGTGGGCCGAAGTCGTGAAGGCTGCGGGTGCGACGATCGACTGAGGGAGCGGCGGAGGGCAGCGCATGATCACCAACACATCCACCATCGCGCGCGGCGGCAAGTCGATCTATGGCGCGCCGCTCGGCATCCTGATGCTCGAGGCGCGCTTCCCGCGCATCCCGGGCGACATGGGCAACGGCGCGACCTGGCCGTTCCCCGTCCTGTTCCGTGTCGTGCGCGGCGCCAGCCCGGAGCGCGTCGTTCTGCAGGGCGCCAAGGGCCTGCTGCCCGACTTCATCGCCGCCGCCAAGGACCTGGTCGACCTTGGTGCCGAAGGCATCACGACGAACTGCGGGTTCCTGTCGATCTTCCAGGAGGAGATCGCCGCGGCCGTCGGTGTTCCGGTCGCGACCTCGTCCTTGATGCAGGTGCCCTGGGTGCAGGCGACCCTGCCGCCGGGCAAGCGCGTCGGTCTCGTCACGGTGAGCAGCTCGTCGCTCACGCCGGCCCATCTCATGGGGGCCGGCGTGCCGCTCGATACGCCGGTCGTCGGCACCGAGGGCGGCCGGGAATTCTTCCGCGTGCTGATCAAGGGCGAGAAGCAGGACCTCGACGTCGATCTCGCCGCGCAGGATGTGATCGACGCCGGCAAGGGCCTGGTCGCGCGCCATCCCGAGATCGGTGCGCTCGTACTCGAATGCACCAACATGCCGCCCTATGCCGCGGCGCTGCAGGCGGCGGTCGGCCTGCCGGTCTACGACATCTACTCGATGATCACCTGGTTCCACGCCGGCCTGCGACCGCGCTCCTTCAACTAGAGCATGGTCCGTCCGGCTGATCGTGGCGTGTTTGCGCGCCTCAGCGGGACGGACCATGCTTTTGGTAGATTCTTCACTCAATCGCCTCTTCTGCGCTAAGGTGGCGGTGCCCAGTGGCATCTAGCACCAAGGTCAGGTTCACAATGAAGCGCGGTGGTGGCGACACGATTGCCAATGACTACGAGCGCCAGGTGTTGTTTTCGTTCGCCAGCCGGCAATGTGGTTCTTTTTCGCACTCGTGATCGACGGCGCGTTGGCCGGTGCGATTTATGCGCTGATCGCGCTCGCATTTGTGCTCGTCTACAAAGCCTCTGCCATGATCAATTTCGCGCTCGGCGAATGGATCATGGTTGGCGCGCTGCTTGCGGGGACCGGGATGCACTTGCTGCACCTCGGCGCTGTCGGGGCGCTGGTCTTCGCCGCGATCGGAATGATAGCTCTGGCTGCGGGTTTCTGCCGCCTTGTGGTGCGCCGCCTGGTCGCCCGGCCGGCGATCTCGGCGATCATGGCGACTCTTGGACTTGGCATGGTCATGCACGGCGTCGCACCGCTGCTTTTTGCCAGCACGCCAGGGCTGATCCCGCAATCGCTGCTGAGTGAGCCATTGCTGGTCGGCGGTCTCGACATCCCTCTCAATAAACTTGCCGCTGCCGGTGTCGCAGTGCTTTGCACCGCCGCGATCGGAGGGTTCTACCGCTATAGCCGCACCGGCGTCGCTTGGCGCGCGATCGCCGACGATCCTCAAGCTGCGATGTCGGCAGGTATCGATGTCGACCGTCATCTGCTGATCGTCTGGGGGCTGACGGGCGTGGTTTCAGTGGTCGCCGGAGTATTGTGGGTTTTTGTCGCCGGTAGCGGCTTTGGCGTCGCACTGATCGGCCTGAAGATCTTTCCCATCGTCATCATCGGCGGGCTCGATAGCGTCGCCGGCACGATTGTCGCAGCGGTAGCGATCGGGGTGCTCGAAAGCCTCGGCACCGGCTATCTCGATGAACCCTTTGGCAGCGGCTTCGGCAACATCGCCCCTTATCTGGCGCTGTTGGCGATGCTGATGTTGCGCCCGCATGGGCTGTTCGGCCGCCCACGGATTGAACGGGTCTAGAGCTCAAGACGGGCGAAGGGATCGGCGGACGAGCGGGTCAGCGATCGACGATCAGCGATCGGGCCGATGATCCGGCG
The DNA here is from genome assembly GCA_945889625.1 of Asaia bogorensis. Taxonomy (GTDB): domain Bacteria; phylum Pseudomonadota; class Alphaproteobacteria; order Reyranellales; family Reyranellaceae; genus Reyranella. Next base: position 13,160 of record CAMDCE010000039.1, on the reverse strand, counting down.
CAAAGTGAGTCGCGACCAGCCGGGCTTTGTCCCGCTCCGTCCGGATGCCCTTTTTGCCCATCGTCTCGGCAATCTCTTCCTTCGAGAGCTTCTCCATCAGGAATTCCAGCTTTCGCACGATCGTTCCCATATCGACGATCGTGCCGTGGCAGTTCGTCAGCTCGCCGGTCAAGGGATCGCGCTGAAACCGCAGCGTTCCCCACGTCGGGTGGGTCTGGCGATCCTCCGAGCGATCCGCCACCGTCACGGCCGCGACGAAATTGATGACGTTATTGGCGAGGTCGAAGCTCATGCCCGACGCCGTCCAGTCAGCCAGGCCTTCTCCGGACTTGCCGAACGCTATTCCTGAATATTGGTAATCGCGGCTCACCCTGTTGAAGCTGATCTCGGCAAACGAGTACGGCCGGTCCTCGCGATCGACCCTGAGCGCCCATTGTCCTTCGAATTGCGCTCGGGGATCGACCAGCCTGCGGAAAGCCGCAATGTGGCCTCTCAACCAACTGAACGTCGTATTGGCGGCGAACACGAAAGTTGCCGACACGGCCGCCGCCATGAGTACCGACAACCACAGCGGAAGCCTCGCCGACAGCAATTCATTTGCCTTGATGGCGATCGCCCCTCCGATGGCGATGATGAAACTGCTCAGCAGCGTGTTCATGAACTTGCCCCCGCCGGGCTAGAACTACCGGCCCGACCCGCAGGCGGCAAGCGCTGCAACGGCCTCGCCCAAATCTCGCATCCTCTTTTCGTCGGATGACCGGCGAGCACGTGCAGTGCCAAGAATTGCCGCAACCTCAGGGAAATTCTATCGCATCGACGCTGCGGCCTGTTTGGCGACGTGCGGGCAAACTTGATGCCGAAGGATTCGCACGAGCACGACATTTCTTTTGGCAACGTTTCGACTCGTACCTTCGTTTGGTTGGGGACGAATTGTCGTGCAACGCGACCAACGACAAGGGGGAGATCGGCGATGCGCCATCTGTTCGTGGCAACCCTCATGGTGGTCGGCGCCCTGCTGATCGTGCAGGCCGCGGCGACCATGCTGCAGGCCTATCAGATTGATCACCGCCCGCAGTGGAATGATCCGACGTTTGACGAGGCCCTGGCGCCGCGGCCGCCTGCACCCAAGAAGCCGCCGGGGACGTTGAGCACTCCCTCGCAGGCAACGGCCGCCGTTGCCCAGGAGGCCGCGCACGAACCTGGGACCCGTTGATTACCTCGCGTCCTCCCGGATCATCGTCGCGCCTTTTTCGGCGATCATGATGGTAGGCGCATTGGTGTTGCCCGTCGTGAGCGTCGGCATCACCGATGCGTCCATGACGCGCAGGCCCTCGACGCCGCGCACCTTGAGGCGCGAATCGACCACGGCGCGCGGGTCCTCGCCCATGCGGCAGGTGCCGACCGGATGGTAGAGCGTGTTGCCGGCGCGGCGGGCATAGGCCAGCAGGTCGGCGTCGCTCTGGATACCGGGCCCGGGCTGGATCTCCCCCGAGCTGTGCTGGGCCAGGGCGGCGGCGGCAAAGATCCGCCGGACATGGCGCGTGCCGCCCAGCAGGGCCAATTCATCGGTGTGGCTGGTGAGGTAGTTGGGCCGGATCGCCGGCCGCGCGAAGGGATCGGCGGAAGCCGCCATGATGGTGCCGCGGCTGTCGGGTTTCACGACGCAGACCACGCAGCTCATGCCGGGCTTGTCGTCGAGCTGGCCGAACTTCAGCGGATGCGTGCTGCCTGGCGTGAACAGCAGCTGCAGGTCGGGCGAGGCCAGGCCTTCGCGGCTGTCGGCGAAGACCTGGGCGGTGGTGACGCCGAAGGTCAGCGCACCCTTGCCGGTCAAGGCAAAGCGGATAATCTCGGGCAGGACGCGCGGGAAGCGCGCGATCTCGTTCACGGTCTCGACACCGTGCACGCGGTGCACCACGCGGATCACGTAGTGGTCGATCAGGTTGGCGCCGACGCCGGGCAGGTCGTGCACCACCGGGATGCCGAGCGACTGCAGATGCTGGGCCGGCCCGATGCCTGAGATCTGCAGGATGTGCGGCGAGTTCACCGTGCCGCCCGACAGGATCACCTCGCGGTTGGCGCGCACCTCGTGGAGGGTGCCGCCGCGCTGGAAGGTGGCGCCGACACAGCGCTTGCCCTCGAACAGCAGCTTGCCGCCCTGCGCCCCGGTCTCGACCCTGAGGTTCGGCCGGCCTTTAGCCTCGCGCAAAAAGGTTTGCGCCGTCGAGCCTCGCAAGCGGCCGCGCCGCGTCATCTGCGAATAGCCGACGCCCGAGCGCGTCTTGCCGTTGAGGTCGGGATTGAAGGGGAAGCCCGCCTGTTGGGCGGCTTCGACGAAGCGATGGGTGAGCGGCAGGATAGTGCGGTAATCCTCGACCTTGAGCGGGCCGCCCTTGCCGCGCACCTCGGCGTCGCCACCCTGCACATAGTGCTCTGACTTCTTGAAGTAGGGCAGCACGTCGTCGTAGCTCCAGCCGCGGCAGCCCATCTGCGCCCAGCCGTCGAAGTCGGCTGGCGCTCCGCGGACATAGAGCATGCCGTTGATTGAACTCGAGCCGCCCATCACCCGGCCGCGCGGCCAGTCGATGCGCCGCTGGCCCGAGCCCTTCTCGGGCTCGGTGGTGAAATTCCAGTTCACCAGCGGATTTCTGATCAGCGACCGCATGCCGGCCGGGATATGGATCATCGGGTGCCAGTCGGAGGGTCCCGCCTCGAGCAGGATCACCGAGGCGCCGTTTTCCGACAGACGAGACGCCACCACGCAGCCGGCCGAGCCCGCGCCGACGACAACGTAATCCGCTTGCATGCGTTTTCCCCCGGTCTCCTCCTCCCCATATGAATGGGGAGGAAAGCTATCTAAGGTCCATCGGCTCGCCGCGGCGGGCAACAGATTTGAGGGAGTGTGCGAAATGCGCGGTCGTCAGGTGTTCTTTGAGACGCTGCTGGCCCACGGCGTCAACCGCATCTTCGGCAATCCCGGCACGACCGAGAGCCCGCTGCTCGACTCGCTGCTCGACTATCCGCAGATCCAGTACATCGTGCATCTGCATGAGGGCGTGGCGGTTGGTGCGGCGAACTTCTACGGCCAGGCGAGCGGCAAGACGGCCTTCGTGAATCTGCATGTAGCGCCCGGCCTCGGCAATGCGGTCGGCATGATCTACGGCGCGCTGAAGAACAACACGCCGATGGTCGTGACGGCCGGCCAGCAGGACACGCGCCTGCGGCTGCGCGATCCCGTGCTCGGCCACGATCTTGCCGCGATCGCCAAGCCCGTCACCAAGTGGAGCGTGCAGGTCGAGAACGCCGACGAACTCGGTCCGATCCTGCAGCGCGCCTTCAAGATCGCCAACGAGGCGCCGGCCGGCCCGGTGTTCGTGGCGCTGCCGATAAACATGATGGAGCAGGAAACCGACATTTCTCCCGGCAGGCCCGGTCATGTCTTTGCCGCCACGCGTCCTGATCCCACGGGCATCGCCGCGATGGCCAAGCTGCTGGCGGCGTCGAAGAACCCCGCCATCGTCGCGGGCGACGACGTGGCGCGGGCGGGCGCCGTCGGCACGCTGGTCAAGCTTGCCGAGAAGGCGGGTGCCGCGGTGTGGTTCGAGGGTCTGCGCGGGCGCAATTCCTTCCCGACCGATCATCCCGCCCAGCGCGGCACGCTGGCCTTCGACGCGCCCGGTGTCGCCAGGCAGTTCGCGTCCAACGATCTGGTGCTGATGGTGGGCGGTCCGTTCTTCGAGGAAGTCTGGTACGCGCCGGGCTCGCCGTTCCCGGCCGGCTGCAAGGTGCTGCAGATCGAGGCGGCGCCGTCGCGGCTTGCCTACAATTTCGCGCTCGACGCCGGCGTCGTGGCCGACGTCGGCGCGGCTCTCACCGCACTCGAGGCGGCGCTGCCCAAGATCGACGGTGCCGCCAAACGCAACGAGGTGCTGAAGTCGCTGAAAGACTCAGACGAGGCTGCACAGAAGGCGCGTGTCGAAAAGGCTTGGGCGCGCACGCCGACTTCGATGGCGCGGGCCATGGCCGAGATCAGGGCAGGTACGCCCAAAGACGCGGCCCTGGTCGACGAGACCATCACGGCCAACATAGACCTGTTCAAGACCTTCAACTTCGGAGGCACCGACGACTATTTCAGCGGCCGCGGCGGCGGCATCGGCCAGGGCCTGGCCGGCGCGCTTGGAGTTTCGGTAGCCAAGCCCGGCAAACCGATCCTCTGCCTGTCGGGCGACGGCTCGTCGATGTACTCCATCCAGGCGCTGTGGACGGCCGCGCACCACGACCTTCCCATCGTGTTCGTGATCCTGGCCAACCGCGAATACCGCGTGCTGAAGCACAATATCGACGCCTACCGCGCGCGATTCGAGGTGAAATCGAACAAGCCCTACATGCATATGGATCTGACCGGTCCGACCATGGGCTTCGTCGATATGGCCAGGGGCATGGGCGTCGCCGGCACGCACGTAGCCAAGGCCGACGATATAAAGGCGGCGGTGTCGGCCGCCTTCAAGACCGGCAAGCCGCACCTGATCGAAATCGAGATCGAAGGGAAGCGCTGACCCCCTCCGTCGCCGAATGACGGCGACACCTCCCCCGCAGACGGGGGAGGGGAAGAAGGGAGTCATCCCTCCCCCGTCTGCGGGGGAGGTGTCCGCGTAATCGCGGACGGAGGGGGTCAGATTACTTCTTCCTCTTCGCCGGCCGCACCTTCGCCAGCGCCCGCACCTTGGCCTGGTGCGCGCGGGCCGCGCCGGTGAGCATTGGCAGGTCGTTGCCGGCCAGCAGCAGCTTCATGCCCTTGCCGATGTAGAGCGCCAGCAGCTCCTCGCTGTAGGCGCCGCCCATGCCGGGGAATTTCCTGTGCTTCTTGCAGGCGGCCACGACCTTGTCGACGGCGGCCTGGATCTTGGGGTGCCCGGTCTCGCCGGGGATGCCCAGCTCGACCGAGAGATCGCTCGAGCCGACCAGCAGGCTGTCGATGCCGGGCACGGCGGCAATCGCCTCGGCGTTCTTCACCGCCTTGGGGGTCTCGATCATCACGGTGATCAGGATGTTGTCGTTGGAGCGCTTGATCATGTCGGCCATTTTCATCGGCGCGTAGTCGAACTGCGCCTGGCCGCCGCCCACCGAGCGATGGCCGAGCGGCGCGTAGCGCAGCCGGTCGGCGATTTCGCGCGCCTCCTCGGCGGTGTCGACATGCGGGATGACGATGCCCAAGGCGCCGCCGTCGAGCAGACGGGTCGCCATGGCGAGTTCGCCGTAGGGCACGCGCACTATGGGCGCGATGCCAGAATCCTGGGCCGCGACGCAGATCTCGGCCGCCGTTTCGATCGACATCACGCCATGCTCGAGGTCGAGGAACAGCCAGTCGAAGCCGGCCGCCTTCATGACCTTGATGATGTCGACATTGCGCACCAGCCGGACGCCGATGCCGACCGCCAGCTGGTTCTTCTTGAGCCGCGCTTTGGCGGCATTGACTGCAAAGGCCATGGTTCCCTCCCTCAGGAATGAGGTAGGCTAGACGCCATGACTTTCCATGTCGAACGAATCGACCATGTCGTGCTGCGGGTCCGTGACCTGCCGGCCATGGTGCGCTTCTACGAACAGGCGCTGGGCTTCCGGGTCGAGCGCCGCCTGGACCGGATCAACCTGGTGCAGATGCGGGCCGGCGCGTCGATGCTGGACCTCGTTCTGGGGGAACGGCCGGCAGCTGGCGGCAACATGGATCACCTGTGTTTTCGCATCGAGCCGTTCGACCGCGCCGCGATTGCCAGCCGGCTTTCGCCGCTCGGCGTTGCGTTGGGCGAAACTTTCGAGCGCTATGGCGCCGAGGGCAACGGCCCATCGGTCTATTTCAACGATCCCGAGGGCAATCAGATCGAGCTCAAGGGCCCGTCCGGCGGGTCCGCGGCGCATTAACACCGGTGCATTGGCACTGACGCTTTAACACTTGGCCGTTGCATTCGATGTGCTAGCCTCGCCGAAAGTAAAATCAACAAAGCGTTGAGTTCGCGTAGTCCGGGAGGAAATTGATGCGCGTAGGCTTGGCAGTTGTGGCCACGACGGTGGCTGCCTTTATGACAGCGGCGTCACCGACCTTTGCGCAGAAGCAGGGCGGCACCTTGCGCATTTCCCATCGCGACAACCCGCCCAGCGCCTCGATCCACGAAGAGGCGACCATCTCGGTGGTCCAGCCTTTCATGGCGGTGTTCAACAATCTCGTGATGTTCGATCCCAAGGAGAGAATCAACAGCCCGGACAAGATCGTCCCCGACCTGGCGGAAAGCTGGGCGTGGAGCGCCGACCAGACCAAGCTCACCTTCAAGCTGCGCCAGGGCGTGAAGTGGCACGACGGCAAGCCGTTCTCGGCCAAGGACGTCAAGTGCACCTGGGATGCGCTGATCGGCAAGGCCGACGAGAAATCCGACCTGATTCGCAAGAACCCGCGCAAGGTCTGGTACAGCAACCTCAAGGAAATGACGGTCGGCAGCGACACCGACGTGACGTTTGTGCTCGAACGGCCGCAGCCGTCGTTCCTGTCGATGCTCGCCTCCGGCTATTCGCCGGTCTATGCCTGCCACGCGCAGGGCCGCGAGATGCGCTCCAAGCCGATCGGTACAGGCCCGTTCAAGGTGACCGAGTTCAAGCGCAATGAAGTCATCAAGCTGGTGCGCAATCCCGACTACTGGAAGAAGGGCCGGCCCTACCTCGACGCCATCGACTGGAGGATCGTGCCCAACCGCAGCACGCGCATGCTGGGCTTCGTGGCCGGCGAATACGACATGACGTTCGATTCGGACGTCACCTTCCCGCTGCTGGGCGACATCAAGGCACAGAAGCCGGATGCGGTGTGCGAGGGTCGGCCGACCAACGTCACCGGCAACATCCTGATCAATCGCGACGCGCCGCCCTTCGACAAGGTCGAGCTGCGCCGCGCTCTGGTGCTGGCGCTCGACAGCGGGCCATTCAACGACATCCTGTTCCAGGGCAACGCCTTGGCCAGCGCCTCGATGTTGCCCCAGCCACAGGGCGTCTGGGGCATGCCCAAGGAGATGCTGCAATCCCTGCCCGGCCACTCGCCCGACGTCGAGAAGAGCCGTGCCGAAGCGCGCAAGATCATGGAGTCGCTGGGCTACGGCAAGGACAAGCCGCTCAGGATCAAGATCGCCACGCGCAACATCGCCATCTACCGCGATCCGGCCGTCATCCTGATCGACCAGCTGAAGCAGATCTACATCGAGGGTGAGCTCGAGCCGATCGACACGACGGTCTGGTACACCAAAGTCCAGCGCAAGGACTACCAGGTCGGCATGAACCTGACCGGTCTCGGCGTCGACGATCCCGACACCAATTTCTACGAGAACTTCCATTCCACGTCGGACCGCAACTATACCGGCTACAAGAACCCCGAGGTCGACAAGTTGATCGGGCAGCAATCCGCCGAACTCGACCGCGACAAGCGCAAGAAGCTGGTGTGGGAGATCGAGCGCAAGCTTGCCGAGGACGGCGCGCGCCCGGTGATCTACAGCAACGTCGCCAACACCTGCTGGACGCCGCAGCTCAAGGGCCTCGTGCTGCAGCACAACAGCATCTACAACGGCTGGCGTTTCGAAGACCTCTGGCTGGATAGGTAGTTGCAATGCTTCCTGTCATCCTGAGCGCAGCGAAGGATCTAGCCGAGCGATCAGTGGTTCTGCTGCTGGCGCGAGGTCCTTCGCTGCGCTCAGGACGACAGAGCAAAGAAAGCAGGTCCTAATCATGGGATCTTATCTCACCCGGCGATTTCTCCTGATGGTCCTGACCCTGTTCGGGATGTCGGTGCTGATCTTCGTCATGCTACGGCTGGTGCCGGGCGATATCGCCGACATCCTGGTCAATGCCGCGGGCATCGCCGACCCCAAGGAAAAGGCCAAGATCGCCAAGGAGCTCGGGATCGACCGGCCGATCATCGAGCAGTACGGGCAATGGATCGCCGGCCTGACGCGCGGCGATCTGGGCTTCGCCTATGTCTCGGAACGGCCGGCGATCGAGGAGATCGCGCCGCGCATCCCGATCAGCGCCAAGCTGGCCGGCATGGCGCTGTTCTTCTCGGTACTGCTGGGCGTGCCGTTCGGCGTCATCAGCGCGGTGCGCCAGAACACCAGCCTCGACTACTTCCTGCGGGTGGTCAGCCTCAGCGGCCTGTCGCTGCCCTCGTTCTGGCTCGGCCTGCTGGTGCTGATGGGGGCCGTGCACTGGTTCGGCACCATTCCGATCTACTCGAACGAGCCGCGAAGTTTCCTCCAGGAGATGGCGTTGCTGTCGCTTCCGGCGGCGGTGGTGGGCTTCCGCAGCTCGGCGCTGATCATGCGGCTCACGCGCTCGTCAATGCTCGAGGTGCTGCGCCAGGACTATGTCCGCACGGCGCGCTCCAAGGGCGCGTCCGAGAACTCGGTGAACTACGATCATGCGCTGCGCAACGCGCTGCTGCCGGTGGTGACGATCGTCGGCATCGAGGCGGCGTTCCTGGTGGGCGGCCTGATCGTCACCGAGACGGTGTTCAACATCCCGGGCGTGGCGCGCTTCCTGGTCGAGGCCATCCTGTGGCGCGACTATCCGATCGTGCAGAACCTGGTGATGCTGATCGCCTTCGTCGTGGTGACGGTGAATTTCCTGGTCGACATGGCCTACATGGCCCTCGACCCGCGCATCAAATACGCGGAGTGAGCTATGGCCGTCATCAACCACGAAGCTGAACTTACCCGCGCCGGCGCCAACATCACCGGATGGTGGAGCCGCATCCTGTTCTTCATGCGGCGCTATCCGCTGGGCGCGGTGGGCGCGCTGATCGTGCTGGTCTTCGTGCTGACCGCGGTGTTCGCCGACTTCATCGCGACGATGGATCCGACCGCGACCAACGCCCGCGCCTCGCTCGCCCCGCCGGGCGGCAAATATCTTCTGGGCGCCGACTTCATGGGCCGCGACATGTTCAGCCGCATCGTCTTCGGCGCGCGCATTTCGCTGGCGGTCGGCGCCGGCGCCATGGGGCTGGGTGCCCTGATCGGCATCTCGGTCGGCCTGGCCAGCGGCTTCCTCGGTGGCTGGTTCGATCTCCTGGTGCAGCGCCTGCTCGACATCATGCAGTCCCTGCCGCTCCTGGTGATGGCCATCGTCATGGCGGCGGCGCTGGGACCGTCGCTGCGCAACACCATCATCGCCATCGCCATCCCGCTGGTGCCGACCGTGGCGCGCGTGGTCCGCGCCAGCACCCTGTCGTTGCGCGAGCAGCCCTTCGTCGAGGCGGCGCGGGCCGTCGGCATGGGCGAGCTGCGCATCGCGGTGCGCCACGTGCTTCCCAACACGCTGGCGCCATTGATCGTGCTGGCGACCGCCCAGCTCGGCTCGGCCATCCTGGTCGAGGCCTCGCTCTCCTTCCTCGGGCTCGGCATTCCCGAGCCGCACCCCTCGTGGGGCCGCATGCTGTCGGAGTCGGCCGCCGAGTATGTCCGTACCGCGCCGTGGCTGGTGATCTTCCCCGGCGTCGCCATCAGCCTCACCGTATTCGGCACCAACCTCTTGGGTGACGCGTTGCGCGACATCCTCGATCCGAGACAGCATTCATGAGCGATCTCCTGGAGGTCGAGAACCTCGGGACGTGGTTCTATACAAGGCAAGGCATCGTCAAGGCGGTCGACGGCGTCAACTTCGGCGTCGCCTCGGGCGAGACGCTGGGAATCGTCGGCGAATCGGGCTGTGGCAAAAGCATGACGGCGCTGTCGCTGATGCGGCTCATTCCCGATCCGCCGGGCCGCATCGTCTCGGGCTCGGTGAAGCTTGGCGGCCGCGATCTCCTGGCGCTCAGCGAAAGCGAGATGCGCAAGGTGCGCGGCAACGACATCTCGATGATCTTCCAGGAGCCGATGACCTCGCTCAACCCGGTGATGACGATCGGCAAGCAGATCGCCGAGGCGCTGATTTTGCATCGTGACATGGACCGCAAGGCAGCCCTCAAGCGCGCGGTCGAGATGCTCGATCTGGTGCGCATTCCCGAGCCGGCCCAGCGCGCCCGCGAATATCCCCACCAGCTTTCCGGCGGCATGCGCCAGCGCGCCATGATCGCCATGGCGCTCGCCTGCAATCCCAAGGTGCTGATCGCCGACGAGCCGACCACGGCGCTCGACGTCACCATCCAGGCGCAGATCCTCGAGCTGATCCTCGAGCTGCAGCGCGAGTTCGGGGCGGCGGTGATCCTGATCACCCACGATCTCGGCGTGATCGCCGAGACCGCGCGGCGGGTGATCGTGATGTATGCCGGCCGCAAGGTCGAGGAGGCGGAGGTCGGCGAGCTGTTCGCCCGGCCGCAGCACCCCTACACGCAGGGCCTGATGGCCTCGATCCCGCGACTCGACCTGCTGCGCGGCACGGCCAGGAATGCGGCCGACCGGCTGCAGGAAATCCCCGGCATCGTGCCGCCGCTGTTTGCGCTGCCGGAAGGCTGCGCCTTCGCGCCGCGCTGCAGCAGGGCCGATGACCTGTGCCGGCGCGAGCGGCCGGTCTACGAGCAGAAGCAACCGGGCCACTGGGCGGCCTGCTGGCACGGCAATGGCTGAAGCAGCACCCCTCCGTAACGAGCCAGTTCTCGAGGTGAAGGGCCTCAAGAAGCACTTCCCGGTGAAGAAGGGCCTGCTGCGCCGCACGGTGGGCCACGTCTACGCCGTGGACGGCATCAGCTTCACCGTCGGCGAGGGCGAGACGCTCGGCCTGGTGGGCGAGTCGGGCTGCGGCAAGTCGACGGCCGGCCGCGCCATCCTGCGGCTGATCGAGCCGACCGCCGGCTCGGTCACCATGATGGGCCGCGACATCACGCGCATCTCCAAGAAGGAACTGCGGCCCTACCGCCAGCAGATGCAGATCGTCTTCCAGGACCCGTTCTCCTCTCTCAACCCGCGCATGAATGCGGGCGACATCGTGGGCGAGCCGCTCCTGGTCCATGGCGTGTCGAGCCGCCGCGAGCGCAACGAGCGGGTCGCCGCCCTGTTCGAGCGGGTGGGATTGCGGGCGGCGCAAATGGCCAACTATCCGCACCAGTTCTCGGGCGGTCAGCGCCAGCGCATCTGCATCGCCCGCGCGCTCGCCCTGGGGCCCAAGCTGATCGTGGGCGACGAGCCGGTGTCGGCGCTCGACGTCTCGATCCAGGCCCAGGTGATCAACCTGCTGATGGATCTGCAGCGTGAGCGGCGGCTCAGCTATCTCTTCATCTCGCACAATCTCGCAGTGGTCGAGCATATCAGCCACCGCATCGCCGTGATGTATCTCGGCCGCATCGTCGAGCAGGCCGACACGCGCACGATCTTCACCAACGCCCAGCACCCCTACACCGAGGCCCTGCTGTCGGCCGTGCCGGTGCCCGACCCCGCCATCAAGCGCCAGAAGCGCATCCTGCAGGGCGACGTGCCGAGCCCGGTCAAGCCGCCGCCCGGTTGCCACTTCCACACCCGCTGCCCCTATGCCGTGGCGCGCTGCAAGGTCGAGGTTCCTTCGCTTCGCGAAATCGCGCCGGGCCATCACGTTTCCTGCCATTTGCGCTAGACTGCTCCTCGAGCGCTCCTCTCCCCCAAGTGGGGGAGAGGAATAAGACGGAGGAAAGAAGCGTCATGGCCGATTGGGATTACATCATCGTGGGCGGCGGCTCGGCGGGCTGCGTGCTGGCCAACCGGCTGAGCGAGGATGCGGGCACCAAGGTGCTGCTGCTCGAAGCCGGCCCGCGCGACAAGTCGATGTGGATCGACATCCCGGCGGGCTTCACCAAGCTTCTGAACCACAAGAAGTTCAACTGGAACTTCGAGATGGAGGCCGAGGAAGGCATGGCCGGCCGCCGCATTCCCTGTCCGCGTGGCCGTACGCTGGGCGGCTCCTCTTCGATCAACGGCATGCTTTATGTGCGCGGCCAGCCGCTCGACTACGACACCTGGGGCCAGCTCGGCAATCGCGGCTGGTCCTACGAACAGGTCCTGCCGTACTTCAGGAAGTCCGAGCATTTCGAGCGCGAGGGCGACGACAGCCGCAGGGACCAAAGCCGGGGGAGGGGCGGCCTGCTCAACGTCGCCGACATGACCGAGAGCCACGCGTTGTGTGACGCCTTCATCGACGCCGCGGAGGCCAGCGGCTTTCCCAAGAACAAGGACTACAACAACGGCACCCAGGAGGGCTTCGGCTACTACCAGGTGACGATGAAGAACGGCAAGCGCTGGTCGACGGCGCGCGCCTTCCTCGATCCGGCACGCGCAAGGCCCAACCTCCGCATCGAGACCGATGCGCTGGTCGCCAACATCATCCTCGAGGGCAAGCGCGCGGTCGGCGTCGCTTACAGCGTGCACGGCCAGAAGCGCGAGGCGCGGGTCAACCGCGAGGTCATCGTGTCGTGTGGCTCGGTGCAGTCGCCGGGTGTGCTCGAGCATTCCGGGATCGGTCAGCCCGAGGTCCTGAAGAAATACGGCATCGAGGTGAAGCACGAGCTCAAGGGCGTCGGCGAGAATTACGGCGACCACTTCGCGCCGCGCATGAACTGGCGCGTCAAGGACATCAGGACGCTGAACGAGCAGACGCGCGGCCTCAGCCTGGTGAAGGAAGTCCTGAAGTACTACGCCACGGGAAAGGGCGCGCTCAGCCTCACCGCCGGCGTCGTCTATGGCTTCGTGCGCACGCGACCCGGCCTCGAATCGCCCGACATGCAGTTCCACATGGCACACGCCAGCTACGATTCGGCGCAGAAGCGCATGCTGGAGAAGGATCCCGGCATGACCGTGGTGATCGGCCAGTGCCGGCCCGATTCCCGCGGCTCGATCCACATCAAGTCGGGCGCGCCGGGTGCCGCCCCCGCCATCCGGCCGAACTTCCTGTCGGCCCAGACCGACCGCGACGCCACGGTGGCGGGCATGCAGATCGCCCGCAGGATCGTGCAGAACTCGAAAATCGCCCGCTACATCGCCTTCGAGAACAATCCCGGCGACAAGGTGCAGAGCTACGACGAATGGCTAGACTTCGCCCGGCGCACCGGCCAGACGACCTACCACGTCGTCGGCACCTGCAAGATGGGTAGCGATCCGATGGCGGTGGTCGACGATCGCCTGCGCGTCCACGGCATCGCCGGCCTGCGCGTGATCGACGCCTCGATCATGCCGACC
>CAMDCE010000038.1 GCA_945889625.1 Asaia bogorensis | reverse complement strand
TATGTCCGCCTGAACCCGCTCGCGAAGGTCAATCGAATAAGGCTTTCCCATTCATGCCGGCCTCCATATCCCAGCCAGCATCTTGAATCAGACTTCCGATTCCTTGGGAATCCCCTTTCGATTCCTATTTCACGCTCGACGCTCTAGCGCTGAAAATGCCGCCCCAACCGTTCCGTCGCCGCATCCAGAGTGGCGTCGTACTTGCAGAAGCAGAACCGGGCGAAGTGCCGGGGTGCCTTGGCCGGATCGTCGTAGAACGCGCTGACGGGCACGGCCGTTACCCCGGCCTCGACGGTGATGTGGCGACAGAAGTCTTCGTCGGTGCCGTTGAAGCCCAGGGGTCGGAAGTCGGTCGTCACGAAATAGGTGCCGTGGGCAGGCAAGACCTCGAAGCCGATATCGCTCAGCGCGCCGGCCAGCCGGTCACGCTTGCGCTGCATGTCGGCCGCCAGGCCGGAATAATAGCCGTCGCCCAGCCGCAGGCCCGTCGCCGCTCCCCACTGCAAATTTGGCGGCGTCGTAAAGGTCATGAATTGATGGGTCCTGGCGATCGGCTTAAGCATTTCCGCCGCCGCCGTCACGTAACCCACTTTCCAGCCGGTGACGCTGAAGCTTTTGCCCGCCGAGCCGATGCGGACGGTGCGCTCGCGCATGCCTGGCAATGTCATGATCGAGAGATGTCGGCGATCGTCGAAGATGATGTGCTCGTAGACTTCATCGCACACGGCAAAAGCGTCGTGCTTCAGGCAAAGATCGGCGATGAACTGCAGCTCCTCGCGATCGAACACCTTCGAGCAGGGATTCATCGGTGTGTTGAAAAGGATGAGCTTTGTCCGATCGCTGAAAGCCGCAGCGAGCTCTTCGCGCGGCAGACGCCAGGTTGGAGGCTCGAGGCGGACAAGCTTGGGGATGCCCCCTGCCCGCCGCACCATCGGCAGGTAGGAGTCGTAGAGCGGCTCGATCAGGACGACTTCGTCGCCCGGCTCGACCAAGCCGAACAGGCAGTCGCCCAGTGCCTCGGTGGCGCCCGAGGTCACCAGCACCTCGCTCTGCCAGTCGATGTCCAGCCCCTGGAAGCGCTTGGCATGCTCGGCGACGGCCTGGCGCAATTCCGGAATGCCCATCATCGGCGGGTATTGGTTGTGGCCGTCCATCAGATAGTCGGCGGCCGCCTTGCGCACCTCTTCAGGACCTTTGTCGTCGGGAAACCCTTGGCCGAGGTTGACCGACTGGTGTTGGCGGGCGAGGCCCGACATGACCTCGAAAACAGTCGTTCCAAGGCCGGACATCAGCGAATTGGCGGACTTCATTGTCGATCTCTTTCATGAACCATTTTAGGGCAGTTTTTCGCCTATAATTCGGCCATTTCGCCTAATCGGCAGTCATAACGATCAGATTTCCGTGTTCGGGGTTGTGGAAATCTCTGGCATGAAAGCTGCTCCCAAAGGACGCGGCCGGGCTGCCTTCAATGGCGGCGCCGGTGTCCGTGCGCGGAGTGTTTCTAGCAAATGAAGAAGATCGAAGCGATCATCAAGCCCTTCAAGCTGGACGAGGTCAAAGACGCCCTCAATCAGATCGGGCTCAAGGGCATAACGGTCCTCGAAGCCAAGGGCTTCGGGCGGCAGAAGGGACATACCGAGTTGTATCGCGGCGCCGAATATGTGGTCGACTTCCTGCCCAAGGTGAAGATCGAACTCATCATCGAAGACGAAATGGTCGAGAAGGCCGTCGAGGCGATCCGTAGCTCGGCACACACCGGCCGTATCGGCGACGGCAAGATCTTCGTCTCGCGTATAGACGACGCAATTCGAATTCGTACTGGCGAGCGCGGCGACGCCGCCGTATGAGGAAACGCCCTTGGGGGCAGGGTCAACCACAAGAGAGGGACGTAGGACAAATGGACGCCAAAGCAGTTCTCGCGATGATGAAGGAAAAGGACGTGAAGTTTGTGGACTTCCGATTTACCGATCCTCGCGGCAAGTGGCAGCACACGGCCCGCATGGCCTCCGCCACCCAGGAAGATTCGTTCACCGACGGCGTGATGTTCGACGGCTCATCGATCGCCGGCTGGAAGGCGATCAACGAGTCCGACATGATCCTGATGCCGGATCCGTCGACCGCCGTTCTCGATCCCTTCACCGCCCAGACGACGTTGATCATCAACTGCGACGTCGTTGAGCCCTCGACCGGCCAGCTCTACGCCCGCTGCCCGCGCTCGACCGCCAAACGCGCCGAGGCCTTCATGAAATCGTCCGGCATCGGCGACACCGCCGTGTTCGGTCCCGAGCTCGAGTTCTTCGTGTTCGACGACGTGCGCTTCGACGTGCAGATGTCGGGCAGCTTCTTCAAGCTCAACTCGAGCGAATCGCCGTGGAACACCGGCGCGGAGTTCGACGGCGGCAACATGGGCCATCGCCCCGGCATCAAGGGCGGCTACTTCCCCGTTCAGCCCGTAGACTCGAACAACGACCTGCGCGCCGAGATGATGTCGGTCTGCACCGACATGGGCATCACCATGGAGATCCACCACCACGAGGTGGCGCCCAGCCAGAACGAGCTCGGCTTCCGCTTCGACACGCTCGTGAAGACCGCCGACAACGTGCAGAAGTACAAGTACACGCTGCACAACGTCGCCCACAGCTACGGCAAGACGCTGACCTTCATGCCGAAGCCGCTGTACGGCGACAACGGTTCGGGCATGCACACCCATCAGTCGATCTGGAAGGACAACAAGCCGCTGTTCGCCGGCTCGGGCTACGCCGACCTGTCGGAGACGGCGCTCTACTACATCGGCGGTATCATCAAGCACGCCAAGGCGCTGAACGCCTTCTGCAACGCCAGCACCAACTCCTACAAGCGCGTGATCCCGGGCTTCGAGGCGCCGGTGCTGCTGGCCTACTCCTCGCGCAACCGCTCGGCCTCGTGCCGCATCCCCTACGCGGCCTCGCCCAAGGGCAAGCGCGTCGAGGTCCGCTTCCCCGATCCGTCGGCCAATCCCTACCTCGCCTTCTCGGCGATGCTGATGGCCGGCATCGACGGCATCCAGAACAAGATCCATCCGGGCGATCCGATGGACAAGAACCTGTACGACCTGCCGCCGGAAGAGCTGTCGAAGGTCCCGACCGTGGCCGGCTCGCTGCGCGAGGCGCTGAACTGCCTCGACGCCGACCGCACCTTCCTCACCAAGGGCGGTGTCTTCACCGACGACCAGATCGACGCCTACATGGAGCTCAAGTGGGAAGAGGTCTACGCCTGGGAACACCAGCCCGCGCCGGTCGAGTATAAGATGTACTACTCGGTCTGAGTTCCTTGTCATCCCGAGGCCAAAGGCCGAGGGATCTTTCCGGTTCAGGAAAAGATCCCTCGCTCCGCTCGGGATGACAAAGCGACCGTCACCGTCTTTCGGATCATGGAAGGGCTCGCTGTTGCGGGCCCTTCTTTATGGATATCTCTTCTTCTTCCTCCTCTCCCCCGCTAGGGGGAGAGGAACATGATGGATAGAGGGAACACGACGATGGGCTGGATGGATGAGGCAATGGAGACGCTGCGGCCCTGGATCGGGCGCGTGCGCATGGTCGAGGACGATATGGGCCTGATGGCGGTGCGGCGCGTGGCCAGCACCTTCGATGTCGATCCCGACAGTTTCTCGCGTGGCAGCGAGCTGCCGCCGCATTGGTTCGGAGTCTTCTTCGGCGAGACCGTACGCCAGGGCGAACTCGGCCCCGACGGCCATCCCAACAAGGGCATCGTGCTGCCGCCGATCCCCATGCCGCGCCGCATGGGCGCCGGCCGCCGCGTGAAGATCATGGGCCGCCTGCGCGCCGGCGAACCGGCCCGCAAGAAGGCCGAAGTGGCTGACATCGTCCCCAAGACCGGACGATCGGGCGATATCTTCGTGCTGACGATGCGTCATACCATCGAACAACACGGCAAGACCGTCGCCGTCGAGACATTCGATGCGATCTACCGGCCGGCCGTGCCACCGGGCCAGAAGACGACGGCGACAGTGCCCACCAAGGCGCGCACCGACCATGTCTGGAGCTCGACCACCCAGCTCACCAACACGCTGAATTTCCGCTACGGCGGCCTCACCTGGAACGCCCATCGCATCCACTATGACGGCGACTACACGCGCGGCGAGGAAGGCTATCCCGCCATCGTCTCCAATGGCGGCCTGTCGATGCATCTGATGGTCGACGCGGCGCTGAAGCACGGCAAGGGCACGCTCGCCGGATTCACTGCCCGGCTCGTCCATCCGCTGTGGGTCGGCGATCTCATTGAAGTACGTGGAGAGGACCAGCGCGACGGCAAGCTGAATATATGGGCCGCCAACAAGAACGGCGTGCTGTGCGGCGAGATGGATCTGGAGTTCGCCCAGGGGCAGCGGGCATGAGCGGCGGTCCGCTTGAGGGTGTCCGCGTCGTCGACCTGACGACGGTCGTCGTCGGGCCGATCTGCAGCCGCACGCTGGCCGACTACGGCGCCGACGTGATCAAGGTCGAAGCGCCGGGTGGCGATCTGTTGCGCACCATGGCCGAGGGCAACCGCCATCCCGGCATGTCGGGCAAGTTCATCAACTTCAACCGCAACAAGCGCTCGATCGTGCTCGACCTCAAGAAGCCGGCAGGGCTCGCCGCCCTCCTCCGCCTGATTGCGCGGGCCGATGTCTTCGTGAGCAATGTGCGGCCGGAGGGGCTGGCCCGTGCAGGCCTCGACCACGCAAGCCTCGCCAAGGACAATCCCAAGCTGATCCACTGCTCGATCCTGGCCTTCGGGCGTGGCGGCCGTTACTTCAACCGGCCGGCCTATGACCCCGTGATCCAGAGCCTGTCGGGCGTCGCCGGAACGATCGCGCGGGCGACTGGTGAGCCGCGTTTCGTGCCGATGGTGATGAGCGACCACACCAGCGGGCTGATCGCTGCCCAATGCATCGGCTTTGCGCTGTACCGGCGGGAGAAGACCGGCAAGGGCGAGGCGATCGACGTGCCGATGCTCGAGAACATGGCGTCGTTCGTCTCGAGCGAGCATCTCGGCGCCGCCACCTTCGACCCGCCGGTCGGCCCGACCGGCGACGGCCGCCTGCTCAGCCCCAACTACCGGCCGGTGCCGACCAAGGACGGCTACGTCACCGTGCGGCCCAACACCAACGCCCAGGCCTTCGCCTTCTTCGACGCCATCGGCCGACCCGAGCTCAAGACCGACCCGCGCTTCGACAGCGCCGCCTCACGCACCAGGAACGCGCCGGCCTACTTCGAAGTGCAGGCCACCAGCCTTGGCCACAGGACGACCGACGAATGGGTCGAGCTGTTCGACAAGCTCGACGTGCCAGCCGCCCGCTACAACTCGATCGACGACCTGCTGACCGATCCGCACCTCAAGGATGTCGGCTTCTACAAGGAAGAGGAGCATCCCAGCGAAGGCAAGCTCCGCCGCACCAAACTCGCCAACGTCTTCTCAGGCGGTGCGCGCACGGACGAAAGCCATGCACCCCTGCTCGGCGAGCACACGCGCGAAATCCTCGCGGAAGCGGGTTACGGCAAGGAAGACATCGACAGGATGCTCTCGGCGCGTGCGGCCGCCTAGCACCTGGCTCCATCACGCCTTTTGTATGGTGAGCTTGACCGACGTCGGGTTGCGGACATCTCGATTGACCCCGGCGTCGCCCGCCACCTCGTCATAGCCGTAGCAAAAGGCGTGATAGTTGATCCCTTGCTCGTGAATGATCCGCGCATATTCGCAGACTGGCGGCTCCCGGTAGTAGTATCTGCGCAGATTCTGCGGAACGGGAAACTCCTCGTAGAACTTCAAGGTGGAGCGCAGGAACGAAGCGCCCAGCGCCGCACCGATTGCGCGTCCGACACCATCGTCTGGCGTTGGCCGGATGTCTTGCGTGTAGCAAACCCGGGTCGTCGGCTTGGCGAACTTGTAGGTGGGTTTGCCGCTGGCTTTGGGGGGCGCGAAGATGAAGGCGCCGCTTGCGTCCGTGGTGCCGGTGTAGTCCACGCCGCTGTAGCTGAACGTCAGACTATTGGTTCGATAGTACTGCACGACGTCGTTGATGTACTTGTCGAGCTGGGTCTTCGGAAAGACGCCCGCATCCATCGACTTCAGCGGCATCAGGATCCGACGCTTGTTGGCGAGGACCAGGCGCTTCCAGGGATCGGCGGCTTTCGACATCTCGTCGAAGATGACGCGCCGGGCATCCGGTGAATCGAATCCATTGACAATCGTCAATGGCTTGCTGGGGTTTGCGGGATCGTAGCCGCTGTGCTCGACCTTGAACGCCAAGCCGAAGGCATCGACCTGAGTCGTATTGACGTGGAGAGTGGTGAAGGCGACGTCGTCGTGCCACGTCGCCTCGATGAAATCCCAGGTCTTGTCGTAGTTCGGTGATTGCGGGTCGTCGGCGCTTATGGCGATCGGAATCCCGGCCGAGTTGATCGATACCCCCAAAGGGCCCCCCAGAACGATATAGGCACGTATCCCGTCGAGCTGCGGAAAGCGGGCATCCGTTGTGCTTCCAAGGTTCACGCCCAGCGTCAGCTTCTCGTTTGGCTTGAACAGCGTACAATCACCTTTCAGGTTCGAAATCCAATAGGTGTTGTTCTGCGGCGTCAGAGGCTTCGTGGTCCCGAACATATAGAGATACGCCCCGATGCCGCTGTTGTTGACGATCGTGAAGGGAATGACGGAACGGCCGATATTGTTCTTTGGATAGTCGGTTGGCATGTGCGACTCCCCCGAAGATTGGTTGCGAAGACAAAAACGCTACCAACGAGCGTGGCCAACCCGAGATCGGGCCATGACTTTCTCCCGCCGACTCCGATGGAATATTCGGCGCACGCTGTCGGAGACCAAGCCGACATTCTTACAACCTGATGCATAGAACCCTTTATCCAATACCGCAGTCTGCGGTTTCGCATACCTGCGAACGGCAAGGTTCAGGTGCCGGCAGATCGACCGGATCCCTCCTGGCGGAGCCGCAATGGTGACTTGACAGATGGTTGTGTTTATCGCAATGTCTCGTCGGAGAGCCAGACCCGAGGATTTCCGAAGCGCGGGGGCCACGGGAGACGCCGGACGGTTGTTGCGCCGTAAACGGCGCATAGCCGGATCGAGCGTGGTGCCAAGATTTTAGAGACTCAGCCCACCACTAAAATTGGTGCGATTTCCCGTTATTTTGACCGTTACCGTTTGGCAGCCACCGCTGGATGTTGCGATCGGCTCCCATCGCTCAGAACGGTCGGTCGCCCTCGATCAGCACCCGCTGCATGACCCTCTCTTCGCCCATCGGATAGTCGACGTCGACGCGGTGCATGGTGGCGCGGTTGTCCCAGATCACGGCGTCGCCCCTCGCCCATTTGTGCGCGTAGTGGAACTCGGGCTTCCGGCAATGCGCGGCCAGCTCGTCGAGCAGCGCGTCGCTATCGGCCCGCGCCATGCCGACGATGCGATCCAGACGATTGAAGTTGAGATAGAGCGCCTTCAGCCCATTGTCGGGATGGGTGCGGACCAGCGGGTGCTCGACGTCGGGAGTTTCGGCGATCTCCTGTGCGGTGCGCTGCGAGGGCCGGTTGCGGGCGCGTGGCGTGTCGTAGGCATGGATGGCACGCAGGCCGTCGATCCGTTTTTGGGTTGTCTTAGGCAGCGCCTCGTAGGCCGCGCGCATGTTGCAGAACCAGGTGTTGCCACCGCGGCTGGGAATGTCGATGGAATGAAGCAGCGTGGCCTTGGCCGGCGTCGCGAAATAAGAATCGTCTGTATGCCAGTCCTCCGAACGAAGCGCCGTCTTGTCGGTCGTGCCGTCTGCCATCAGCGTGCTCACCATCACCGAAACCTCCGGAATGGCGCCGATGCGCTTGTAGCGCAGCAACTGCGTGCGTGGCTTGCCGAACACCGCGGCGAAGTCGCGGGTCTGTTGGGGCGTCATCGGCGGGCCGGGGATCTCGAGCAGCAGGTAGTCGCCCAGGGCTTTCCACAACAGCGCCGCGATTTCCGGCTTGGCCGCATCGGCACGGTCGAGTCCCTCGATCCGCGCGCCGAGGGCCGCCTTGGTTGGAACGATTCTGGGTTCGGACATGCACCCAGCCTACCGCGCAAAGAACTCGGAAACCAATTCCGCCAGCCAAGCGCGCGACTGCTGCACCAGCACCCTCGCCTTCTGCCAGGCCGGCAGGGAGCGCACGAAGCCGTAGAGGCGGTCACGCCAGGCGAACAGCCAGGTCTCGGCGGCGAGGAACCAGGGCATCGTGATCAGCGTCGGCCGCAGCACCTGGTAGAGCCGCGCCACCAGCGCCGTCGCGAGCAGCTTGCCGGCCAGGATGCTGGCCGCCGACAGGGTGAACTGGTGATGCAAGGCGAACCAGACCGCCACCAGCTTCACCGGCAGCACCAGCAGCGAGGGCGCCACGAACACCGGCAGCGCCGCCCACGGCGGCAGCCGGCGCAGCCGGCCCTCGAGCAGGGCGACCGGCGGCCACTTGGCCAGCCGGGCCATGGCAAGCCCGAGATAGTGCAGCAGCGTGTCTTCGATGAAGACGATCGCGGCGGCGACCGGCACCAGGGCCAGTTCAAGGATGCGTTTGATGTGGAGTTTCACAATGTTGACAACTAAAGCTGCAATACAGGCTTTTGGGTGATTTCCATGTTCAAACGCCGCACGCTCGCCCAACTGATGGCCGCCGCCGCCGTGGCGCCAACCTACGCCTTCGGCCAGAACCGGCCGCCCTTGTCGCGCATCGCCTTTGGCTCCTGTGCCGAGCAGCGGCGGCCGCAGCCGATATGGGATGCCATCCTGGCCTATCACCCCGATCTTTTCATCTTCGCCGGCGACAACGTCTATGGCGACTTCAACTCTGCCGACGGCAATGGGATCAGGCGGGCCTATGACGGCGCCAACCACATCGCGGGCTACGCCAAGCTGCGCGACGGCACGCCCAACCTCGCGACCTGGGACGATCACGACTACGGCCTGAACGATGGCGGGGCGGATTTCGCCTACAAGGCGGTCGCCAAGGAGGAGTTCCTGAAATTCTGGAACGCGCCGTCCGACGATCCGCGCCGGCTGCGCGAGGGCATCTACGACTCGCGCATCATCGGCCCCGCCAGCATGCGCGTGCAGGTCATCCTGCTCGACATGCGCTGGTTTCGTTCGCCGCTCAAGCCGACCGACCAGCGCGGCGCGCCGGGCAAGGAGCGCTATCTGCCCGATCCCGATCCGGCCAAGACGATGCTGGGCGCCACGCAGTGGGCGTGGCTGGCGGCGGAGCTGCGCAAACCCGCCGAGGTGCGGCTGATCGTGTCGACCATCCAGGTGCTGGCCGAAGGCCATGGCTGGGAGCGCTGGGGCAATTTCCCGCTGGAGCGCCAGAAGCTGTTCGACACCATCCGCGACAGCCGCGCCGAGGGCGTCGTGCTGCTGTCGGGCGACCGGCATTTCGGTGCGCTCTACCGCGAGACTCCGGCCGGCGGCTACCCGCTCACGGAGATCACGTCGAGCGGCCTCAACATGATCTATTGGGCGGTGAAGGAGCCCGGCCCCAACCGCCTGGGCGCACCTTATGCCACGGCGAATTTCGGCACGATCGAGATCGACTGGTGGGAGCGCAGCATCACGCTGGCCCTGCGTGACGAAGGCGGCAACGCTCGGCGCAGCACCGCCATCAAGGCCGACGATCTGCTGCTCGCAAGGTGATCGACCGTCGAGGCGGCTAGACTGTCTTCACGAGCTCGGCGATGGCGGCGCCGACGGTCTTGGTGTCGCCGTTACCGCCGAGGTCCTTGGTGCGCGGACCGCCCTCGACCAGCGACGCCGCGATCGCCCGCTCGATGGCCTCGGCCGCCTCGGGATAGCCGAGATGGCGCACCATCATGGCGCCCGACCAGATCTGGCCGATCGGGTTGGCGATGAACTTGCCGGCAATGTCCGGCGCCGAGCCGTGCACCGGCTCGAACATCGAGGGGAACTTGCGCTCGGGATTGATGTTGCCCGACGGCGCCACGCCGATCGAGCCGGTGAGCGCCGGCCCGAGGTCGGAGAGGATATCGCCGAACAGGTTGGAGCCGACCACGACGTCGAACCAGTCGGGGTTGCGCACGAAATGCGCGGTGAGAATGTCGATGTGATACTGGTCGGTGCGGATGTCGGGATAGTTCTTCTTCATCTCGGCGAAGCGCTCGTCCCAGAACGGCATCGTATGGATGATGCCATTGGACTTGGTTGCCGAGGTCACGTGCTTCTTCTTGCCCTTGCGGGCGAACTCGAAGGCAAACTTCATGACGCGGTCGACGCCCCTGCGGGTGAAGATCGCCTGCTGAATGGCCATCTCGTCGTCGGTGCCTTGGAACATGCGGCCGCCGACCGAGCTGTACTCGCCCTCGGTGTTCTCGCGCACCACCCAGAAATCGATCTCGCCCGGCTTGCGGTTGGCGAGCGGGCTCGGCACACCCTCGAACAGCCGCACGGGGCGCAGGTTCACGTACTCGTCGAACTCGCGGCGGATCGGGATCAGCAGGCCCCACAACGACACGTGATCCGGCACGCCCGGCCAGCCGACGGCGCCGAGGAAGATGCTCTCGAAGGCCTTCAGCGTCTCCATACCGTCTTCCGGCATCATCTTGCCGGTCTTGGCGAAGCGGTCGCACGACCAGTCGAAGTCGGTGAATTCGAGCTGGAAATTGAACCGCCGGGCCGCGGCTTCGAGCACGCGCACGCCCTCCGGCAGGACCTCCTTGCCGATCCCATCGCCGGGTATGAGTGCAATCTTATGCTTGGCCATTCAACTTCCTCCCGCTGGCGCCCGCACCCTATCAGCCGTAGGCTTGCCTGACGCAACAAAATCCTTGGGGGAGGATGACATGCGCATTCATGGAATTTTCGTCGCGCTCCTGATGGTGGCCATCGCGAGCGTCGCCCAGGCGCAGGCGCCATGCCCGACGGACGCCACGGCGCTCGCGGAGGGCGCGAAGCTGAAATGTACCTGCGACGCGGCCGCCTCTGGCGGCGTCTATGGCAGCACCCGCTACACCGCCGACTCCTCGATCTGCCAAGCCGCCAAGCACGCCGGCAAGCCGCCGGGCCCGGTCGACGTGATCGTTGGCGGCGCCTGCCCGTCGTATCCCGGCAGCGCGGCGAACGGCGTCACGACGGCGAGCTGGTCGTCGTACGAGAAAAGCTTCGGCTTCGGCGACAGCCTGCCAGCCTGCCCCGCCGCTGCGGCGGCACCGCCGCCGGCCGCACCCGCCTCGGCGTCGGCACCGGCGGCGGCCACGGGCGCCAACTGTCCGTCGTTCATCACGCAATCCGACAAGAACACACCTGGCGCCAGCCTGACCTGCGTGTGCGACAAGGCGCTCGACCTGCAGGTTGGTGCGGCCTACGGCACCGACCGCTACTCCCACGATTCGCCGATCTGCGTCGCGGCCAGGCACGCCGGCAAGCTGCCCGAACCGGGGGGCACGGTGACGGTCTACGCCGCCGAAGGCTGCGGCAAGTTCGAAGGCAGCGCGCGCAACGGCATCACCACGCGAAGCTGGGGTTCGACGACACCGGGCACGATCGCTTTCGTCACACCGGCACCGGCCTGCGCCACACCGCCAGCTGCCGCCGCTCCCGCGACGACCGCTGCGGCACCGCGGCCGGCAGCACCCGCCGGGCCGAGCCCACGCATTGCCTGGGAAGCGCGCGCCAAGACCTACGCCCCGCACCTGCCGGAACCGCTGCAAGGCTGGAAGGCCAGCGAAAGGAAGAGCGAGGCCAGCCCGCCCAGTCCGTTCGACGAGGGCAGCGTGTCGGCCAGCCGCTTTTACGAACTGGGGTTCGATCCCGTGAATCGCAACCGGGTCATCATCTCGATCTATAACAAGGTCGATGGCTCGCCGTCGTCGACCGTCCAGGCATGGCGCGATCCGGCCAAGCGCAAGTGGGACGACGGTACTGTCTTGACCATGACCAAGATCGACGGCCGCGATGCCATGGAGGGCAAACCCGCGGCGGGCGGCGGCGGCACGATCTATTTCCTGCTGAAGAACAATCTGTTCGTCAGCGTCTCCTGGAGCGAGTACGGCGGCATCACCCGCGCCCATGCCGAGCAGTATCTCAAGAAGCTCGACCTCGCGAAGATCGAGGCGCTGGCAAGCAAGTAATCGGCTGACCGCAGTGCGGGCGGCGGCCGTTGCCCGCACCCGCGCACGCGGCCATGATCGTCGGACGTTCAGCGGAGCGGAAAGTCATGTCCTTCGATCTCAAGATCACAGGCGGCACGATTGTCGACGGCACCGGCAAGGCGGGCTTTGTCGGCGACCTCGGGATCAAGGACGGCAAGATCGTGGCCCTCGGCAAGGCCGATGGCCCCGCGACCGCGACCATCGACGCCACCGGCCGGGTGGTGGCGCCGGGTTTCGTCGACGTGCACACCCACTACGACGCCCAGATCCTGTGGGACCGCATGCTGAGCATTTCGCCCTGGCATGGCGTCACCACGACGGTGATCGGCAATTGCGGCTTCGGCGTCGCGCCGACGCGGGCCGCACACCGCAAGCTGATCCTGCAGACGCTCGAGAAGGTCGAAGGCATGAGCCTCGACGCCCTGCAGGCGGGCCTGGGCGACGACTGGCCGTTCGAGACCTTTCCGCAATATCTCGACACCGTCGAACAGCGCGGCTCGGCGATCAACGTCGCCGTCCTGTTTGGCCACACCCCGCTCCGCCTTTACGCCATGGGCGAGGCCTCGACCGAGCGTGCCGCGACGGCTGACGAGATCGGCGCGATGAAGAGACTGCTGCGCGAGGCGATGGACGCCGGCGCCATCGGCTTCGGCACCTCGATGTCGATCAGCCACAACGGCTATGCCGGTAAGCCGGTGCCCAGTCGGCAGGCGACCTACGAGGAGATGGAGCAGCTCGTCTCGGTGATGGGCGAGCTGAAGCGCGGCCTGATGCAGATCACCATCGGCCGCGAGTTCTCGACGCGGCACATGGCCGAGGTCAGCCGTAAGCACAATGTTGCCGTCACCTGGACGGCGCTGTTGTCCTATCTTTACGGGCCGGGCGGCCATCGCAAGCAGCTCGACCTCGCCGCCGAGCAACGCAAGTCGGGCGCGATGGTGATCCCGCAGGTGAGCTGCCGGCCGCTCAACTTCGAATTTACCTTTGCCGAGCCGTTCATCTTCGACGTCATGAAATTCATGAACGAGCTTGCGATCGCCGACGCAAAATCGCCCGGCACGCGCCGCCGCGCCTATGCCGATCCGGCGTGGCGCGAGAAGCTCAGGAGCGAAGTGACGCCGCTCTTCCGGCGCTGGTGGGACCGCGCGGTCATCGCCTTGGCGCCCTCGCACAAGGAACTCGAGGAGCAGCCGCTTACCGAGGCCGCAGCCAAGCTCGGCAAGGATCCGGTTGACCTGGCGCTCGACATCGCGCTCGCCAGCGACCTGCAGGCGCGCTTCCGCATGGCCGTGATGAACTTCGACGAGGGCGAGGTGGCCGAGCTGATCACCGATCCCAACACCATCATCGCGCTGAGCGACGCCGGCGCCCATGCCAGCCAGCTCTGCGATGCCTGCTACGCCACCTACCTGCTGGGTCACTGGGTGCGCGACAGGAAGACCTTCACGGTCGAGCAGGCCGTCCACAATCTGACGCAGCGCCCGGCCGAGATGTTCGGCATCACCGATCGCGGCGTGTTGGCCGCCGGCCGGCCGGCCGACGTCGTCGTGTTCGACCCCAAGACGGTCGGTCCCGGTCCGCTGAAGCGCGTCCACGACCTGCCGGCCGGCGCCGACCGCCTGGTGGCCGAAGCCATCGGCATCGACGCGGTGATCGTCAACGGCCGCATCGTGCGCCAGAACGGCAAGGACGCCTTTGCCGCCAACGACAAGCTGCCGGGCCGCCTGCTGCGCCACGGCCGCGCTGCCTAGCTCACAGGGAGGAAATCATGATCCACGTCATCGCCATCATCACCGCCAAGCCCGGCAAGCGCGACGAAATCCTCAAGAACTTCAAAGCCAACGTGCCTGCCGTTCACGCCGAGAAAGGCTGCATCGAGTACGGCGCCACCGTCGACGTCGACGGCGGCCCGTTTGCGAAGTTCGGCGCCGACACCTTCGTGGTGGTCGAGAAGTGGGAGAGCATGGACCACCTCAAGGCCCATGGCGCTTCGGAGCACATGAAGGCCTACGGCGCCAAGAACAAGGACCTCGTCGCCACTCGCGCCGTCCACGTCCTGCAGAACGCTTGATCGGGGATAACGACGTCGCCACCTACGATCGCGACGGCGTCGTCTGCCTGCGCGACCGGTTCGACGCGCGCTGGATCGAGCGCCTGCGCGGCGCGATTGAGCGCGACCTCGCCTCGCCCGGGCCGAACGCCACCAACTTCGCCGAAGGCAGTAGCGCCGGAAAATTCTTCGGCGACATGTTCATGTGGCGGCACGATCCGGACTTTCGTGCCGCGGCGCTTGCCTCACCAGCCGCCGCCATCGCCGCGCGGCTGATGGGATCGACCTCGGCGGATTTCTTCTACGACCAGCTTTTCGTCAAGGAGCCGGGCACGGCACACCCGACGCCGTGGCATCAGGATCAGCCCTACTGGCCGGTGACGGGCTGGCAGATCGCCTCGGTGTGGATCGCGCTCGACCCGATCGACCGCAGCAACGGCGCCGTCGAGTTCGTCGCCGGCTCTCACCGCTGGGGCGTCAGCTACCGGCCGACGCCGTTCCGCAAGGGCCACGAGATCAAGTTTACCGACAGCGCGCTGGTGCAGATCCCCGACATCGACGCCGAGCGCGGCAAGTACGACATCAAATGGTGGGAGATGGCACCGGGCGACTGCCTGGTGTTTCACGCCATGATCGTCCATGGCGCACCGGGCAATCTTACCCCTGGCGCGCGCCGCCGCGGCCTGTCGTTGCGCTACACCGGCGACGATGCCCGCTACGACCCGCGGCCCGGCACGTTTCAGTTTCCACACAAGCCCGATCTCGCGGCGGGCGCGCCGATGACGTGCGATCTCTTTCCCTGCGTGTGGCCGACCGCCTAGGGCGCGTTCCGCCGGGCTACATGCATCGGAACGCGCCCAATCAGGCGTCGCGCACGATGCCTTTGCGGACGATGTCCAGCATGCCCTGGATCAGCGTCTCGCGATCAGACCAGGGAAAGTCCGGCTTGTGGATCAACGCCGCCACCACGCCGTGGATGCCCATCCAGCAGAGCTCGGCGCAGGTGTCCGGCGGGTAATTGAGCTTGTGGCCCGAGGCCTCGGCCCGCGCCAGGATCGCGACCAGGCGACTGAATACGAGCGCTCCCTTGGCGCCGGGACGGTTGGGATCGTCGACGGCGGCACGATGGCCGGTCTTCCGGATCGGTTCAGGGACATGGCCCATGAAGACCAGCCGGTATTCGTCGGGATGTTCCAGGCCGAACCGGGCGTAGGCCTCGCCGAACCGGGCCATCTGCTCGAGGGGATCGGAAACCGTCTGCGCGATCTCCGCTACGAGCTCGAGCAGGCGTGCGAAGGTCTGGTCGCAGAGCGCCAGCATGATGGCGTCTTTGTCGTGGAAGTAGAGGTAAAGGGCAGGTGCAGACACGCCGACCCGATCGGCGATCCTGCGGATCGTCGTGGCGTCGTAGCCCTCCTCTAGGAACAGCTCTTTTGCGGCCTGGAGGATTTCGTCGCGGCGGGTATGGCCTTCGCCCCGCTTCTTTCGGCCCCCGGCCACAACTGTTGAAAAACCTGCCAATGCGACTTCCTTCCGCCTTGACTCTTAACTGAACAAAGATAACTTATCAATGATCAGTTAACAACGTTCACTCCCTTTTCAGTGAACATTGTAAACCTCGGAAGGACGGCCCGCCATGCGTCTCCCGCTCAAAGGCTTGCCCCTCAAGCTCACCGGCCTCGCCGCTGGTGTCGTGGTCGCTGCGGGTGCCGGATTTGTCGCCCTGTCATGGAACGCCAATGCCTCTCGCGCTTCGGCCAACGAACCCGTCGTGCGCCCGGTCCGTGTCATGGAAATCGCCTACCACCTGCGCGGTCGCTCCGTCGTGATGGCGGGCACGGTCGTTCCACGCATCGAGACCACCCTGGGTTTCCGGGTCTCGGGCAAAATCGTGAAGCGCTCCGTCGACGTCGGCACGGTGGTGGAGCCAGGCCAACTGATTGCCGTACTCGACCCGGCCGATCATCGTCTCGCCGTCGACAATGCACGGGCGGCCCTCGCCTCAGCCGATGCCGACTACCTCCGGGCCAAGGCTGACCATGAGCGCTACCTCGGGCTGCGTAACAGCGCGGCTTTCACGCCTCAGACAATGGAACAGCGCCAGTCGCTCGCCTCCACGGCGCTCGCCCGGGTCGAGCAGGCGAGGAGCCAGCTTGCCTCGGCGGAAAACAATCTCGCCTATACCGAGCTTCGTACCGACACCGCCGGTGTGGTGACAGTGGTCCAGGCCGAGGTCGGCCAGGTCATGGCTCAGGGCCAGGCCGTCGCCAAGATCGCACGTACCGACGAACTGGAGATCCTGGTCGGCGTGCCAGAGAATCGCCTGGGCGCGGTGCGCCAAGCGCCGACCGCCAGCTTCGAACTGTGGTCGGAACCCGGCCACCGCTTCGCGGCGCGACTGCGTGAACTCTCGCCCAGCGCTGACGTCACCACCCGCACCTATGCGGCGCGCTTCAGCGTGATCGACCGGCCGGCCTTCATCGGCATCGGCATGACCGCAACGCTCAGCTTCGAGCGGTCGGACCTTCAACCCGTGGCCAACGTGCCGCTCAGCGCCATCTTCCAGCGTGGCACGCAGCCGGCCGTTTGGGTGATCGACAAGGAAACCGCTACCGTCGACCTCCGCCCCGTGGCGATCGCACGCTGGCGCGACGACACGGCCGCCATCGTCTCGGGGGTCAAGGAAGGCGAGCTGATCGCCACCGCCGGTGTCCATAAGCTCGAGCCAGGCCAGAAGGTAAGGCTCTTGCCACAGCAGGCGGCGGCGCGCTGAACGCTCCGCTTGCGGGGGAGATCGCCATGACGACGCGGACCAATTTGTCGGAACTGGCGCTGCGCTACAGCACGCTCACCGTCTTTTTCATGGTGGTGCTGACGGTAGCGGGCGTCTTTGCCTACTTCAATCTTGGCCGTGCCGAGGATCCGCCCTTCACCATCAAGCAGATGGTGGTGTCGGCGGCGTGGCCGGGCGCCACCTCGCGCGAAGTCGAGCAGCAGGTCACCGACAAGATCGAGACCAAGCTGCAGGAGCTGCCCTACTTCAACAACGTCACGAGCTATACCAAACCGGGCGAGACGGTGATCTATGTCTCGCTGCGCGACGACGTCCCGCCGGCCAAGGTTGCCGACCTCTGGTATCAGGTTCGCAAGAAGATCGGCGACATCAAGGGCACGCTGCCGCAGGGCGTCGTCGGCCCCTTCTTCAACGACGAATACGGCGACACCTACAGCCTGATCTGGGCTTTCGAGTCCGATGGCTTCTCGCCCGCCGACGTCAAAGACATCGTGAAGCAGGTGCGCCAGCGCGTGCTGCGCGTGCCCGACGTCACCAAGGCCGACCTGTTCGGCCTGCAGGACGAGAAGATCTACATCGAATTCAGTCACACGCGGCTGGCCCTGCTGGGCGTCCCGGTCGACCAGATCCTCGACGTCATCCGCAAGCAGAACGCCATCGTGGCGTCCGGCACCGTCGAAACCAAGGGTGAGCGCGTCGCCGTCCGGGTCGACGGTGCGCCGACCTCGGCCGAGCAATTGGCCACACTGCCGTTCAGCGCCAACGGCCATACGTTCACCTTGGCCGATGTCGCCGAGATCCGGCGCGGCTACCAGGATCCGCCGCATACCTCGATGCGCTACGAGGGCAAGCCGGTGATCGGGCTGGGCGTCGTCATGGCGGCGGGCGGCAACGTGCAGACGCTGGGCAAGGCGCTGGAAGAGACGATGGCGCAGATCAAGCGCGACCTGCCGGTGGGCATCACCGTGCATCGTGTCGCCAACCAGCCGGAAGTCGTCGACAACTCGTTCGAGGAGTTCATCCATTCGCTGGGCGAGGCGCTGGCGATCGTGCTGGTGGTTTCCTTCCTGAGCCTGGGCTTCCGCACCGGCATCATCGTGGCGCTCTCGGTGCCGCTGGTGCTGGCCATCACCTTCGTCGGCATGATGCTGCTCGGCATCGACTTCCAGCGGATCTCGCTCGGCGCGCTGATCATCGCACTCGGCCTGCTGGTCGACGACGCCATCATCGCCGTCGAGATGATGATGGTGAAGCTGGAACAGGGCTTCAGCCGCATGGAGGCGGCGACCTTTGCCTACACTTCGACCGCCTTCCCGATGCTGACCGGCACGCTGGTGACCGCGGCGGGCTTCGTGCCGGTGGGCTTCGCCAAGTCGAGCGCCGGCGAATACACCAACTCGATCTTCTGGGTGGTCGGCATCTCGCTGATCGTCTCGTGGTTCGTGGCGGTCCTATTCACCCCGTGGCTCGGCTATCGGATGCTGCCGCAGCCCAAGGCCCATCACGCCGACCCCTACCAGAGCCGGCTCTACACTCTCTTCCGGCGAGTCGTCGTGTGGTGCGTGACGTGGCGCAAGACGACCATTGCCATCACCGCGATCGCTTTCGTGGGTTCCATGGGACTGTTCGGCCTGGTGCAGAAGCAGTTCTTCCCGACCTCCAACCGATCCGAATTGATCGTCGACCTGCGGCTGGCCCAGGGCGCATCCTTCGCCGCGACCGACGGCGAGGTGAAGAAGCTAGAAAAGTGGCTGGGCGCCAATTCCGATGTTGAGCGCTACACGTCCTACATCGGCGCCGGCAGCCCGCGCTTCTACCTGCCGACCGTGCCGGAGCTGACCAACGCCAATTTTGGCCAGGTCATCGTCATGACCAAGGATATCGCGGCGCGCGAGCGCCTGTTCGCCAGCCTCGATCGCCTGTTCGCCGACGATTTCGAGGCGGTGCGGGCGCGCGTCCAACGCCTGCAGAATGGCCCGCCGGTCGCCTACCCCGTGATGTTCCGCGTGCTGGGCGACGATCCGCAGAAGGTGCGCGGCGTTGCCGAACGGGTGCGCCAGGTATTCAAGGCCGATCCGGCGACGCGCGATATAAACTTCGACTGGAACGAACTCGCCAAGACGGTGCGACTGGAGGTCGACCAGAGCAAGGCGCGCGCGCTTGGCGTCGATTCGCAGCTGCTCGGCAACACGCTGCAGACCCTGTTGTCGGGCGTGGTGGTGACGCAGTATCGCGAGCGCGCCGAGACGATCGACGTCGTGGCGCGCGCCGTGGCGGCGGAGCGGTTGAGCCTCGAAGGTCTGGAAGCGATCAACATGCGCACGGCAAACGGCGGAGTGGTCTCGCTCGCCCAGCTCGCGAAGCTGCATTTTGAGCTCGAGGAGCCGATCCTGTGGCGGCGCAACAAGGAGCTGCTGATGACCGTGCGCGCCGGCGTGATCGACGGCGTCCAGGGACCCGACGTCGCCGCCCGCATCGACAGGGCGCTGGCGCCCGTACGCGCCGACCTACCGCCCGGTTATCGCATCGAGGTCGGCGGCGACAAGGAGGAGAGCGCCAAGAGCCAGGGCTCGATCTTCAAGATGATGCCGGTGATGGCCTTCCTGATGATGCTGTTCCTCATGCTGCAGCTCAAGAGCTTCTCCAAGCTCGCCCTGGTGATGCTGACGGCGCCGCTGGGCATGATCGGCGTGTCGATCTTCCTGCTGGCCTTCGACCAACCGTTCGGCTTCGTCTCGCTGCTGGGCACCATTGCGCTCGCCGGCATGATCATGCGCAACTCGGTGATCCTGGTGGACCAGATCGACCAGGATATTGCTGCCGGCCATGCGCCGTGGGACGCCGTGATCGACGCCACGGTGCGCCGGTCGCGGCCGATTCTGCTCACCGCGGGAACGGCGATCTTCGCCATGGTGCCGCTGTCGCGCAGCGTGTTCTTCGGACCCATGGCGGTCGCCCTGATGGGCGGCCTGCTGGTGGCGACGGCCCTGACACTCCTGTTCTTGCCGGCGCTCTACGCCGCCTGGTTCCGCGTGAAACGGCCGGCCGTCGCCAAGGCGCCACCGGTCCGCCACGAGTTTCCTCCGCTCGCAATAGCAGCAGAATAACTATATTCAATAACAGTATATTGCAGGAACCTACCGTTACTTTAGCTTAACTAAGATAGGCGACCCTCAGCGGCGTGGAGGTCGCTCGTTCGGGCAGCGCTCACCGAGACGATGATCTCGATGCCGCGCGCAATATCGTCGACCGCCATTGACGGTGCCCCGGCCAGGCTCGCCGCCTGCTCCGGCGCGTAAGGCACATGCAGGAAGCCGCCGCGCATCGCGAGTTGGTGGCGCGCTACGAAATCCATCAGCGAATAGAAGATATGATTGCAGACGAAGGTGCCGGCGGTGTTCGATACGATGGCGGGCAGGCCTGCCTTGCGCATCGCCGACACGCAGGCCTTGATCGGCAGGGACGCGAAATGAGCCGCCGGTCCGTTGGCGATCACCGGCTTGTCGATCGGCTGTTTGCCGTCATTGTCGCGGATGCGAGCGTCCTGGACGTTGATCGCCACCCGTTCCAGGCAAAGCTCGGCGCGTCCGCCCGCCAAGCCCACGCACAGCACGATGTCGGGCCGGGTCTCGACAATCGCCCCGCGCAGGACGATGGCGGAACGTGCATACGAGGCTGGCAGCTGGGCAGTGTGGACGGCGACCCCGGCGATCCGCTTCTTGAGGCGCGCGACCGCCAGCGACGATGGATTGATCTTGTCGCCCGCGAACGGCTCGAAACCTGTAATCAGCGCCTTCATCCCACTCCCCAAAACCAAAAGGGCGCCCTCCCGGGCGCCCCAACGGTAATGCTTCTTCGGCGGTACTTCTACTTGTTAGCGGCGTCGACGGCGCGACGCGCCATCACACCCACCAGGTGGGCGCGGTACTCCGCACTGCCGTGGATGTCGCTGTTCAGGCCGTCGGCCGGGATCTTGATGTCCTTGATCGCTGCCGAGGAGAAGTTCTTGGCGAGCGCATCTTCCATGGCCTTGACGCGGAAGACGCTGGGCCCCGCGCCGGTCACCGCGACACGAACACCGCTTGCCGACTTGGCCACGAACACACCGACCATGGCGTAGCGCGAGGCCGGGTTGGGGAACTTCATGTAGGCCGCCTTCTCCGCCTTGGGAAAGCTGATCGCGGTGATCAATTCGCCTTCGCCGAGCGCCGTCTCGAACAGCCCCTTGAAGAAGCTGTCGGCCGGGATCTTGCGGGTGTTGGTAGTGACGGTGGCATTGAGCGCCACTACCGCCGCCGGATAGTCCGCCGCCGGGTCATTGTTGGCGACCGAACCGCCCATCGTGCCGCGGTTACGCACCTGAGGATCGCCGATATGACCGGCGAGATAGGCCAGCGCCGGAATGTTGCTCTTCACGTCAGCCGAAGTGGCGACGTCGGCGTGCCGGGTCATGCCGCCGATCGTGACGCTGTTGCCCTCGACCTTGATGCCGGCGAGTTCCTTGACGCCGGCGAGATCGACCACGTCGCTCGGCTTCGCCAGGCGCTGCTTCAACGTCGGGATCAAGGTCATGCCGCCCGACATGGGGCGGGCTTCCGGCTTGCCCTTCAGCAGGTTCACCGCGTCGGCGACCGACTTCGGCCGATGGTAAGCGAAATCATACATTTCCATTTCCTCCGTTTACTCGGCGGCCGCGCGTTGGGCGCCTTGAATCGATTGCCACACATTGAGCGGTGTGGCGGGCATTTCGACGTGCTTGACGCCAATCGGCGCCAACGCGTCGTGGACGGCGTTCATCACGGCGGCCGGCGAAGCAATCGCGCCGGCTTCGCCACATCCCTTCACGCCCAGCGGATTGTGCGGGCAAGGCGTGACCGTGTTGCCGAGCTTGAACGACGGCACGTTGTCGGCGCGCGGCATGGTGTAGTCCATGTACGAGCCGCTCACGAGTTGGCCAGTGGCCTTGTCGTAGACGGCGTTTTCCATCAACGCCTGGCCGACGCCCTGCACGATGCCGCCGTGAACCTGACCGTCGACGACCATCGGATTGATGATGTTGCCGAAGTCGTCGACTGCGCTGTGGGCGATGATCTCGACCACACCGGTGTCGGGGTCGATCTCGACCTCGCAGATCTGCGTGCCCGCCGGATAGACGAAGTTCGAGGGATCGTAGAAGGCGTTCTCGTCCATACCGGGCTCGAGCTCTTCCAACGGGTAGTTGTGCGGCACGTAGGCGGCGAACACTGCGGCCCCGAGCGGCACGTTCTTGTCCGTGCCCGCTACCTTGAAGGTACCCTTCTCGAAGACAACGTCAGCTACGGACGCCTCCATGAGATGGGCGGCAATCTTCTTGCCCTTGGCGATGATCTTGTCGGCGGCCTTCATGATTGCCGAACCGCCGACGGCCAGCGACCGGCTACCGTAGCTGCCCATGCCGAACGGCGTCGTCGCCGTGTCGCCGTGGACGACCTCGATGGTGTCCATCGGAATGCCAAGCTTGTCCGACACGATCTGGGCGAAGGTCGTCTCGTGGCTTTGGCCATGGCTGTGCGCGCCGGTCAGAATCTGGACGTTGCCGGTCGGGTTGAACTTGATCTGCGCCGATTCCCATTGGCCGACGCCGCCGCCGAGCTGGCCGATCACCCGTGACGGTCCCAGCCCGCAGGCCTCGATGTAGGACGAGAAGCCGATCCCGCGCAGCTTGCCGCGCGACTTGGCCTCGGCGCGACGCGCCTCGAAGCCCTTGTAGTCGGCGATCTTCATCGCCTCGTCGATGATCGGCGGGTAGTTGCCGGAGTCGTACTGCAGCGCCACCGGCGTCTGGTACGGGAAGGCCGTCGTCGGAATGAAGTTCTTCCGGCGCAGATCCGCCGTATCCATCTTCAGTTCCTTGGCCGCCTTGCTGACGATGCTCTCGATCACGAATGTCGCTTCCGGCCGTCCGGCGCCGCGATAGGCGTCGACTGGTGCGGTATGCGTCAACGCCGCCCTGACGTTGGCATAGATCAGCGGCGTCGTGTACTGGCCGGCCAGCAGGGTGGCGTAGAGATACGTCGGCACCGCGGTCGAGAAGGTCGACAGATACGCGCCCATGTTGGCAATGGTGTCGACCTTGAGCGCCAGGAACTTGCCGTCCTTGTCGAGCGCCAGCTCGGCGTGGGTGACGTGATCGCGACCGTGAGCATCGGTCATGAACGATTCGCTGCGCTCGGCCGTCCACTTGATCGGCCGGCCGACGCGGGACACAGCCCAGGTGAGCATCGTCTCTTCGTTGTAGCAGAAGATCTTGCTGCCGAAGCCTCCGCCGACATCGGGCGCGACGACGCGCAGCTTGTGTTCCGGAATGCCCAGCACGAAGGCCGACAGGATGAGCCGCAGCACGTGCGGGTTCTGTGACGTCGACCACAGCGTGTGGTTGCCCGTGCCCTTGTCGTAGTCGGCAGCCGCCGCGCGCGGCTCCATGGCGTTGGGAATGAGCCGGTTGTTGATCAGGTCGAGCTTGGTGACGTGCGCCGCCTTGGCGAAGGCCGCATCGACATCGGCCTTCACACCGATTTCCCAGTCGTAGATCATGTTGCCTGGCGCCTCGGGGTGAACCTCGGGCATGCCCTTGTCGAAGGCGCGGGCGAGATCGACGTTGGCCGGCTTGACGTCGTAGTCGACCTTGATCGCCTCGGCCGCGTCCTTGGCCTCGTCGGCGCTGTTGGCCACGACCATGGCAACGGTGTCGCCGACATAGCGCACCGTATCGAGTGCCATGACCGGATGCGGCGGCGCCTTGTGCGGCTGGCCGTGCTTGTCCTTGACCACCCAGCCGCAGATCAGGCCGCCGACCTTGGCATCGGCAGTATCCTTGCCGGTGAAGATCTCGACGACACCCGGCATCACCTTGGCGGCCTTGACGTCGATGCTCTTGATCTTGGCGTGGGCGTGCGGCGAGCGCAGGAAGTAGGCGTAGGTCGCGCGTGCGAGAGGCAGGTCGTCGACATAACGACCGGTTCCCGTCAGGAAGCGCTTGTCCTCGGTACGCAGAACGCGGTCGCCGATTCCGGTGGCAGCCATGGGATCATACTCCCGCTGATTTCATCGCCGGCGCGGCGGCGAGAATTGCCTTCACGATGTTGTGGTAGCCGGTGCAGCGACAGAGGTTGCCCTCGAGTTCGCGACGCACCGTCGTTTCGTCGAGCTGATAATTGTGGCGCTTCACCATGTCGATGGCGCTCATCACCATGCCGGGTGTGCAGAAGCCGCACTGCAGGGCGTGGTTCTCGCGGAATGCCTCCTGCATAGGGTGGAGCTTGTCCGGACTCGCCGCCAGGCCCTCGATGGTAATGACCTTCGCGCCCTCGGCCTGGACTGCCAGCATGGTGCAGGACTTGACCGACTTGCCGTCGACATGGACGACGCAGGCGCCGCACTGGCTGGTGTCGCAACCGACATGCGTGCCGGTCATGCCGAGTGTCTCGCGCAGGAACTGGACCAACAGCGTGCGCGCCTCGACCTTGCCAGAGGCGGCCTTGCCGTTGACGGTCATGGCGACGGAAATGGTCATTGATCTGCTCCCTCACATTATTGGTTGGTGCGGCCGCGCCGATACGCGCCCGCCGGGCGTTGACGGGGACTCTCGCAAGCCGTTCAGGCGGCGGTCAAGCGAATTACGGATGACAGAAAACGGGCCGCCAAACAGCGCTAACGGCTCGCAAGGAACACCAGGATCAGTGCCGCAGCGCCGATGCCGATGATGACCCAGTGCTGGTAGCCACGCTGCGCCGCAGCAGAGAGCGGTGGCGCAGTCGGTAACTCCGCCGCCGCCGCTGCTCCCGCCACCGCGACCGGCGGCGGGCCGCCTAACATCGCGGCGAACTTGCCGAAGAACTCGTCGGCAAGCTTCTTCGCCGTGCCATCGATCAGGCGGGCGCCGACTTGGGCGATCTTGCCGCCGACCTGGGCGTCGACGTTGTAGTTCAAGACGGTTTCGCCGCCTTCTTCGCGCAGCGTCACGACCGCGCCGCCCTTGGCGAAGCCGGCGGCGCCACCCTGGCCCTCGCCCGAAATCCTGTAACCATTCGGAGGATCGATGTCCGATAGCGTGACCTTGCCGGTGAAGCTGGCGCTTACGGGACCGATGCGCATGCGCACCTTGGCCTTCATCTCGGTGTCGGAGGTCTTCTCCAGCGATTCGCATCCCGGGATGCAGGCCTGCAGAACCGCCTGATCGTTTAGTGCTGCGAAGACCTTCTCGCGCGGCGCGGCGATCTTGTACTCGCCCTTGATTTCCATGTCGCTACTCCCGCCTCAACTGGGGCTACCACTTGCTGGTATAGGAGTCCGGCGGCGGTTCTGCCAGTGGCTCGCGCAGCGACACGTAGATCGTCGCCAGATAAGGCACGGCCATCAGCGCGGCCAGGGCGGCAAACCAGTCGGCCTGGGTGTTCCAGAAAAGTGTCCTGATTACCCAACGGCCACCATCCGCGGCGACGAAGCCGCCTGCGCCGCCGTCGTAGAGCTTGATCGCGCCCTCCGTTACCAACATGACGGCCGCCCAGAACATCAGCATCGCCGCCAGGACGATTTCCGGCAAAACCGGTCGAACTCGGCTGAACGAGCGATCCATGCGTACGAAGCCCCGGCTGCCGTCATAACCCAGCAGGCGACCGAAGGAGAGCGCCTTGGCCAGCCGGTCGGGCCGCGACACCGGCTCGGAACGCAGGACGGTCATGACCTTCCATGCCATCAGCACGACGCTCGGTATGACGAAGCTCCAGATCGGGAAATCTCGATAGCGGCCGTCGATGGCGATCTGGCGGAACCACGTCTCGCTGAGCCGAATGACGCCGTCGTACCAATCGATGCTGATGACCACGAGATAGAAGATGCACAGCACGCTGAGTGCCAGATAGAGCATCTGGGCCATCAGATCGACCCGCTGCAGGACACGAAACCGCGGTAGCTCGCGCCAGGCGTGCCAGGCTTCGCGCACCCGTGCGCCGTAAAGCGAAGGATCGGTCATCCGACCAGTCAGGCTGTCGGCGATGCCGCGCAGCAGCGCATAGCTGAAGGCTCCGAGCAGCAGCGCCCAGAACGCCACGCCGACCATCCGCTCGAAATAGAAGGCGCGCGACAGGTCGAGCCAGACCGCCTGGACGTAACAGGTCGCCACGAGCTGGGCGAAAATGGCGAAGATGGCGACCGTCTTCGCTGCCGCCCGACGACGCCAGCTGAAGAAGCTGATCAGCAGCAGCCCCGACAGCATGCTCGAAAGCGTCAAGAGGATCTGCCAGTGCGGTTCGGCCACCACCGGGTTGCCGAGCTCGAACTTGTCGCGGCGCTGCGCGTCGAGCAGGCCCCAGGCCGCACCGACGGTGCCTTCTTGGCGCGCTTTCCAGTATTGGTCGAAGGCCTCGATGAAGTTGTAGTCGAAGTTCTCGCGCGCGGCGATCGCGCGGAAGATCGAGAAGTAGCGCACCTGCTCGACCCGGCCGGGCTGCGCGTCGGAGCGCATGCGGCCGTCGCTTGGCCAACCGGTCTCGCCGATCACGATCTTCTTGCCGGGAAAGCGCGCCTGGACCTTGCGATAGATGTCGACGATGTGCTTGTCGATACTGGACGTACCGTCGTATTCGCGCCGGTCGACGCCGATCGGCTCGTCTTCCCAGTACGGCAGGATATGGATGGTGATGAAGTCGACCTCGTTGGCAAGCGAGGGATTGCGCAACCAGAACTCCCAGACGTCGGCATACGTCACCGGCTGGCGCACCCGCTGCTTGACCTGGCGGATGTAGGCACGCAGCTGGCTCGCGGTCAGATCCTTGCGCAGCAGCACTTCGTTGCCGACGATCACCCGCTCCACCGTGTCGGCATATCTGTTGGCGTGATCGATCAGCAGGTTGATCTGTTCGAGGTTCTCCTTGTCGTTGTCGTTCAGCCAAGCGCCGTGCCAGACCTTCAAGCCATACTTGCCGGCGCGCTGCGGCACGGTCTCGAGGTTCTCGCCTGCGGAATAGGTGCGGACGGCGCCAACCTTGCCCTGCAGGCGTTTCAGGTCCGCCTCGATCTGATCGGGTGTCGGAAAGATGCGGGTGAGCGGACTCTGGCCGGGGCGATAGGGTGCGAACGACACGCTCTGCAAGGGCGCGGCCGTCCAGCCGGCGATCTCGACCGGCCTGTTGGGCCACCACCACCACAGCAGATTGAGCGCCGTCACGCCCACGAACGCGAGCAGCGCTAACAAAGCACGCATAGGGGCCTTTTAGCAGGATCGATCGCAGGACGAATGGCTTTTTGCCGGCTTGTCCCCAACGCTGGAGCGCATCTCGGCGCCTACAAGGCGCCAAGCTGAACTCCGGCGATGGCCTGGCGTACGACCTGATGGCCGCGGAACAAAACGGCTTCCTTCCAGTCGTCGGTGTCGGGATAGAACTGGCGACGCATGGCGGCGCGCACCGGGCCTGCCTCCTTGCCCAGCGGGTCGCCGTACTTGTGCAGCCAATGATCGGCGCGAAACGCCCTCTGGCCGCTCTCGCGATCGAACGTGCCGTATTCCAGGGTGCACATCGTGAGCCGCGTCTCGGGCTCCAGGAGCACCCGGTTGAGGCCGTAGTGGCCAAGCCCGTCACGCGCCTGCGATGCGGTCTGGCCGCGCTTGGACTCCGTCACCGACTCGCCCCAAAAGGCACGAACCCGGCACGAGCCCGGGCTGTCGATGTCGTAATGCGTGATCGGCTCGCCGTAGCCGTAAGGACCGAGGCCGGTGTGAAAGTCGATGACTGCCACGTCGCTGCGACCCTTCAGATATTTGTCGGCAATGGAGTGCAAGGTGCGGTTGGCCCACGACGGCCCGCCGCCCCCGAAGAACATGCCGTCGGGATGGCTGTACTGGCCGCCCGACATCGCGCGGAAATAGGCGACGTCGCCCACTTTCTGGCGATATGCGGCGAGCTTGGCGTCGGCTGCCTTGATGCCGCGATCGCTGAAATCGGCCGGCACGAGGACGTCGGCGATCTCGAGATAGCCCTCGTTCACCGGATAGGGCTTGTCGTGGTCGACGTAGTTGCGGTTGAGGTCGTTGCCCTCCTCCGTCACACGGCGCGTCCAGGCAAAGCCGTAAGGATTGATCGCATGGATGAACAGCGCCGCCGTGTCTGCCGGCAGCCCCGCCGCGCCGACCGTCGCCAGCCAATCGACCTGGAAACCCGACCCGCTGAAGCCTTCCGCGCCATGCGTGCCGGAGATGGCCACGACGATCTTCGAGGCGTCGTCGGGCCCGAGTCGGGCGATGTCGGTCGAGAGAGGCTCGCCGGCGGGACCCTTGGTCGGATTGTCGTACCGGTGTGTGATGGCACCGGCGACGCGCGCGGCAGCCAGGAACTTGTCGCGCGCTTCGCCAAAGGTGGCGCCGAAGGAATGGATATTGGCCATCGGGATAGACCTAGGTTCTGAGTGTGAGGCCGCCGTCGACCACGAGTTCGTGCCCGGTGATGAAATCGGCCTCGTCGGAGGACAGCAGCAGCGCGCCACGGGCGATATCGATCGGCTGGCCCAGCCGGCGCAATGCCGCCTTCTTCTCCCACACCGCGCGGATTTCGGGGTTGTCAAAGTTGGTCCGTGTCATGCCAGTATAGATCGCGCCGGGACAGACATAGTTGGCAGTGATGCCGAACTTGCCGAGCTCCAGAGCGAGCGTGCGTGTCAGGCCGCCAACACCCGCCTTGGAGGCGCAGTAGGCCGCAAGACCGAAGTCGGTGTCGAAGGCCATCACCGAGGCCGTGTTGACGATGCGCGCCCGGCCCTTCTCCTTCGCTCGCGTCTTGAGCGCAGGAATCGCCTCGCGGCAGATCCGGAACATCGCCCGCAAGTTGACGCCGTGTACGCGGTCCCACTGTTCGTCGGTCATCTCCTCGACGAAAGCCCGTCCGCTGACGCCTGCGTTGTTGAACAGGATGTCGATGGCGCCGAATTTGGCGACGGCCGCGGCCACGATGTTCTTCGGAGCGTCGTCGCCCGTGATGTCGGCTGCGAACGGTGCAATGGCGTCGCTGCCGGCATGCGCGATGGCGATCTGCGATTCCGGCCGATCGACCGCCAGCACCTTTGCGCCTTCATCGGCAAACAGCTTGGCCGATGCCGCGCCGATGCCCGAGGCGGCGCCCGTCACGATGGCGATCTTGCCTGAAAGTCTGCCCATGGCCGTCTCCCTCATTCCATCTTGA
Organism: Asaia bogorensis; assembly: GCA_945889625.1. Lineage (GTDB taxonomy): Bacteria > Pseudomonadota > Alphaproteobacteria > Reyranellales > Reyranellaceae > Reyranella. The sequence continues at coordinate 19,990 of CAMDCE010000038.1, read as the reverse complement.
CGCCCGAGGCGAGCGCCACGCGCCGCCAAAGAGCCAGATCCTTTTCCAGAAGCTCGGCAAAGGCCTTGGCTTCGTGCCCGATGGGATCGGCGCCAAGCTTGACCAGCCGGTCGTGCACGTCGGGCGCGAGAGCTGCTTCCATGAAGGCGCGCTCGAGCCGCCGCACGATCGTCCGCGGTACGCCGGCCGGCGCCATGACTCCCGACCAGACGACAACTTCCGCCGTCGGCCATCCCGCCTCCGCCATGGTCGGCACGTCCGGCATCAAGGCGGCGCGAGCAGGCGTGGTGACCGCCAGCGGCCGCAGCTTACCGCTCGCCACCATGGGTGCCGCGGAAGCGGTGCTGGTGAACATGCCCTGCACCTGGCCCGCCTGCAGGTCGTTCAGCGCCGGCGCGGCGCCGCGATAAGGGACATGCACGACGTCGATGTCGGCAGCCAGCTTCAGCGTTTCCATCACCAGGAGCGAAATCGTGCCGACGCCCGTCGAGGCGTAATTGAGCTCGCCGCGACGGGCGCGCGCTTCCCTGATGAAGTCGCCGACGCTCTGTATCGTCGAGTTGGCCGATACGATCAGCACCATGGGCGTGTCGACAAGATGCGCGATCGGCGCCAGATCCCTGGGCGGATCGAAGGTGAGCGAGCGGTTGATCCAGGGCGGGATCGTGACCTGCGCCGCCGATGCCATCAGCAAGGTGTAACCGTCGGGCTCGGCCCTGGCGACCGAAGCCGCGCCGATCAGACCGGCGGCGCCACCGCGATTGTCGATCAATACCGGCTTGCCGAGTGCCCGGCTGGCCCGCTCGGCAATAAGCCGTGCCAGCACGTCGATCGACCCGCCGGGCGCGAACGGCACGACGAGCGTGATCGGCTTTTCGGGAAAATCGTCGGCGCGCGTGGCGGACGGCAAGGCCGCCGCTCCGAGTGCGGCAACAAAGCCGCGCCGTCCGAAGGCTGCCATGTGACTAGGCGACGGTCAGAACGACCTTGCCCGTCGCCTTGCGCGACAGCAGAGCATTCATCGCGTCCGCGCCCTTCTCGAGCGGGAAGCGCATGGAGACGTGCGGCTTCAGCTTGCCCTCGGCATACCAGGCGAGCAGCTCGTCGAAGTTCTTGCGGGCCTGCGCGGGCTCGCGGCCTCGCCAGGCACCGTAGAACACCCCGCGCACGTCGCAGCTCTTGAGCAGCGCGAGATTGGCCGGCAGCGAGGGAATGCGGCCGGCAGCGAAGCCCACCACAAGCAGCCGGCCATACCAGGCGATGCAGCGCACCGACTCGTCGAAGGCGTCGCCACCGACCGCGTCGTAGATGATGTCCGCGCCGTTGCCGCCGGTCAGCTCCTTGACCTTGTCGCGCATCTTGTCCTTGGTGTAGTTCACGAACATGGTGGCGCCGTACTTGCGGCAGATCTCCATTTTCTCGTCGGAACCCACCGCGGCGATCACCTTCAGCCCCATCAGGGCGCCGAGCTCGACCGCCGTGAGACCGACGCCGCCGGAGGCGCCTGTGACCAGCAGGGTTTCGCCGGGCTTGTAGCTGCTGCGCTGCTTCAGCGCGTAGTACGAGGTGCCGTAGGTCATGGTAAAGGCCGCACCGTCCTCGTAGCTCATGTTCTTCGGCATCGGCAGGAGATCGCCTTGATCGACGACGGCCTCGCTGGCGTAACCGCCATGACCGATCATGCCGATCACGCGGTCGCCCTTTTGATAGCCGCTCACTCCCTCGCCGATTTCGACGATGTCGCCGCCGATCTCGTGACCCGGCGCGAAGGGACGCGGCGGCTTGAACTGGTATTTGTCGGCGATTATCAGCGTGTCGGGGAAATTGACGCCCGCCGCCTTCACCGCAACGCGGACCTGGCCCTTGCCCAGCGGCTTGGACGGCAGTTCCATCAGCCTGAGGCTCTCCGGCCCGCCCGCCGTCTCGCTTATCATCGCACGCATGGTTCGCCCCCAACTCGGTGTTTCGTCATGTGGCGGCATTGATACGATGCTAGGCCGCCTAGCGTCCATCCGTGCTAGAACGGCCGGACTTTCGCAGGGGAAAAGATGGCAAGGTTGTATTTCGAGGAGTTTTCGGTCGGCCGTACCTTCGACCACGCCTGGACGCGCACCGTCACCGAAATGGACAACGTGCTGTTCAGCTCGCTCACCATGAACGTCCAACCACTGCACCTAGACGAGGAGTTCGCCTCCAGGACGGAGTTCGGCCAGCGCATCGTCAACAGCCTGTTCACCTTGGGGCTTATGATCGGCATCACCGTCAACGACACGACGCTCGGCACCACAATCGCCAATCTCGGCATGACCGACGTTCGCTTCCCCAAGCCGGTGTTCCATGGCGACACAATTCGGGTGCAAACCAAGGTATTGAGTCTGCGCGCAAGCAAGTCGCGGCCCGACGCCGGCATCGTCGAATTCGGACATAGCGCTACCAACCAGCGCGGTGAGGTCGTGGCCGAATGCACGCGCCAGGCACTGATGCGCAAGAAGCCAAAGACCTGAGGCAGACAAGCATGCGTTCCTTCCTGTTCGTTCCCGCCGATTCAGAGCGCAAGCTAGCCAAAGGACCCTCCTCCGGGCCCGATGGGTTGATCCTCGATCTCGAGGACTCGGTCGCCGCCGATCGCAAGAATCTCGCGCGTGACATGGCGCTTGCTTACCTGAAGCAAGCCAGTCGAGCCGGTCCCAAGCTCTATGTGCGAGTGAATGCGCTCGATACCGCCCTCACCCTGGGCGATCTTGCCGTCGTCATGCAGGGCAAGCCCGACGGCATCGTATTCCCCAAGTGCGTCGGTCAGGCCAATCTCGATCTGCTGGCGAACTATCTCGATGCGTTCGAGGCACGCGAAGGTATCGAGATAGGCGCCACCAAAATCCTGACGATCGCGACCGAGAGTGCGGCCGCCGTGCTCGCGCTGACGGCCGCTCCCGCCAAGCACGCCCGCCTGATGGGCCATTCCTGGGGTGGCGAGGATCTGATGGCCGATCTCGGTGCACTCGCCAAGGGACCGGCGCCGGGCGTCTATGACGACACCTTCAAGCTTGCCCGCACCGTCAATCTGATGGCCTCGATCGCTGCCGGCGTTACCGCCTACGATACGGTCTATCCCGATATCAAGAACGTCGAGGGGCTGCGCGCCGAGGCGGCCGACGCGCGGCGCATGGGCTATGGCGGCAAGATCGCCATCCATCCTGACCAGGTGGCGATCATCCACGAGGTTTTCACGCCGAGCACCAGCGAGATCGATTGGGCCAAGCGCGTCGTGACCACCTTCGAGAGTAATCCAAGCTCCGGCGTGCTGACGCTCGACGGCAAGATGCTCGACCGACCGCATCTCGTTCTGGCGCGTCGCCTGCTGGCGCGGACCGGGGGATGAAGGACAATTTCGGGCTCTACGATGCGCTCGATCGGATGTTCGCCGGTGCACGCGACTCCGTCCTGACGCTCGAAGAGTTCCTGGGCGGCCTGCAGGGCCGCTCCTATGCCTTTGCGATCCTGGCGCTCGATATCATCAACGTCGTTCCGACGGGCATTCCCTGGCTATCGACCATCACAGGCGTGCCGATGCTGCTCCTGCTGGCCCAGTTCTTCGCTGGCCGGCTCGTGCCGTCATTGCCGGCGATGATCGGCCGCCGCGGCCTGCACCGCGGCCGGCTTCAGGGTTTTCTCGGCCGCGCCCGTCGCTATATCCGCTGGCTCGAGGATACCGTCCACGTCCGATACGAATGGTGGGTGACCGGCACGCCGCGGCGCTTGCTCCTGGTGGCATGGTCGCTCAACATCCTGGTACTGGCACTGCCGATCCCCTTCGACAATTTCTTTCCGGCCGTCGCCATCCTGTTCTTCTGCCTCGCCTTGATCGAGGACGACGGCATGATGGCCATGCTCGGCTGGCTGCTGACGATCGTGACCGCGATCTGGACTGTGTTCCTGCTGATGATCGGCCGCGCGGCGATCCTGGCCCTGATCGATGCGCTGAGCTCGTCCCTGTTCGGCGGGTAGCAGTCCGCTCAGTACGAGCGCGGCAGTTCGAGCACGTGCTCGGAAATGTAATTCAGGATCATGTTGGTCGAGATCGGCGCCACCATGTAGAGCCGGGTCTCGCGAAATTTGCGCTCGATGTCGTATTCCTCAGCAAAGCCGAAGCCGCCATGTGTCTGCACGCACATGTCGGCGGCGGCCCACGACGCTTCCGAGCCCAGCATCTTGGCCATGTTGGCTTCCGCGCCGCAGGGCAGGCCCGCCTCGTAGAGGCTCGCAGCCTTGCGCACCATCAGGTCGGCCGCCTCGGTCTGGGCATAGGCGCGCGCGATGGGAAACTGCACGCCCTGGTTCTGGCCAATGGCACGGCCGAACAGTGTGCGTTCCTTGGCGTATGCAGTCGCTTTCTCGATGAACCAGCGCGAATCGCCGATGCACTCGGCGGCAATCAGGATTCGCTCGGCGTTCATGCCGCCCAGGATGTAGCGGAAGCCCTGCCCTTCCTCGCCGACCAGGTTCTCGGCCGGCACTTCCATGTCGTCGAAGAACACTTCGGTGCTGTTGTGGTTCATCATGGTGCGGATCGGCTTGATCGTGAGCCCCTTGCCCAGCGCCTTGCGCATGTCGACCAGGAACACCGAGAGGCCTTCGGTGCGCTTCTTCGTCTCCTCCTTGGGCGTGGTGCGCGCCAGCAGCAGCATCAGGTCGGAATGCTCGGCGCGGCTGGTCCACACTTTCTGGCCGTTCACGACATAAGTGCTATTGTTCTTCTTCACCGCCGTGGTGCGCAGCGCCAGCGTGTCGGTGCCGCTGGTCGGTTCGGTGACGCCGAAAGCCTGCAGCCGCAACTCGCCGCTCGCGATACCCGGCAGATAGCGCTTCTTCTGTTCGACGCTGCCGTGCCGCAACACCGTGCCCATGATGTACATCTGCGCGTGACAGGCGGCGCCGTTGCAGCCGGCGCGCTGAACTTCCTCCAGTACTGCGGCGGCCGCCGAAATGCCGAGGCCCGCGCCGCCATATTCTTCCGGGATCAGCGTCGCCAGCCAGCCGGCGTCGGTCAGCGCCTTGACGAATTCCGTGGGATAGCCACGCTCGCGATCGAGCTTGCGCCAGTAGGTGCCCTCGAACTTCAGGCAGAGATGGCGGATGGCGTCGCGAATTTCCGGATGGGTCGGTGCGTAAGGGTTTTCCATGCGGGCGAACCTAGGGTCTTTCCGGGTAAAGCTGAAACGTTCGGCGACAGCGGTCGGCGTCTCACCAGTCTCACCGGGGTTAGACACCTGCAAGGCCGATGACATCGGACTCTTCTCATGGAGTCTCACTTTTTGCCCGCGTCGCGCGTCGCGCCTTGACGTGTTCTGGCGGTTGTTTCAAGAATCTGCCGAAAATGCCTTCGTGTTCAGACATTTGGGTGGCGTTTCGTGAACAATTCACGAAGACTTCTCGAAAGGTTCGCGAATCGACAAAAGCACCAGCGATCGGCATGCGGCGATGGTCGTGGGCGGTCTGGAGCGTCATGCCGCCCATCCTACGCCCGACCGACCTGAACCGACGATTATGGTCCTTACCGAAGTCGCTCCACCGGTCGCGGAGAGCCTCCACGGTTAAATAAACCGTCGGAAAACCGCAGCCGATGCCCGGCACGCAGACGGCTCGCATCATCATCGGCTGACTATAAGCCCAACCGCGTCGATCCGACGATTATGGTCCTTACCGAAGTTGCTACGCCCTGCACGCGAACGAAGATCGGACGGCTCTCCGGCCAAAGCATGCCCGCCCGCTCTGCGCGATCCCACCTTCACCGGAAGGACCCTAGTCCGCGACCTCTCCCCAGGCAATGCGACGCAGCCCGTGGATCAGTGCACCATGGATCTCCGGCCCGAAACCGTCGACCGTCGCTTCACGGCGGGCCGAAACGCCGTCGATGGCGCCCGCCTTGTCGACGACCGCACGGGTGACGAAGAGGTCTCGTTCTGCGGACAGAAATTTGTCGAGGATCGGCGACCAGTCGGCGCGCAGCACGGCGAGAGCGGCCAGCAATCCGTACGCGCCCCAGTTGGACACCCCGGCAACCACGAGATGATCGCAGGTCGTCGTACTGGCGATCAGTTCGCCGTTCGGGACAGTCCGGCCGATCAAGCCGGCCGGCAGTTTGCCCATGCCGATCTCGTTGCCGCCGTCGCCCACCCCGAGCCGCGTCCAGCGTCCGGCCAGGAAAAGATCGTCGAGCGGCGCCGTCCAGGGCGAGACATCGGCGCCACGCATGTTGCGTGGTCGACCGTCGGCGCTGCGGCCACAGCGCTCGATGGCGATGGCGTGGCTGATGCCGGCTTCGCTCCAGGCACGGGCCACGCGCTCGATGCCTGTGCGGTCGTCGACACCGACTTCATCGACGCCTACCCCGCCGCCCGCCGCGTCGATCGCCACGCGCACGGCAGCGGCACAGGGCGTGTCGACCGCGATCCGCGCCGGCACGCCGCACGCTGCCAGAGCCGCGGCCAGCAAGGCACTACCGACCGGTCCGTCCGTCTCGGCAGCCGGCGTGTCGCCGCGCGGCACGAAGAACCCGGTGACCAGGCCTGCTCCGGTGGCGCCGGCGAGCGATCGCGCCGCCGCCGCGAGGTCGCCCCGGCTGGCCTCTATCAGCTCCTGTGTGCCTCGTCCGACGTCGCGACAGATCAGCCGCTCGATGCGCTCGAGGGCGTCATTTGTCCTTGGCGACATAGACCCCCGTCCAGGCCACTGGCGGATCGGCCATCAACTCGTCGATCCGCACCCCCATCATGGCGTAGTAGCCTTGTCGCCAATTTGCCGCCATCGCCACTGTCTCAAGTCCTGCGATCATGTTCCTCGCCTCGGCAAACGCCCCAGACCGATAGGCTGCGAGGAATGCGGTTTGCTTGTCGATCAGGTCGCGGAACGCCGCGGATTGCCTCAGCGCGGAATCGCCGAGCAGCGCAAACATGCGCTCCGGCTCGGTCTTGCCCTTGACCTGGATGAGGTCGAGTTCGACGGCAGCGAATTCCGGCACCTGCAGGCGCGTCTTGGCGCCGATGATGACGCCAGTCGCGTATGTCTTGCATTGGCCTTCGAGGCGGGAGGCAAGATTGACCTCGTCGCCGAGGCAGGAATAGGTCAGGCGCTGGGTGGAGCCGAAATTGCCGACCGTGGCCAGGCCGGTGTTGAGCCCGACGCCGATATTGACCGGGATGTGCTTGCGACCTTCGGCTTCAGCCTCGGCCTTCCAGTCCACGTTCAGCTCGCTCAGCCGAGCTTGCATGGCAAGAGCGGTCTGGCAACTGCGCGCCGCATGACCTTCGACGGGAAGCGGCGCATTCCAGAACGCCATGATCGCGTCACCCATGTATTTGTCGATCGTGCCCCGGTGCGCCTGGATGAGGTCGGTCATCGGAGTCAGAAACCGGTTCATAAAGCGCGTGAGGCCCTGCGGGTCGAACTGCTCGGAAATGGTCGTAAAGCCGCGCACGTCGGTGAACATGACGGTAATTTCGCGCTGCTCGCCACCAAGCTTCAGCAGGTCCGGGTTGCGTGCGATCTCTTCCACTCTGTCGGGTGACAGATAGAGATTGAACGCGCCGCGGATTTCCCGGCGGTCGCGTTCGGCCCGCATGAAGCTCAGCGCCGAGCCGGCAACATAGATCGCGGCCAACGTGACCGGCGGATAGATCGGATCGAGCAGCAGCCGGAACTCGGAGAACGCGATCCAGGGCGCGACGACGCCGATACCGATGAAGGCCGCAGCCACCAGCGCCATGCTTGCGGCCGACAGGCGCGGCAGCAACAAGACGAACACCAGCCCGATCGCCATGAGGTAGAGAAATTCTGCACCCTCGGCATAGTCGGGTCGATCGAGGAACGTCTGGCTCAGGATCTGCTCGGCCAGCTGAGCATGGATTTCCACGCCGGCTATCGAATTCACAAGCGGCGTGTTGCGCAAATCCTTCAAACCGACCGCCGACGTGCCGACGAACACGATATGGCCATCGAGCTTCTCGGGCGGTGCCGTGCCCTTCAGCACGTCCTTGGCGGATATGAAACGCGCCGGAACGTGGCCGCTGTCATACAGCGCGATGCGGCCCTGGGCGTCGGTATCGATGTTGAGCTGGCCGACCCTGATCGACACGATGCCGGTGCGTCCGCCGAACGCTTCCAGACCCTGGGCGCCCGACCAGCGCACCAGGTAGGTCGACGCGCCTTGGGCCACGCGCAGCGCTTCCATGGCCAAAGCGGCGAAAAGATCCTCGTCGCGTTGGCCGGCGAGCCGAAAGAGCATGGGCACCTGGCGGACAATGGCGGTTTCGACCTCGGTCGTGACCGAGCCGTTGCCTTTGGCCGCAGCTTCCAGCACGGCGATGGTATTTACCGCTCCGGGCTGGCTCGGGATGAACTGCCGCATCAGTTCGGGGACCAGCTTGGCATCCTTCTCGCCGCTGTTGTGCGCGATGCCATGGAACCGGCGCGGTGGCTTTGCCGACCCCTGGAGGTCGAAGCCGAAGCCGGTGACCACCGACGACCGGGCAATCGCCTCGGCGAACACTTCGTCGTTGTTGGGGAACGACGCGGCGATCCGGCGTAGTTCCTCAGTTTGCTCGTCTGCCGGCAGGTCGCGCACCACGGCGTCGATCGACAACCGGTCCGGCTCGGCGAACACGACGTCGAAAGCGATAGTGGCCACACCCCTTGCCGTGAGCTTGTAGACGAGCTCGGCGAGCAGGGTTCGCGGCCACGGCCATTGGCCGTATTCGGCGAGTGCGGCCTCGTCGATGTCGATGATGCGCACCGGCAGCTCTTCGGCCGGCACGCGCGGTTTCAGGCGCTGGTAGCTGTCGAAGGCAAAGCTGCGCAGCCTGGTCAATTCGGCGGGATCGGCCACGCGCAGCATCAACGCATTCATCAGCACGAGCAGAGCGACGATTACCGGCGCGCGTGGCTTGCCAGCGCCGCCAAACAACCAACTCATGCCCATCTGCCGGCAATCCCTCCTGCAGGCATCACTCTACGGAAGGACGCCGCCCAAGCCAAACCGCGCTCAGGGCAGCGCGAAGCGCAATGAAGGTTGGTCCGCTTGCCGGATCGAAGCCGGCGCCGGCAGAAAAGATTCTGTCCGGCGCCGATTCGCTAAGTGCAGCTCGCGTTCGAGCAGGGCGGCGGCTGCGGAACCGGAGGCGGTGGCGGCGGTGGTGGCGGTGGCGGCAAGCCACACGTCACGCAGACGACCGGCGGCGGCGGCGCAGGTGGTGGCGGCGGCGGTGGTGGGGGCGGCGGTGGCGGTGGCGGCGGCGCGGGCGGCGGCGGCCCAGCGGTCGGCGGCGTAGGTGTGTCGGGTGGTGGCGCAGGCGGCAACAACGGCGGCGGCGGCGGCGCGATCAGCAATGCAATCGGCATCGGCGGCGGGGCACCGGTGTTTTGCGGCACGAAGAGAACGGGAGCGACGGCCGGCGCAGGTCCGCCAGCGAGCAACGGGGCCGAGCCCTGCAGCGGGCCGGCACCGACCAGCGGGCCAGCACCTTGAAGGGGGCCAGCACCGAGCAACGGCCCGGCACCCTGAAGTGGGCCGGCGCCCAGCAGCGGAGACCCGCCCTGCAACGGGCTGCCGCCTGCAAGCGGGCCTGCACCTTGAAGGGGACCAGCGCCCTGAAGCGGACCGGCGCCCTGAAGCGGACCGGCGCCTTGCAGCGGGCCACCACCCTGCAACGGACCACCACCTTGTGGACCACCACCAGCCTGCAGAGGGCCACCGCCTTGGGGACCGCCGCCTTGCAACGGGCCGCCTCCGATCTGCGGGCCACCGCCTTGCAGGGGGCCGGCGCCTTGCGGACCGCCACCTATCTGCGGACCAGCGCCTTGGAGCGGACCACCAGCCGGGGCAGGACCAGCAGCTAGGGCGGGACCAGCACCCTGCAGCGGACCACCTGCCGGGGCGGGACCAGCACCTTGCTGAGGCCCAGTGCCTTCCGCCGCGCCTGGACCGGCACCCTGCTGTGGGCCGCCTTGCTGCGGACCACCAGCCGGGGCGGGACCAGCACCTTGCTGCGGGCCGCCGGCCGGAGCCGGCCCTGCGCCCTGCTGAGGCCCGCCGGCCGGAGCTGGCCCTGCGCCCTGCTGAGGCCCGCCGGCTTGGCCCTGCTGACCTTGACCCTGCTGATTCTGTTGCTGCCCGGGCGCGGCTGGCGCCGCCGCTCCACCTGGCCCCGCTTGCGCGACCTGCACGCCGCCGGCGCCCGGCTGGGCGCCTGCAGCCGTTTGAAGACCGCCACCTGGCAAGGCGGCTTGGGCCGCCGGCGATAGTTGAGCCACCACCACGGCCGGAGCCACGCTCGAGTTGCGCCCACTCAGGCCGGAACCCGCAAGAGCTACGCCAACCGCCGCCGCCGCGGGTTTCGCGGCTTGTCCTGGGGCACCTCCTGGAGCATTGGCCCCTGGAGTCCGCGGTGCCGCCGTGCCTCGAGAGCGCGCAGTGCCCGTCGCCGCGCCCGGTCGTGGCGCCGTTGCGGCCTGTTGGCCGGCGGCACCTGCGCCTCCCGCGCCTGCGCCTCCCGCTCCGGGAGGCAGTCCACCCGACCGGCTGGTCATCGAGACCTGCAGTCCGGCGTTCTGCTGAAGCGCGCGATCGGGAGCGAGGCCTCCCGGCGGAATGACCGAGGGCGGCGTTGGCGGCGCGCCGAGATTGACGTTAACCCGCGTCCCGGCATCGGTCATCGTGCGAGTGACGCCCTGGCTCGTCACCGTGAGCGACGTGCCGAACAGGAAGTTGGCGGTCGTCTGACCGGTCGGGGCGACATTGAACGTGGCGATGCCGCCGCGAATGCCCATCGACGCCGACGGCGTCTTGATCTTGACCTCCGAGGTCTTGCTGATGGCTCCGCCGACGAAACGAAAGACGCCGACCGGCGCATTGAGGGCGAGTTCGCCGGTTCTTTTCTCCGGATCGAAGACGAACTTGTCGACCACCAGCACGCTGTTCGGTCCGACGGTCAGCGACGATCCATCGAGAAAGACGATATGCACCCGGTCACCGGTCTTGGTGGTGATCCGTTCGTTCGGCTGCATGTCGTTGCCGATTTTCAGGACGCGTTCCGTCGTTGCCGGCGGCTTTCCCAGCGGCTCGCCTTCGACAACCGACGCCACGCCGACCCGCGCCCAAGCCGGTGCACCTGCAAGAGTGAAGGCCATCGCCAACGCGAAAGTCCGACCCCTAAAGCTCGTCATTTGATCCATCCACATCCACGATCGCCGTCCGACGCTCGATTACGAACTTCGAAAACTTCGTGGCATCGTTCCCGATCGGTCCCGCTCGCCTGCATGCAGTTCTCGCGGCAGATCTAAGGTCGCGCAGTCTTCTCAAGATACTCGTCCGCTTTGTCCTTCAACTCTTCCGTAGCCGTCGGTGACACCAACACTTCCTCAAAGTAGTTCCGCGCAGCCTCGAATGATCCAAGCCGCACATAAAGCACACCCAGCTCGAGCTTCACCTGCGGTTGATCGCCATCGATCAGCAGCAAGCGCTCGAGCGCCGAGATCGCCCCCTCGTAGTCACCGACCTGGACGGCCAGATCGGCATATTTGACCAGCGTCTCCGGATCCGCCGGCTTGGCCAGCGTCGCCTTAAACGCCGCATCATAAGCCGCGCGCAATTGCGGCGTCGGCTGCGGCGCCGCTTGTTGTGTCGGCGCTGCTTGTTGAGCCGGCACGGCTTGCTGCGCGACTGCTGGTGCTGCCGCGATCAGGCCTACAACGATAGTCGTGCTCCAGAAGTTACCCACCCCGTGCATTATAGTACAAAGCACGGCCTGAGCCTATGTCGCGAACGATTTGCAAGTGGGAATACGGGTGTTCTGGAAAATAATTGCAGTGCAAAAAGTTCTCGGTGTGCGCCTAAGGCCGTATGTAGCTCGCCGCTGCCGTTAACAGCTCCTCCCCGCTCACCTAACCAAGGCAGCACACCCTGTCCGCCCCTACTTCTTCAACGCTACTCGGCATCTACGCCAGAGTCGCCGCTTTGGCGCTCTTTTCCACCATGGATGCCTTGGTGAAATGGCTGGGCGATTCGTACGGGCCGTTCCAGATGATGCTGTTTCGCAGCGCCATCGCCCTGCTGCCGCTATATTTCCTGGTCCGCGGCGTAGGCGGGCTCCGGCGCATCCGCAGTACCCGCCCGCTGTTGCAGGTCTTCCGCATCGTCACCGGCTTCGTCAGCTTGCTGGGATTCTTCTACATCTTCCCGCGCATGCCGCTGGTCGACGCCTACGCCATCTCATACGCCGCACCGCTGTTCATGGTGGCGCTCGCCGTGCCCATCCTCAAGGAAGCGGTGGGCTGGCGGCGCTGGAGCGCCGTCGCCGTGGGCTTCATGGGCGTGCTGATCATGCTCGAGCCATGGAACATCTCGGTCCATTGGCTGTCGCTGGTCGTGTTGCTGGCGACCTTCTCCTACTCGTTGTCGACGGTGCTGACGCGCCTGATCAGTCGTCACGACCACGATGCGGCAACGATCTTCTGGTTTTGCCTGTTTGCCAGTGTGATTTCACTGGTTGGCGCGATCCCGGAGTGGAAGTGGCCGTCGCTCGTCGACTGGTTCTGGCTGAGCTCATTGGGCCTGATCGGTGGCGTCGCCCAGATCCTGGTGACGCGTGCGCTACGGCTGGCGCCGACCTCGGTGCTGGCGCCGTTCGACTACACTTCCATCGTCCTGGCGATGCTGTTTGGCTACCTCTGGTTCAAGGAGGAGCCTTCTCCCATGGTCTGGTACGGCCTGCCGCTGGTCATTGGCTCCGGCCTCTACATTCTCCACCGCGAGCGGGTGCGTGCCCGGACCGCAGTGGCGGAAGCGGCTGCCTGACGCCGGGCGGGTGTTTGACCGCATGTTCCCTGAGGGTACTGGCTCCTAAAGGCCGCAACGGCGAGCATTGACGAATCGGCCTTCCAACCACATCTTGTAGGCATGAACGACACCACATTCTCCGTGACCCCGAGCGCTGCCAAGCGGATCGCCTTTTTGGCCTCCAAGGAAGCCAAGCCCGTCATGATGCGGGTGGCCGTGCTGGGCGGCGGCTGTTCGGGCTTCCAGTACAACTTCTCGTTCGAGGATGCGCGCGGCGACGACGACTTGGTGATCGAGCGCGACGGCGCCGCGGTGCTGGTCGACAGCACCTCGCTGGAACTGCTCAAGGGCAGCCAGCTCGACTATGTCGAGGAAATGGTCGGCTCGTCGTTCCAGGTGAAGAACCCGAACGCCACCTCGTCCTGCGGCTGCGGCAACTCCTTCAGCGTGTGACCCGGCCGCGATGAAGGTCGCGACCTGGAACGTCAATTCCGTCCGCAAGAGGACCGAAAACCTCGTCTCGTGGCTGCAGCGCGCCAAGCCTGACGTCGTCTTGCTGCAGGAGCTGAAGGCACAGGAACCGCAGTTCCCCAGGCTCGAGGTCGAAGCGGCTGGCTACAAGGTAGAGATGGTCGGCCAAAAAGGCTTCAACGGTGTGGCGCTGTTGTCGCTGCACCCGGTCGAGATCACGGCACGCGCCCTGCCCGATCCCGTCGCCGACGAGCCAGCACGCTACATCGAAGGCCGCGTGCAGACGCCCAAGGGTCCGCTCACCGTCGGCGGCATCTATCTCCCCAACGGCAATCCCATCGGCACCGAGAAGTTTGCCTACAAGATTGCCTGGATGGATCGCCTCACCCAGCGCGCCAAGGCCCTGCTCGCGTCTGAGGAGATGTTCGTGCTGGGAGGCGACTACAACGTCATTCCGACCGACATCGACGTCTACAGCCCCGCCGCCTTTGCCGATGACGCGCTCTGCCAGCCGCAGTCGCGTGCCGCGTTGCGTGGTCTGCTCAACCTTGGCCTGACCGATGCGATCCGCGCCTTCCATGTCGACGGCGAGTGCTACACCTATTGGGACTACCAGGCTGGCGCCTGGCAGAAAGGCAACGGCCTTCGGATCGATCATTTGCTGCTGTCGCCGCAGGCCGCCGACCGGCTGAGCGCCGTCGGTATCGACAAGGCCGAGCGCGGCAAGCCCGAGCCCTCCGACCACGTCCCGGTTTGGTGCGAACTCGACGTCACGGCCTGAGCTTCAGATCATCGACGGATCGGTCGGCAGGCCGAGCAACACGCGGCCGGCAATCTCGTAGCTCGGCGGCGCCACCATCATGTGCTGCGTCACGACATGGACATCGCGGAACCGGCGCTGCAGCGGGCTGCTGCGATAGACCGACGTCCCGCCCGCCAAGGTATAACAAAGGTCGACCGCCCGCACGGACGCGTCGGTCGCGTTGGTCGATGCCAGCCTGAGCGCCATGCGCCGCTCGATCGCGATCTCTGCTCCTTTTTCGGCGTCGCCCCACGCCTCTTCGACGGCTTCGACCAGGAATGCCCGGGCACTGCGCACGGCCGCTTCGGCTTTGGCGATGTCGGACTGCGTACCGGTTCGATCCGCCAGCGGCCGGCGGCTGAGCGCCGGAATCTTGGCGCCTGCGAGGCTCGCAAGATCGTCGATGGCGCCGCGTGCGATCCCGAGTGCGACGGCGCCGCAACCGGTGGCCATCAGGCCGAACACCGGAAAGCGGTAGAGTGGGGAATCGATCCGCGGCTTGTCCCGCGTCAGCGAGATGGCGCGCGAAGCCGGTACCAGCAGATTATCGACGCTCATGTCGCACGAGCCGGTGCCGCAGAGGCCCGAGCTGTGCCAGTTGTCGGCGAAGACGATCTTGTCGCGCGGAAAGTACATCGTCAGCACTTCCGGCACGCCGTCGCGGATCATCCGCGGCTTGCCGTTCTCCCACGCCACGCAGCCGCCCTTCATCCACTGCACATGGCTGTTGCCCGAAGCCCATTGCCAGGTACCTGTCACGCGCCAGCCACCGCCTTCACGCTCGGCCCGCCCGCGCGGCGCGAAGATGCCGCCGGTCACGGCGTCGGCAGGGCCGTGGATCAGCTTCGCCGCCTCTGGCGACAGATAGGCCGTCGTCGTGCTCGAAATCGAGCCGTTCATCACGTTCCACCCGACCGACGCATCGGCTTGCGATACGGCTTCGACGGCTTGCAGCAGAACGAGCGGATGGACTTCGTAGCCGCCGAGGGCCGCCGGAACGCACAGCTTGAAGACACCGGCTGCAATCAGCGCCTGCGAAATATCGACCGGCAGTTGGCGTGCACGCTCGATTTCCTCGGCCCGCCGAGCGAAGTCCGGCAGCAAAGGTGCGAGTCGATCGAGGACCGGATGCGACACGGACATTCAGCGTCTGTCGGCGCGCCTACTCAGCGCCGGCGCCGATCACACCGCCATCGGCGATGATGCACTGACCGCACACGAAGGCGCCCGCCTTGGAGGCCAGGAACACCGCGACGCCGCCGATGTCGTCGGGCTGGCCGATGCGTTTCAACGCCGCCTTGTTCTCCTGAGCACTGCGGATCTGTGGATTGTCCCACAGTGCCTTGGCGAAATCGGTCTGGATCAGGCCGGGCGCGATGGCGTTGACCCGGATGTTGTGCTTGCCCCACTCCATGGCGAGCGACTTCACCAGCGAAAGATCGGCCGCCTTGCTCATGTTGTAGGCCGCGATGTGCGCCGAACCGACGAGGGCTCCGATCGACGACACCACGATGAAGACGCCGTCCTTGCGCTCGGCCATCTCCGGCCCGACCATGTTCATCAGCCAGAGATTGGACATGACATTGTTCTGCATGATCTTGGCGAAGACCTCCTCCTTGAGCCCGGTGAGCGGCCCGAAGTAAGGATTGGAGGCGGCATTGCACACCATGATGTCGACCCGCCCGTAGGCCTTGCGGGCTGTTGCGACGAGATTCTCGAGCTGCGCCTTCTCCGAGATGCTGGCGGACACCGCCGTCGCCTCGCCGCCCTTGGCCTTGATGCCCTTCACGACCTCCTCGCAGGCCGGCAGCTTGCGGCTGGAGACCACGACCTTGGCGCCGTGTGCCGCCATCTGCTCGCAGATCGAACGCCCAATGCCGCGACTGCCGCCGGTCACCACCGCCACCTTGCCGGAAAGGTCGAACATCTTTGGGTTAGTCATATCAGCGCCTCTCTCCCCCTATCAGGGTCAGTCACTATTTCGTGTATCCACAATCGCTTAGGCGCTCACCGTCTCTCACCGTCTCTCAGCGCATGTCACCCAATAGCACATCGCGGTTAGGGACACGGTTAGGGACAAACGCTAGATGTTCCTGAAGCCTTCTCATCGGAGGAAACCATGCCCCGCACTCTGCATCGCCTCAAGCCACTCACCGTCGAGAAGGCCAAGAAGCCCGGCCGCTACGGCGACGGCGGCGGCCTGTACCTGGTCGTTAAGCCCGGGCCCCGGAAGTCGTGGGCATTCATCTACCGGCGCGGCGCCAAGATGACCGAGCTGGGACTCGGCAGCGCCGCCGATGTGCCGCTGGTCGACGTGCGAGCCGAAGCGACTGAGCTCCGCGGGATATTGGCCGCTAACGGCGAGCCCAAGGCCCACCGTGAGCGCAAACGGCAGGCCAAGGCCCTGGAGGATGCCCGGACGATCACCTTCGAGAAGGCCGCCAGGCGCTACCACGAGCGCCACAAGGCGAAGTGGCACAGCGAGCAGTATGCCAAGCAGTGGCTCCGTGGGCTCGAGCTTCACGCCTTCCCTGCAATCGGTAACCTATCAGTCCGCGACGTCGATATGGTTGCCGTCCTGAAGGTGGTCGAGCCGGTTTGGTACGACAAGCCGCGGGTGGCCCAGATGGTCCGCGCCAACGTCGAGTCCGTTCTCGACCTCGCCCGGGTCGAGGGGCAGAGAACGACCGACAATCCGGCACGCTGGGATTTACTCAAGCACTCCCTGCCGGCCCGCAAGGGCGCGCGCACCGCCGGCCATTTCCGGGCCCTGTCCTTCACTGAAATGCCGGCGCTGCTGGCGGACCTCGAAAAGCAGGAAGTCATTTCGGCCGCCTGCATGCGTTTCACCATCCTGACAGTGGCGCGCACCAAGGAGGCGACGGCCTGCCGCTGGCCCCATGTCGACCTCGCAGCCCGCACCAGAGGCGTGCAGATCCTCAAGGGCGGAAAGGCGTGGCAACACCTAGTGCCACTCAGCGACCAGGCGTTCGCTTTGCTGCAAGGCCTAATGATCGACGGTAAACCTGTGGGTGAATACGTGTTCCCCGGCCGCAATCGGCGCGGGCCGCTCGGCACCAGCGCCATGCTCGACCTACTGGAGCGGATGGGCTGGAGCGACCGCACCACGACCCACGGCATCCGGGCGGCCTTCAAGACATGGGCGACCGAGCGCACCAACTATCCCCGCGAAGTCGTCGAGCTCTGCCTGTCTCATGTTCAGGGCGACGCCTTGGAGCGTGCCTACCAGCGGGGCGACATTCTCGATAAGCGGCGCCGGTTGATGCAGGAATGGGCCGACTATTGCCAGCATGGCGATCAGCAGCAGGCCGGCAACGTGGTCGCGATCAGGGCCTAACGCTGATGCTTGACTCGTAGAGCGAGGAGAACGATCAGGGCGAGCGCGCCGACAATTGATTTCATGGCCGTAATGCTGGCGGCAAAATTGGGCGCAGTGGCGACCGGGCCGTGAAGTTGTGTAAAGGGCTGGTCACTGAAACCAGTGGGAGGTGGCCGGCACGACTGCTTCGCCACAAATCCCGCATTTCTTTGCATCGCGCTGCATACACTCGCCGCCCAGAATAGCGGGAGAGCGACTGCCGCCGACGATCTGAACTCCCCGACTACCTGCCGAAGATCGTGGTCGTTCCAGAGGGGCCAATGATCGTCGCACCGCCCAACCCATCGCCAAGGATGGTCGAGGTTCCAGACGGACCAATCAGCGTTCCGCCTCCCCTGCCATCGCCAATCATTGTGGAGGTACCGTACGGACTAATGATGGTCCCTCCACCCCTGCCATCGCCGATCATCGTGGAGGTACCGTACGGGCCGATTGCTGTCCCACCGCCTCTGCCGTCGCCGATGATCGTGGTAGATCCGTCTGGGCCGATCAGGGTTCCACCACCGCGTCCATCGCTGATATACGTGGATTGCGCGAGCGCCCCCACAGAAACAGACAACAAAAGGCTGCAAACCCCCGAAATCAGAATGCCGCGCATGCTGCCCTCCCCACGTCCGGTTGGTAATCGAAGACGCTAATTCCGGCACTCAAGCTGAACGCTCGCCGCTTCAGCCTGCTCAGCCAACTGCGTACTGGAAATAGTTGTTAAAGATGCGGTGGCTTCGTAAGGAATTCGGCTGGCTTCTAGGAAGTTCGCCAATGTCGAGGAGCGTATGGCGAAGTTTACGTTTTGAGGAATGTCTCCTGTGACCTTTGCGAAGCGTATCCGCAACGCCTCTGTGGGCCGCCCATCCGCGGGGATGCCGCTGCGCTGCTGGAAATCAACAATCGCCCGGCCGGTTTTTGGTCCCATGAAACCATCCGCCGCGCCCACGTCATATCCCAGGGCTGCCAACAACGACTGCACCGACATGGTGACTGCGTCCGGAGCAGCTAGTTCTATTGCTGGTGCGGAAACGACCGGACGGCCGGGCACTGGCGCGACTGGTGCCGCTTGGAGCGGAGGACGCGCCGGCGGCGGGGCTCGCTCAGGGAGTACCGTGAGCGGATTAATTGTGGCGTTCTTATATCTAACTTCGAAATGCAGTTGCGGGCCGGCATACGCAACACTTTGGCCCCGCCGCACCGCATCGCCCTTCCTAACCAAGAGCTGCTGATTTTTGGCGTATGCAGTGATGTAACCGCCGGCGTGGGTGATCAAAAGGAGATTTCCCATCCCGCGAACTTCATTCCCCGAATACACAACCGTTCCATCGCCGGCCGCAACCACCGCACTACCGGGGGTCGCCTGGATGTCCACGCCGTCGCTGCCGCCCCCATAGTTCACCAAAATGGGCCCGTTCACCGGCCATTCGAAGAGCGCCTGCGCACGACTGCTGGTCCCGCCGCCGAAAGCGATAAGGAGGACTACGGCAAGAACAATGCGAACGTTCACTTGAGGCTTCATCCCCGGTTGATGGTAGCATCATTGCAAAGTAAGACTTTCGGGGGAAGACCATGCGGTCGATCGCAATGCTTTTGATGATGCTCGGCGCACCAGCTCAAGCAGCTGACTACACGCCGTGGCCAGGTCGAGACATTCACTCAGTCAGCCCGCAAGCGATTGAGCTGGCCCAGCAAAAAGACGCCTGTTGTAAGCACTGCACCAAGGGTAAGCCCTGCGGAAATACGTGCATCGCGGCCGGTGCCAAATGCAACCAACCACCGGGATGCGCATGTTAATGGCATTACGAAGACTGGGGCTCGTGGTGAGCCTGTTTTTGTTTTCGTTCGCGGCGTTCGCCCAAGAGCGTGGGAGAATCTTTCCCTACCAATGGCCGGGCGAATTTCCTCAAGAGGACATTACCACGGCAGATGTGCAGCAGGCTCTCGCGTGGACTGGTCACTATGCCGGTATGGCTGATGGCGGTTATTCACCCTGCCGCCGCCCGCAAGTAGTTCCTTGATCATCACTGGCTGGTAGATATGCGACATCCGCATTTGCTTACGGATGAAGTCTCGGAGGTGGGTGAAGGATTTCATTTATTCGCCCGTTCGTTCTTTCGGCAGCCTAACTCAGCGGCCTGTCGACCGCATGGCCTTCGCACCGGCCAGTGATCTTCCCGATCAGCGTCAGAGTTCGCGCGCCGAATAGAATATTCCGTGCATTGCCGAACTCGCGACGCTCTTGACATCGATCGGGCATGCGAAGATGGTTCCCTCAGCATCAAGAGTAGGGAAATTCCCTCGCCAACCTGCCTTCCGGGCAAGGTGGTCTCCCGCAAGGGGATGCGGCCGGTTGGCAACCAAACGGGTCGCATGAGTGTTAGCCCTCCTCGGGATGCCGGTGGAGGGCTTTTTGTTGCCGTGCGCGGCATTCAGCCTCTCATCGATCTGAACTGACGAAGGCGTGGTCCACCTCACGGGCCGAGGGGATTTGATCCAGCTT
>CAMDCE010000037.1 GCA_945889625.1 Asaia bogorensis | reverse complement strand
TAGGCCCGTGACCGCCGCCGATTCCGGGGCCACGGCCCCGCCACTCGCGATCACAATCCAACTTTAGTCCAAATCAGCCCCAAAGTCGCAATGCGCTTCGAAAGTGCACAACAACAGGTTGTACCTTGAGCTAAAAATATGGCCGAATTTAAATGAGTTTCGCGAACGAAGCGGCCAGATTTGTTTGAGGTCTAAAGAGAAATACAACTGAAGGTAGTGGAGGCCTGGGCCGGAATCGAACCGGCATACGCGGATTTGCAGTCCGCTGCATAGCCACTCTGCCACCAGGCCGCGCGAGGAGCGGGCGGTGCTATACGCATGCCCGCCAAGGCCGGTCAAGCTGGCCGCGACCAGGAGTGCAGGATGACCCCGCGCCCAACCGTCCTTTGACGCTGTCGGCGGCCAACGCCTATATACACCGCACCATTTGGGGTCAGCTTATGACGGATTTCACGCTCGCGCGTCGCAACATGATCGACGGCCAGCTCCGGCCCAACCGGGTGACCAGCGCGCCGCTTCTGGCGGCGATCGGCGAGCTGCCTCGCGAGCGCTTCCTGCCCGAAGCCGTGCGTTCCGTGGCCTATGCCGACGACGACGTGCCGCTCGGCAGCGGCCGCTTTCTGATGGAGCCCATGGTACTGGCCCGGCTGATCCAGGCCCTGCAGCCGCACGCCGAAGATCGCGCCCTGGTCGTGGCGTCCGGGCGCGGCTACGGCGCGGCGCTCCTGGCGCGGCTGGTGAAATCGGTGACGGCGGTCGAAAGCAACCCCGTGCTCGCTGGTTCGGCCGACCGGATCCTCAAGGAATTGGGCGTCGGCAACGTCGCAAGGGTTACAGGCAAGCTCGAGGACGGCGCGCCGGGCACGGCTCCCTACGACGTCGTTCTGATCGAGGGCGCGGTGCAGCAGATTCCGCAGGCCATCCTCGACCAGCTCGCAGAGGGCGGGCGCCTGGCAACTGTCCTGGCCGGCCCTTCCGGCGCGCTCGGCGTGGCACAGCTCGTGGTCAAGCAGGGCGGCGTCACCTCGGGCCGGCCGCTGTTCGATGCCGGCTCGCCGGTCCTGCCGGGCTTCGCGCCACCTCCGCGCTTCACCTTCTGAACGCACGGCGGCTGCATTTCGGGGTCAGTTAAGGGACTACCACTGCCTATTCCTCAGATGATAGGCTGCATGTTGAGTTATCCGCGTTCACCTATGAGGCTCGTTCGATGCGTATCCGACCCGCGTCAAGGCACGCCTGCGCAGCGTTAGTCTGTGCGCTTGCGGTTGGGTCGGGTGCTGCCACGGCGTGGTCGCAGAGCCTGATCGAGGCGATGTCGTGGACCTACAACAGCAATCCTGACCTCCTGGCCAGCCGGGCGCTGCTGCGGCAGACCGACGAGACGCTGGCGCAGGCGACCGCGAACTGGCGGCCGAAGGTGACGTTCTCGTTCGAGCTCAACAGGATCGAGGCCGATTCGCTGCCGGTCCTGCGCGCGAACAGCTACTACGCCCTGAACGGCCGCACGTCGCTGATCCAGGCCACCCAGCCGATCTTCCGCGGCGGCAAGACCGTTGCCGACACCAAGACCGCGCAGGCCAACATCCAGGCCCAGCGCGCCTCGCTTGCCGACACCGAGCAGAATGTCCTGTTGTCCGCCGTGACATCGTATGCCGATCTGGTGCGAGACGTCGGCATCGTCGACGTGCGCAAGAACAACGTTCGCGTCCTCGTGCAGCAGCTCGACGCGACGCGCGAGCGCTTCCGTGTCGGCGAACTCACCATCACCGACGTCTCGCAGTCCGAGGCGCGGCTCGAGGGTGGCAAGGCCGACCTGGTGCTGGCCGAGGCGCAGGTACGCATCGACGAGGCGGCCTTCCAGCGCACCATCGGGCAGCGACCGGGCAAGCTCGGCGAGATTCCCCTGGTCGGCGCCCTGCCGAGCAGCGAGGACGAGAGTGTTGCCCTCGCCATGGACTTCGGGCCACGCTCGATCGCCGCACAGCAGCGCATCACCGCCGCGAGCTATGGCGTCAACAGCGCCATCGCAACCCTGCTGCCCCAAGTGAACCTCGTGGGCTACGTCCAGTATCAGCAGGACGTCCAGGTTCCGACCGATCAGTATTACCAGTATGGCGTTCGCCTGCAGGCGTCGGTGCCGATCTATCAGAATGGCAGCGAATGGTCGATCGTGCGGCAGGCCAAGGAACTCGTCGGCCAGCGGCGCAATGAACTCGACAGCGCGCGGCGGGCGGTGGCGGAGAACGTCATCCGCGCCTGGCGCCAGCTCGATGCGGCGCGCTCGCGCGTGACCTCGTTCGAGGCCCAGGTGCGGGCCAACGAAGTCGCCCTCAACGGCGTGCGCCAGGAAGCCCTGGTCGGCTCGCGGACCACGCTCGATGTGTTGAACGCCGAGCAGGAGCTGCTGAATTCGCAGGTCAGCCTGATCCAGGCGCGCCGCGATGTGCAGGTGGCCTATTACGGTGTTCTGGCCGGCATCGGCCGCCTGACGGCACGCACACTGGGCTTGCCGGTCGAATATTATGACGAAGAGAGGTATTATAACGAGGTCGGTTCTCGCTGGATCGGCGTTGGCACCAGCAGCAGCTCTGGGGGCAGGTGATGAGCGATTCCCGAAGCCCGGACAATGACCCGTCGATGGACGACATTCTGGCGTCGATCCGCAAGATCATCTCCGACGACGAGGCGCGCGCCCAGGTCGGCGGACAAGCCGGTGGCCCGGCCGATGGTTCGGCGGCTGCCAACGCGCCGCGTCCGGTCGCTCCTCCCATCGATGGTCCCATGCTGCCGGCCGCCAACACCCGTCCGGAAGCGCCGTCCAGGCGCGACGACGTCCTGTTGCTCACCGATCTGATCGAGGAGCCGAGCGCGCCGCCGCGCCCGGTCGCACCACCCACGCCACTGCCGCGCATATATCCAGTGAACGCCGCCGAAATGCCGCAACCCAATGTTGACCCCATGCCCGAACGCCCAACACCCGCTCCATCCGCCCTCGACCAGTCGCTGGTCGGTTCCACCGTCGCCGGCGCCACGTCCTCGGCCTTCGAACGGCTGAGCCAGGCGATGCAGGAGAGCGTACCGCCGCCGGCCGCGGCGGACCCCGGTCCAGCCGTCGGCGCGGGCGGCAAGACCATCGAGGACATGGTCAAAGAGATGCTGCGGCCGATGCTCAAGGAATGGCTCGATCGCAATCTGCCGCCGATGGTCGAACGCTTCGTCGAACGCGAGATCGCGCGGCTGACCCGCCGCTGACCCCAAAGGCGCCACCGTTCCAAACGCCACGGCGCCCGCTCCGTGGCGTTTTTCATTAAGGGCCAGAGAAGCTGCAAGAGATGCTCGACAAGACCTACGATCCCAAGGAGATCGAAGCCCGCCGATACCCGGAGTGGGAGAGCTCCGGTGCGTTCCGCGCCCATCCCGACTCGAAGAAACCCGCGTACTGCATCGTCATCCCGCCGCCCAACGTCACGGGCAGCCTGCACATGGGCCACGCGCTCGACAACACGCTGCAGGACGTGCTGGTGCGCTGGCGCCGCATGAAGGGCGACGACGTGCTGTGGCAGCCCGGCACCGACCATGCCGGCATCGCCACCCAGATGGTGGTGGTGCGCAATCTCGAGCAGGAAGGCATCGGCCTCGACATCGAGGGCGCGGCACAGACCAACACGCAGAACCGCAAGCTGCTGAGCCGCGAGGAATTCCTGGCCAAGGTCTGGGAGTGGAAGGAATTCTCCGGCGGCACCATCACTCAGCAGCTCCGTCGGTTGGGCGCCTCGTGCGACTGGTCGCGCGAGCGCTTCACCATGGACGACGGCCTGTCGCGCGCCGTCCTGAAGGTGTTCGTCGATCTCTACAAGGCCGGCCTGATCTACAAGGACCTCAGGTTGGTCAACTGGGACCCCAAGATGCTGACGGCGATCTCCGACCTCGAGGTCGAATCGCGCGAGGTGAGGGGCAGCCTGTGGTATTTCAAATACCCGATCGAGGGCAGCGACGAGCACATCGTCGTGGCCACGACGCGGCCCGAGACGATGCTGGGCGACACCGGCGTGGCGGTGCATCCCGACGATCCCAAGTGGAAGCATCTGATCGGCAAGCACGCCATCCTGCCGCTGGTCGGCCGGCGAATCCCGATCGTGGCCGACGAATATTCCGATCCGGAGAAGGGCTCGGGCGCGGTCAAGATCACGCCGGCGCACGACTTCAACGATTTCGAGGTGGGTCGACGGCACAATCTCGAAGCCATCGCCATCTTCGACAAGTTCGCCGCGCTGAACGACAAGGCGCCGGAGAAATATCGCGGACTCGACCGCTTCGCCGCCCGCAAGAAGGTCGTGGCCGAGATGGAAGAGCTCGGACTCGTCGACAAGATCGAACCGCACACCCACGCCGTGCCCTACGGCGACCGCGGCGGCGTGCCGGTCGAACCCTATCTCACCGAACAGTGGTACGCCGACGCCAGGAAGCTCGCCCAGCAGCCGATCGCGGCGGCGCGCGACGGGCGGGTGAAGTTCGTGCCCGAACGCGGGCGCGAGGAATTCTTTCGCTGGATGGAGAACATCGAGCCGTGGTGCATCTCGCGCCAGCTGTGGTGGGGCCATCAGATTCCGGCCTGGTACGGCCCCGACAAGAAGGTCTTCGTGGCGCTTTCCGAGGACGAGGCGAAGGCCGAGGCGCGCGCTCACTACGGCAAGGACGTGACGCTCACGCGCGATCCCGGCGTGCTCGATACCTGGTTCAGCTCGGCGCTGTGGCCGTTCTCGACCCTGGGCTGGCCCGACAAGACGCCGGAGCTCGCGAAGTATTATCCGACGTCGGTTCTGGTGACCGGCTGGGACATCCTGTTCTTCTGGGTCGCCCGCATGATGATGATGGGCATGCATTTCATGAACGAGGTGCCGTTCCGCACCGTCTACCTGCACGGGCTGGTGACGGACGAGAAGGGCCAGAAGATGTCGAAGTCCAAGGGCAACGCCATGGACCCGCTGGAGCTGATCGACAAGTACGGCGCCGATGCGCTGCGCTTCACCGTGACGTCGCTGGCATCGGCGCAGACCGGCCGCCTCCGGCTGGCGCCGGCGCGGGTCGAGGGCTCGCGCAACTTCGCCACCAAGTTCTGGAACGCCACGCGCTTTGCCGAGATGAACGGCGCGGCGTTGCCAAAAGGCTTCGATCCGGCCGGCGTGAAGCTCACCGTCAACAAATGGATGCTGGGCGAGTTGGCGCGCGCCAACCAAGGCGTCGACACGGCGATCGCCGAGTTCCGTCTGAACGAGGCCGCCACGACGCTCTACGAATTCATCTGGGGCATCGTCTGCGACTGGTATGTCGAGCTCACCAAGCCGATCCTGCAGGGTGAGGACGGGCCGGAGAAAGATGAAATGCGCGCAGTCACCGCCTTCGTGCTGCGCGAAACGGCCAAGCTGCTGCACCCGGTGATGCCCTTCATCACCGAAGAAATCTGGGACAAGACTGGCCATCGTGCCGAGCATGGCGCCTTGATCGGCCAGCCATGGCCGGCGCCGACCGCGACCGACCCCGCGGCCGATGCCGAGATGGGCTGGCTGGTGAAACTGATCTCCGACATCCGCTCGGCGCGCGCCGAGCTCAATGTGCCGGCCGGTGCCAAGCTCAAGCTGCTGGTGGTGGGCGCCAATGGCACCACGAACGAACGTTTGCGAATTCATGGCGCGGCCATCGAACGATTGGCGCGTATCGAAGGGATCGAGGACTCGCCGATTGCCCCCAAGGGCGCCATCCAGGTCGTGGTGGGTGAAGCGACATATGCGCTGCCGGTCGCCGGCGTGATCGACTTCGCGGGTGAAAGTGCTCGCCTGCAGAAGGAAATCAAGAAGCTCGCCGACGAGGTCGGCAAGATCGACGCCAAGCTGGGCAATGTGCAATTCGTGGCGCGCGCCCCCGAAGAGGTCGTCGAGGAGCAGCGCGAGCGCCGCACCCAGGCCGAGCAGACGCGCGCGCGCCTCACCATGGCGCTCGAACGCCTGGGAGCGTGAGCCCGGTCGTCCTGCGCCGCATCGCGGTGGACGACGCCGAGGCCCTGCACGCGATCTTCACCGAACCCGGCGTGCGACGCTTCCTGTTCGACGACATTGTCCTCGCGCCCGAGGAAACGCGGCGGCATGTCGAAGCGGCATGCCGCCACGACGCCTGGGTGGTGTGCGAAGGCGGCGAGGTCATAGGCTTCGTGTCGCTGCGGCCGGTCGGCGCGGAGTGCGAGTTGCTGATCGCGCTCAGCGAACGCTGGTGGGGCAGGGGGCTCTCGTTCGAAGCCGCGCAAGCCGCGATGCGTCACGGCTTCGACGTGCTGAAGCTCGACCGTATCCTGGCGTCGGTCGACCTGCCGAACGAGCGCTCGCACAGGCTGATGGGACGCCTCGGCTTCGTCCCGTGCGGCGAACGTGAAGGGCCGAAGTACCGGCTGCGCGACTACGAGGCCTTGCGCAAGCCCGGAACGTAGTGTCGGCCGGCGAAGACCCGCGCGGTTAAACAAACACGAAAAAAACAGCAGCAAGAAACGCAGCACCGGGGGAAAATCCGTGTAATCAAGAGGCTACGTCACGTATTTCACTGTGGACGCAGGGCAACTTGGCCAAAAACACCAAGTAGCATCGAAAATTGACAGGGTCGCGAGATCGCACACGACGCGCTCCTCAATGATGGGAACTAGCACAGCTATTCTACGCCCGGTCGGTCCGAATCGAAGATTATGGTCCTTATCGAAGTTGCTGCGCCCGTCTGGTGCTGACGCCATTCAGTTCAGCGGCTTCGTCCACCAGTTGGACGCGATGGAGAGGTCGGACCTGCGGAGCATCTCGGCCTTTGCGAGGTCCCGTTCGCCGCAGACCACCACGATCTGCGCCGCTCCAGCCTCGTGGATGAACGTGGATACGTGGCTGAGCAGGGCCTCGCCGGTTGTGAGCCAATGCTGGGGTCCGGCAACGCAGAAATCGTCGACCAGGTAGGTGTCGCCACCCGGCGCATAGACCGGCGGCGTCGGGAATTTGCGGGCAATCAGAAACCCGAGCAATTGTCCGCCCTCGACGGCGACCAGAAAGAACGTGCCCTGTTCGGCCAACAGCCCGGTGAAGAACGTTCGCGTCACCTCGGCCGAGTTCGCCGCCTTGCGCCAGAAAGTCGGCTGGTACTTCTGATATTGGCGGCGGCTAGGTTCCACCAGGCCGATGATTGCCTCGATATCGGACGCAGTTGCCTTGCGGATGTCCACGGGCAACCACCCGTCGGGCTACGATGCCTTGCGCAGGTCGGGCACGTAGGGCCGCGACGCGAAGTGCTCCTGGTTGTCGCCGCGGGCGAACCTGAGGCCCGCCGAGCGGATCGCGTCGTCATCGACCGTCTCGAGCGGCACGAAGTAGCGGTCGTCGGTCTTGATGATGGTGTCGTTGTCGACGCGGTTGTAGCAGATCAGCAGCGTCCAGCGCCGGTTGGCCGAGCGGTTGGCATCGGAGCGGTGGATGGCGTTGCAGTGGAAGATCAGCGCGTCGCCGGCCGCCAGCTCGCAATATTCGATCGGGCACTGCTCGAGGATATGGGGCATGCGCTTGGGGTCGACCTCGTTCTGGGTCGGCGACAGCGGCGTGTGGTCGATGCGGCCGAGCTTGTGCGAGCCGGTGGCGATCTGCAGACAGCCGTTGTTCCGGTCGGTCTTGTCGAGCGCGATCATGACCGACAGGAGGTCGGGCCGGATGCAGCCGTTGTAGTACCAGTAGCCGTAATCCTGGTGCCATTCCCAGGCGCCGCCGACTTCGGGCTCCTTGGCCGTGAGCTTGGACTGGTAGTGATAGACCGGTCCGCCGAGGAGAGCGACGGACGTATCGACCATGCGTTGGGTGCGGGCGGCCAGGCCATAGACCGAATCGCCGGCGCGGTTCCACAACGCGATGCGCGTCGAGCGGCCTTCGCCGTCGCGGCGGTCGAGGATGCTGTCGCGCACCGCCGGGTCCTGCTCCATCGCCTCGGTGAGCAGCTTGATCTCATCGGGCGCGAATAGGCCGCGCGCGTAGGTGAAGCCTTTTTCGTTGAACTCGGCCGTCTGGGCGGCGTTCAGCATGTTGGGCATGGTCGATTTCCTCGGGCCTAGGCGGGCGGGAAGACGTTGCAGCCACCTTCTTCTGAGACCGATACCTTACGCCCATGCCGCGCCTTCGTCAGCATGTCGGTCTATGTGGTCGCGACGGTCTTTTTGTAGCTCTCCTCGAAGGTCAGCAGGCTGAGGAAGGAGATGGCGGCGGCCGCCATGATCAGGAAGGCGGGGCTGAGATCTTGGTGCGTACGCGCGACCAGCCAGGTCGCGACCAGAGGCGTCACGCCGCCGATCACGCCCATGGTGATGTTGAAGCCGAGCGCGATCAGCGTGCAGCGCACGGCGGGCGGCGTCGATTCGACCAGGATGGACGGCAGCACGCCCCACGACATGCCGAGCGCCAGCACGAAGCCCAACTGACCGATGAAGATCAAGGCGGAGCTGTCGTGGTGCATCAGCCAGAACAGCGGCAGGGCGCCGATGAAGGCGAGCGCCGCCGCGGCCAGCCCCAGCGGCCGGCGGCCGATCCGGTCGGACCACCACGCTATGGCGAACATCACCAGCACTTCGCCCGCCATGCTGATCGTGTTGATGCCGAGCGCACGCGCCGGCGGCACGCCGTTGCGCTGCAGCCAGGTCACGATATAGATGAACACGACGAAGAAGCCGATCGAGTTGAGCGCCGAGAGGGCGATAAGGCGCAGAAGCAGCGGCGTATGATCGAGCACCGCCTCGACCAGCGGCAGGTGCCGGCTGGTCCACTGTCGCGGCGCCTCCACAATGTCGCGGCGCAGGAAGTAACCGGCCACGCCCACCAGCAGCCCAAGCAGGAAGGGAATGCGCCAGCCCCAGTCGTCGAGCGCTTCGGTCGACATCGCCAGCGACAGGACGGCTCCCATGGCCGATCCCAGCATCATGCCGCAGGTCGCACTGGCGCAGGAAATCGCGCCGACCACGCCGCGCCGGCCGGGCGGCGCGCGCTCGACCATGAAGACGATCGACGTGGTGCATTCGCCGCCGACCGACAGGCCCTGGATGACGCGCAGCACCGTGAGCAGGACCGGCGCCATCACGCCGAGCGTTTGGTAGCCCGGCAGGATGCCGATCAGGAATGTCGGGACGGCCATCGCCGTTACGGAAATGGTGAGCGCCGCGCGCCGTCCGTAGCGGTCGCCGATATGGCCCATAAGCGCGCCGCCAACCGGGCGCACGACGAAGCCGATCGCGAAGATGCCGAAGGCTGCCAGGAGCTGGGCCACCGGATCCTCGTGCGGAAAGAAGGTCCGTCCGATCACGGCGGCGAAATAGCCGTAGATCGCGAAGTCGTACCACTCCAGCACATTGCCGACCGCACCGGCAGCGATGACCTTGCGCGTGAGCGGGCGGTCCATCTGCACTTCCTGTTACTTCGCCAACGTCTCGATCTCGGCCGCGCTGAGACCCGCGTCGGCGAGCACGCTCCTGGTATGTTCGCCGAGCTTCGATACTTTGGGGCCGCTTTGCAGGGGCGAGCCGGAGAAGCGGAAGGGCGGAGCGGGCGACTTGTAGGAACCGGCGCTGTCCTCGATGGTGCAGAGCGAGCCACGATGGGCAACCTGCGGGTCGTTCAGCGCCTCGGTCACGGTGAGATAGGGCGAGCACGGCACGCCGTGCTTCTCGAGCGCAGCGACGCATTCCTTGACCGTGAGCTTCCTCGACCATTGCTCGAATTCGTCGACGAACTGGCCCCAGTTCATGCGCCGTTCGGCATATTTCTCGAAGCGCGGATCGGTCAGCCAGTCGCGCCGGCCGGCGGCGATCGCCATGTCCTGGAAGGTCCGCTCGCTGGCGGTGGCCAGCATGACGTAGCCGTCCTTGGCTTCGACCGGGCCGTACATCGGCCGCGACGGCATATCGAAGTCGAACTGCGCACGGTTGACCTCGCCCAGCAGCATGCCGACCAGCGCCTCGAACATCGAGACGTCGATCATCTGGCCCTTGCCCGTGACGTGACGCTGATGGACGGCCGCTAGGATGGCGCCCATGGCGTAGGCGCCAGAGGCGTAGTCGGCGACGAAGATGCCGCAATTGTCCGGCCGCTCGCGGCCCTGCTGATAGAAGAGATGCGCCATGTCGTAACCGGTCGAGGCATGGATCACCGGCGCATAGGCCGGCCGTCCGGCGGCGGGGCCGGTCTGGCCGTAGCCCGAGATGGCGGCGTAGATGATCTTCGGGTTGATCTTCGCCAGTTCCGGATAGTCCAACCCCAGCCGCTTCATCACGCCCGGCCGATAGTTCTCCAGCACGATGTCGACCTTGGCCACCAGCTTCTTGATCGCCGCAATCGCTTCGGGCCGCTTGAGGTCGAGCACGATCGAGCGCTTGCCGGCATTGAGTTGGCCGAACATCGTGCCGGCGCCGTCGCGCTGCACCGGGCGGCTGCGCATCAGGTCGCCCTCGGGCGATTCGACCTTGATCACGTCGGCGCCCATGTCGGCCATCAGGCGGCTGCAATGCGGGCCGGCGATGGTGGTCGAGAAGTCGAGGATGCGCAGGCCGTGCAAGGGTCGCGGGATGTCGGTCATGCTTTCACTCACGCGTTCATAGGGTAACGAGGATCAGGACGACGCCGCCCACCACCAGGATGCTGCCAATCCACTCGCCGAGCGAGGGACGTTCCTTGAGCACGAGGTGGGAAGCGATGAAGGTGAAGACCAGCTCGATCTGGCCGACCGCGCGTACCAGGGCTGCGTTCTCCAAAGTCACGGCGAGCGCCCAGCCCGCCGAACCGAGCACGCTGAAGATGCCGACCCAGATCGACGAGCGCCAGTTCAGCCAGACCTTGCCGAGCTGCGGCCGGTCGCGGCGCGCGAGGTAAACTCCCATCAGCACGACCTGGATGGTGTTCATGCAGGCCAGCACCGTGATGCCCCGGATCATGAAGTCGCCGTCGGGCAGCAGCTTGGAGGCCTCGCGGATGGTGCCGGCGGCGATCGCGAAGATGGCGCCCGACAGAATGCCGAACAGCGCGCCCTTGTGCGTGAGGTCGGCGAGCACGCTGCGGACGTCGGAAAACTTGCCGCGCACGCTCAGGATCGCCACGCCGCCGAGGCAGATCAGGATGCCGGCCCAGGCGCCGAGCTTCAGCGGCTCATGGGCGATGAAGGTCGCGAACAGCGCCACGAACACCGTCTCGGTCTTGGAATAGACCGTGCCGACGGCGTAGTTGCGCAGCGAGAAGGCATGGATCATGAGCGACGTCGCCACGATCTGGGCGATGCCGGCGATCGCCACGAGGCCGAGGAACGCCAGAGAAATCGAGGGAATCTGGCGTCCGGTGCCGAACACCAGGACGGCCAGCATGCCGATCGCCAGCGGGGCGCCGTAAAGGTAGCGGACGAAGTTGGCGCCATCGACACTCAGAACGCCGCGAATCTTCTGCTGCATCGTCGTGCGAATGTTCTGAAACAATGCAGCGGCGATCGTTATCGGTATCCAAAGCGGCACGGCTTCCCCCTTTGCCGGCAGTGTATGGTGTCATCCAGCCTGCGTCTGCCATCCTGATTTCCGCGCCGCAGGCTCGTTGAACTCATGTTCCTCTCGCCTGTTAGGGGGAGAGGTTAGGTGAGGGGCTCCGACGTGCGCGCGCCCCTCACCCGTCCTCTCCCCCTGGCGGGGGAGAGGTGGACTGGGCAGAAATGATTCGTGAGCGACCAACGAGACCCGGTGTGTCGATCCTTGACTCCATCGGGCGTCCGACTGAGGCTCCCGACAGTTCCGCCGCAGCGATGCGCCGGGAAACAAGACAGGGGAAACGCCCATGAAACGGTATGCAAACCGGCGCATTGCGCTGATCGGATTGGCGGCCTTCGGCATGCTGGCCGCCGGCGGCACGGCGATGGCGCAAAGTGGCAAGTACAAGGAAGCGCCCATGCTGGCCGAGCAGGTCAAGGCCGGCAAGCTGCCGCCGGTCGACGCCCGCCTGCCGCAAGACCCGTTGGTCGTGCCGGTGGTCGACGGTGTCGGCCAGTATGGCGGCGTGTGGCGCCGCGCGTTCCTCGGCCCCGCCGATTACAACAACTACGTGCGCGTGGTCTACGACGCGCTATTCCGCTTCTCGCCCGACGGCGCCAAGATCGAGCCCAAGATCGCCGCCGGCGCCGAGCCCTCGGCCGACTTCAAGAGCTGGACAATCAAGCTGCGCAAGGGTTCGAAATGGTCGGACGGCCAGCCCTTCACCGCCGACGACATCCTGTTCTGGTACAACGACGTGCTGCTCAACAAGGAGCTGACGCCCAGCCTGCCGGGCTGGATCAAGAATCCGGATGGGACGGCGGCCAAGGTCGAGAAGGTCGACGAGACATCGGTGCGGTTCACCTATGCCGCGCCCGCGACGCTGTTCCTGGTCGCGGTTGCCAACCAGGACGGCGCCGACCGCACCTATGCGATGTTCATGCCGGCGCATTATCTCAAGAAGTTCCATCCGAGCCACGCGGCCAAGGCTGACATCGAGAAGATGGCGCAGGCCGCGGGCTTCAAGACGTGGACCGAGCTGTTCGCGAACAAGAACGCGCCGTGGGAGAATCCCGAGCGTCCGACCATGGGCGCCTGGTCGCCGTCGAGCCGTGCCAGCGACCCGGTTCTCACGCTCAAGCGCAATCCCTACTATGTCGGCGTCGACAAGGACGGCAACCAGCTGCCCTACATCGACGAGGTGCGCTTCACCTACTTTGCCGACGCCCAGGCGCTCAACCTGGCGGCGATCGCCGGCCAGTTCGACATGCAGGAGCGCCACATCAACATGACCAACTACCCGATCCTGAAGGAGCAGGAGAAGACCGGGAAGTATCGCGTCATCGCCTGGCCGACCTTCGGCGGCGCCGACGCAGTCATCGCCATCAACCAGACCTATGCCGCCGATCCGGTGATGGGCAAGGTGATGGCGACCAAGGATTTCCGGGTGGCACTTTCACTGGCGATCAACCGCGACCAGATCAAGGAGAGCGTGTTCCTCGGTCTCGGCGAGGCGCGCCAGGGCGTTCCCGCGCCGTGGCACCCTTATTTCCCCGGCAACGAGTACGCCAAGAAATACACCGAGTTCAATCGCGAGCTTGCCAACAAGATGCTCGACGGCATCGGCCTCAACAAGAAGGACGCCAACGGAATCCGCCTGCTGCCCAACGGCAAGCCGGCGACCATCGAGATCAGCGTCGTGCCTGCCTTCGGCGCCTGGCCGGACGTGGCGCTGCTGGTGTCGAAGGACTGGGAGGCGGTCGGCATCAAGACCATCGTCCAGATCCGCGAACGCGCGCTGCACTTCAAGATGAACGAGAATAACGAGCTGATGTCGGAGATCTGGAACGAGGACACCAGCGCCTTCCCCTATACCGGCAATGCCAAGGTCGATCCGCGCAACGCACCGATCCTGACCACCGGGCCGCTGTGGCGCCGCTGGTATGTGACCGGCGGCAAGGAGGGCGTCGAGCCCGATCCGGCGACCAAGCGCATCGTCGAGATCGTCAACACGGCGCGCACGGTGGGACCAGAGGAGCAGGTCAAGCTCTCGCAGGAGCTTTACCGGATCTGGGCCGACAACCTCTACGAGATTGGCACCATCGGGCTGACCCCCATGGTGCAGGGCGTGGTCGTCACCAACACCAAGTTCCGCAACGTGCCGACGACGCTCGGCAACGACTGGCCGCTGCGCAGTCCGGGCAACGCCCGCACCGAGCAGTTCTTCTTCGCCAAGTGAGGCCACGGCGTCGCATCTGAGTACGGGTAAGTCATGACGCGTTACATCCTGCAGCGGCTGGCCCTCCTGCCGCTGCTGATGGTGGTCTATTCCTTCGTCATCTTCGCCATCATCCAGGCGCCGCCGGGCGACTTCCTGACGGCCTATGTCGCCACTCTGTCGTCCTCCGGCTCGTCGATCTCTGCCGAGCAGATAACCGCGCTGCGCCAGCAGTACGGCCTCGACCAGCCCTTCGCCGTGCAATATGTGCGGTGGATCGAACAGCTGATCCACGGCGATTTCGGCCTGTCCCTCGAATATCAGCGGCCCAACGCCGATCTGATCAGCGAGCAGATCGGCCTGACGCTGGCACTGGCGCTGTTCTCCTTCGTGCTGACCTGGGCGATCGCGGTGCCGGCCGGCATCTATTCGGCGACCCATCCGCGCTCGCTGGGCGACCATGTGCTGACGGTCATCAACTATGTCGGCGTGGCGACGCCCAATTTCATGCTGGCGCTGATCCTGATGTGGGTCGCCTTCGCCTATTTCGACGTGAGCGTTACCGGCCTCTATTCGCCGGAGTTCGTCGACGCGCCATGGAGCTTTGCGCGGGTGCTCGATCTGCTCGGCCATATCTGGCTGCCGGCGCTGGTGCTCGGCATCGCCGGCACGGCGCGGCTCAGCCGCATCATGCGCGCCAATCTGCTCGACGAGCTCAACAAGCCCTATGTCGTGACCGCGCGCGCCAAGGGCATGAAGGAATGGCGGCTGGTGCTGCGCTATCCGGTGCGGCTCGCTTTCAACCCGCTGGTCAGCACCATCGGCTGGTATCTGCCGGCGCTGTTCTCCGGCAGCCTGATCGTGGCCACGGTCATGAACCTGCCGAATATCGGCCCGCTGCTGCTGCGGGCGCTGATCAACCAGGACATGTACTTGGCCGGCGGCATCCTGCTGATCTACTCCTTCCTCACCATCGTCGGCACCCTGCTGTCCGATGTCCTGCTGGCGCTGATCGATCCGCGCATCCGCGTGGAGGCCTAGGATGACGGTGACGGTCGCCGGCAAGGAGGCCGAGGACCGCGTCGCGGTCGCCTCCAACTGGCGGCTGGTGTGGTGGCGCTTTCGCCGGCATCACCTGGCGATGGCGAGCGCGGTGCTGCTGATCTTCCTCTATCTGATCGTTCTGGCGCCCGATTTCTTCTCCACCCAGGACCCTGAGCGGACCGACGCACGCCAGGCCTTCATCCCGGTGCAGACGGTGAATCTCTTCGACGACGGCAAGCTCTCTCCCTGGGTGCCCGCCATCGTCGGCAAGCGCAACCCGGTGACCTTACGCATGGAATGGACGACCGATCCGCAAAAGAAGGTGCCCGTGCGCTTCTTCGCGTTGGGTCATGCCTGGCGTGTCCTCGGCCTGTTCGAGACCAGGTTGCATCTGATCGTGCCGGCCGATCCGGCAATGCGCATCTTCCTGCTCGGCTCCGACCGGCTCGGCCGGGACCAGTGGTCGCGCATCATGCACGGCACGCAAACCTCGATGACGGTCGGACTTGTCGCGGTGGCACTCAGTGTGATTCTGGGCGTCGTGCTCGGCGGCCTCTCCGGCTATGTCGGCGGCAAGACCGATCAGGTGATCCAGCGAGTGATCGAACTGCTGCAATCGGTGCCGACGATCCCGATCTGGCTGGCGCTCAGCGCCGCCTTGCCGCGCGACTGGACGCCGACCCAGGTGTTCTTCGCCATTACCGTGATCCTGGCGCTGGTCGGCTGGACGACGCTGGGCCGCGAAGTACGCGGCCGCTTCCTCGCCCTGCGCGAGGAGGACTTCGTGCTCGCCGCCCGCCTCGCCGGTTGCTCGCGCATGCGCATCATCCTGCGTCATATGGTGCCGACCTTCCTCAGCCATATCATCGCCACCTCGTCGCTCGCCATTCCGGTGATGATCATCAACGAGACGTCGCTGTCCTTCCTCGGCCTCGGCATCCGTCCGCCGGCCATCAGCTGGGGTGTCCTCCTGCAGGAGGCGCAGAACATCCAGACCCTCGCTCTCGCTCCCTGGCTGCTGATCCCCGGCCTCGTCGTCATCGTCTCCGTGCTGGCCTTCAACCTGGTTGGCGACGGGCTGCGCGATGCCGCCGACCCCTACAGCCATTGAGGCCGCGGTGAGCGCCGATTCCGCAACCCCATTGCTCTCGGTCCGCGGCCTGCGGGTGTCGTTTGCCCTCGACGAGGGTCTGGTGCGCGCCGTCGACGGCACCAGCTTCGACGTCATGCCCGGCCAGGTGCTGGGCGTCGTGGGCGAAAGCGGCTGCGGCAAGAGCGTGACGATGAAGGCGATCCTGCAGCTCATCGAGCGGCCAGGACGCATCACCTCGGGCGAAATCCGTTTCCGCCGCCGCGCGCCGGGCCAGGAGGAGGGCGGCGAGGTAGTCGACCTTGCGCGCCTGCCGCCGCGCGGTCCTGTCATGCGCGACATCCGCGGCGGCGAGATCGCGCTGATCCCGCAGGAGCCGATGGCGGCCTTCAGCCCGGTGCACACCGTGGGCGATCAGATCATCGAAGCCATCCTGCTGCACGGTCATCGCTGGCAGGCCGGCGGCCGCAAGCTCAGCCGCCGCGATGCGCGAGACATCACGGTCGGCCTGTTCCGCGATGTCGGCATCTCCATGCCGGAGCAGCGTGTCGGCGCCTTCTCCTGGCAGCTCTCGGGCGGCCTGCGCCAGCGCGCCATGATCGCCATGGCGCTCAGCTGCAAGCCGCGCCTGCTGATCGCCGACGAACCCACCACCGCCATCGACGTCACTACCCAGGCCCAGGTACTGGCGCTGCTGCGCGATCTGCAGGCCAAGTACAACACGGCCATCATTTTCATCACCCACGACCTGGGGGTGATCGCGCAGATGGCGAGCTATGTCGTCGTCATGTATCTCGGCCGCGTGATGGAGGAGGGCCCGGTCGACGACATCTTCCACGCGCCCAAGCACCCCTACACCAGGGCCCTGTTGCGCTCGATTCCCAGCCTGTACGGACAAACCCGCGTGGCGCTGCCCGTCATCAGCGGAGCCCTGCCGCATCCCTTCAACCGCCCGCCCGGCTGCCCGTTCCATCCGCGCTGTCCCGACGTGATGGCGCGCTGCTCGGCCGCCGTCCCCAGCCTCCAGCCGGTGCCACCCAACCAGCTCGCGAGCTGCTTCCTGCATAACGACCAGGCGGAAGCGGAATGAGCGACGCTTCCATCGGCACCGCCGCCCAGCCGCTGCTCGAAGTCCGCGGTCTGCGTAAATTCTTTCCGATCACCAAGGGCTTCCTGCAGCGCACCGTCGGCCATGTCCGTGCCGTCGACGGGGTCGACTTCACCGTCAACGAGGGCGAGACCCTGGGGCTGGTCGGCGAAAGCGGCTGCGGCAAGACCACCGCGTCACGCTGCATCCTGCGCGCCATCGACCCGACCGGAGGCCAGATTCTCTACCGCACCCGGGCAGGGCAGGTGGTCGACCTCGCAGCCCTCTCGCCGGCCGAGCTGCTGCCGCTGCGCGCCGAGATCCAGATGATGTTCCAGGACCCGTTTGGCTCCCTGAACCCGCGCATGAACCTTCTCGACAACGTCGGCGAGCCATTGCTCGTCAACGGCATGCGCAACCGCCGCGAACGCGCCGACCGGGTGGCCGAGCTGCTGCGGCTGGTCGGCCTGCGCCCCGAATTCATGCACCGCTTTCCGCACGCCTTCTCGGGCGGCCAGCGCCAGCGCATCGGCATCGCACGCGCACTGGCCACCAACCCGCGCCTCGTGGTCGCCGACGAGCCGGTCTCGGCGCTCGA
Source organism: Asaia bogorensis (assembly GCA_945889625.1). Classification (GTDB taxonomy): domain Bacteria; phylum Pseudomonadota; class Alphaproteobacteria; order Reyranellales; family Reyranellaceae; genus Reyranella. The sequence goes on along the minus strand of CAMDCE010000037.1, from coordinate 32,450 downwards.
CGTCTCGATCCAGGCCCAGGTGCTCAATCTGCTGCTCGAGCTGCAGTCGCGCCTGAAGCTGACCTTTCTTTTCGTTGCCCACGATCTCTCGGTGGTGCGCCACATCTCCGACCGGATCGCCGTGATGTATGTCGGCCAGCTCGTCGAACTGGCGCCGACCGGCGCCATCTTCGCCCAACCGCAACACCCCTACACGGCCGCCCTGATGCGCGCCGTCCCGGTCGCCGATCCCCGCGTGCGCAGCGCCGACGGCATTCTCGTTGGCGAAGTGCCGAGCCCCGCCGCGCCGCCGTCAGGCTGCTACTTCCATCCCCGCTGCCGACATGCCGAAGCCCGCTGCCGTGTCGAGACTCCGGCGCTGCGCGAAATCACGCCCGGCCACTTCAGCCGCTGCCATTTTGCCGGCGAGAAGGTGTTCTGACGGCGCCAAGACGTGGTCGCTTTCTGCGGCCGGCCTGAGTAAAGTCCCCCGCTCATGACGTAAAATAGGCGGAGACGATGGCCAAGAAAAAGCAACCGAAACTGCATCCCAACCCCACGTTCGACAAGGCGCTGATGCCCAGCCGGCACACGACTGTCGGGCCGGAGCGCGCGCCGCACCGCTCCTATCTTTATGCCATGGGGCTCAATGAGAAGCAGATCGGCCAGCCGCTCGTCGGCGTCGCGACCTGCTGGAACGAGGCCGCGCCCTGCAACATCGCGCTCAGCCGGCAGGCCCAGGCGGTCAAGATCGGCGTCGACCGCGGCGGCGGCACGCCGCGCGAATTCACCACCATCACCGTGACCGACGGCATCGCCATGGGTCACCAGGGCATGAAATCGTCGCTGGCCAGTCGTGACCTGATCGCCGATTCGGTCGAGCTCACCATGCGCGGCCACTGCTACGACGCCATGGTCACGCTCGCCGGCTGCGACAAGTCGCTGCCCGGCATGATGATGTCCATGCTGCGCCTCAACGTGCCATCGGTGTTCATGTATGGCGGCTCGATCCTGCCCGGCCAGTTCCGCGGCAAGGACGTGACGGTCGTCGACGTCTTCGAGGGCGTCGGCATGCACGCCGCCGGCAAGTTTACCGACGCCGACCTGCACGAACTCGAGTGCGCCGCCTGTCCGTCGGCCGGCTCCTGTGGCGGCCAGTTCACCGCCAACACCATGGCCTGCGTCTCCGAAGCGATCGGTCTTGCGCTGCCCGGCTCGGCCGGTGCGCCGGCACCCTACGAGACGCGCGACCAGTATGCCGAAGCCTCGGGCGAGGCGGCGATGAACCTGCTGCGGCTCGGCATTCGGCCGCGCGACATCTGCTCGCGCGAAGCCTTCGAGAACGCCGCCGTCGTGGTGGCGGCGACCGGCGGCTCGACCAATGCCGGCCTCCACCTGCCGGCGATGGCGCACGAGTGCGGCATCAAGTTCGACCTGCACGATGTGGCGAAGATCTTCAAGAAGACGCCGTACATCGCCGATCTCAAGCCGGGCGGAAAGTACGTGGCCTTCGACCTGTTCAAGATCGGCGGCATTCCCGTCGTCATCAGGGAACTGCTCGATGCCGGCCTGCTGCATGGCGACTGCCTGACGGCGACCGGCAAAACCCTGGCCGAAAACCACAAGGACGTGACGTTCCCCGACAACCAGGACGTCGTCTACCGCGTGAAGAACTGCATCACGCCGACCGGCGGCGTGGTCGGTCTCAAGGGCAACCTGGCTCCCGACGGCGCCATCGTGAAGGTGGCGGGCATGCAGCGCCTGGTCTTCACCGGCCCGGCCCGCTGCTTCGACTCGGAGGAGGCGGCGTTCGACGCCGTGGTCAAGCGCAAGTTCAAGGACGGCGAGGTCATCGTCATCCGCTACGAAGGTCCCAAGGGCGGCCCCGGCATGCGCGAGATGTTGTCGACCACGGCGGCGCTCTATGGTCTCGGCGTCGGCGAGAAGGTGGCGCTGATCACCGACGGCCGGTTCTCCGGCGGCACGCGCGGCTTCTGTGTCGGCCATGTCGGGCCTGAGGCTCAGGTCGGCGGCCCGATCGGTCTGCTGAAGAATGGCGACATGATCACCATCGACGCCGTGAAGGGCAGACTCTCGGTCGATCTGTCCGAGAAGGAGCTGAAGAAGCGGCGCAAGAGGTGGAAGCCGAGGAACAATGGCTATACGTCCGGCGCCCTATGGAAATACGCCCAGCTGGTCGGTCCCGCCGTCGACGGCGCACTCACCCATCCCGGCGCCAAGAAGGAAGGCCACGTCTTCGCGGATATCTAGGGGCCAAGAAACCAGGGGTTAAAAAATGGTGTCATCCCGAGCGAAGCGAGGGATCCTTGTCTGGCGTCGCGAAAGATCCCTCGCTGCGCTCGGGATGACAAGAAGAGCGGTGCTCGTTGCAGCCATGGCGACGCCGTTCGTCGCGCGGGCCGAGTCGGCCTGGCCCGCCAAGCCGATCCGCATTGTCGTGCCGTTCAATCCCGGCGGCGCGATCGATGCCCTGGTGCGAGTGATCGGCGATGGACTGACCCAGCGTCTGGGCCAGCAGGTGCTGGTCGACCCCAAGCCGGGCGCCAACACCATCGTCGGCTCCGAGATCGTCGCCAAGGCAGCCCCCGACGGCTACACTTTCCTGATCACCACCAGCTCGACGCATACCAACAATCCGGCGCTTTACGCTAGGCTACCGTTCGATCCCGCCAAGGACCTGATCCCGGTGTCGCTGGTGTCGTTGGGCACCATCCTGATCGTGGTCAAATCAGATGCGACGTTCAGCGACCTCCGCGGTATGGCGGTGTGGGTCAAGGGGCTGGGCCGGTCGGCGACCTACGGGAGCTGGGGCATCGGCTCGTCCGGCCATCTCTATGGTCTTTTGCTCGAGAAGGCCCTCGGCGACAAGAATGGGGGCGGCCTCTACAGCCACGTGCCCTATCGCGGCGACGTGCCGGCCTTGCAGGACGTCGCCAATGGCACGCTCGACATCACTTGGGCGAGCCCGGTGAGCGCCAAGACCCAGATCGCGGCCGGCCGGGTCAAGGCAATCGCCGCCGCAGGCACCAAGCGCTCGGCATCGATGCCCGACCTCAGCACCTTCGCCGAACAGCTCGTCGCCGGCTTCGACCTCAGCCTGTTCGTCGCCGCCTACGCGCCGGCCGGCACGCCGGCGGAGATCGTCAACCGCCTGCAGCGCGAGATCAAAGCCGTCATCAGCGAACCGGCAGTCGCCGAGAAGATGATCGCGCAGGGCCAGACGCCGGTCGGTTCGACGCCTTCAGAGCTTGCCACGGTGCTGGCGCGTGAGACGCCGATCTGGGCCGACCTGATCAGGCAGTCCGGGGCCAAGGTCGAATAGAGCTCACACCTCGGCGCCGACCGCATCGCCGACCGATGCGAAGCCGTCGCGGGCGAGCAGGGCTGCCAGCTCGTCCTTGATTCGGTGCACCAGGGGCGGGCCTTCGAAGACCATAGCCGAATAGAGCTGCACCAGTGCGGCACCGGCGCGGATCTTGGCGTAGGCGTCAGCGCCCGAGCCGACACCGCCGCAACCGATCAACGGGAACTGACTCTCGACGCGCCTGGCCGTGCGGCGCAGCACCTCGGTCGAGAGCGCCGCGAGCGGAGTGCCGGAGAGGCCGCCGATCTCGCCGCGCCGCGGCGATCGCAGCGACTCCGGCCGTGACAAAGTCGTGTTGCCCACAATGATGCCGTCCATTCTGAGATCACGGCAGACGGCCACGATGTCGTCGAGATCATCGTCGGTCGCGTCCGGTGCGATCTTGACCACCAACGGGACCGGCTTGGCAGCGATGGCGTCCTGCACGCGCTTGAGCAGCTCGCTGAGCTGGGCGCGGCCCTGCAGGTTGCGCAGTCCCGGGGTGTTGGGCGAGGAGACGTTGCACACGAGATAGTCGGCATAGCGAGCCAGCGCGACACCGCAGGCGACATAGTCGGCGGCGCGATCGGTGCTGTCCTTGTTGGCCCCGACATTGATGCCGACAAAGCCGCGGCGCTGGCGCACGGCAAGGCGGGAGCGGACGGCTTCGAGTCCCTGGCCGGGAAAGCCCATGCGGTTGATGACGCCGCGATCATCGCCAAGCCGGAACAGGCGCGGCCGTGGGTTGCCCTCCTGGGGCCGCGGCGTGACGCTGCCGATCTCGACGAAGCCGAAGCCAAGGCCGAGCATAGCATCAGGCACTTCGGCATTCTTGTCGAAGCCTGCGGCAAGGCCGATCGGATTGGCCAGGCGCCGGCCCCAGATCTCGACTTCGAGCGAGGGTGGATCGCGCCGTCGATTGCGCGGAATCAGCCCGCTTTTCAGGGCACGCAGTGCGAAGCCGTGCGCGTCTTCGGCGTCGATGCGGGACAGGATCGTGTCGACCAGGGAATACCAGACGGCCATGCCGTCTGGTTAGCAGAGGTGCCCTGTGGAGCGCTCTATCCTGATTAGAAGAGGCGGCGACCCGGATGCGGCCTCAGCATCATGGCGTCGTTGAAGACGACGGCAAAGAGGTTCTTGAAGAGATCGCCGACCCTGGGGTCGTCCGGACCGGAGGCGTCCGTCCAGCCGGTCGTCTGCGACAAGGCGAGATCGTTGCGGCAATAGACGGCGAATACATAGACGCGGCCCGGCGTGCCGGGCTTGAGACGGGGTGGGTCGTTGCACGCTCTCGCGGCGCCGAAATCGTTGGCGGGATCGAATATCAGGACCACGCGATAGTAGGGCCGCGGGTCCTCGACCGGCTTGTCGTAGGTGAAGGTGAGCCGAGGCCTCGGCTTGTTGGCCTGCATCACTGGCAGCAGGCGACGCGCGACGTCGCCCTGCTCCATGCCGGGAAATGGGTTTCCTGCGAAGACGACCTGGAAGGGCTTGCCGTCGGCGACGCTGTAGAATTCGCGATAGTCGTATTGAACGGCATAGTCCGCGCCGCCCAAGGTGGCTGCGTAGGCGGCGGGAATGGCGGCTGCCGCGAGCAGGGCGGCGGCGATCTTTTTAATGGCACGCATATGGACGTTCTCCTCCGCGCTCACTTTACGCCGTCACGATACGCCGGGACCGGGCTCTCATCACGTCACATTGTCGCGTGCTGGATGTCAGCCCGTTGTGAGGCCGGTCAAACATCGAGATCGCGGGCGAATTTTGCGTTTTCCTGGATGAAGGCATAACGCTTCTCAGGCTTGCGGCCCATCAGGCTCTCGACCAAGGCTTCCGTGACCATTCCCGCCCGGCGGTCTTCAGTGCTGACGGTGCCCGGCACGTCGACTTTCAGGAGCACCCGCTTGCCGGGGTCCATGGTCGTTTCGCGCAGATGCACAGACTGCATCTCGCCCAGTCCCTTGAAGCGAGTGACGTCAGCCTTGCCGCCGAACTCGGCCTTCACCAGTTCGTCCTTCTGCGCGTCGTCCTGGGCATACGCGGTCTTGCCGCCCTTGCTGATACGGAAGAGCGGCGGCTGGGCGAGGAAGAGGTGGCCGTTCTCGATCAGCTTCGGCATCTCGCGATAGAAGAACGTCATCAGCAGCGAGGCGATGTGCGCGCCGTCGACGTCGGCGTCGGTCATGATGATGACCCGTTCGTAGCGCAGCCGCTCGTCACTGTAGTGGGCGCCGGTACCGCAGCCCAGCGCCTGGATGAGGTCCTGGACCTCCTGGTTCTCGCGCAGCTTGTCGGCGCTGGCGCTGGCGACGTTCAGGATCTTGCCGCGCAACGGCAGGATGGCCTGGGTCTCGCGGTTGCGTGCGGCCTTGGCTGATCCGCCCGCCGAATCGCCCTCGACAAGGAAGATCTCGGTGCCCTCTGACGAGCTATTGGAGCAGTCGGCGAGCTTGCCGGGGAGCCGGAGCTTGCGCGTCGCGGTCTTGCGCTGCTGCTCGCGGTCCTGCTTGCGTCGCAGCCGCTCCTCGGCCTTGGCGATCACGTGCTCGAGCAGGACGTTGGCCGCTTCCTTGTCGCCGGTCAGCCAGTGCTCGAAATTGTCGCCGACCACCGTCTCGACGAGCTTGGTCGCCTCGACGCTGACCAGTTTCTCCTTGGTCTGGCCCTGGAACTGCGGCTGCTCGATGAAGATCGAGACCAGCCCCGCCGCGCCCTCTATCAGGTCGTCGGCCGTGATGACGGAGCCCTTGCGGTTGCCGGTGAGCTCGGCATATCGCTTCAGGCCACGCAGCAGCGCGCTGCGGAAGCCCGACTCGTGGGTGCCGCCCTCGATCGTCGGTACGGTGTTGCAGTAGGAGCGGACGAAGCCTTCCTCGTCGTTCGGCCACCACACGGCCCATTCGACCTTGCCGCCGGCAGTGCCGTTGGTCTCGCTCTTGGCCTCGCCGGCGAAGGGCTGCGGTACCACGGTCGGCCGCTCGCCGATCTCCGACGTTAGATAGTCCTTGAGGCCGCCCGGAAAGTGGAACGACTCCTCGGCCGGGATCGCGCCGCCTTTTGGCAGCTGAGCCTTGTCGCATTTCCAGCGGATCTCGACGCCGCGGAACAGGTAGGCCTTGGAGCGTGCCATGCGGTAGAGCCGCTCGGCGAAGAAGGCCTGCTTGCCGAAGATCTCGGGGTCGGGATGGAAGGTGACGGTGGTGCCGCGCCGGTTCGGGGCGGGGCCGGTCGATTTGAGCTTTGTCTTCGGCTTGCCGCGTGAAAACGTCTGCATCCACGACTGGCGGTCGCGCGCGACCTCGACGACCAGCTCGTCCGACAGCGCGTTGACCACCGAGACGCCGACGCCATGCAGGCCGCCCGACGTGGCGTAGACCTTGCTGTTGAACTTGCCGCCCGAGTGCAGCGTGGTGAGGATGATCTCGAGCGCTGACTTCGGCTTGTATTTCGGGTGCGGATCGACCGGGATGCCGCGGCCGTTGTCGCGCACCAGCACCTTGTTGCCGGCGAGCAGCTCGAGATGGATCGTGTCGGCGTGGCCGGAGACTGCCTCGTCCATGGCGTTGTCGAGTACTTCGGCCACGAGATGGTGCAGCGCGCGTTCATCGGTGCCGCCGACATACATGCCGGGGCGCTTGCGGACGGGCTCGAGCCCTTCCAGCACCTCGATGTCGCGCGCGGTGTAGGAGGTGTCCTTGGTCGCCGTGGTGCGTTTGCCGCCACCCGACCGATCGAATAGATCGCCGTTCTTGGCCATGGCTGCTTCTTGTCTTTCGTGGGCCGCGCGAGGGGATCGCCTGATGGCCGCTGTTTCTTCCGTATGGTAGGAAAACCGCCGGAAAGCAACCATATCCGGTGGGGAATCCATGACTGAAAGCTTGCGCGATCCGATCATCAGGACCGTACCGCAGCCTGCCGACATGAACGGCAACGGCGATATTTTCGGCGGTTGGGTGCTGTCGCAAATGGATCATGCGGGCGGCCACATGGCGGCGCGGGTCGCCAAGGGCCGAATCGCGACCGTGGCGATCACCGCCATGACCTTCGTCCAGCCGATCAAGGTTGGCGACATGGTATCGATCTACGGCAAGGTGGCCAAAGTCGGCCGCACTTCGATCACCATCGATCTCGAGACCGTGGTGCAGCGCCGACATGACCCTGCCGCAATTCGGGTGACCCATGGCACCTTCGTGTTCGTGGCGATCGACGAGCACGGCAAGCCGCGGCCGGTGCCGCAGGAGGGAAGGGCATGAGGGCTTTCAGCGCCGTTGTCGCCGCACTCGCGATGCTGGTGCCGGCGCTGGCCTCGGCCCATCCGCATATCTGGATTTCGCAGCATGTCCGCGTCGTCTCCAAGGATGGCAAATTCACCCATGTCGAACTCGAATGGCGCTTCGATCCTTATTCCAGCGAGGTCGAAATTCCGCTGATCGACGAGAACGGCGACGGCAAGGTCTCGCCGCAGGAAATGAAGGCGCTTGCCGGCGAGATGATGCCGGAATTGCAGAAGTACGGCTTCATGACCTGGCTCAACACCGGCGAGAAGGACTTCCGGCCGCCCAAGCGACCGGTCTTCACCGTTCGCATCGACGATCCGTCGAGCTTCAAGCCGGCCGATTGGGACAGGTCGGCCGGCGACAATGCCGGGATGGCAATGCCGCCCAACAAGCGCACCACCGAACCGGCCGTCCCGCAGAAGCGCGGATCGCGCAACCTGGTCTATGTGATGCGCTTCGAACTGCCGACACCGTCGCGGACCGTCACGATCGCGACCTACGACCCAGACGATTTCATCCGCATCGAAATCGACAAGGCCTCGCTGCCGGCGGGATGCGCCCTGTCCAAGGACCCGAAACATAAGGCTGAGTTCATTCGCGGCTATCCGGTACTCGCCGATATCGTGTCATGCCACCAGCCGTAAAGTCGGCGGTATTGCGTTCGCCTTTCCTGTGGGTGGGCGTGCTCCTGCTGCTCGCACTGATCGCCGCGCTGGTGTTCAGCGACGGCGTCGCCGAGCTGGCGCGCACTTCCGCCGAGTATCAGCAACGCATCCAGCGCACGCTCTCGACGTCGCTGCAGGATATCCGGTCCGGATCCGGATCGGCAGCGTTGTGGACGCTGGTGGTCGTCTGCTTCGGCTACGGCGTCGTACACACGCTGGGGCCGGGCCACGGCAAGGCTGTCGTAGTGGCGTATTTCCTTGACAGCACCAAGCCCAGGGCCTGGATCGAGGGCATCTTTGCCGGCTCGTGGATCGCCTTCACCCACACGCTGGCGGCCTTGTTGCTGGCGGGCGCGCTGAAGCTCTTCTTCAGCGTCGGCTTGTTCGGCGCCTTGCGCGAAGTCCGCAATGTCGAGATCCTTTCCTACACGCTGATCCTGGCCATCGGCTTGTGGCGGCTATGGGCCGGACTCACCGGTCGCCGGCACGAACATGCGCACGGCGATCATCAGGACCATGACCATGGCCATGGTCATGGCCATGACCACGATCGCCAGCACGCTCACGCGCCCGCAGGCCGGACGGTGGCAGGCTGGCTGCTGCTGACGGCCGCCGGCATCGCGCCCTGCGCCGGGGCTCTGATCGTGGTGCTGCTGTCCGTTGCAATGGGCGTGGTGTGGGCCGGCGTTCTCGGCGTGGTGGCGATCGCATTGGGCATGGCGATCACGCTTGCCGTCATCGGCATGGCCTCGATGGTCGCTCATCGGCTGATCATCGGCGACGGCCGCTCGCAGGAGATCGGCCGCTTCACCACCATCGCCGCCTCGCTGATCGTGATCGCCACGGGCGGCACCCTGCTGCTGGGTTCGCTCGCTCGCTTCCTGCGCTGAGGGCAGGGATGGCGGCCTTCCAGGCACCGATCCGGGTGTCGAGACCGATGTTGGGCGTGCTCTTCATGTGCATCGCCTGTGCGCTGTTTCCGATCATGAACGGCATCGTGAAACTGATGGCCTCGACCTACGACCCCAAGCAGGTCGTGTGGTTCCGCATCACGACGCATCTCGTGCTGGTGGCGCTGGTTTTCGTGCCGCGCATGGGGCTCGGCCTCTTTCGCACGCGCCAGATCGGCTTCCAGCTCGTGAACTCCCTGATGATGCTGCTGTCGACCCTGCTGTTCTTCTCGGCGGTCAAGTACCTGCCGGTGGCCGAAGCCATATCGATCAGCTTCATCGCGCCGCTGCTGGTCGTCTTCCTTGCCTGGCCGCTGCTCGGCGAGCGCATCACGCTGCTGCGTGTCGTGGCCGTCGTCGTGGGTTTCGCCGGCGTTCTGGTCGTGATCCGTCCGGGCAGTGCGCTCTTCCAATGGGCGTCGGTGCTGCTGCTGGGCAGTGCTGCCTGCTACGCCGTCTACCAGATCATCATCCGGCGCCTTGCCGGCGTCGATCATCCGGCGACCTCGATCTTCTTCAGCGTCCTGCTGGGCTCCGTCCTGATGTCGCTGCTGGTGCCCTTCGTCTGGATCACACCGAAGGACTGGATCGACTGGCTGCTGCTGTTGTCGCTGGGCGCCCTGGGTGGTCTCGGGCACTACTGCGTCGCCAAGGCGATGACCTACGCCTCGGCCAACTTCATCGCGCCGTTCAACTACACGCAGATGATCGGGTCGGTTATCGTGGGTTACCTGATGTTTGCCGAGGTGCCCGATCTCTACGTCTGGGTCGGCACGCTGCTGATCGTTGGCGCCGGCCTGCTGGTCGGCCTGCAGGGCAGGCGCAGCGCCAAGAGCTGAGGAGGATACGAAATGCCCTATCTCGTCGCCGCCGATCTGCCAACTACTCCGGCGGGCCTGCGCTTTCGTGCCCTTCTGGAACGGCCGAGCATCCTGCAACTGCCCGGCACGCACAACGGAATGGCCGCACTCCAGGCGCGCGACGCCGGTTTCGAGGCGGTGTACCTATCGGGTGCGGCCATGACGGCGTCGATGGGGCTACCAGACCTCGGCGTTATCACGGTCGACGAGGTCTGCTTCTTCATCCGCCAGGTCGCGCGCGCCTCGGGCCTGCCGGTGCTGGCCGACGGCGACACCGGCTACGGCGAGGCGCTCAACGTCATGCACATGGTGCGGGCTTTCGAGGAGGCGGGCGCCGGCGCGGTCCATATCGAGGACCAGATCCTTCCCAAGAAGTGCGGCCATCTCAACAACAAGAAACTGGCCGATCCACACGACATGGCGGCCAAGGTGGCGGCAGCCGTCAAGGCGCGCCGGCATCTGGTGATCGTGGCGCGGACCGATGCCGCGGCGAGCGAGGGCATCGACGGCGCCGTGGCGCGTGCCAAGCGCTACCTCGCGGCAGGCGCCGACGCGATCTTCCCCGAGGCGCTGGTCAATGCCGACATGTTCCGCGCCTTCGCCAAGGCGATGCCCGGCGTGAAGCTCCTGGCCAACATGACGGAATTCGGCCAAACGCCGTTCTTCAGCGCGTCCGAATTCGAGGCGATGGGCTATCGCATGGTGATCTGGCCGGTCTCCTCGCTGCGCGTCGCCAACCGGGCGCAGGCCAAACTCTATGCCGCGCTCAGGCGCGACGGCGGCACGCAGAGCATGCTGGACCAGATGCAGACCCGCGCCGAGCTCTACGACACGATCGGATACCACCAGTACGAGGCGCTCGACGCCTCGATCGTCGAAACCATCGTGCCGCAGGGCATGCCGCAGCGCTGACCGAACGCCAAAGCACAACCTCATGCTGAGGAGGCCGCGCAAGCGGCCGTCTCGAAGCATGGGCTACAGTAAGACTGGTTGCCATCCTTCGAGACGCGGTCCTGCGGACCGCTCCTCAGGATGAGGTGGTTCGATTAGAGGCCGAGCGCCTTCAGCTTCGGCGCGGCTTTGTGGAAGCCGGTGGCGTCCTGGAACGCCTTGCCCAGCCGTAGCACGTCGCGTTCGGCATAGGGCTTGCCGACGATCTGGACGCTGATCGGCAGTCCGCCCGACAGACCGGACGGCATGGCCAGCGCACAGAGGCCGAGATAGTTACCAGGCCGCGTGAGATAGCCTGGAATCGGCGAGGTCTCATCGACCTCCGACAATGGGATCGCGGGAATTGCCATGGTCGGCATCAGGATCGCGTCGTAGGCGCGGAACCATGTGTCGAACTCGCGCCGGCGGGCTTCCATACGGCGTATTTCTTCGGCGTAGGAGCCGGTGAGCAGTCCCTTGGCCGCCTGCGCGCGTGCGCGAACGCCGGGACCGATCGCCATCTTCATGTCGTCGATATAGTCGCGATGCAGCGAATAGGCCTCGGAGGCGATGATCGTGCCGGCGGGCCGCGACAGATCGAAGTACCACGAGGGCAGGCGCACGGTTTCGACCACGGCGCCAAGGTCCTCGAACGTCCGTGCGGCAGCGTGCCAGGCTTTGGTCACGTCGGGGTGCATGAAATCGGGGAGCTGGTTCGCCTCGGGCAAGGCAATGCGCATGCCTTCGATCGAGCCACCGCGTGTCGCCAGCGTGAAATCCTCCAGCGGCTGGCCGAGCGTAGTGGGGTCGCGCGGGTCGGGCGCGGCCAAGGCGTTGAGAAGTAGGGCGCAATCCTCGACCGAGCGGGCCAGCGGGCCGATCGAATCGAGCGACCAGCTCAAGAGCATCGTGGCGTGCAGGCCGATGCGGCCGAAGGTGACTTTGAGGCCGACCAGCCCGTTGAAGGCCGCCGGAATGCGCACCGAACCGCCGGTGTCGCTGCCGATGCCGGCCGGGGCGAGACGGGCTGCGACGGCAACGCCGGTGCCGCTCGACGAGCCGCCGGGTACGCGATGGGTCTTGAGGTCCCAGGGGTTCCACGGCGCGCCCATCAGTGGATTGGTGCCCCAGCCGCCGAACGCGAACTCGACCATGTGCAGCTTGCCGAGCGGCACCATGCCGGCCGAGGTCAGGCGCTCGACGGTGTTGGATGTCTCGATGGCGACCCGCTTGGCGAACATCTTCGAGCCGCCGGTGCCGATGCGGCCGGCGATGTCGCAGAGATCCTTGTAGATGATCGGCAGGCCATGCAGCGGGCCCAGCGGAAAGCCCGAGGCGCGCACCTTGTCGGAGGCGTCGGCGAAGGCCTTGGCCTCCCTGGCGTAGACCTCGGTGAAGGCGTGCAGCTTCTTGTCGGCCTTGGCGATGCGGCCGAGCAGGGCGTCGGTAATCTCGCGCGAGGAGAATTTCCTGGCGGCGAGTCCGGCGGAGAGTTCCGTCAGGGTGAGGTCGTGCAGGTTTGCCATCGGTAGGTCGCCCCTAGTAAGTCGCTCGGCCGCCGGAGAGATCGAACACGCCGGCGGTACTGAAGGTGCAGAGCGGCGAGGCGAGCCAGGAGACCAGCTCGGCCACTTCCTCGACTTCGCCGAAGCGGTTCATCGGGATCTTGGAAAGCATGAACTGGATGTGCTGCTCGGTCATCTGGCTGAACAGCTCGGTCTTGACCACCGCCGGCGCCACGCAATTCACCAGCACGCCGGTCGTAGCAAGTTCCTTGCCGAGTGACTTGGTGAGGCCGATGACGCCTGCCTTGGAGGCCGAGTAGGCCGAGGCATTGGGATTGCCCTCTTTGCCCGCCACCGAGGCGATGTTGACGATGCGGCCCCAGCCGCGCTTGGTCATGCCCGCCACGACGGCGCGGTTGCTCAAGAACACGCCGGTCAGGTTGATGTCGAGCACCTGCTTCCAGGCATCGACCGGATACTGCACGACGGTGGTGTTGGGCCCGGTGATGCCGGCACTGGCGATCAGGATGTCGGGCGGCGCCAGTTCCTTCTCGGTGGCGGCGAGCGCTTTGTTGATCGAGGCTTCGTCGGTCACATCGACCTCGACGGCGATGGCGCCCTTGAGCGAGGCGGCGGATTGCTTGGCGCGCAGCACGTCGCGGTCCCACAGCGCGGCCCGGCCGCCGCCAGCAGTGATCTTGGCCGCACAGGCGAGACCGATGCCGCGTGCCCCGCCCGTGACAATGGCGGTCCGCCCCTTGAACAATTCCGCCGCCATGGTTACCTCCCAAACGCTTGAATTATATCGGCTATTCCTACCATATCGGCCCGCCACCCCATCCGCTACACTGCCTGTTCGGCGCTTTTTGGCGCCTCATGCGTTTCCGGGAGTTTCATGTCTTCGCCCAAGCCGGCTTCGATCGACGCCACCCTCGAACTTCTGAAAGGCGGCGACTATATCGCCGACCGCAGCCTTGCCACCGTCCTCTATCTCGCCCTGAAGCTCGGCCGTCCGCTGTTTTGCGAGGGCGAGGCCGGCGTGGGCAAGACCGAGATCGCCAAGGTGCTGGCCAGCGCCCTCGGCCGGCCGCTGATTCGCCTGCAGTGCTACGAAGGTCTCGACGTCGCCTCGGCCGTCTATGAATGGAACTATGCGCGTCAGATGATCGAGATCAGGCTCGCCGAGGCACAGGGCGTGCACGACCGCCACCAGATCGCCTCTGACATTTTCGACGAGCGGTTTTTGATCCGCCGACCGCTGCTCGAAGCTCTCAGCCCGCACCCCGAAGGCGCCCCGGTCCTGCTGATCGACGAACTCGACCGCACCGACGAGCCGTTCGAGGCCTATCTCCTTGAAGTACTGTCGGATTTCCAGGTAACGATCCCCGAACTTGGCACTGTCAAGGCAGCGCAGACACCGATCGTGATCATCACGTCGAACCGCACGCGCGAGATCCACGACGCGTTGAAGCGGCGCTGCTTCTACCACTGGGTCCACTATCCCGATCTCAAGCGCGAACTGGAGATCCTCAAGGTCAAGGCGCCGGGCGCCGGCGACCGGCTGTCTCGGCAGGTAGTGGGTTTCGTGCAGGAACTGCGCAAGCTCGACCTCTTCAAGGCGCCAGGCGTCGCCGAATCGATCGATTGGGCGACTGCGCTGTCGGAACTGAACGCGCTCGACCTCGATCCCAAGACGATCAACGACACCCTGGGCGTGCTGCTGAAATACCAGGACGACATCCAGCGCCTGCAGGGCTCCGAAGCGGCGGAAATCCTGCGCAAGGTGAAATCCGACATCGCCGCCCAGCCGCTGGGCTGAGCGTGTTGCACGAAAAGCGCCTTCCTCCCCCGTCATACGGGTCGGCGTTTGGCGCGCCAGCGCCAAAGCGCCTAGGTGGCCCGCAGGGCCGAAGGGGGAGAGCCTCAGTCGAAGTGCTTGCTGATTCCGGATCTGAAATTCTTGGAGATCGTCTGTGGGGCCTTCCCCCTCCGCCGCGTAAGACGCGGCACCTCCCCCGTATGACGGGGGAGGTAAGTGACTGGCGAGAGTCGTGATGGACGCGCTGCCCGAGCAAGCGCCCCCGCCGGCTCCGCGCGGAGGCAAGCTTGCCACCAACATCGTGCACTTCGCCCGCACGCTGCGGACGGCGGGCCTGCGCGTCGGGCCGGGGCAGGTGCTGCGCGCCGTCGAGGCGGTCGAAGCGGCGGGCCTGCGCAATCGCGACGACTTCTACTGGACGCTGCATTCGGTGTTCGTGAACCGCCGCGACCAGCGCGAGATCTTCGACCAGGCCTTCCACGTCTACTGGCGCAACCCGCGTCTTCTGGAAAAGATGATGGAGATGCTGCTGCCGCAGGTCGGCGTGCCGCAGGCCGAGGACGAGAAACGCAAGGAGCTGAGCCGCCGTCTGCAGGATGCCTTGCAGCCCGGCCGTGGCGAGACGCCCGAGGAAGACGGCGAGCCGCCGGAAGTCGAGATCGAGGCCACCTTCACCGTGTCGGACCGCGAGGTCCTGCAGCACCGCGACTTCGAGCAGATGACGCAGGCCGAGATCGACCAGGCGCTGCGCGCCATCTCGCGGCTGCGCCTGCCGTTGCCCGAGCGGCGCACGCGACGTTACCGCGCGGCGCGGCGCGGCCCGCGCGTCGATTTCCGCGCCTCGCTGCGCCGCGCGCTCAGGCCCGAGGGACTCATCGAATTGCGCAGGCGCGAGCCGCGCCGCCGTCCGCCGCCGCTTGTCATCCTGTGCGACATCTCGGGCTCGATGGCCCGTTACACGCGCATGTTCCTGCATTTCATGCACGTCATTACCAATGATCGCGACAGGGTCTATTGCTTCACTTTCGGCACGCGGCTCAGCAACGTGACGCGCGCCTTGCGTTATAGGGACGTGGATATAGCGCTAGCCAAAGCCTCGTCGCAGGTCGAAGATTGGTCCGGCGGCACGCGCATCGGCCAGAGCCTGCACGAGTTCAACAACAAATGGTCGCGGCGCGTGCTGGGGCAGGGCGCCGTGGTGTTGTTGATCACCGACGGGCTGGATCGCGAGGGCGCGACCGGCCTGGCGGAGGAGATGGAACGATTGCACAAATCCTGCAGCCGCTTGATCTGGCTGAACCCGCTCTTGCGATACGGCGGCTACGAACCCAAATCCCAGGGCAACAAGGCGATGCTGCCCTATGTCGATGAATTCCGTCCGGTGCACAATCTCGAGAGCCTCGCCGGACTGATCGCTGCCCTCGACGTGCAGACGCACGGCGCCGACAAGCGGCTGGCGGGATGGCAGACCGAATTGCGCAAGGAGTAGACGATGAGCGATGCACTCGAAGTCCTCGATCAAGTCGGCAAGTGGAAGGCCTCGGGCAAGGGTGTGGCCGTGGCTACGGTGATCACCACCTGGGGATCGTCGCCGCGCCCGGTCGGCAGCCAGCTCGGCGTCGACGATTCGGGCGCCATGGTCGGCTCGGTGTCGGGCGGCTGCATCGAAGGCGCCGTGGTCCGGGAAGCGCTCGCTGCGATCAAGGATGGCAAGCCGCGCCTGCTCGACTTCGGCGTCACCGACGAGCAGGCCTGGGACGTCGGCCTTGCCTGCGGTGGCAAGGTCCAGGTCTTCGTCGAGAAGGTGGGCTGAGCCGATGAAAACCGAAACCCTCGCCGCCCTCCAGGAAGCACGCAGCAAGCGGCGGGCCGTGACGCTCGCCACCCGTCTCAGCGACGCCGCCGAAGCGCTGGTCTATCTCGACAGTGCCACCGGCGCGCTGGCGGGTGACACGGCGATCCTGTCGGCCGCGCGCCGCGCCATGGCAATCGGGCGCAGCGAGACGGTCGATGTCGGCGGCCAGAAGATATTCCTCAACGTCTATGTCCCGCCGGCGCGGCTGATCATCGTCGGCGCCGTGCATATCGCGCAGTCGCTGGCACCGATGGCCACGCTGTTGGGCTTCGACGTGACAGTGGTCGATCCGCGCGGCGCCTGGGCCACCGACAATCGCTTCCCAGGCGTGAAGATCATCCGCGATTGGGCCGACGAGGCCTTTCAGGAGATGGGGCTCGACATCTCGACGGCGGTCGTGACGCTGACGCACGATCCCAAGCTCGACGACCCGGCACTCGAGTCGGCGCTGAAATCCGACGTCTTCTATATCGGCGCACTGGGCAGCAAGCGCACCCACGCCAAGCGCAAGGAGCGGTTGACCGAGGCCGGCATCACCGACGAGCAGTTCGCCCGCGTCCACGGACCGGTCGGATTGAACATCGGCGCCAAGTCGCCGGCCGAGATCGCGGTGTCGATCCTGGGCCAGATCATCGAGGTCAAGGCGCGCCGGCTCGAGGCTTTGGCCGGGCCGAAGGTCGTCGCTGCGTGAAATTCGGCGAGACACCGATCGACGAGGCTACCGGCGCGATTCTCGCCCATAGCTGGCGTTCCGGCGGGATCAACTTCGCCAAGGGCCGCCGACTGTCGGATGACGACGTCGCCAAGCTGAAAGCGGCCGGCGTGTCGGCGGTCGTGGCCGCCCGCCTCGATCCCGACGACGTTCATGAGGACGAGGCGGCCGCCACCCTGGCCAAGGTGCTGGCGGGCAAGGGCATCGAGATCACCGCACCCTTCACCGGCCGCTGCAATCATTTCGCCCGCGAGGCCGGGCTGGCGGTGATCGATCACGAGCGCATCGATGCGCTGAACGAGCTGGACGAATCGGTGACCGTGGCGACCCTGCCGCCGTTCGCGCGGGTGACGCCGCGCCAGATGGTGGCGACGGTGAAGATCATTCCCTATGCCGCGCCGCGCAGCGCCGTCAGGCGCGCCGTCGAGGTCGCGCAGTCGGCCAACCAGCCGCTGGTTTCCATTGCGCCCTTCAAGACGATGCGGGCGGGGTTGGTGCAGACCAGGTTGCCCGGTACGCGAGACAAGGTGCTCGACAAGGCGGTCGGCACGACCACCAAGCGGCTGACATCGCTCGGCAGCACCTTGAACGGCGAGCGGCGCTGCGGTCACGACGCCACGTCGATCGCCGCGGCGCTCAAGGAGCTGAAGCAGGAAGGCTGTGACATCTTCCTGATTGCCGGCGCCTCGGCGATCGTCGATCGCCATGACGAGGTCCCGGCCGGCATCGAGAAGGCGGGGGGGCGGATCATTCATTTCGGCATGCCTGTCGACCCTGGCAACCTGCTGCTGACCGCCGAACTCGACGGCAAGCCGGTGCTCGGCCTGCCGGGCTGCGCCAAGTCGCCGAAATACAACGGCTTCGACATGGTGCTGGAACGGCTGGCCGCCGGCCTGGCAGTCGGACGCTCCGAGATCGTGCGCATGGGTGCAGGCGGGCTCTTGGCCGAGATCGCGAGCCGCCCCCAGCCGCGCGACGATAGCGACCTCTCCGAGGATGCCGGCCCGCAGCAGGCGCCGCGGGTGGCGGTGCTGCTGCTGGCCGCCGGCCGCTCGACGCGCATGGGCGGGCCGAACAAGATGCTGGCCGACGCCAACGGCCATCCGCTGGTCGTTCATGCCGTGAAGGCAGCGCTCGCCTCGCAGGCCGTCGAGGTCGTGGTCGTGCTGGGCCATATGGCAGACGAGGTGCGGGCGGCCATCGAGAAGGGCGTGCCCGCCAAGTCGCGGCTGCGCTTCGTCACCAATCCCGATTTCGCCGAGGGCCTCAGCACCTCGGTCCGGACCGGCATCGGCGCGCTCAGCAACAACGTCGATGCCGCCATCGTGCAGCTGGGCGACATGCCCGGCGTCACCGCCGGGCTCATCGATCGCCTGATCGCAGCCTTCAGCCCCGTCGAAGGCCGCACGATCTGCGTGCCGACGGTGGGCGGCAAGCGCGGCAACCCCGTGCTGTGGGCGCGGCGCTTCTTCTCCGAAATGAGCCGGTTGGCCGGCGACACCGGCGCCAAGCACCTGATCGGCGAGCATGCCGATCTGGTCTGCGAGGTCGAGATGGCGGGGGAGGCTGCGATCACCGACATCGACACGCCCGAGGCGCTGGCCGCCTGGCGGGCGAAAGGCGCGGCATGAGCTTCGACGTCGCCGGCACCCGCCGGCAGTTCCCCATCCTTTCGGCGATCATCGACGGCAAGCCGGTCCACTATCTCGACAACGGTGCGTCGGCGCAGACGCCCGATGCCGTGCTCGACGCGGTGCGAACCTACGAGACCACCGGCCGCGCCAATGTCCTGCGCGGCGTTCATCGCCTCGCCGAGCGCGCGACCGAGTCCTACGAGAAGGCGCGCGAGGAGGTTGCCTCCTTCCTTGGCGTTCCGCCGATGGAAGTCGTCTTCACCGGCGGCTGCACGGCGGCGATCAATCTGGTCGCCTATTCCTACGGATCGCTGCTGAAGGCCGGCGACCGCATCCTGCTGTCGGGGCTGGAGCATCACTCCAACATCGTGCCCTGGCAGCTCCTGCGGGCGAGGAGCGGCGTCGAGATCGACATGATTCCGGTCACGGTCGACGGCCGCATCGATCTCGCGGCCCTGCCGCGGCTGCTGACGCCACGGACCAGGCTTATCTCGCTGGCCCATGTCTCCAACGTCACTGGCGCGCTGGTCGATGTGCGCGCCGTGGTCGCAGCGGCCAAGTCGGTCGGCGCCAAGGTGATGCTCGATGGCGCCCAGCGCGCGCCGCACGGTCCGATCGACTTGGCCGAACTCGGCATCGATTTCTATGTCTTCGCCGGCCACAAGGCCTACGGGCCGAACGGCATCGGCGTGCTGTGGGCCAAGGCTGACCTGCTCGACGCGATGCCGCCGTTCATGGGCGGCGGCTCGATGATCGGCCGCGTCACCTTCGCCGAGACGACCTGGGCACCGGCGCCGCGTCGCTTCGAGGCCGGCACACCGCCGATCGGCCCGGCCATCGGCCTGGGTGCGGCCTGCAAGTGGATGGCCACCCTCGACTGGCCGGCCGCGCATGCCCACGAGATGGCGCTGGTCCAGCGCCTGATGGACGGCTTGCAGAAGATCGACGGCACGCGGCTGTTCGGGCCGGCAAGCCTGCAGAACCGCTATCCCGTGGTGTCGTTCATGCTGGATGGCGTCCATCCGCACGACGTGGCGCAGACGCTCGACTCGTTCGGCGTCGCGGTGCGCGCCGGCCATCACTGCGCCCAGCCGCTGATGGACCGCTTCGATCTCGACGGCACGACGCGCGTCTCGATGGCGCCCTACAACGACAACACCGACATCGACGCCCTTCTGACCGGCGTGCGGCACGCGGCTCGAACGCTCAGATGAGCGACCAGCTCTATCAGGAACGCATCGTCGAGCTTGCCAAGGCCAAGATCGGTGCGGGGAAGCTCGCGGCGCCCACCAAATCGGCGCGGCGCGACAATCCCCTGTGTGGCGACCGCGTCACCGTCGACGTACGGCTCGACGGTCAGGGTCAGATCGCCGAGATCGCCCATCAGGTGCGCGGCTGCCTGCTTTGCCAGGCCTCGGCCTCGGCGCTGGCCTCGGTCGCGGTGGGCCGCGATTCGGCCGGCATCGCTATGCTGCGCCACGACGCCGAACGGGCGATCGGACGGGAGGAAGGCAAGGCGGGTGAGCCGTTCGACGCCTTCGCGCCGGTTGCGGCCCACAAGTCGCGACAGGAATGCGTGCTCCTGCCGTTCGAAGCTCTCAAGGAAGCACTCTCTTAGATTCACCCCACCGCCGCCGCGGTTGTGTCACAGTCGCGGCTCACGGTTCTCGCGTGCATCGAGCCGGGGGTATTTCATGCGACATCTGCTGATAACGGCTCTGCTGGGCCTTCTCGCCTTCCCGACTTTGGCCCTTGCCCAGGATCTTGCGCTCAAGCGCGTCATGCTGTCGTCGGGCGGGTTGGGGTACTTCGAATACGAAGCTACCGTGGACGGCGACGCGACGCTGAAGCTCACGGTTTCGCTCGAACAGGTCGACGACGTCCTGAAGAGCCTGGTCGTTTACGACGACAAGGGCGCCGTCGGCGGCCTCAGCTTGCCGGGCAAGGAGCCGCTCACCCAGGCCTTCAAGGACATGCCGTTCGACCAGGCCGCGCTGGAATCGCCGGCGGCGCTGCTGGCGGCGCTCAAGGGTGCGCAGATCTCGGTCGGTGGGACCAAGGCGGTCACCGGTCGCGTGGTCTCGGTCGAGGAAGACACGATCTCGCTCGGCGACGGCAAAGGGACGACCAAGCGCACGCGGGTCACTCTGTTCACCGATCGTGGCCTGCAGCAGTTCATCCTCGAGGATGCCGAGAACCTGCAATTCACCGATGCTGCCTTGCGCGACAAGGTCGGGCAGGCGCTGCTTGCCATCCAGGCCAATCGCGCCAAGGAAGCACGCACGCTCGAACTGTCGGCGCGCGGGCAGGGCAAGCGCACGATCCGGGTGGCCTACATCGTGTCGGCGCCGGTGTGGAAGGCCTCGTATCGCCTGACCCTGCCGGGCGATGCCGCGGCGCCGCGTTCGGCGCTGCAGGGCTGGGCAACCGTCGAGAATTTGAGTGGCCAGGACTGGAAGGAGATCGAGCTCACGCTGGTGTCCGGCCGCCCGGTCGCCTTCCATCAGGCGCTCTACGAGGCCTACTACGTGACGCGGCCGGAAATCCCCGTCGAGGTCGCAGGACGTCTGATGCCCGGCGTCGATCGTGGCGGCGTCACCGCCGATATGCGCAAGGCTGCACCGCCACCGCCGCCGATGTCCGCCCAGTCGCCGGCAAATCGCTTCCAGGAGCGCAGCGTCGGCACGGCGGCCATGGCGCCCCCGCCGCCGATGGCGGGCGGAGTCGAACAGACCGAAGCGACCGATGCCGCAACCCAGGTCGTGTTCAAGTTCCCGCGCGCCGTGAGCGTCGCCAACGGGCGGACGCTTTCGATCCCGATCCTCGACCGGCAGGTGCCGGCGCAGCGGCTGGCGCTCTATCAGGCCGACACCGCGGCGCGCAATCCGCTGGCGGCGATCCGCATCACCAACGACGGTGAGACCGGCCTGCCGCCGGGTATCCTCACCATCTATGAGCGCGACAAGGCGAACAACGTTTCCTATGTCGGCGATGCCCGCCTGTCAGGCTTCCCGGTCGGCGAGACGCGCCTGCTGGCTTATGCGCTCGACGAAAAGATCATCATCGAGCGCGACGCTGCACAAACCGACCGGCTGGCCAACGGCACTATCGTCGACGGCGTTCTCCGCCTGTCGCGGCTGGTCCGCCAGAACACGGTCTATCGCGTGCGCGGCCCGGCCAAGGAGGCGCGCCAGCTGATCATCGTGCAGCGCCGCCTGCCGGGCTGGACGCTGGTCAAGCCGGACCCCAAGGGTGTCGAGATCAGCGAAGGCAACTACCGGCTGCCGTTCCAACTGCCGGGCGGCGACCAGACGCAAGTGATCGAGGTGGCGCAGGAGCAGACACAGCAGCAGGAGCTGCGGCTGGTCGACGGCGCCGCCGACCAGATCCGGGTCTATGCCCAGGCCAAGGAGTTCGACGCCAAGACCCGCGAGGCACTCACCAAGATGCTGCAACTTCAGCAGGCCGTCGGCGACGCCCAGCGTCGGCTGACGCAGGTCGATGCCGAGAAGCAGCAGATCGTGCAGGAGCAGGCACGGCTGCGCGACAATCTCGCGCGCGTGCCGGCCAACTCCGATCTGCAGCGCCGCTACCTCGCCGCCCTCGACAAGCAGGAGACCGACCTCGAGGCGCTGGCCAAGCGCCGCGCCGAGGCGGAGAAGGCCGTCGAGACCGCCCGTGCCGCCCTCAGGACCTATGTCTCGCAGCTCGGGTAGAGGGTGGGGGCCGGAAAGTGAGAAAGACTTACGAAAAAGCCTGCATCAACAGCGTTATATGCTTCTCACCCGAGTGAGAAACCGGTGAGAACGTGCGGCTGATCAACCCGCGCGCAGCGTTCGCACGGCGTCATCCCGGCGAAAGAGATAGAGCAGCGCCCGCAAGGCGGCGCCACGCTCGGATTTCAGGTCGGGGTCCCGGTCGATCACCAGCCGGGCGTCGTCGCGGGCGGCCTGCAGCAGCTCGGCGTGGACCGCGAGATCGGCCAGCCGCATGTCGGGCAGGCCGCTTTGCCGTGTGCCGAGGAGTTCGCCGGCGCCGCGCAGCCGCAGATCCTCCTCGGCGATGCGAAAGCCGTCCTCGGTCTCGCGCATGATGGCCAGCCGCGCCTTGGCGGTCTCGCCGAGCGGCTGGGCGTAGAGCAGCAGGCAGGTTGACTTGGCCGTGCCGCGTCCGACGCGCCCGCGCAGCTGATGGAGCTGCGCCAGGCCGAAGCGCTCGGCGTGCTCGATGATCATGACGGTGGCGGCGGGGACATCGACGCCGACCTCGATCACCGTCGTGGCGACCAGGATCGACAGCCTCCCTTCGGCGAACGCCGCCATCGTGGCCTCGCGTTCGGCGCCCTTGAGACGGCCATGCAGCAGCCCGACCTTTCCCGGAAAGCGCGCGCTCAGCAGCCGGAAGCGTTCTTCCGTATTGGCGAGGTCGACCTCCTCCGACTCCTCGATCAGGGGACAGACCCAGTAGATCCGAGAGCCGGTGCCCAGCATGCGGCCCGTGGCATCGACCACCTCGTTGATGCGCTCCAACGGGATGGTACGGGTGTCGATCGGCTGGCGGCCGGCCGGTTTTTCGGTGAGCTTGGAGACATCCAGGTCGCCGTAGGCTGCCAGCATGAGAGTGCGCGGGATGGGCGTGGCGGTCATAACCAGGAGATCGACGGCCTGGCTCTTCGAGCTGAGCGCCATTCGCTGATGCACGCCGAAGCGGTGCTGCTCGTCGACCACGGCGAGCGCCAGGTCGGCGAACTCGACATCCTCTTGCACCAGCGCATGCGTGCCGACGGCGAGCTGGATGGAGCCGTCAGCCAGGCCCTTCAGCGTCTCCTTCTTCTGGCGCTGGCCGTCGCGGCCGGTCAGCAACACCAACTTGACACCGGCTACTTCGGCGAGCGGCGCGATCGTGGCGTAGTGCTGGCGGGCCAGAAGCTCGGTCGGAGCCATGAGGGCCGCCTGCGCACCGGCTTCGACGGCGGTCAGCATGGCGAGGAAAGCGACCAGGGTCTTGCCACTGCCAACATCGCCCTGCAGCAGCCGCACCATGCGCTCGGGCTTGGCCATGTCGGCCGCGATCTCCTCGACCGCCGCTTTCTGGCTGGCCGTGAGTTCGAACGGCAAGGCGCCGAGGGCCGCTTTGTGCAGGCGGCGGTCGCCCTTGGTGGCGCGTCCGGCCAGGGTGCGGTTGTGATGGCGCACCAGCGCGATGGCGAGTTGGCTTGCCAAGAGTTCGTCGAAGGCCAGCCGAGCCCGCGCCGGATGCAGCGGCGAAAGATCGGCCTCCTCGGCGGGCGCGTGCGCGCCGGCGAGCGAGGACTTCCAGTCGGTCCAGCGCTGGCGGGCGAGATAGGCCGCGTCCTGCCACTCGGTCAGCACGGGTGCGCGCTCGACGGCAGCGGCGATCGCCTTCTGCACCGGCCGCTGGGTGAGGCCCGCGGTGAGGCCGTAGACCGGCTCGACCCGCAGGATGGAGTCGCGCTGGTCGAGCGGCACGACATGGTCGGGGTGCGTCATCTGCACTTCGCCCTGGTAGAGCTCGATCCGCCCGCTGATCACCCGGATTTCACCGACCGGCAGGAGCTTCTTGAGATAGTCCTCGCGGCCGTTGAAGTAGGTGAGGCAGAGCCGGCCGGTCTCGTCGCTGCACCACACGCGATAGGGCTGGCGCGGGTTGTGCGGCACCAGATGCTCCTCGACCGTCACGGTGAGCGTGGCGACCTCGCCCGCCTTGGCATTGGCCACCTCAGGGGCATTGCGACGGTCGACCAGCGCGAAGGGCAGATGCCACAGCAGGTCGACGACCAGCGGCCCTGTCAGCTTTTCGACAAGCTTGCCCAGCCGCGGCCCGATTCCGGGCAGCGATGTGACCTGGGCGAAAAGGGGCGTCAGGCTCTGCGGGCGCATCACCCCGTGACTTGGCCACTGCTGCCGCCTATATGCTACGCCCCTTTTTCGGGCCCCCTTGGGGAAAACTGAGCGGGAAAAGATGGACGACGGCACGGACCTGGAGACGCGGCGGCGGCGGTTGCTCTATCGCAGCGTCTATCGCGGCAACAAGGAGAACGACATTCTCCTTGGCCAGTTCGCGCGCGCCCATATCGGCTCGTTTGGAGCAGCCGAACTCGACCAGTACGAACGACTGCTCGATGTCGGCGACAACGACATCTTCGACTGGGTCAGCGGCAAGGAGGAGGTTCCGGTAGAGGCCGATACGCCAGTGCTGCGACGCCTGATGGCTTTTCGCGTGAGGTTCTAGTGTCTTCGCTCGTCGATCGCCTGTCCGTTGTCCATCGCAAGGCCGGCCGCTGGACCATCGCCGGCCTGCCCGAGGGCGCCGATTCGCTGGCGCTGGCCGAGATCGCGCGCACCACCGGCGGGCAGGACATCCTGCACGTGGCGCGCGACGGCCAGCGGCTGGAGCGACTGCAGGACGGTCTGCGCTTCTTCACGCCGGAGCGCGAGGTGCTGGTCTTCCCGGCCTGGGATTGCCTGCCCTACGACCGCCTGTCGCCGCATCCCGACATTGTGGCCGAGCGGCTGGAGACGCTGGCCGGGCTGGCCACGCCCAAGAAACCCGGCGCGCCGGCCCGCATCATCCTGGCCTCGGCGGGGGCAGCCCTGCAGCGCGTGCCGCCGCGCAGCCTCTATGCCGAAGCGGCAAAGACCCTGCGCAAGGGCGAGACCCTCGACGTTGTCTGGCTCGCGAAGTTCCTGGGTGAAAATGGCTACGGCCGTTCCGACACGGTGATGGAGCCCGGCGAGTTCGCCATCCGCGGCGGCCTGGTCGATGTCTATCCGCCGGGCACGTCGGAACCGCTGCGGCTCGACCTGTTCGGCGACACGCTGGAATCGATCCGCTCGTTCGATCCGATGAGCCAACTTTCGACCGGCGAGCGCTCTGAGGTCGTCCTGCTGCCGGTGAGCGAGGTGTTGCTGACGCCCGACAGCATCGCGCGCTTCCGCGGCGGCTATCGCGCGTTGTTCGGCAATGTCGCGGGCGAGGACATCCTCTACGAGGCGGTCTCCGCCGGCCAACGCCATGTCGGCATGGAGCACTGGCTGCCGCTGTTCCATGAGCGGCTGGAAACCCTGCTCGATTATTGCCCCGACGCCGTCGTGACGGCCGATCACCAGATCGCCGAAGCGTTGCAGGCGCGGCACGAGCTGATCACCGACTACTACGATGCCCGCCGCAAGACCGGCGGCAAGGGCGGCATGAGCGGCGGCGCCGACTACAAGCCGGTCCCGCCCGAGACGCTCTATCTCAAGCCGTCGGAGTGGGATCGCCTGCTCGAGGGCCACAGCGTCGGCCAGTTCACCAGCTTCGACGGCGCACCCGATGCGCCCACCACGATCGATCTCGGCGGTCGACGCCACGAAGGCTTCGCCCAGGCGCGGACGGCGCAGGGCGTCAACCTGTTCGACAAGGTGGCCGAACATGTGAAGGCAGCCAACGCGGCCGGCCGGCGAGTCGTGGTCGCCGGTTACACCGAAGGCTCGGCGAGCCGCCTGCAACATCTCCTGCAGGAGCACGGCGCCACGACGCCGGTGCCGGTGCCGGACTTCGCGACAGTCCAGGGCCTGCCGCCGGGCGTGCTGGGCGTCGCGGTATGGTCGCTCGAGCACGGCTTCGTGCTCGATGGCCTGGAGGTCATCGGCGAGGAGGATATTCTAGGCGACCGGCTGTCGCGGCCGGCGCGGAAGCGCCGCCCGTCCGAGCGCTTCATCGCCGAGGCGGCCGCCCTCAGCGAAGGCGACTTGGTCGTCCACCGCGAGCATGGCGTCGGCCGCTATGAAGGGCTGGTGACGCTCGAGATCCAGAACGCGCGGCACGACTGCCTGCGGCTGACCTACGATGGCGGCGACAAGCTGTTCGTGCCGGTCGAGAACATCGACGTGCTGAGCCGCTATGGCGCTGCGGAGGAGGGTGCCGCCCTCGACCGACTGGGCGGCGTCGCCTGGCAGTCGCGCAAGGCCAAGCTGAAGCAGCGCATCGCCGACATGGCCGACCGGTTGATCAAGATCGCGGCCGAGCGCGCCATCCAACGCGGCGAGACGATGAGTCCGCCGGAAGGCGCCTACGAGGAGTTCTGCGCGCGCTTCCCCTACGCCGAGACCGACGACCAGCTCCAGGCGATCGCCGACGTGATCGAGGATCTCGCCTCGGGCAAGCCGATGGACCGGCTGATCTGCGGCGATGTCGGCTTCGGCAAGACCGAGGTGGCGTTGCGCGCCGCCTTCGTCGCCGCGCTCTCGGGCAAGCAGGTCGCAGTGATCGGGCCGACGACCCTGCTGGCGCGCCAGCATCACCGCACTTTCCTCGATCGCTTCCAGGGCCTGCCGGTGCGGATCGGACGGCTGTCGCGGCTGGTCAATGCCAAGGAAGCCAAGGCCACCAAACAGGCGATGAAGGAGGGTACGGTCGACATCGTGATCGGCACCCACGCGCTGCTGGCCAAGAGCGTCGAGTTCAAGGATCTCGGCCTGCTGGTCGTCGACGAGGAGCAGCATTTTGGCGTGGCGCACAAGGAGCGGCTGAAGGAGCTGCGGGCCGACGTCCATGTTCTTACGCTGACGGCCACGCCGATCCCGCGCACCCTGCAGCTGGCGCTGACCGGTGTGCGCGACATGAGCCTGATCGCCACGCCGCCGGTCGATCGCCTGGCCGTGCGCACCTTCGTTACGCCGTTCGACGGCGTCACCATCCGCGAGGCGCTGCTGCGCGAGCAATACCGCGGCGGACAGACCTTCTATGTCTGCCCGCGCATCGAGGATCTGGCGGCGATCGCGGTCGAACTGCGCGAGCTGGTGCCCGAGATCCGCATGGCCATGGCGCATGGCCGCCTGGCGCCGACGACGATCGAAAACACCATGCAGGATTTCGTCGACGGCAAGTTCGACGTGCTGCTGTCGACCAACATCGTGGAAAGCGGGCTCGACATCAGCAATGCCAACACCATGGTGATCCACCGCGCCGACATGTTCGGCCTGGCCCAGCTCTATCAGCTGAGGGGCCGCATCGGCCGTGGCAAGACGCGAGCCTATGCCTACCTCACGGTGCCGCCCGGCCGGGCGCTGAACGAGGCCGCGTCCAAGCGGCTGGAGGTGATGCAAACTCTCGACACTCTGGGCGCCGGCTTCCAGCTCGCCAGCCACGACCTCGACATCCGCGGCGCCGGCAACCTTCTGGGCGAGGAGCAGTCGGGCCACATCCGCGAAGTCGGCATCGAGCTCTACCAGCAGCTCCTCGAGGAGGCGGTGTCGGCCGCCCGGGGCAGGGTGCACGAAGCGCAGAAGGCGGACTGGTCGCCGCAGCTCAATCTCGGCATCCCGGTGCTGATTCCGGAGGAGTACGTCGCCGACCTTTCGGTGCGCATGGGCCTCTATCGCCGGATCGGCCAGCTCGCCAACCAGGGCGAGATCGACGCCTTCGCCGCCGAACTGGTCGATCGTTTCGGCAGGATGCCGGTCGAGGCCGAGTTCCTGCTCAACACTGTGGCGTTGAAGCTGCTCTGCCGCACCGCCGGCGTGGAGAAGATCGATGCCGGCGAGAAGGCGTTGGTGTTCTCATTCCACGACAACAAGTTCGAGCGACCGGAGCGGCTGATCGCCTGGATCCAGAAGAATGCGCCTCTCGTGAAACTCAGGCCCGACCACCGCGTGATCGTGCAGCGCGTTTGGGCCGACGAGCGCCAGCGGCTTTCGGGCGTGACCGGGATCGTTTCTGCTTTGGCGAAGCTCGCCGGGGCAGCGGCGACGGCCGCAGCAGCGCCCGCGCCGCCTGCCGTGCACAGCGCAGCAGCCAGTCGCTGAGCCGCCGGTCGCCGCTGGCGCGCGCCAGGCCGATTGCCCCGATTGCCAGGATTGCCGCCGCTGTGGCATCGGCATCGAGCTTGCGTTTGCGGCCGCGCGCCAGCTCGGCGATCAGGCTGTACAGCCCGTTGGCATAGGCGAGCTGGGCGGGCAGGGACGCGCGGGCGACGTCGCCCGGCAAGGCCGCCAGCGTACAGAGCAGCGCATTGGCCGCGAGATTGTCCTTGGCGAGATAGATGTCGAGCACCTTCAGCACATCGCTGCCGGGGGCCCGCAGGCGCGTCAGCAGGCCGTCCCCGGCCCGCACCACCTCGGCGAACAGGTCGTCCTTCGACTTGAAATGCGCATAGAAGGCGCCACGGGTCAGGCCGGCGGCCAGCATGATGTCGTCGATGTTGGTGCCGGCATAGCCGCGCAGCCGGAACAGGCGGCCGGCATGGCCGAAGATTTCAGTCCGGGTCAGGGCCTTGCGGGTGGGGTTTGGGGGCATTTTATGACAATCAACATATCATATGCTGATCATCATATGAAGGCCTCAGGCGGTCGATTGCGCCGCGCTGGTGGCGGCGTCGCGTTCGGCGAGATTGAAGACCTCGACGAAGGCCGACGGCGGCTGGGCGCCGGAAACGGCGTATTTGCGGTTGACGATGAAGCAGGGCACGCCGTTGATGCCGAGGCGGCGAGCATAGACATCGGAGGCCACGACTTCCTGCCGGCCCTCGTCACTCATCAAATAACGGCGCGTACGCAGATCCTCGAGGCCGGCCCGCAGGCCGCATTCCACCAGGACGTCGAGGTCGCCGATGTCGAGGCCTTGCTCGAAGTAGGCCTTGAACAGCTCGGCCACGACCTCGTCCTGGCGCTCGTTCTTGGCGCTCCAATGGACCAACCGGTGCGACAGCACGGTGTTGGGCGTGCGCCTTATGCGCGAGAACTGGAACTCGATGCCGGCCTCGCGCCCGCTCTCGGCGATCGCCTGGTAGATCTGGCGCGGCCGGTCGCCGCCGCCGAATTTGGCCCGGACGTAGTCGTCGCGTGTCATGCCTTCGGGTGGCATGTCGGGGTTGAGCTGGAACGGCCGCCAGGAAATCGCCACGTCGTTGCGGCCGCTGAGATCGAGCGCGCGCTCGAAACGGCGTTTGCCGATGTAGCACCAGGGGCAGATGGTGTCAGAGACGATATCGACGTAAATCATGCGGCGAGCTTACGCTTTTCACGCCAGTGCAGGAAGGCGCCGGCTCCGGCGGCGACCGCCAAAGCCGTAGATGTCAGCCATGCAGCGGCAGGCCAACCGCCGGTAGACACCAGTGCGGCGGTGATCGGCGGACCGATCACCGAGCCCATGGCAGAGCCCTGCATCAGCAGTCCCGTGGAGGCGCTCACCAGTTCGGGGCGCGGCGCGTGGACCGGGAGCGCCGTGAACAGGGCGGCGGGTATGACACCGATAACGGCGGAATAAACGCCCGCCAGGATCAGCCGCCACAGGTCAGGCACGCCGTCAACGAAGATGCCGGCGGCGCAGAACGCCATCGATACCGCAGAACCCACGATCACGACCACGCGCGTCAAGCCATGCCGCATCAGCCAGCCGGCCGCGAGGTTGCCTCCGACATTGATGAAGGTGATGACCGCCGTGACGATGGCGGCGGTCGAGGTGCTGAGCCCCAGGCGCTCGATCTGCAGAGTGGGGAGGAAGCCGATGACAGCGAACCAGCAGCACGCGTAGGCGCCGAAGCAGATCGCGATCGCCAGTGGTCCGCTGCTGCTCGCAACCTCTGCCATCTCATGCAGGACCGGTCGTCGCTTCACCGGCTGCCGGTCGAGTTCGTGTCGACGCAGGGCGCGCAGCAGCAGGGCCGCCAGCATGACGGCAGAGGCACCGGAAGCGACCAGCCAGGCGATGCGCCACGACGTGCCGGGAAGCACGACCGCCGCGATCAACATCATCGTGCCCGCGCCGGCCGGCATGTAGGACGTCCAGAACGTCATCGCCAGCCGCTGGTCGGCAGGCTGGGCGATGCGCAGGATCAGGGTCGGCAGGGCGACCACGACGGCGATGAAACCCAGGCCCTCGAAAACCCGCGCAACCAGCAGCGTATCGACATTGCCGACGAAGGCCCCGAACCCGCTTGCCACGACGCAAAGCGCGGTTCCGAACAGGACCAGCCGGCGATGGCCGAGCCGGTCGGCGGTCAGCGCGATCGCCATGCCGCTCAGAGCCGTGATCAGGTTGACCGTGGACAGGATCCAGCCGGCCTCACGCAAGCTGGCGCCGAGCTCCTCGCGGATCGAGGGAATCGAGGGCGGCACTTTTCCGACATGGAACGCCGCCACGATGCCGGCGGCGACCAGCAAGGCGACCAGTGGCCAGGGCGTACGCGGCATGACGCTCAGTACTGCACCCGTACCGTAATGGCGCCATCAACCACCATGTTGATGCCGCTCACGAACGAGGCCGGCGAACCGGCCAGGAACACGACCGCACTGGCGATCTCCTGGGGCGTGCCCATGCGTCCCGTGGGGTTGCGTGCCAGCGCCCGCTTGTAGCGTTCGCTGCCGGCATCGCGCTGGCGGCCCCAGCTGTTGCCGTCCTCGAGGATCGTGCCGGGCGATACCATGTTGGCTCGGATGCCCTTGGACGCGAGGTCGACGGCCAGCGACTTCACCAGCGGCACCAGCGCCGCCTTGACCGAGCGATAGGGCTGGGTCGGGCCGCCGGCGACCTCGACCAGCGACACCGTGCCGATGATCGTCAGCGTGGCGCCGGCGCCGCTCTTCTCGATGTGCGGGCGGACATGGCGCACGGAATTCACGGTCGACACCAGGTCGACCTCGATGCTCCTGCGCCAGCTCTCTTCGGTGTCCTCGATGCTGAGCGCGCTGACGTTGGCCACGAAATGGTCGATGCCTCCTTCGGCGGCAAAGCTATCGATCCATTTCTTGAGGGCCGGATCGTCGGTGACGTCTAGCGCGACGCCTTGCACGCGCGCCTGCTTGCCTTGCCACTCGGCCTCGCGCTGCTTCACGAGCTTGGCATCGCGGGCGCAGAAACCGACAACGGCGCCTTCCGCCACGAAGGCATCGACGATGGCGCGGCCGATGCTCCTGGTGCCGCCGGTGACCAATACACGCTTGCCCTTGAGACCCAGGTCCATGTTTCCTCCACTCGATAGGCTCGCCTATAAGGCGAGCTTCTCGCCTATAAGGCGGGCATGAAACTCGGGAGCGCCGGCGATGTCCAAGCTATTCGATCTTCAAGGGCTTCCTGCTAACCCCTTGTGAACAGAATCGGATTTCGCGACCGGACTATTTTGTCCCTAACGCTGTCCCTGCTTTTGAGCGGCCATTGGGTTGGTCAGATTCGCTCGGCGAAACGGACCGAGAGAGCGAATTGCTGCCTTAGAGCTACCCACAGGGAATGCTTGGTAGGCTTGCAAAGGCGCGGCTAGGCCGACGGGCTGACAATCGCTGACCGCATGCAGTGACCGCCGCGCCTTCCTCCCTTCATGCGGCTTGGGTCATGCGGCCATGAAAGTACAAACGCTCGAGGAATTGGCGCACCAGGCTGCGCCGACTCTAGTCCGTGTTTACGGTCGGGTCTTGTGGATCGCGCGGGGTGGGTCCGGGCGTCTGCCGTTGATCAACCTGCTCGCGGAAGCTGCTAGACAGAGGGTCCTGGCTGGCCCGTTTGGCAATTGGTCGCCGGAAGGTGTGTCCAGCTTGATCCGCGGCATCGCTGAGTCGGCACGGGAGCGGTACCCGCAGGAGGCTGTGCCGCGCTTGCTGGCTAAGACGCGGACTCGCCTGGAAAAACGGGTTCGGTCGCAGCTCATGGCACCCGGGGCGCAAGTGACGGGCCGGACGGCAAAAGGGCGCGAGGTTACGATTCCGCGAGCAGCGCTACTGCACGGCTTGCTCGATTTTCCGAATGGCGCGATCGAGCACAACCGAAGCCGGTGGACCTACATTGAGCGGCACCAACTGCCAGATACGGCGTTAGGAGCCTCTGTCGGCCATGTTCTTCCTGTTGAACCGCGGGCGCTTTGCAAACTGGTGCCCGCCGAAACTGAGTTGCAGGCCAATTTTGATGC